>SIAN01000006.1 GCA_009691715.1 Planctomycetota bacterium
CGTCTACTGCGTCGCGCCGAGCGGTGAGCACCTCGGGTCGGCGCAGATCAACTTCGATCCGAAGGCCGCGGTCGAACTGCTCGCGGGCGCGCTCGCGAAGTGGGACGCGCTTCCGCAGGAACGGCGGCTGGCCGCGCAGCCGATCGACCCCGCCGGCGCGAGCGATCGCGCCAATGCGGTCTATCCGGTCGACGGTCTGGTGCTGGTCGAGAGCATGCGCGATCTGCCGCGGAAGCCGCCGCAGGACGCCGAGGCGGCCGGTTCGTGGAACAAGGACTACGCCTGGTTCAGGAAGGACGAGGCGCAAGCGTTCGTGCCGGATCGACTGGAGAAGGGCACCCGCCGTGAGATCCCCGCCACGATCGTGCGCCGGCTGGCGGCGCACCACTTCGTCGACTACGTGCACTGCATCGGTTACCCATACGACGACGCGCACATCGAGCGTGCGGCGCTGACGTCGACGGTCGAATCCGTCGACGGAGAACAGGTGAAGCTTCGACTGACGGGCGCGTCGAGAACTTCACAGAAGGGGCCTCGCGGCAAGACTGGCGAAGACAATCAGGATCAGACGAACCAGTGGCGCGGCGTCGACGTGAAGATCCTGGGCCACGCGACCTGGGACGGCGCCTCGCAGCGGTTCACGCAGTTCGAACTGGTGGCGATCGGCGATCGCTGGGGCGGCGTGTCGATGACGCGCTTCGCGGACTTCGCGAAGAACCCGATCGGGTTCGAGTTCCGGCTGGCAGGCGATCGGGCGATCGATCGGACTTCGCCGTATGGGATCGGCGGGTCGGCCGCGGGCGAGGCGTATTGGTAGGCCGGCGTCGCTTCGACCGCGCGCGCTCAGCTTGCGAACAGCCGATCGCCGTTCTCCGTGCACGCCTCGTCGCGGCGGACGGCGTCGACCAGCGCTCCCCCATCTGAATCGTGCGGCAAGACGCGCGCGACGTAGCGATAGAGGTAGGGAACCGACGCCTTGCTCAGGAGAGCGAAGCGCTCGGCGATCGCGGTGCGGATCGTGCCCCACGAATGCAGTTCGTGATCGTGGTGCGCGCCCCATTCCACCGTCTTGCGATCGACCTCGTCGTAGCCGAAGTCCTCGATGAGGAGCCGGCCGGCAGCCCGTGCGCGAGGAACGCCGCAAATCGCTGTTCAGCCGCCCCCGAGATACCGCTGCGCTCGCCCGAACGCGGCCTGGCTCAGCGGCGTCGGGCCGGCGGCCATCAGCCCGCGACGGAAGTACTCGCCGAAGTAGGCGCGCAGTTGTCCTGCATCCTTCGCGTGGCCGTTGTCGGCGTACTTGCCGACGAACGGCGTGAAGTCGGGATAGAGGCCTGCCACGTTGCGTGCATGCCACTCGCCGACCAGCGTGGTCTTCATGAAGTTGCCGATCAGCAGGTCGTCGAAGACCTCGAAGCCGATGGCGGCCAACAGCGAAGCGCGCGGCAGCGCGAAGACGATCGAGCGGCGGTGCTCGCGTGGCGCAACGTCGAGCGTCGTGTCACGGCCGCCGACGCGGAAGGTGATCGCACCGAGGAAGCTCTTCAGGTGCTCGATCGGATCGAAGTAGGCGCGCAGTTTCGCCACGTCCTCGGCGGAGAGCGGGTCGGTCCAGGAGTCGCCGAACTCCTCGGGCTGGCGCACGACGGCTGGCAATTCGCGCGGACGGATCTCCGCAAGCTGCTCCTTGACCAGGTCCATCCGCGCGAACGCCGGCAGGATCTCGATCCCCTGCCCCTGCGGAAAGTCGCGGCGATGCTCGTCGATCTCGGTGGCGTACTCGTTGGCCCAGACGCTGTCGGCGCGCTGGTAGCGATGCATCGAGCTGAATGGGATGAAGCCCTTGATCCCGTAGTGCTGCAGCAGGCCGGCGATGCCGGGACCGAGCGCCACCTTCATCGCCGCGTCGGGCAGCACGCGCGCCCCCGCCTCGTCGAAGAAGTGGATCATGTCGGCGTCGCCGTACCCGGTCAGGCAGAGCAGCCACGACTGGCGGTAGCGCGCGATCGTGCGGGTCAGGAAATCGCCGACGCCGCGGTCGCTCGCATCGTTGGCGTCGACCAGCAGGCGGCCGCCAAGATCCATCAGCAGGATCGCGTCCTGGTTGTAGTCGGCGAGGCAGCAGACCTTGAGCCGCGGCGACAACTCGACCCAGATCCCGTCCGGCAGCACGCGCGTCGAGAACCCCATCGCCTCGAGATCGCGCCGGATGCGGCCGCCGACGTGATCCGGCAGGAGGATCACTTTGCCGCGCAGCTTCTCAAGCGACGCGATGCTCAGGTGATCGGGATGCCCGTGCGAGATCCAGAGGTACTTGCACGCCGCGACATTGGCGCGCTGCTCCGCCGGCACCTCATGGCCGAGCGACCAGCTCCCGAAGTAGGCATCGCCATCGAGCCACGGATCGGTTGCCAGCACCGGCCCGCCGTCGTGGCAGATGAGCGTCGCGTTCCCGATCGTCTCGAAGCCGAGGTCCATGGATGCGTCGCTCCGCCGCGCGGCGCCGCGATCGTGCGGCACTGAGATGAATGAGCGGCGAGACGGTAGCGGACGAACGCGCGACCTCGAATCAACGACCGTGGGTGATTCCGCGCAGCCGCACGAGCTCGATCGTCGTCCCGGCGAGCGCGCCGACGTAGGCGCCGAGGTGGGTCCACCAGACAATCGTGCTGCGATCGGGCGGGAGGCCATCGCGTGGCGGGACGACGGGGAGCGGTGATGGGAGGTCGACGACCCAGGCGAGTGCGCCGAGGAGCGCCGCGGTCGCGAGCGTCAGGGTCAGCACGCCGGCGCCGCGCTTCGTCAGCGTTGCCCAAAAGACCATCGGCGGCGCGTGGCGGCGCGTGGCGGCGCGTGGCGGCGCGTGTTGGCGAAGGCCAGCAGCACCGCAACGAAGAGCCCGAGCCCGAAGCCTGCCTTGGCGCCGAGCTCGAGGACGCGACCGTCGAATCCCGGCCCTGCTGCGATCCCCTTCCACTCGATGAAGTAGGCCGGCTCGATGCGCGACGTGCACGCGTCGAAACCGACGCCCGCGAGCGCACCGAGCGCGGCGAGGCCGAGCACGAAGGCGTACTCGCGCGGCCGAGTCGCTGCGGCACCGCGGCGCACCCGATCGATGGCTGCGACGACGACCATCAGCGCCACCAGCAGCAGTACGCGGAACTCGAATCGCTGCGTGCCGTCGAGCCAACCTCCCAGCCGACCCTCGAACCAATCGGTCATTGGAACTCGAGGAGTTGATCGAGGCTTGTCACAATCCGACCGTTCCAGCCGACCGCGTAGCCCCTGAGTGTGTAGGTGAACCCCGCGAAGCCTGGCGGGACGACGTCGACCAGCGACCACTCGCCGAATACGTCGAACAGACCGACGCCGATCATCGCGCCGAAGGGCACGCCGTTCACCTCGAGCAGTTGCAGCCCGACCACGTTGCCGAAGCTCCCGCCGCGCAAGTACGCCGTGACCGTGTCATTCGCGAACGCGACCGGCGGATCGATCTGCAGCGATAGATCGTCGAGCGCGATCAGCAGCGCTTCCGTTCCCGCGACGAACGGATCGGTCACGAAGAGGTCGGCGAACGCGTCTCCGCTCGGCGAGCCGCCAGCGCCGCCGCCCGCGCCAGCGGGAGCCGCGAGCACGGACTGCGGCGTGACCGGAATGCGAGCCAGCAGATGACCCGAACCCGATCGGACGTCGACGCGCTGCGGCTTCGAGCCGCGCACCGCCCACTCGGCGAGTCCGTCACCGTTCAAGTCAGGCAGCACCCCAAGCTGCGCGCCGAAGTCGTCGCCTTGCGCCTCACCGGAGATCGCGAATCGCTGGCTCCAGCCGGCGCTCGTGAAGGCACGCAGCTCGCCGCGATGTTGATCGAAACCGGCCGCGACGACCATGAGGTCGCCGACACCGTCGCCGTCGAGGTCGCCGGGCGAAGCAACTCCGTCCCCGAATTCGTCGCGGGTCGCGCCAACGAGACGCTTGATTGAAGCTCCATTCACGCCCGATACCACGAGCACCCGACCGGCGTCCGTGCCTGCCCCCGAGTTCTTCGGCGAGCCGATCGCCCAGTCGCCGGTGCCATCACCGTTGACATCGCCGAGGTACGCGATCGAGCGGCCCAACTGCTCGAACACGCGCGTTCCATTCATGGCGAAGATCAGGTTGCCGGTCGCGACGTCGTAGACATCCGCCGACCCTGCGCCGCTCGCTCCTGCCGACGAAGTTGGCGCGCCGATGGCGAGGTGCACGGCGCCGCTCGGCTGCGTGCCGACTGCGAGCGCGAAGCCGAACTGCGACAAATGGCTCGAAGCAACGAAGACGCGGATCACCGCTCCCGTCGCGCCCGAGCGGAGCTCGACCGCTGGCGTCTTTCCCAACAGTTTCTCGGCGATCGCGAGATCCGCGATGCCATCGCCGTCGATGTCAGGGAGCGCGATCACCGGCCCGTCCGGGGGGTCGGTGACGGCGAAATTCGCCAGTTGCGAGCCGTCCAGCCCGGAGACGATGCGGATGCCGTGAGTGCCGAAGAGCGCACCGACCGATGCCGCCACGAGATCGACGTGGCCGTCGCCGTCGACATCACCGAGCTCGGCAGCGCGCCCGATGAAGTTCTCGATCACGACCTCGCCGATCCGGCGAACGAGCTGCGTCCCGACCGGCCAGGCGTCGAGTTCAACCGCCCCGCGTGCCTCACCGTTGCTGACGAAACTCGCGTCGCCGATCGCCACATCACGCACGCCATCGCCGTCGAAGTCGGAACCGGCGGCGAAAGCGCGCCCGAACTCGCTGCCGATCGGGCCGACGATCCGGCCAATCTGCGCACCGTCGCTACCGCGATGGATCACCACGCTCGGGTAGTGCTTGTTGAACCTGATGTCGTCGACGGCCACCGCCAGATCGGGCTTGCCATCGGCGTCAGCATCGCCGGCGCCGGCCACGATCACCCACGTCGGGTCATCGCCGACGTCGAGCCGCAGCAGTTCGCCGCCGGCGGCGGTCGAGAAGACGAAGGCGCGGCCCGGGTCCGCGGCCGGATCGATCGGCAACGCACCGATCGCAAGATCCGCCCGACCGTCGCCGTCGGAATCGCCGGCAGTGCTGATCGACACCGGGACGTAGTCGACGTAGTCCGAATAGTCGAACGTGATCGTCTGCACGTCGAGTCCGGTCGCGGTCGACACGATCCGCGCGTGCCGACGGAGGATGCCGCCGCTCAGCTTCCAGTCGAGCAGCGCGAGATCGAGGTGACCATCTCCGTCCTGATCGGCGATGGCGGCCAGCAGGTCGCGATCGCCGAGCCGACCTTGCGATGTTGCGCCAGCGATGCGGAGCAGCAGTGAACCATCCAGACCTGAGAGCAACCGGACGGCACCGACGCTCACTCCGGCCACCGATTCATCGGGCGCTCCGACTGCGACGTCGGCGTGGCCGTCGTTGTTCAAGTCGCCGATCCCGCTGATGCTGGCACCGAATCCGGAGATCGGCTGGGGAGAGGTCCATTGATGGAGCTGCGCACGAGTCGCGCCCGAATAGATGCGCACGTACTCGGCGACGGGTGCGCCGACCGCGAAGTCGGGCGTCCCGTCCGCATCGATGTCGCCAACCGCCGCCACCTGCTCGCCGAACCCTTCGTGGACCTCGTTGTCGGACGACAACTCGTGGAGCGTCGACAGGTCGAGGCCCGACACGATGCGGACGTGCGCCGCTTCGAGCGAGGAGGGCGCCTGCGGTGCGCCAACGATCAGATCTTCGACGCCGTCGCCGTCCTCATCGATCCAGTTGGCGATGCCGGCGCCGAACCGCTCGAACTGGAGGTGGCCACGGATGGTCCACTGCTCCTGCTGAGCGAGGAGCGGCATCGCCGCGAACCAGGGCACGAAGCCCATCGCAAACCGACCGAGGATGCGAATCCGAGACTGTGGCATGGCGGGTCCTCCGCGACCCATAGAGCGGTTGACGGGCGTCATTCTAATGCCCGTCGCGGATCCCCGGGAGGGGGCGCTTTACCGCTCGCCTTGCCGTAGGCGTGATGCCGCCTCCGGTTGCCCTCGACCGCCGCCCCTCCCTCCCGGATCGCGAAGTCCTCCGATGCTGCTCGTCGCGAATGTCGCCGCCCCGCTGGCCGCCGTCTCGCTCACCTCGCTCTGGCTGCCGATCGCGCTGTCATCGGTCGCCGTGTTCGTGCTCGCGTCGCTGATGTGGATGGTCGTCGGCCATCACAAGAAGGACTGGATCAAGCTGCCGAACGAGGACGCCGTGATGACCGCGCTGCGCGGCCAGTGCCCCGAAGGCGGTCAGTACGTCTTCCCCGTCTGCGACGATCCCAAGGAGATGTGCAAGCCGGAATTCCAGGCGAAGTACGCGCAGGGTCCGGCCGGCTACCTCTTCGTGCGCAAGCCCGCCCCGTTCACGATGACGCCGATGCTGGTGCAGTCGATGCTCTTCTATCTGGTGGTGTCGACGCTGGTGGCGTGGCTCGCGACCATGGCGCTGCGCGACGGCGTGGCGCGCGGCGAGGTGTTCCACGTCGTCGGACTCGCGACCTGGCTCGCCTACGCCGCCGGACAGATCTGGCAGGTCATCTGGATCGGCACCTCGTGGGGCCACACGCTCCGCTGCATGTTCGACTGCCTTCTCTATGCCGCGGCGACCGGCGGCATCTTCGCGTGGCGCTGGCCGGCGGGGCGAGGAAGGGTTCGGAGGGCGGCGCCTCGCCCCGCGTGATCAGCAGCGCTCGCTGCTACTGCCGCCCATTCACCTTTCCGAGGTAGTCGTCGAGCCAGCGCGCGCCTTGCGGCGGGACCCTGGCGGCCTGATCCCCATCCGCGGTGTCGACCGCATCGGCGAGCGTGAAGACGATCGCCAGCGTGAACTTGCCGGGTGGCGCGTTGCGGGTGTACTCGCCAGAGCCGAAGAAATCACCGCGGATCGCAAGGTCGAACTTCGTGAGCGCGCCGTCCTTGATCTCGACGCTGCCGCCGACGCGGGCGTCGTAACCGCGTTCGCCGTCGGCTGACCGGAGCGAGATCGTGCCTTCGACGGCTGACAGCGCGGCAAGTTTTGCCACGCCCGCAGTTCCGGCTCGTTTCGGGTCGGGCTCGATCTTGATCTCGGCGCGCTGCACTTCCGCGATCTCCCACAGCGGCGGCTCGCCGCGCGTGTTGTCGATGCAGTGGAAGCGGGCGATCCGTGTCGCAAGGCTCGTCGGGAAGGTCCCGGCGCCGAGCGCCGCGATCTCCTCGCGCACAATCCAGAGATGGTCGCTGCTCGTAGCCGCCTGCATCACCCGTTCGTAGCCGTCCTTCGGCTCGGGCCAGTCCGCCTTGGTGATGCGCGCGTGGACGTCGACGATCCGCGCCCCGTCGGGCAGCGTGCGATCGAAGCGTGCGTCGGCAACTCCGGTGAGCGCGGCGGCCTTCGGCGGCTCGTAGTCATCGAGCGCCTTCTTCAAGTGCTCCTTCAGCCGATCGACGCCGCGGTGATTCCAGCCTTGGAGCAGCTTCCCGTCCGGCGCGAAAGCGTAGAAGCCCTGCGTCGTACGACCCGGCTCGAGCCCCTCGCGCTGGTAGACGACCTTGCGGAAGAGCTCCCCCGCCGCGTCCTCGCGCCGCTCCTCGTACCAGACGTCAAGCGCGAGCGGCACGAACCGCTTCTGCAGCGTCTCGATCACTTGCGCGTCAGCGAAGCTGGACTCACGGTCCAGCACCCCGTTGTTTCACACACACCCGAGCGGATGACCGTTCATCGCCCACAGGAAGAGCGGCCGTTTCGTCCGGATCGCCTCCTCGCGCGCCGCCAGCAGGTCGACCTGCCACGGGATCGTCTGCCACGGCTCATCGCGCTTCGGGATCAGCGCGCGGTGGAGCTTCGCAACCTCGACCGCCAGCACGGGAGGGATCTCTCGCACACGCGCTGGCGCGGAGTCGTCGCTTGACGCGGCGAGTGTCGCGAACTGGAGCGCGGCGCAGATGAGCAGTTGCATCGTGAGAACTCCTTGCGGCGACGCCGTCGTCGCTATGCCGGCACCTTCCCGCCCTTCGCCGCGACCAGCCGCTCCACCTCGGCCTTCACCTTCGGGAGGATCTGCTCGTAGGTGTAGGCGCCGACGGTCTCTTCGCCGCGCTTCAGGTTCACGTGGGTCGGGCCGCACCAGAGGCCGAGGTCGGCGTCGTCGGTCTCGCCTGGGCCGTTCACGCGGCAGCCCATGACGGCGATGGTGATCGAGTGCTCCTTGGCCCACTCGGTCATGCGCTTCACTTCCTGCGCGAGCTCGATGAACTTTTCGTTCTCGACGCGGCTGCAGGAGGGGCAGCTCACGATGTTCAACTGGTTGAAGAAGTTGGGCGGGACCGAGCGGAAGCGGCCGTTCGCGACGTCATCGAGCAGCTGGCGGCCGATCGTGATCTCCTGCCCCTTGTCGTCGAATGGCAGCGTGAGCGAGACGCGCAACGTGTCGCCGATGCCGCGGGAGAGCAATTGTTCGAAGGCGATCCGGGTCTTGATGATCCCGTCGGGCGGCATGCCGGCTTCGGTCACGCCCAAGTGGATCGGCACGTCGGGACGGACGGCGGCGAAGCGCTGGTTGGCGTCGATGACGAGACGCGGGTCGCTGTCCTTGATCGAGACGCAGTAGTCGGTGAACGCCAGATCGTCGACGATCGCACAGTGGTCGATCGCCGACTGGACGATGGCCGCGACGTGGTCGCCCGGGAAGCGCGCCTCGAGCGCGGGATCGATCGAGCCGGCGTTGACGCCGATGCGCAGCGCGAGGCCATGGCGCTTCGCCACGGCGACGATCCACGCGACCTTCTCCGCGACCGGCAGCGACTTTTCGTGGTGATGGAGGTGGCCGGGGTTGTAGCGGAGCTTGTCGACGAAGGGCGCCACCTTCTCCGCAAGGCGCCAGTTCTCCTGCAGGTCGACCGAGAGGCGCGCCTTCGTCGCCTTGCGGACCTCGGCCAGAGCCGCGACATCGGCGTCGTTGTCGACCGCGATGCGAACCAGATCGCCGCCGGCCGCTTCGATGAGATGCACCTGCCGGATCGTCGCCGCGACATCGCGCGTGCGCGTCGCCGCCATGCTCTGCACCGCGATCGGTGCGTCGCCGCCGAGTTCGAGGTCACGGATGCGGATCTTGCGGGTCTTTCGTGGGGGGATCATCGGCGGGGATGGTAGCGGTGCGCTGGCTACGATGCCGCGCCGCGATGACGAGCCACCTTGCTTCCCGCAGGCACCTGTTCTGGACGCTGATCGTGGCGTGGGACGTCGCATGCGTCGCCATCACCGCGTGGTGCGGCGCGCGAACCGCAGAGGCATGGCGCGCGGAGGCGTCGCGCGACGCGACCCAACGCGGCGTTCCGAGCGCGCAGGCAGGCGACGAGATTCCGTGGCCGCAGGACGCGCAGTACGTCGTCGACCCCGTCGTCGGCCACCGGCCGAAAAGCGGGCTCGACCGTCGGTTCCTAATGGGACCGCTCGGTGGCGAGGCGCAGAAACTGCGACGCCGCCACGACGGACTCGGGCTCATTCGCGACGTGGAGGACCCGACTGGCGCAGCCCTCGCCGCATCACCGCGCGTGCTGCTGATCGGCGACAGCCATTTGATGGGAGTGGTCGCCAACGCCGACAACGCGGCCGCTGTGCTCGAACGCCGATTGCGCGCGCAGCCGACGCTGGCGAACGCGGTGATGCTGAACGCCTCGGCCGGTTACTACAGCCTGTGGCAGCTCGTGCTGCGTGCGCGAACGCTGGCGAATCCGATCGCAGCGGACGTGCTGGTGCTAGGTGTCTTCCTTGGCAATGACTTCATCGAGCTCGAGGATGTCGCGAGGCCGCATCTCAACGACGCCTCGCAAGAGCAGCCGCCCGATCCGAAGCCGCCGGCGGAGACGACCTCTGCGCGGCGCACCTGGCTCGGCCGCGACGATCGCGATCTCCTGTTCTGGCAGGGGCTGAACCAGGCCTGCTACTTCCACCAGCGGCCGGAGCGGATCGCACCGGTCGTCGCGAAAGCGCGGCACTGCATCGAACAGGCGCAGGCGCTGACGCGGGAGCACAACGCGCAACTGCTGGTGGCACTGATCCCGAGCTACGACGTGGCTTTCCCGACGCGGGCTGCCGCTCTCGGTGAGCGCGTCGCCGAAGTCGTCACCAGCGGCGCGAATGGCCGGTTGCGCGCTGAACTGCGCGCGCTGCTGGCGCAGCTCGGGATCCCCTGCATCGACGTGCTCGAGTCGTTTCAAGCCGATGGCCGCGACGCGCTCTACGCCACCGACTACCACATCTTCGTCGAGGGGCACCGCCTCCTGGCCGAGGCGTTGACTGAGCCACTGAGCGAATCGCTCGCGGCGGCGCTGTCGAAGCTGCCGCGCTGATCAGTTGCCGTTGCGCATCGAACCGAGGAGCCGCGTCTCCTCGAGGTCGAGTTCGCGTTCGAGCTTGAGCAGCGTTTCACGCTCGATCAGGTGCTTCTTCAGCAAGTGCAGCCGGGTGTCGCGCTCGATCTTCAGCCCCTCCCGGCGCAACTGCGCGGTCCCCTGCACGTGCATCACGTCATCGCCCGCCTCGCCGAGCAACGTCGCGCGCCCCTGATGCAGGTGGCGCACACGATCGGCGTACTCCGCGGCGACGACACTGGTCGAGGTCGCGAGGAATTGCCCGCTTTTCGCGAGCGCCTTCACATGGCCGAACGCTGCAGTCGCCGTCGCCACGCGGGCCTCGCGTTCGCGCTCCTCCTCCTCGACCCCGTCCGTGGCGACGCCTAGCTTGCGGATGAACCACGGCATCGACGTGCCCTGCACGACCAGCGTGCCGAGGATGACCGCGAACGTCATGAAGACGATGAGTTCGCGGCACGGAAAGCCGGGCGTGTCGCTGCTCGCGCGGGGCAACGCCGATGCGGCGGCCAGCGACACATCGCCGCGCATCCCGGCCCAGCCGATCACCGCGGTGTGACGCCACGGCAACGGCCGGTGCATCGCCAGGTGCATCGAGTGCAGTGCGCGATAGCACAGCCCGCTGAGGATCATCCAGACATTGCGCGCGGCGATTGCCGCAGCGATGACAACGCCGGCATCCAGCACCAGCGTCGCCCACGATTCGTCCTTGCACACCTCACTCGTGACCGACGGAAGTTGCAGCCCAATGACGAGGAACGCCACGCCATTCAGGATGAACACCACCATCTGCCAGAAGCCGAAGCCTTCGAGGCGCGCCGTCGCCGACAGCACCTCTGACGCAAGCGTGCCGAGCACGATGCCCTCCGCCACCACCGCGAGCACTCCCGACACGTGGCAGCGCTCGGCCAGCAGGTAGGCGAGGTAGGGCGCCACCAGCGACAGCGCGATCGCAATCGACGCGTCCTTCACCCGGCGGAAGATCGCCGCGATTCCGAACCCGACGATCAGACCGACTGCGATGCCGCCAACAGCAACGAACAGAAAATCGCCGGCAGCGTCGGAGAGCGCGAACGAGCCGCTCGCGACCGCGCCGAGCGCGAGGCGGTAGGCGACCAAGCCGGTGGCGTCGTTCACCAGGCTTTCGCCTTCAAGGATCGTGACGATGCGGCGCGGGAGGCGCAGTCTCCCGGCGATCGCGCTGACGGCAAGCGCATCGGGCGGCGAGACGATCGCGCCGAAGGCGAGGGCCGCGGCCCATGGCCAGTCGGGCACAACCAGCTTCGCCGCCCACGCGACCACCGCCGTCGTGAACAGCACCAGCCCCACCGCCAACAGGCTGATCGTTCGCAGGTGCGAACGGAACTCCTTCCACGACGTGCCCCACGCCTGCGCGTGCAACAGCGGCAGCAGCACCAGCAGGAAGACCCAATCGGGATTCAGGTCGACTTCAGGGAGCCCGGGCACCAGCGACAGTGCGAGCCCGGCGAGCACCCAGACGATTGGCTCGGCCAGCCCGATCCGCTGCGCCAACGCCCCGAACAGGGTCACCGCGGCCAGGATGAGCAGCAGCGTCTCGCCGGTTTGCATCGCGACGGTTGCGCCCGTTTACGCCGGTCCCGTCTGCGTGAACCCGACCCCTTGATCAGCCGAGATTCCCGGCAAAGCGCTCGAAAGCGCCTCGAACGGGCTCCTCGCACCCCATCCCGCACGCACCGTCCCGCACGCTCAGGCGGGCACTGCCGACCTAGAGATCGGCGAGCGTGTGCCTCCGACCTTTGTTCTGTTCCTGCAACCACGCCATCAGCGGCTCGAAGTAGCGCAGCATCGGCTCGGCGGAAAGCTCCTCCCCGATCGAGTCGCGCATGAGCGCTCTCCAGTCGACGCTCGCGCCCGGGGCGAGGATCTGCTTCAGGAAGTCGCCGACCTCGCGCCGGCCGAAGTAGTTGGTGTCGTGCGGATCCTCGTGCAGCAGGTTGCGCGCGATGTGGTCGTGGAGCTGGAACAGCAGCACGAAGGAAAGGCCGTAGTCGTAGTACTGCGCCGCATCGTCGTTGATGTGGGTCTTGGTCGCTGCGTCGCAGAATTCCTCGCCGCGCGCGGCCGGCGGCACGACGCCCTGATACTTCTCGACCAGCTCCCACCAGCGCGCGTTCCACCGCTCCTTGTTGAGCTCCTTGCCGTAGAGCTCCTGCTCGAAGCGCATCATCACGCCCGAGCTCCACGGCATGAACACCACATAGTTCAGTGCGTCACGCAACAGGAGCTGTCGCTTCGCGTCGTCCGACAGCGGCGGCGCCTTGGCGTCCGCGAGTCCGGCCGCCTGCATGAAGCGTGGCTGCATCGCGGCAAGTCCCATCATCGTGCCGACCGCTTCGTGGTAGGCGCGGTTGGCGCCGCCGCGCAGGATCAACGGCACCTGCGGGGTCGAGTAGCACAGGTAGTAGTAGATGTGGCCGAGCTCGTGGTGGGTCGTCTCGTACCACTCCGAGTTGCTCTCGACGCTCATCAGCGAGCGGACATCCTGGTCGAGGTCCATGTGCCACGCCGAGGCGTGGTTGTTCTTCTTGTACGCCGCGCCTTCCGGCACCGGGTAGAGCGACGACCTCTCATAGAAGCTCGCCGGCAGCTTCGGGAAGCCGAGGCTCACGTAGAAGCGCTCGGCCTGCTCGACCTGCCACTGCGGCGTCTTGTCCTTCAGCGCGGCGTCGAGATTCACGCCCTCCACTTCGATGAGCGCGTTCCAGTCCTGGCTCCAGCGGTTCGGCAGCCAGTGAGCCGGAATCATGTCGGGCACCGGCGCGCCGTATTTCGCCGCAAGCTCGTGCCGCGCCCAGGTGTGCAGTTCGCGATAGAGCGGACGCAACTGCGCTACGACTTTTTCGTTCAGCGCGACCATCTCGTCGGTGGTCATCCCGTACTCGGAGACCTGGTAGTCGAAGAAGTCCGAGTAACCAAGCGCGCGAACCGTGCCGTTGCGCAGTCGCTGCAGGTCAGCGAGGCCGTTCTTCAGGGTCGCGCCGACTTCCTTGCTCGCCTCCCACGCCGCCTGGCGCTTCCCGACGTCCTTCTCGTCCTTCAGGATCGCGTCGAGCTGGTTGGTCGTGACTTCCTTGCCGTCGAGCTTGAAGGTGTAGCCGAACAACGCCTCGGTCTGACGCGTCTCGGCCGAAATGCGCTGCGCGACCAGCTCCTTCGCCGTCGCCGGCTTGTCGCCTGCGAGGTAGAGGATCGCCTTCAGCTGACGCACCTGCAGCGCAGGAAGATCCGCGGCCTTTGCGAGCAGGTCGCGGCAGCTGGCGATGACCTTTTCGCTGCCGACGAACGCCGCGAGCGCCGCCTTCGCCGCGTCGTTGCGCTTGGCGTTGGAATCGTCGCCCTCGACGATGTGCGTGTTGGTGAGCCACTCCGCTTCGTTGGCCTCGATCAGGAGGCGGCGGTACTCGGTCTCGTAGTTCTTGAAGAAGCTGTCGGCCAGCGCAGCGTGGACCAGCGAGCTGCGATGCGACGTCTCGATCCGCTTTTGTTCGAGCTCGGCCGACGGCGGCTGCGCGCACGAGATCATCAGCCCGAGCAGCACCGCCGTGACCAGGATCGCGATCAGCGCGCCGACGTTGCGGACCTTCGACCAGTCGGTCGGCGGGCCGGACGGTGCCTCGGCGTGGGCCTCGTGACCGTGACCGCCGCCGTGGCCGTGGGGATCGTCGCTGCTCATGGGGCGGCTCCGTGCGCTTGGCGCGAGTCGTGTGGCAAAAAACGAGGCGCGGTTGTAACGGAGCGCGGTGAATCGCTCAACTGCGCCGCGCCATCTCGTCTGGCCCACGCAGGAGCCGCCAATGCCTGCCCCGGTCGCTGCAGCGATGCCCGTCCGATTGCGGGTTCATTGCGCTGCACTCGCTTGGATCATCGCGTGCGCCGTGCTCGTCGCGCCGCTGCCGGCGCAGACCGCTCCGCTCCCCGATGACGTCAAGCGCTACCGCAAGGAGCTCGCGCTCGGCAGCCATGTCGACAAGCGGCTCGCAGCCATCGAGAACGTCGCCTACTACGACCTAGTCGGAACCAGCAAGCTGCTGGTCGAGCACCTGATCGCGACGCTGCGCCGGATCGAGGAGCTCGAGGTCGAGCGGGACGAGAACGACAAGAAACTCGACACGGCCCTGAAGCCGCAGCTCGAGAAAGCGCAGAAGGGCCTCGCTCCGAACTACGCAGGCCTCGAGAAAATGCGGGAGGCGCAGCAGCGGATCGGCAAGGAGATCGGTGTCGAGGAGAAGGTCGTGCGCGGCTACGTCGCGGCGCTGTCGAAGGCGAAGAACACCGACACGCTCGACTACCTGATGGCGAAACCGCCAAAACAGCCGAACCGGCTGCGACTGCTGCTGCTCGAAGTGCTCGGGAACATCGATCACGCCTTCGTGGCCGAGCACCTGATCGGCGAGATCGACGATCCGGTGTTCGAGGCGCGCATGGCGGCGGCGGCGGCGCTGCTGAAGCAGAAGCCGGAGTTCATCCCGGCGGGCGCGCTTGCGCCGTTGCTGCGCGGGTCGGAGTGGCAGGAGCGGTCGGTCGCGATCGACGCGCTCGCGCGGATCGGCGACCGGACGGCGGTCGAACTGCTGGTCAACCAGACGGCGAAGGAGTCGGGGAAGAACCTCGCCGACCTGTGCGGGCGACTCGAGCAGATCACCGGCCAGAAGTTCGGCAAGACGGCGCACGCCTGGGTCGGCTGGTGGCAGACGGCGCGCGACGGCTTCGCGGCGAGTGGCATCGACATCAGCCAATCGGCGCAGGTGATCAAGGAGGACGGCAAGTACGCCGCCTTCTTCAAGCTCCGCTTCGACTCGCTGAAGATCGTCTACGTGATCGACCTCTCCGGCTCGATGCTGGCCGCCATCGACGACCACGAGAACACCGCGCCCGAGCCGGGGAAGTCGCGCGCCGACCTGCTGCGCCGCGAGGTGAAAGCGTCGATCAGCGCGTTGCCGCCCGACTCGAGCTTCAACGTCATCGCCTACAACGACGTCGTGCTGCCGTGGAGCGACAAGAACCAGAAGGCGAGCGCGGAGAACAAGAAAGCGGTCGCCGAGTGGCTCGACGGCCTCGTCGCCGCCGGCCAGACCAACATCTTCGACGCGCTCGAGACTGCGTTCAAAATCTCGCCGCACTCGGTGAAGGACAAGTGGTACGGCACCACCGGCGACACGATCCTCTTCCTCTCCGATGGCGGCCCCACCTGCGGCCGCACCACCGATTGCGCCGAGATCCTGCGCGAAGTGAAGCAGTGGAACGAGACGCGCCGCGTGACAATCCACACCGTCGGCATCGGCGCCCAGGTCGTCGAACTGTTCCTGAAGGACCTCGCCAAGCAGAACGGCGGACAAGCGACCTTCATCAAGGAGTGAGGTCGCAAGATCGGCGCTGAATCAGCGCCCGGCCACCGTATTGATGACGCCGCGGTGACGGGCACGCGCCGAGGCCTGGGTCGTACGCGGACGCCGGTTGCGTTAAACCGACGCGCCTCCAGGGTCGATCGGGAGGTTCTGGGTGGTGGCGGTGGGGCTTTCGCGGCCGCGGCCACATGCATCAACTCGAAACTTGGATGGGAGATGAACCGATGTCGTTCATGCATGCGCTGAGCTTCGCGTCGGCGACCGCCCTGTTGATGGGTGGCGTCGCGCAGGCGCAGACCGTTGCCAAGGTTGGCAACAAGATGACCCACACCTTCAACGAGCCGCTCGTCAATTCGCAGGGCGTGAAGAGCCTTGCCGACTTGCTGGGACGCCCGGTGGTCGTCGAGTTCTGGGGCACTGGCTGAGGCCCGTGCGTTGGGTCAGCCGTGCCGCTGGCCATCAAGATGCAGGAAGAGTACGGCGACGACGTGCAGTTCATGTTCGTCTCGAACGGCGAGAAGCCGGAAGAGATCGAGCAGTTCGGACTGAAGAAGGGCTGGTTCAGCGATCACGCGATCTGGAGCAGCGAGGCGCCGTTCCAGACCGGCGCGACGACGATCCCGCACTGCGTGGTGCTCGGGATCGACGGCAGCGTGTTGGTGAACGCCAACCCGATGTCGGCTCACTCCGAGATCGAGCAGGTCCTCGCCGAGCAGCTCAAGCTGGCAAAGAAGGGCCCGAAGGATCTGTCGCCCGCGCTGTCCAAGGCGTGGGCCGACTTCGAGAAGGGCATGTACGCCGGTGCGATCAAGGCGCTCGAGGCGACGCCCGAAGGCGCCCCTGACAAGCAAGGCGCCGACGATCTGGCCAAGAAGCTGGCCGTGCGCGCCAAGGCGAAGCTGAACCGGCTGTCGTGGCTGATCGAGGCCGCCGAATTCGAGCAGGCCGACAAGCTGGCGGCGCAACTCGCCAAGGGACTCACCGGGCACGAGCTTGCGGAGAAGCTGAACGAGCTCACTGCATCGCTCACTGCCAAGGAGATGGCGCCGGAGCGCGAGGCGGCGAAGGCGCTCGAGAAGGTCGAGAAGCGCATCGTGAAGGATGGCATCGACGCAGCGGCGTTGAAGCAGCTCAAGTCGGTCGGCGAGAAGTTCGCGCAGACCCGTGCCGGCAAGCGCGCGTCGCGCATGGCGGGCATGCTCGGCGCCTGATCGGACCTCAGAACGAACGTTCAAGATCGCGGCCGAGGGTGACGAACCCTCGGCCGCGGTCGTTCACGGCCCGCCGCCCTCGTCGTCGTTCGCAGGCAGCGCCGACTTCGGCCGCGCCGCGTCGAGCTCGACCCACTGCTCGTGGTTCAGCTTCGGCTCGCCGAGGTGCGCCTGCGCGATGCGGATCTGCTCGACGTAGGCCTCGGTGCCGACGCCTGACTTTGGCAGCGCATCTTCTTCGACCAAGACCCACTCGATCCGCTCGCGGCTCGCATCGTCGGTGCGCGGGTCGAGCAGGAAGTTGCCCGGCGAAACTCGGAAGAAGTCGACCCGCTTCAAGCCTTCGTAAAAGAGGTCGATGTGCTCCATGCAACCGACGCCGGCGTAGAGCGTGCACTCGCCGCTTGCGTCTTCGGGGTGGGGATCGTCGGCACCGTCGTGCGCCGCGTGACCGACCACCAGCACGGCTTCCGAGTTACACGCCCGGATGAACTCGGGATCGCGAAAGAGCCCGACCTTCGTGCGATCGCACTGGCCGCAGGTGTCGTATTGCAACGACAGCAGGATCGGCACGTTGCGCTCGCGCGCCTCGCGCAGGGCGTCGCCCCACACACGGGCGTAGCGCAACGGCCCGCTCGGCGGCAACGGCAGCCCGGCCCCGCTGCGCACCACGCAACGGAAGCCGACGGTCCGATCGCCGACCTCCATCGACTGCATGCAGAGATCGAACGTGCGCAGGTTCAACGGATGGGGCGACGCCCAACTGCCACCGCGGATCATCGCGGCTGACGTCCCTCCGCCGCGGCTCGAGTAGACGCGCTCGTAGACGTTGCCAGCCATGTCGAAGCAGCCGAACGGGCTCGCTCCCGCGGGATAGCTCTTCACCGGCATCGGCATGTCGGGACCGAAGCGGCGGTAGTTCGCGTGACTCGCCGTGGGCTGCTCACTCCCCCACGGGAAAATGCGGCCCTCGACGCCACCGGCCGCTTTCTGCCATTCGCGCAGCAACGGCAGGTCGCCGCCGACCCAGCGCGCGTACGCCAACGCGCCCCATCCCGTTACGCCGAGTGCCGGCAACTCGTCGCAGCCGGGTTCCGCCGCCCATGTGGTTTCGAGCCAACGCACGCCGTTCGCCACTTCGTGCAGCAAGGTCCGTCCATCCGTGTCGACGCTGACTCGCGTCTCATTCAGGAAACGCGCGAACTGGCGATTCGTGACTTCCGCCTCGTCGATGCCGAATGCGTCGACGTGCACCCACTCGTGCTCCGGGTCGTCGACCGGACGCGGGAAGTAGCCGTTCATCCGGAACGATCCAGCGGGAATCCAGACGACACGTGCGCCATCGCGCGGCCGCTCGAACAACGCCATTCCCTGTGCGTTGACGCCAACGGGCCTGAATGCGGTTTCCTGCGCCGCGAACGCATCCGACACGAGTGCGATCGAGGCGATCGCGAGGGCGACGAATCGTGGCATCGGGCGCTCCATCGTCGCACCGCACGCGATCGCGGAGCGCGGCGCGCCGGGCGCGAAGCGGCGGGATGCTACCATCGTCGCCCCACTGCCCCGGACGCAACGAGACCACCTTGTTCACTGCCAACGATGCACGACTCGCGTTCCTTGGCGTCGTCGTCCAGACGGTGAGCGCGCTTCTGCTGGCGGCGACATTCGTGGCTCTGCGTCGCTTCGCGCCGGATCGCGCCTACCTGCGCGATTGGACTCGCGCCCTGGTGGCGCTCTCCGTCGCGCTGGTCGCCGTGGTGCTGCGTTACCAGTTCGGGCAGTCCCCGCTCGTTTCGACGTGGGACACTCCGCCGCTCGTCCGCCCGCTGCTCGACACGCTCTACCAAGGCGGAAAGTTCGCGTTCTTCGCCTGGTTACTCATCGGCGCGCGGCGCTTCGCGGATCTTCCGCCACGGGTCCCGCCAATCGTGCTGATCAGCGCGATCAGCCTCGCCGGGTTCCTGTCCGCTGTCGTGTTCTCGAGCCTCAACACGATGGTCTTCGTGCAGGCGCCGATCGCGCTGGCGACGTGCCTGCTGGCAGCGCGCGCGATCAGCCATGCGCCTCCCGCGCGCAAGAACTTCGGCTCGCGCACGAGCGCGATCGTGCTCGCGTTGATCGCCCTGCTCTGGCTGTTCTACTTCTGCAGCTTCGGGCTGTACGAGTTCCGCATCAGCAACCACGTGAACCTGCTCTCGACCCTCGCCCGCTACAACTCCTTCATCGATGTCCTGCTGCAGATGTCGCTCGGCTTCGCGCTGGTCATCACCTTGTTCCAGGACATCGAGCGCGAGGCCGAATCGACTCGCGCGGAGCGCGCGGCGCTGCAAGCACGGCTGGCGGAAGCGGAGAAGCTCGAGGCCCTCGGCGTGCTCGTCTCCGGCGTCGCGCACGAGCTCAACAATCCGCTCACGTCGATCGTCGGCTACGGCGACCTCCTCGTCGTCGACGGGCGGCTGCCCGAGGAGCTGCGCGATCCGGTCCGCACCATCGCGGAGCAGGCGCAGCGCTGCCGCACGATCGTGCGTGGCCTCCTCGACGCCGCTCGTCAACGGCGCGCGCCACGCGTCCCGGTCCGCCTCGCCGAGTTGGTCGCGCGCGTCGTTCGCGGCTTCGGGCCGCAACTCACCGCTCGACGCGTGCGCATCGCCGCCGACCTGCCACGCGACCTCGGCGAAGTCGCCGCCGATTCGACCGGACTCGAACAGGTCTTCTCCAACCTGCTGGCGAACGCGCTCGAGGCGCTCTCCCCCGGCGGCCAGATCCGCATCAACGCGCGCCCGTCGACCGACGATCGCGTCGCGCTGCGCTTCGAGGACGACGGCCCCGGCATCGCGCCGGAGCTGCGCAACCGGATCTTCGAACCGTTCTTCACCACCAAGTCGCAACGCAAGGGCACCGGACTCGGGCTCGCGATCTCACAACGGATCGTGCAGGCGCACGGCGGCACTCTGACTCTGGCGCAACGCGAGGACGGCGCACCGGGCGCAGCGTTCGAGATCCTGTTGCCCAGACACGCCACCGCGCATGGCGACACCGGCACGTTTCCGATCCCGACGGCTCGCACCGACGATCCGCCCACCGACGTTCACGGCAAGCCGCGAGTGCTCATCGTCGACGACGAGAAGCCGGTTCGGGAACTGCTGTTGCGATTCCTGCGCCACCGCGGCTTTTCTGTGCGCGAGGCCGCCGATGGCCGCGAGGCGCTCGCCTTGCTGGAGAGCGGATTGCCGATTGCCGCGCTCGTGACCGATCTGAGGATGCCCGGCATGGGCGGCATCGAACTGTTCACGCAGGTGCAGAAGCGCTGGCCGGAACTGGCGCGCTGCACGATCGCCATCACCGGCGACGTGCTCACGCCAGAGGTCGCCAACTTCGTCCGCCGGCGCGTCTGCCCGGTGCTGGAGAAACCGCTCGACCTCGCGCGACTCGTCGCGGACCTGACCGCGCTGACGGGCGCGGTCACTCCCGCGAGTCCGTCGAATCGTTCCTCTGCGCCTTCAGCGTGACCTCGGACGCGGGCACGTCGACGAGACCAAAGCTCTCGGCCCGCTCTTCGCGAAACATCAGCGCCAGGTAACGACCCGCGGCGAGCCCGGCAATCTCGAATCGTCCAACGCCGTCCGTCCAGCCCAGGTTCGGCGAGTAGCTCGTCTCCACCGCCGCATCGCCGAACGCCTGCAACTGCATCATCTCACCGATGATGGGTGTTCCCGCCGCGTCGAGCACACATCCCGAAAGCGTCACGCCCTCCTCGAGCGCGAGATCCAAGCGCCGCGCATCACCATCAGCGAACGGCGTGGTCGGCGTGGTCGCACTGCGCAGACCACGGCGCCGCGCGACGAAACGTACGTCGCTGTGCTTCGCCATTTCGGCGAGCCAGCTGTTCGGATCGGCGACGCTTCCGGACAACATGAAGACGTAGCGGCCGCCCGCGTCGGCCCAGTGTTCGTTGCAGCTTGCGTCGTCGCCGCGACCGTACGCGAGCGCGACGGCGCTCTCGGCGACCGGACCGCCATCGGCACGCGTCACGCGGCCTGCGATCAACGCGCCGGCGACGACGACCCGGCCGAGGTCGAAACGCGCGCCCGGCTCGAGGTCGTGCGAGTCGCCGCGAAACTTGCCGAGCGGCGGCGACTCGAACCGCCCCTCCGCGCCGACCGGCGAACGCAGCACGCGGGCGCCGTCGGCGGCATCGAGCACGACCGCAAGCTCGAAACCCAGCTCGAGCAGCGACGCCGGCAGCGCCAGCTCGCCATGGACGCGCGCCGGTTCGCCAAGGGCGATGCGACCGAGATCGAGGTCCTGCGGCTCCCACGGCAGGTCGACGCGTTGGCGCCAGAGGATCCCGCCGCCCGCTTCGAGCCGCAGCTCGAGCAGCGTCCTGGCCGGAAAGCGGAGCGCGAACGTGCCATCAGCGGCGACGACGACCGTCCGCGGCGGCAAGTCCCCGGCACTCGCCGTCACCTCGCCGTCGACGGCACGGACGAGCGCGCTCGCGGCCATCGCGCGATCGATCCCGGACGGCGGCCACGGCGCAAACCAACCGCGCGCGGTGAGCATCGGTTGCAGCTCGAAGTCGATGTTGGTGCGGCCGCGCTCGGCATCGATGTCGTACTCGAACCAACCGCTCGACGCGAAGTCGGCGCTGGTGGCGGCAAGCGCGACGCGGCGTCCGAGCACCGTCGGGAAGGCGAACCTGCCCTCGCCGTCCGCCACCGTCGCGAGCGGCAGCAGTTCGCCCAATGCGCCGGACGGCGACTGCAAGGGCACCTGAAAGGTGACGCGCGCGCCGGCGACCGGTCGTTCGCTGCCGCGCTCGCGCACGCGACCGGCCACCGTGACTCCGGGCAGCAGATCGAGATCGTGTCGTCCGCTCGCGCCGGTGCACCACGCCTGCGCCACGCCGACGCCCGGCTTTCGCGCCACCAGCCAGCGTTCGAGTCCGCCTCGCGTCGAGCCGTACTGGTCCCACGCGCGCTGCTCGACCACGATGCGGTAGGCGCCGCGCTCGTCGGTCGTGCCCGCCAGATGATCGTCGTGGAACAGCGTTGCGCCCGGGCACGGCGCGCCCGCGGGATCGCGCACGACGCCCCAGAACAGAACCAGACCGTCCGACTCGATCGCCGCGATCTCCGCCGGATCGGGCAATCCCTGCGTCGGCGACGACAGCGCCCCGCGTTCGGCTGAGAGTCCGGCGGAGAGCCCGCTTGCCGAGCGCTCGGGGTCGCGTTCGCTGTCGTCGAGCTTCGAGCCGCTCGCGCGCGCCATTCCTTCGGCAGCAAGCGACCGCAGCCGCGGATCCGAGAACGAGTTCACCCCCCACCATGCCGCGATGCCACCGCCGATTGTCAACAGCAGGACCGGCGCAAGCGGGCGGCGCAGCACGTTCAACGGCGTGAGCCCATCGGGTCCCGCTCCAATTGGCAGCGTCGTGCAATACCCAACCTCGCGCGCGAGCGTAACGGCGACGGCAAAATCGTGGCGACGGACGACGAAAGGAGCCGGTGTGGCAGACGTAGTCGAAGCGCTGCGCGGAAAGCTGCGGTTCGGCACGTCGGGGTGGGACTATCCCGACTGGGTCGGGCCGTTCTACGCGCCTGACACCGCGAAGAAGGAGTTCCTCGCTCGCTACGCCGAGCGCTTCGCGACCGTCGAGATCGACAGCACTTTTTATCGGATGCCGACGGTGAAGACGGTCGCAGGTTGGGTGAAGCGCAGCCCGCCGGGATTCCTGTTCAGCCCGAAGGTGCCGCAGGAGATCACGCACGACAAGCTGCTGCTCGACGTGACCGACGCGACGCAGCGACTGGTCGAGGCGCTGCACGCGTTCGGCGATCGGCTCGGCGTCGTCGTCGTGCAGTTGCGCTACTTCCGGAAAGCGGAGGCGTTCTCGGCAGAGCGGCTGGCCGAGCGGCTCGAGTCCTTCCTCGCGCACTTCCCGTCGCAGATGCGGGTCGCGCTCGAAGTACGCAACAAGGCGTTGTGGGCGCCACCGGTGTTGGACGCGCTGCGGCGCAGCGGCCGCGGTCTGGTCTGGATCGATCACCCGTGGATGGACGGGCCCGAAAAGATCGGCACGCGACCGGATCTGGCACCGGCGCCGTTCCACTACGTGCGTCTGCTCGGCGATCGCGAGTCGATCGACAAGCGGACGTCGACGTGGGGCGAAGTCGTCGTCGACCAGTCGGCGCGGCTCGAGCAGTGGGCGACCTTGCTGGCGCGCACGTTGGAGGCCGGGCGCGACGTCTGGGTCTATGCCAACAACCACTACGCCGGCCACGGCCCGGCCTCGATCCGCGACCTCATCGCACGGATCGCGGCACGCCTCGGGATGCCGCCGACGGGTTGATCGCCCCCGGGAGGCGGCGCGCAGCATCGAACGCGGGTCTCACGGGATCCAGTCTTCGCCATGCGCCGGTCGATCGGGTCTCGGGTGTTCTGGAGATCCGACCCGTGTCAGACAACGACCAGCAGACGACCGGCTCCCCCGCGCACATCGTCCAGCCGCTCCGCGTGGTGCCGGCGCAGACACTGCAGCGTTGCGCCCGCCATCGCGATCGCAGCGCGCGCGCTGCGATCGCTGCCAGATGCTCTGGTGCGAGGAGTGCCTCGGTCGGCACGGCAATCAAGGCAAGACGTTCTGGAACTGCCGCTGCGGTGGACGCGCCGAGACGCTTCCCGACTCTGCCGCCGAAGAGCGGCGCGCGTACGAGCGTTGGATCGGCAACGCGATCCGGGCGCCGCTCTCCGGCAGCGGTCTCAAGCTGATGCTGGTCGGCAGCGCCTGCTACGGCGCGATCGATGCGTGGCTCGGCCAGAGCACGCGTGACACGCTCGCGCTGATCGTGATGCGGCTGGCCGGCGGGTCGCAGTCCGGACTGCGTGCCATGCCGCCGATGCACGACATGCTCCTGTCCGCGACCGGCATCGCGCTGTTCGCGATCGTGCTCGGCTACCAGTTCGCCTGGTTCCTGCAGGTGATCCAGAACAGCGCGCGCGGGCGGCCGGCGCTCGAGAACTTCCCCGATTTCACTTCGTTCAGCGACTCCGTGATGTTGCCGGCGATGCAGGGCTTCGCGGCGCTCGTAGGAACGGTCGCACCCGGATTGCTGGCGATGCTGGCGGGGCCGGTGCCACCGTGGATCGGCGGGCTCATCGCGTTCGTCGGCTTCCTCGCGCTGCCGATGGCGCTGGCATCGATCGCGCTCGACGGCTCGCTGCGCGGCCTCGATCCTGGCCGCATCGCCGCCGGCATCCGGACCTGCGGGATCGAGTACGCCTTCGCGACGGCGCTGTTCGTCGCGATGACCGGAGCCATCGCGGGCGGCTCGCTGTTCTTCGGCAACGTGCCATGGATCGGTCCGTTCGTGAAAGCGTTCGTGATCCTGTCGAGCTCGGCGATGGCGGCGCAGGTCCTGAGCCTGGTGATCGCCCGCAAGGAGCGTCAGCTCGGCGGGCTCGCGGGGCTGCGCCATCGGGCGCGAGTCGATCGCGCGGGTATCGTCGCCGCGAAATGCTGGCCCATGCGTCGCTTCGAGTGAGTGCCCTCCTGCTGCCGGTCCTGGTGCCGGTCCTGCTGGCAACTTGCCAGGGCACCGATCCGCGCGCGCCGATCGCCTCGGCTGCCCGATTGCTGATCGTCGATGTCGACGCCGATCCGCTCGCGCTCGGCGGACAACCTGGCGCACTGTTCGCCTTCGATCCCGCGACCGGCGAGCTGACGCTCGTCCACTCGTCGCGTGCGTGCGTCGATCCGGTCGACGTGCTCGATGAGCCAGGCGGTGCGCTGCTGGTGCTCGACATGGTCGGCGCGGGCGGGGTCGGTGCAATCGTCCGCGTCACGCGCGAGGGAGTCGCTCTGCCGCTCGTGCTGCCGACGGCGCTGGTCGATCCCACCCGCTTCGCGCGCGCGCCCGATGGCTGCGTCTGGGTCGCCGATCGCGGCATCGAGCTTCCGGGTGGCGGCGGGCCGGGCGCGATCTGGCGCTTCAGCGCGGACTGGAGCAGTGTCACGCGTGTTGCTTCGGGGGCGCCTCTCGACGTGCCGACCGCGATCGCGTTCGTCGACGGCGTCGCGTGGCTGCTCGACGCCGACGCGTTCCGTCAGCGGATGGACGACTACTCAGAGGGAGCGCTGTTCCGCGCCGCGCAGGACGGCAGCGGATTCGCCGAAGCAGGACGGCTGCACCTCGTGAGCCCCTACTCGCTCGAGCCGCTGCCGGACGGTCGCTTCTTGGTGGCCGACGTCAACGCCGACCCGAAGGTGCGCACACGCTTCTGCGGCGGGCTCTACGCCGTCGCCCGCGATGGCACGAACGAGCTGTTCGCGTGGAGCCGCGATTTCCGCGATCCGACCGATGCGACGATGCACGGCGGCGTGATCTGGGTCACGGACGGCAGCACCGATCCGCTCGAGCTCGGCGACGACGGAACCGGCAAGGGCTTCGCAGGCCACGGTCGCGGCGCGATCTACACGGTCGATCCAACGACCCGGGCGATTCGACTGGCGCGAGCATCCGCCCACTTCAGCAACCCCACGCGCGTGCGCGCGCTCGAGGGCGGGCCGGTCGGGACCGCGCTGATCGAGCCGCGCCGATGACTTGCGGCAGGAGAAGGCGGCGGTTCGGGCGGTTGGCGCTGGCGGCGGCGGCGACGATTGCGACGCCGTTGTGGGTCGAGGCGGTGATCCATCTCGCGGGTGATCCGCGCTACGCCAAGATCGACGAGCAGCTCGCGCAGGGGGCCGCCTACTGGGGGCTCGCGAAGGCGGGATTCCTCACGCTCGACGATCGGGCGCTGCGATTCCGGCCGACGCCGGGGTTTCGCGCGACGATCGCCGGCGTCGACTACCGGATCAACGCGCTCGGACTGCGCGGGCCGGAGATCGCGGCGACGAAGCCGGCGGGCACACGACGCGTGCTGCTGTTGGGCGACAGCTACGCGTTCGGGCTCGGCTTGCCGGAAGGCGAAGCGATCGCGGCACAGCTCGAGCAAGCGCTGAACGGCGACACGACCAGCGCCAGCGCGACGCGAGTCGAGGTCGTCAACTCCGGCGTCCCTGCCTACCAGACCGAGCAGGAGCGACTGCTGCTGGAGCGCGTCGGCTTCGGACTCGAGCCCGAGGTCGTGGTGCTGCTCTACTTCGCAAACGACAAGCTGCCGGCATCGCTCACCTGGGCGCCGGCGCTGAACACGCTGTACCACGACGAACTGCCGGTGCCGTATCCGTGGAAACCGCAGCTCGCGCGCAGCTTCCTCTACGCAGTGGTCGCAAAGCTCGATGCCGCGCGCCGTAACGAGCGCGGCGACTACGACTCGCGCGGTGCGACGCACTGGCCGCTGACGGTGCAGAGGATCGAGGCGATCGCCGCGGCGTGCGCCGCTCGCGGAGTGCGCTTCGTCCTGGCGGCGGTGCCGGAGATGCCGTCGACACGCGAACTGCTCGATCCGGCGCACGAATCGGCCAAGGACCACGCGGCAGTCCTGGCGCTCGCTGCGCAAAACAACTGGCCGTGCGTCGATCTCTGTGCCGGAATGCTCGGCAAGGTGAAGGCGTTCGAGAAGGTCTGGCTCTCTCTCAATCCGATCGACACGCACTACAACGCGAAGGGCGCGCGCTTCGCGGCGGAGCTGATCGCCCCCGTCGTCGCCGCCGAACTCGCCCGCTGACGCCGTCCGATCGATGTCGCGCGGCCATCGATTGGTGACGAAACCGACATTCTGTGCCTGGATCAGATTGTCGGTTTCGTCACCGCTGGGTCAGAGCGACCAGCCGGCGCGGTAGGGGCGGGCGAGGAAGGCGTCGGCGGTGGGGTTGCCGGTGGTGCCCTTCGCGGCGTCCCAACTGAGCGCGAGGTTGCCGGCGCGGTGGGCGACACAGCCGAGCAGCACCGCCTCGGTCAGCGGCGCGGCGTACTCGAAGCGGCAGGTCGCGACGATCGACTCGCCCTTGGCCTGGCCGATCCACTCGGCGTAGTGGCCCGGCGACGACGCGATCGTCGCGGCCGGCCGCGCGAAGCCCTCGAACTGCTTCTCCGGCAGCAGCACGTTGCGGTCGTAGTCGGCGAGCAGCATCCCCTTCGCGCCGACGAAAAGCGTCCCGTTGCCCCACTCCGGCAGCAGCTTGTCCGCGAAGTGATGCGGCCGCTTGTCGCCGTGGTACCAGGTGAGCGGCACGCTCCCGCCCGCGCGCTTCGTCATCACATACTTCACGATCAGCCACGGCGGGCACGCGTCCGCATGCGGCGGCGGCCCCTCGACCGCAAGCTTGGTCGGCCCGACCAGCTCGAGCGCCCAGAACGGCAGGTCCATGTGATGGCACGCCATGTCGCCCAACGTGCCGTTTCCGTAGTCCCACCAACCGCGCCAGGCGAACGGCGCATACGCTGCGTGGTAGTCGCGTTGCGGCGCCGGCCCAAGCCACAGATCCCAATCGAGCCCCACCGGCGGCGCCGGCTTGTCGGTCGGCCGCTCGCCGCCGCAGTAACCGCCGCCGACCCAGACGTGCACCTCGGTCACTTCGCCAATCGCCCCCGCGCGCACCAGCTCCACCACGCGCCGATAGTTGTCGTTCGAGTGGATCTGCGTACCCAACTGAGTGGCCGCCTTCGACCCCTTCGTCAGCGCGAGGAGCGTCCGGCACTCGTAAATCGAATGGGTCAGCGGCTTCTCGCAATAGACGTGGAGCCCCGCGCGAAGCGCCATCGCCGCCGCCGGCGCATGGGTGTGATCGGGAGTGCTGACCACGACGCCATCCAACCCGCCCGCCTCGATCATCCGGCGGAAGTCGGCGAACTTCTTCGCCAGCGGGAAGCGCTCGGCCGCCGTGGCGAGCGCGCTGCCATCGACGTCGCACAACGCCGCGATCTCCTCGCCAGCGACGCCATTCAGGTTGTCGCCGCCGCGCCCGCCGACGCCGACCACGCCGAGACGGAGCTTGGCGTTCGCCGGGTAGCCGTGCGCCAACCCCGTGTAGCGACCGATCGTGATCGCCGCGGCGCTCGCCGCCGTGGCCTTGAGGAACTGTCGACGCGTTGCCATCGCCATCTCCCGTGTCGCGATCCCCTTCGCGAGGGGCGGCAGCCTACGCCCGCCGCCGCCTCTGCAACAGCAGCGAGGCCACCAACGCGACAACCGCCACGACCAACGCCACGCCCGCCAGCACCCCGCTCTGCGCCGCGATTCCGCGCAGCGCTCGCTGCTCCGTCGGCGGCGCGATCGTGAGACTCTCCGTGGTCGGCGCGACGTCGAACCGCGCGTCGCAGCGCGTCGTCGTCATGATGACGACACCACCGAGCTCGCGTCGCTCCACCAACCGCCGCAACACCAGCGAATCGACCGCAAGCCACGCCTGCTGCTTCGCATCCGACCGCTCGAGCTCGATGCGCCAGCAAACGACTCCATCGAGCACCACTCGCTCCGGCACCGAAGCGCCCGCGGTCGCCTCGCCGAACCGCGGCTCCGCGTCGAACTCCGCCGGCAGCAGCAGCGACGCCACCAGCGGCGCCGCGCCGCCCGCGTCTTCCGCCAGAGCCGCTGCGAGCGAGGTGCAGGTCCACGGCTGATCCGCGCCGAGCGGCCAGCTCTGCACGCGCCCCTGCGACCGGAGCACGACCTCGCGCCCGCGCTCGCTCACCTCGTTGCGCTCTCCCCACTCGAAACGCAGCACGCTTGCCGAGCGCGAAAAGACCGTGGCGAAGAAGAACTCCTGCGACGACGTCACGCCATCGGGCTGCACGAACTCGACGATTTGCGTCCCGTGGTCGACATAGCTCGTGCAGCCCGCGTAGGTGGCGCGCGCAGCGACCAGCAGCTCCGCGCTCGACTCGTTTGCGAACGTCACTTTGCGACCGGCAGCTTCGATTCCAGGAACGCTTGCACCTTCGTCCACGCGGCGGCCGCCTGCACGGCGTCGTAGTTGCCGCCCGACGGATTGGCGAACGCGTGGTCGGCCGGGAAGAGCAGCACTTCGCCCGCGACGCCCGCCTCCCTCAATCCACCCTTGAACTGCTCGATCAACGCCGGCGGGAACGCCTTGTCGCGCTCGCCGAAGACGCCGAGCAACGGCGCCTTGATCTTCTTCAGCTCCGCCGCGTCGGTCACAGGCTTGCCGTAGTACATCACCGCCGCGTCGAGATCGGGCGCGTGGAGCGCGAGCTGCAGCGACATGCCGCCGCCGAAGCACCAGCCGATCGAAGCGCGCTTGCTCGCCTTCACCCGCGCGTCGTCGCTCAGGAATGCATGACCCGCGAGCAGCGTCTTCACCGCCTTCGCCTGATCGACCGCACGCATTGCGGCCCCGGCCTCTTCGCGCGTCGCCGCCACTTTGCCACCGTAGAGATCGACCGCGAGCGCGGCCCGACCGCTGGCAGTGAACCGGTCCGCCCAGTGCTTGATGTGGGAGTTGAGCCCCCACCACTCGTGAATCACGAGGACGGCGGTACCGCCCGGCTGCCACTGCTCCGGCAGCGTCAGGTAGGCCTTGCTGCCATCGGCCAGGTCGACGACCACGCCGCGCGCCGCGGGCGCCTCCTCGGTCTTCAGGCTGTGGAGCTTCGCAAACTCCGCTTCGCCGAGCACGCCGGTGTTGCCGGCGGGAGCGCCTTGCGCCAGCAACATGAGCAGCGCCGCACTCACGACAACGAGGACATGGCGATCGATGAGCATCCGGGTTTCTCCTTGCGGCGCGGCAGCGTAGCGCGCCGACGCGACTCGCTCGGCAAGATGTCGCGTCCTTGCCGCGACGGAAGAAGGCGAGGGCGATGCGGCTCCGAGTGATTCTTCGCAGCACTAGAGCCCGACGAACACTCGATCTCGACGACACTGCACTCCATCCACTGCTTGAAGGATCTCGTTGATGAGCGCCGGCACGATCGCGCTGTTGCTACCGACCGCCGCCCTTTCTTGGCTCGTCGCGCCGCAGCCGCAGCTGCCGCCACAGGAGATCGGCAGCGTGCACACCGTGGCCGAGCCACCCGCCGTGCTGCCTGGCTTCGTCGCCGAGCTGGTGGTCGCCCACCCACAGGTGAAGTGGCCCTCCGCGGTCCACGTGCGCGAGGACGGCGCGCTCTTGATCGGCGAAGACCCGATGGACATGCCGGGGCCGACCGATCAGCCGATCGACAAGCTCTGGCTGCTGCGGTTCGGCGCCGACGGCAGTTGGACCAAGTCGCTCTTCTGCGACCAGCTCTACGCCGTGATGGGCATCCAGGAGATCGACGACGCGATCTACGTGATGAACATGCCGAACTTGACGGTGCTGCGTGATCGCGACGGCGACGGCATCGCGGAGGAACGGCGCGAGCTGCTCACGGATCTGGGCCCAAAGGCGCCCGGCTGGCCCGATGGCTTCAACGACCACATCGTGACCGGCTTGCGGCTCGGCATGGACGGCTGGCTCTACGTCTCGGTCGGCGACAAAGGCATCCCCGGCGCGCACGGCACCGACGGCAGCACGATCCAACTGCGCGGCGGCGGCGTGGTGCGCCTGCGCCCCGACGGCAGCGAACTCGAAGTCGTCGCATCGGGCACGCGCAACCATCTCGACGTCGCGATGGACGAGCGCGACACGATCTTCACCTACGACAACACCGACGACGGGCTCGGCTGGTGGACGCGCTTCACCCACGTGATGCCGACCGGCTACTACGGCTACCCGTGGGACTACCACGACCACACCGAGCGGATGCTGCCGTGCATGCGCGACGACGGCGGCGGCTCGGGTGTGGGCGCGCTGGTCTACAACGAAGCGGCGTGGCCGGAGGAGTTCCGCGGCGCCGTCTTCTGCTGCGACTGGGCCGACCGCGCGATTCGCAAGTACACGGTCGAGCCCGACGGTGCGACCTTCAAGTGCACCGGCGTCGCCGACTTCATGTCCCAAGGCCACGGCGGCGAATTCCGGCCGCTCGACATCGCCGAAAGCCCCGACGGCCGCTACCTCTACGTCGCCGACTGGAACCACCCCGGCTGGCGGGCGAACGACGTCGTCGGCCGCGTCTGGCGAGTGCGACTCGAGGACGACGTGCCCGGCCCCGCGCCGATCGGAGGACTCGCCGACGGGACGATGGCCGCGCGCGCGAAGGCGAGCGTGAGCGACCTGCTCGCGAATCTCGGGCATCCGAGCTTCCGGCGGCGAGTGGCGGCGCAGCGGGAGCTGGCGAAGCGGGCGCGCGACGGACTCGACAACGTCTCGCCGAACCTCCTGGCGACCATCGCCAACTCCGTCGACGAGCGCCCCCGCCGTCACGCGGTCTGGGCCTTCGCCGAGTCGACGCGCCGGGCCAACGGAGGCGGCAGCTCCAGCGATTCGATCGGACCGCTGGCGATGATGCTCGCTTCGAGCCAGATCGACGGCCGCGACGAGTCGCGAGCCGAGTTGATCCGCGCGCTCGGACAGCGGCGCGAGCGGTTCGGCTCGGCGGCGATCGTCGGTGCGACTGAATCGGCAATCGTCCGCCGCGAAGCCGCGATCGCGATCGGCCGCATCGGCGACGTGAAAGCGACCCGGCTCCTGATCGACGCCCTCGCCACCACCAGCGACCGCTTCCTCTGCTTCGCAATCCGCCAGGCGCTGCGCTCTCTCGCCGTGCGGCGAGACTTCGACTTCGACACGCTCCTGCGGACGCAACTGCCCGCAGCGCCTTCCTCCGCGCAGGCCGAGGTCTGGCTCGCGCTGCGCGAGCTCTACGACGTCCGCCTCGCCACCGCGCTTGCGACCGCCGCATTCGAGTCGTCGCTCGCGCCTTCCCTTCGCGCCTCCGCCCTCGTCACCCTCGCCTCGATCGAGAAGCGCGAGCCGTCGTGGGACGGCAAGTGGTGGGAGACACAACCGGCAAATCGGCCGCGCCCGGCCAAGACCGAGACCTGGGACGGCAGCGCAACGGTCGGCGCCGCGCTCGAGCACGCGTTCGCGACACCGCAGCCGCCGGAGCTGCGCGGCGCGCTCGCGACCATCGCGCGTGAGTCGAGGAATCCCGCGCTCTTCCCCCACGTGCGTGCGCTGGCGCTGCAGAGCGCCGACCCCGCCGAACGCGCCGCGCTGATCACTCTGCTGGCGGAACTGCGGGATGTCGGCAGCGCTGAGCTCTGCCGGACCGACCTCGGCCACGCGAGTCCGGTCGTGCGCGCCGCAGCCGCCACCGCGCTCGCCGCGCTGGTCGGCGCGATCGTGCGAAACGACCTCCTGCCGCTCCTCGATGACGGCGATGCCGCCGTGCGTGCCGCGGCGAGGATCGCGCTGGCGCGTTGGCCGAAACGCGACGAGCTCGGCGCCTTCGTCGCCGGCCTCTCTGCTTCTCCCGCCGAGCGCGAAGCGTGCCGCGGCGCTCTGGTCGTGCTGGGTCAAGCCATTCGCGGCGAACTCGAGCAGCTCGCGACGCGCGGAGTATTGGCCGGTGATGCGCTCGCCGACGTGCGCTCGATCTACTCCGACCCGCAACCGCTGCTGAAGTGGGAGCTGCTTGGACCGTTCACGCGAGCGCACCACGCGCCGACGCTCGAGGGCGCCGCGCTCGGCCGCGCGGCCGAGGAGATCGCGCTGCCGTCGACGACCGGCGGCCACGCCGGCCTGCCGATCGCCCATTCGCGCGTCACGGCCGAGCTGCCGCACGGCTTCGTCGACCTGCGCGCCCGCGTCGCCGCGCGCCACGAGTCCTCGGCCTACGCGCTCACCGTGATCGACGCGCCGCGCGCCCGCACCGCGACCGTCGCGCTCGGCAGCGATGACGGCGTGACGGTGTGGCTGAATGGCACGCAGGTCCACCAGAACCTCGGCGACCGCGGATGGGGCCCCGATCAGGACCGGTTCGAGGTCGCGCTGGCTGCCGGCAAGAACGAACTGCTGGTGCGCATCGAGCAGGCGGGCGGCGACTGGTCGTTCAACGTCAAGCTGAGCGAGGATCAGGCCGGGCCGCTCTTCGACGGAGCCGTTGCGACGCGGCCGGCCGAGATCGCGTTCGATCTCGCGACGTGGCGCGCCTTCGCGCTCGCGAACGCGGGCGACCCGGCGCGCGGCAAGGCGCTTTTCCACCACGAACGCGGACCGGGCTGCTTCCGCTGCCACGCGGTCGCCGGCGTCGGTCCGAAGGTCGGCCCCGACCTGCGCGACGTCGGCAAGAAGTACGCGCGCGCGGAGTTGGTCACCTCGCTGCTTGAACCGTCGCAGCGAATCCTCGACGGCTACCGCGCCACCAACCTCTTCCTGAAGAGCGGCGACATCTTGAGCGGCCTCGTGATCGGCGATGCGAACGGCGACGCGCAGGGCCGGGTCGCGATCGTCGAGGCGACCGGGCGGACTCGCGAGGTCGACGCCGCGGAGATCGCGACCCGCAAGGAGAGCAAGCTCTCCGCGATGCCGAGCGGACTGGCCGAGCCGCTCACGCGCCAGGAACTCGCCGATGTGATCGCCTGGCTCGAGACGCTCAGGGATTGACCTGATCGCGCGATCGGGGGGATCCGCAGCGCACGCCGGCTCTTGGGGGATTCCACGGCTACCGGAGGCGCCGGCACCGGGAATAGAACGCGGTCCGTCTCGCTCCCTCGATCGAGCCGCACATCAACCGCTCCGCTCGCGACGATGCCGCCGGTTTCGAGGCCGACCTGCGCTGCCCGCAGGGGACGCCGCTCCTGCAGTGGGTCGTGCGCCACCTCACCAACGAGATTGGTTGCGAAGTTGTGTTCGTGTGGGAGCGCGTCGGTCCGCGTTGGGAGAAGGTCCGCATCGTTGCCGGCTCACACGCGGGCGGACCGTTCGAGAAGGAGCTCGAGATCGAGCTGGCGGGCACGCCGTGCTACCGCGTCTACGCCGAATCGTCGTTCGTCCGCGGTGCCGACATCTAGACCGAGTTTCCGGACGCAGCTGCATTGCGCGAACTCGGAGCCTCGAGCTTCGTCGGTGTCACGTTGTGCGATGGCACGGGACGCGCGCTCGGCCATCTGACCCTGCTTGACCGCAAGCCGTGCCCCGATCCGGAGCGCTGGAAGGCAACCATCGAGCGCTATCGAGAGCGGGTCGCCGCCGAGCTGATCGCGCGCGATTCCGTGCGCGAGCTCGAGGCGTTGCTCGAAGCGACTCGCAATGGCGGCGCCGACGCACTGCGGGCGCTGGCGGTCGGGCTCGCGCGGGAGCTGCGCGCGCGGGCATCGTTCATCTGCGAGCTGCTCCCCGGACGCACGGATCGCGTGCGCAGCCTCGCGATCTCGATCGACGGCGGCCTGCAGCCGTGCGGGGAGGTCGACCTGGCCGGCACGCCCTGCGCCGTCACGCATCGCGATGGGCTCCATTTCATCGACGATGGGGTGCATGCGCTGTATCCAGGATGGCCGCCGCTGAAAGAGCTGGGCTCGCGCGGTTATCTCGGGTTGCGCCTCGACGCACGCGACGGCACGCACCTCGGCCACTTCGGCGTGCTCCACGATCGCCCGCTCTCGCCGGCGATCGCGAAACTCCCGATCGTCCGGCTCTATGCCGAGCGCGCCGCCGCGGAGCTCGAGCGCAGCCACGCCGACGAGCAGCGCGCCGTCGTCGAGCGGCGCCGGGTCGCGGGACCGCGCTGCGCGTGTACCTGCCAGAGCACGCATCACCCGGCTCCGCGACCGCATCGGTCGCCGCGGAGAGCGCGTCGAATCGCCTCGATGGCCTCGCCCTCCTCATCGATGACGAGCCGATGGTCCGCACCGCGATCAAGCGCATGCTCGAGCGGATCGGCTTCACGGTGCGCGCGGAGCAGAACGGCGCTGCGGGCTTGAAGGCGCTCGAGGAACTGCGCGAGCAGGTGCGCTTCGTGCTGCTCGACCTGACCATGCCGCGGATGTCGGGCGATGAGGTATTCCGCGCGATGCGCAGGGCGCGTCCGGGACTGCCGGTGGTGTTGATGACCGGCTTTTCGGCTCCAGACGCCGTCATGCGCTTCAAGGGACAGGGGCTGGCGGCGTTCCTGCAGAAGCCGTTCTGCCTCGCGGAGCTCGAGCGATGCCTGGAGCGGGCGCTGCGGACGACGGCGGCGACGACCGCATCCGGAACGACGACCGAAACCGCGAATTGACCCCGCGGTTCGTGGAGTACGCGGCGCGGCGACTGCCGGCCGATGAGATGCTTCTCCGGGCGCGCAGCTTCCGTGAAGCGATCGAGACGCGCCGATCGGTGCGCCAATTCAGCGATGCGCCCGTCGCGCGCGCCGTCATCGAGGAGCTGGTGCGCGCTGCGTCGAGCGCGCCCTCCGGCGCCCACAAGCAGCCATGGACCTTCGTCGCCGTCGGCGATCCGGCGCTGAAGCGCAGCATCCGCGAGGCAGCGGAGCGCGAGGAGCAGCTCGCCTACGGCGGGCGGATGTCCGAGGAATGGCGCCGCGACCTCGCACCGCTCGGGACGACGTGGGAGAAACCGTTCCTCGAGACGGCGCCGTGGCTGGTGGTGCTGTTCAAGCAGGAGCACGCGCTCCACCCCGACGGCTCGACCGGCAAGCACTACTACGTCAACGAATCGGTCGGGATCGCCGCCGGCTTCTTCATCGCCGCCGTCCACGCCGCCGGCCTCGTCACCCTCACCCACACACCGAGCCCCATGGGCTTCCTCGGCGAGCTGTTGCATCGCCCGCGGAACGAGAAGGCGTTCCTGCTGCTGCCGATCGGGTACGCGACCGATGGCGCGCAGGTGCCAGATCTGCGGCGCAAGACGCTCGAACAGGTGCTGGTGCTGCACGAGCGAGCATCGGCAGTCTGAAACTTCGGGCAGCTTCAGGCCGTCGCTACGGGATCCAGCCAGGCAGCTCTGACGCCTGCAGAATCCAGCTCGCCACGAGATCCTCGTCGAGCGGGTCGTCCTCGTGGATGTCGAGGTAGCGCATGCCTTTGGTCTTGGACTCGCCGGGAGGGAGCGGACGCAGTGACCTGCCGCTGAAGAAACCCACCTTCACGTACTTCGCAAAGCAATGAACGCCGAGGAACCACCCGTGGCCCGCGATGCCATCGAAGGCGAGTGCCACTTCACGCGGGTGGTGCAACCTCGAGGCGCTTTCAGTCGTCGAGTCAGCGAGATCCATCCGCGACTTTCAGAATGAATCGAACTCCGAGCGGTAGTGCACAAACCCGCCGGCGAGTGACCGGTGGCCCGGCTCCAACTCGAGGTACATGACTTGCCTTTGCCGTCTGACCATCTGCAACGCAGATCGTCCAAAGCCGCCGCGGCGAATCCGAAGCTCGGGTAGTCGCTCTTGCGTCCAAGATCAACGACCAGAACAAGCTCGCGACGACGACACTCTTCGATTCCGTGGCGAACGAGTGCTGCACCGACTCCCGGCCCTTGGTGGTCTGGATCGACCGCCAGCGGCGCAAGGCCAACGCGGCGTAACGGTGACTGCGCAGCTCCGCCGTCGCGCCGCTTCCTGCCGTGAAGCTCGCGCCATCAAGCTGCATGGGTCTTCGTGGCGGTCTCGGCGAAGTGAAGCGCGTTGCCGTCTCGGTCGAGCGCGATGAACTCGCGTGAGCCCCAGGGCTTGAGCGCGAGCTTGCCGTTCGCGTGGGGATGGATGACGCCCGCCGCTTCGTATTCGGCGTAGAGAGCGTCGACGCCGCGGACGCGGAAGCGGCAGCTCGTGTGCTGCGGGAGCTTCGGGTCGTCGCACTTCCACAGGTGCAGCGTCGCGCCGTTGCGCTCGACGCCGGCGTAGCCCTGTTCGGGGTAGGCGAAGACCTGCTTCCAGCCGAGCTTCTGCTCGTAGAAGGCGAGCGCGGCGGCGAGGTCGAGCGCGGGCAGCACCGGCGTCGCGTGCTCGAACGCGGTTCCGGCGGCGCGGCGGGCGTCGGAGCGTTCAAGTTCGTCGTCGACGATTCCCCACAGCTCGACGTCGTGGAAGCGACCGTCGCGACGCAGGTGGGAACGCAGCCGCCCCTCGAAGCTCATGCCGGCTTTGCGCAGCACGGCACCCGACGCCGCGTTCGCGCTCATGTGGTGGGCGTGGACGCGCTTCAAGCCGAGCGTGCGCAAGCCGTGGCGGATGACCGCGGTCGCCGCCTCGGTCGCGAAGCCGCGCCGCCAGGAAGGCACACCGATCCAGTAGCCGAGCTCCGCGTGGAGTTGCGCGGGTGACAGACGCAGCGCGATCGCGCCGACGACACCATCGGCGGCGGTCGTGATCGCCCAATCGGTCGAGACGCCGGCGGCGTATTGCGTCGGATGCGTCGCGATCCAGGCAGCTGCTGCTCCATCTGGATAGGGATGCGGCAAGGTCGCCGTCGTCTCCGCGACCTCGCGCGCCGACGCCAGCCGCTGCACCGCCGACGCGTCGGCAGCGATGAACGGTCGGAGCAGCAGGCGCGCGGTCCGGATCGATTCGGGGGCGCTCATCGCGAAAGCTCGGCGGTACGGCCGGCCAGATGGGTGAGCACGACGCCGATCCGCTCGACCATGCCACCGCCGGCGCCCTCGGCCGAGAGTTTGCGGATCGCCCAATGGAACGGCGGGAGCACGATGCCGGTCGCGCGGTCGACCAGCGTCGATTCGAAATAGGGCCAATCGGCGACCCACTGCAATGTCGGTCGCGCCGCGCAGAGCGTCGTGCCGATCACTGCGCCGAGCTCACAGACTGTGACCAGCAGCGAGTTCCCGAACTCGGCCGGATCGCTCGACGAGTGGAGTTCGGCGATGGCGTCGGCGTCGAAGCCGGCGTCGATCGCACCGAGGCCTTCGCGGGAAGTCACGTCGTGGCGACCGCACAGCTCCTTCCAGTCCGTGCGGGCCGCGGCGACCATCCGCCCGATCTGGTCGGCGACCTTCGCCGAGACGTCGGGCGCGACGGTCGACAGTTCGGTGGCCGGGAGGAATCGGAAGGCCGCGACCTCGAGCAGGTCGGGGCGGAGCAGTTCGGTGCCGCGGCGTTCGCGATCGATCGGGCGAAGCCACGGCGCGAAGAAGCGGGAGTAGACCGCGGGCGCGTCAAGCAGCTTTTCCATTGTCCGCCATTGTGACCGCGACCGCTGCCAATCGACACCGACCCGTCCCCTGGTGACCAAACCGACAATCTGATCCAGACACAGAACGTCGGTTTCGTCACCGGTCCGGCTCGCGCGGGTGCTTGACCCACGGCAGGCGCAGGCCGGCGAGGCCGTCGGCGAGGCGAAGGCGGCACGCGGCGATTTGGGCGCAAACGACGATGTCGGCGGTGAGCGTGTCGAGGCGCAACAGCGCGGCGTCGAGGCCGGCGATCGATTCGGTTTCGTCGAGGAAGTCGCAGCGGACGCGCGTCGACGCGGCGAATCCGGCGTTGGTGCCGCTGTCGGCGACGATGTCGTCCTGATCGACGCCGTCGCCGGAGACTCCGATTGCGCCGACGAGCACGCCCGATTCATAGAGCGGCACGCCGCCAGGAAAGACGGTGATGCCGTTCGCGAGCGCGCCACCCGCCGTCTCGGCGGCGATCGTGAGCGCGGCCTGCAGGCCGTGGAGCGCCCCCGCGCTCGTTCCGTCGATGCCGGGCGGGTAGAGGCCCTGCGCGATGAAGCCGAGCGCGCGCGTCGTGTAGCCGTGATCGTCGTCGCTGAAGAACGCCGCGGTGCGCGCCTTCTGGATCGCGACGTCGAAGCTGAAAAGCGTCGCGTCGGGCGTCCGGAACGCGGCGAGCACGTTGCCGCCGCGATCGACCACCACGATGAAACACTGCATCGCAGTGCCGAGCGGACGGCGGATCGCAGCGCGCGTGCGTGCCGAGCGCTGTGCACCGGCGGCAACGATCGCCGTCACTTCGGCGGCGTCGAGCTTCACCAGATCGGCGAGCGGGCTGTCGATGATCGGGAAGCGCAGTTCACCGGTCACGCCGCCGAGCGTCGCGATCGGGAAGACCGCCGGCATCGGGCTCGCGCGCGGCGCGAAGCCGGCCACGTTGGCACCGGGCAGCGCCGCAAACGCCAGCGTCGCGCCGTCGCCGATCGGTTCCGCGTCGGTGAACGGCAGCCGGATGCCGTCGATCACGATCTGCAAACCACTGATCGATGTGGGTACCGCGAACCCGGTGCTGCCGGCGATGGCGATCCGCTCGAGGTCGTCCGAGCCGACCCCCACGCCCGCGACGCCGACGCCGCCCGCTGCCGCGCCATTCTTGAACAGCGGCACGCCGCCGCCGCCGCCGTCGACTGTGAGGCCGGTGATCCCTTCGCCGACCGCGTTCGCCAGCGCGTCGCGCGCGATCGGGTTGCCATCAGTCGTCAGCAGCGCGCCGCCCAACTCATCGGTCGCGACGCGATTGCTGAACTGCACGCCGAAGAGCGGCCCTCCCGGTGTGCGCGGCGTGGTCGGCGGAAAGTGGTCCTGGATGATGAACTCGGCGGTGCGCGTGGTGAACGCGTTCTGGTTGCTGGCGAAGTAGGCGGCGGTGCCGGCCGCGCTGATCGCGTCGTCGTCATCCGCGGTCGAGGCGGTCATCGCGAACACCGCGAGCACGTCGCCCTCGCGATCGTTGACCGCGACGGTCACGTCGACACCAAGCGCGACCTCCTGCGTCACGGCCTGCGCGACGATCTGCTCGACTTCGGCCTGCGTCAGCGGCACGAGCACGGTCGCGACGCTGCCGCCCGCCTGCCCGAAGTCGCTGCCGCCGCTGCAGGCGGACGGAGCGACGACGAACGCTGCGCTCGCGAGCGTGACGAATGCTGTCGTGATGATGTGGTGCCGCTCGGTCACGGTCGCCTCCGCTGCCGATGGGAGCTTAGAGTGCCCGGCCGAATGTCCTCTGCATTCGACCGCCTTCGAATCGCGTGTCTCGCCTCCTTCGCGACCTGCGGGGTCACGTTCGCGTTCGCGCAAAGCCAGCCAGACGCACCGCACGAACCGCCGCTGCCCACGGTCGACTTCCTGCCGCTCCCCGATCGGTGGCGCATCGACCTCGGCGAGTGGCGCCGTTACGCCGACGCAGCGCCTTATTCGCAGGGAAACGAGGAGTATCCCTGGACGCGCGACGCGTGGTGGAACCCCTATCGCCGCAACGTCCTGAAGGGCGACTCGCCGATCGTCGGGCAGGAGTGGTTCTTCGCGCTGACCGCGACCAGCGACACGCTGATCGAGACGCGCCGTCTGCCGACGCCAAGCGGAGTCTCGGCCGCGACGCCCGGCAGCGACCCGTTCTTCGGCAACGGCGAGCAGTTCTTCGCCGCCGAGACCTTGCTGCTGTCGGTCGAGCTGTTCAAGGGCGACGCCGCCTACCGCCCGCGCGACTTCGAACTGCGCGCGACGCCGGTCTTCCAGCGCAACTACCTGCGCCTGCAGGAGAACAACGCCACCGCGATCGACCCGCGCGAAGGCGACACGCGCGACGATCGCTTCCTCGCCTGGCAGGAGCTCTTCGTCGAAGTGCACCTCACCGACCTTTCGCCGAGCTACGACTTCGTCTCCTCGCGCATTGGCGTGCAGCCCTTCATCAGCGACTTCCGCGGCTTCGTCTTCAATGACAATGAGCCCGGCATCCGCCTCTTCGGCAACGCGCGCAGCAATCGCGACCAGTGGAACTTGGCCTAGTTCTCGTTCGCCGAGAAGGACACCAACTCCGGCCTCGTCGATCTGCACGACTCGCGCGAGCAGCGCGTCGCCGTGGCCAACTGGTACGTGCAAGACTTCTTCGCGCCCGGCTGGACGCACCAGGCGAGCGTCCTCTGGAACCAGGATCGCGGCGGCGCCTTCCTCGACGACAACGACTTCCCGGCGCGGCCGACGCGACTCGGCAATGCGCAAGATCACGACCTCGACACCGTCTACTTCGGCTGGAACAGCGAAGGCCACGCCGGCTGGCTCAACATCAGCCACGCGCTCTATCAGGTGGTCGGCCGCGACTCGCTGAATCCGTTGGCGGGCCGCCGCACGCGCGTGAACGCGCAGATGGCGGCACTCGAACTGTCGCGCGACTTCGATTGGCTGCGCCCGAAGGCGTCCATCTTCTGGGCCAGCGGCGACCGCGACCCGACCGACGCCGTCGCGCAAGGCTTCGACTCGATCTTCGACCAGGTCAACTTCGCCGGCGGCCCGTTCTCCTTCTGGAACCGGCAAGGCATCGCGCTCACCGGCACTCCCGTCACGCTGGTCGATCGCCTGTCGCTGCTCCCCCACCTGCGCACCTCGAAGCTGCACGACGCCGCCAACCACGTGAACCCCGGCCTGCTGATCCTGCACGCCGGCCTCGACGCGAAGCTGACGCAGGAGCTGAAGCTCGAGCTGAACGCCGGCTGGCTGCGCTTCGATCGCACCGCGTCACTCGAACTCGCGCTGAACGACGACGATGTCGCTCCCGAGATCGGCTGGGACCTTTCGGTGGGTGTGAACTGGCGTCCGTGGCTCACCGACAACGTCGTCGTGACCGCGGGACAATCGTGGCTGCTGCCGGCGGACGGGCTGCGCGACATCTATGGCGGACAGACGCTCTACGCGGGGTTTGTGGGGCTGACGGTGACGTGGTGAGCGAACGGCGAACGGATGTCGACCGCAAGTCCGTCAGCGCGCCGATCCATTGCGCGGCGCGGTTCGCCAAGTTGGCGGCGCCCTGTCGGTCCGGCGCCAGCGGGCTACGCTCTCCGCCATGGTTGTGTCGCTGCTGATCGCACTTGCCAGATCGTTCGCGCCGCACGGCGACGCGCCGGTCGACGCGCCCGTCGACTTTGCGCGGGACGTGCAGCCGCTGCTCTCCGATCGCTGCTTCAAGTGCCATGGGCCGGACGAGGCGGCGCGCAAGGCGGGGCTGCGGCTCGACTCGCGCGAGGCGGCGTTGGCGCCGGCGAAGTCGGGGAACGTCGCGGTCGTGCCGGGCGACGTCGCGGCGAGCGAGCTGGTCGCGCGCATCACGGATGCGAACCCGCGCAAGCGGATGCCGCCGGCGAGCTCGGGCAAGGAGTTGAGCGACGCGGAACGCGCGACGATCGTCCGTTGGATCGAGCAAGGCGCGAAGTGGGCGGGGCACTGGGCGTGGGAGGCGCCGCTTGCCGCGCCGCTGTCGGACGTGCGCGATGCGGCGTGGTGCCGCGAGCCGCTCGATCGCTTCGTGCTGGCGCGGCTCGAGCACGAGGGGCTCGCGCCGTCGGTGGAGACCGATCCGATCACGTTGCTGCGGCGCGTGACGCTCGCGTTGACGGGATTGCCGCCGACACTCGACGAGGTGGACGCGTTCGTCGCCGACACGTCGCGCGACGCCTACGAGCGCGTCGTCGAGCGCCTGCTCGCGAGCCCTCACTACGGCGAGCGGATGGCGCTGGCGTGGCTTGATGCGGCGCGCTACGCGGACAGCAACGGCTTCCAGCAGGACGGCGACACCTACCAGTGGGTCTGGCGCGATTGGCTGGTGCGCGCACTGAACGAAGACGTGCCGCAGGATCGGCTGGCGACACGGCTGCTGGCGGGTGATCTGCTGCCGGCTGCGACGGCGCTGGAGCGGCTCGACCAGCAAGTGGCGAGCGGCCTGCAACGGTGCGCGCTGCTGAACGGCGAAGGCGGCGCCATCGCGGAAGAGCAGCGCAACGTCCTCGTCTTCGATCGCGTCGACGTGTTCGCGACGACGTTCCTCGGCCTCACTGCGGCGTGCGCGCAGTGCCACGACCACAAATACGACCCGATCACGCAGCGCGACTACTACTCGCTCTTCGCGTTCTGGAACCAGGTGCCGGAGAGCGGCGTCCCGCCCGGCGACGGGCAGTACCGCATCGCCGATCCGTGGATCCAAGCCGGCACGCCGGAGCAGCACGAGCGGCTGGCCGCGCTCGAGACAGCGGCGCGCGAGGCGGACGCGGCGGTGGCGGCAGCGCTCGCCGATCCGGCCGTGGCCAACGCGAAGTCGGAATGGGATGCGCGGCAGCGCGAGGCATTCGCACAGGTCGAACTCGGTCCGTGGGATGCCTCGACGCCGTTCGTCGAGAAGAGCTTCGACGCGGCGTACGACTTTGCGGCGGGCCCGGACACGAACCGCGAACGGGTCGCGGTCGGCATCGCTCCGGCCGAGTGGATCCCGCGGCCCGACCTCGTCGACGGCGTCGTCCATCCGCTCGCGGGCGACAACACGGCGTTCTTCTTCCGCCGCGCGTTCCACGTGGCGGCGCCGACGACGCTCGGGCTCCACTTCGGCAGCGACGATGCGCTGCGAGTGCGGCTCGACGGACGGCTCGTGCTGGAACGGAAGGTCACGCGTGGGGCGGCGGCGGACCAGGAACGCGTGCAGGTCGAACTGCGGGCGGGTGCCCATGAACTCGTGCTGCAGATCGTGAATCGCGGCGGGCCAGGCGGCTTCTGGTTCGAGGCGCGGCCGGCGGCGGCGCCACCCGAGCTGACGCCGACGCTGACCGACGCTCTGGCACGGCAGGCTTCGGCGCGAGCCGAACGCGACGCCATGCGCGAGTCGCTGCCGCGAGTGATGGTGATGTCGGATGCGCAGCCGCGCGCAACGCACGTGCTGGCGCGCGGCAATTACGAGGCGCCGCTCGATCCGGTCGATGCGGCGCCACCGGCGTTCCTGCCGCCGCTCCCGGCCGACGCGCCGCGCGACCGACTCGGCCTCGCGCAGTGGTTGGTCGCGCCGGAGAACCCGCTCTTCGCACGGGTGCTGGTGAACCGAGCGTGGCAGCAATTCTTCGGCAGCGGGCTGGTGAAGACGGCGGAGAACTTGGGTTTGCAGGGCGAGGCGCCGAGCCATCCGGATCTGCTCGACTGGCTGGCGGTCGAGCTGCGGACGACGCACGGCTGGAGCATGAAGGCGCTGCACCACGCGATCGTCACGAGCGCGACGTTTCGGCAGAGCTCGCGGGTCGACGGCGAGCGCGGGGCGCAACTGCTCGCGCGCGATCCGGAGAATCGGCTGCTCGCGCGCGGGCCACGGCAACGGCTGCCGGCGATGATGCTGCGCGATGTTGCGCTGGCGGCGAGCGGACTGCTGGTGCCGACGATCGGAGGCAAACCGGTCTATCCCTATCAGCCGGCCGACATCTGGGACGGGCTCGCGATCACGAAAGAGCGCGACTTCGCCTATCCGCTATCGAGCGGCACCGACCTCTGGCGCCGCAGCCTCTACACCTTCTGGCGGCGCACGGTCGCGCCAGGAAACATGTTCGACGCGTCGGCGCGCCAGACCTGCAAGCTGCGATCGCCGGTCACGTCGACGCCGCTCCACGCGTTGACCCTGCTGAACGACCCGACCTGGGTCGAGGCCGCGCGCGCGCTGGCGCAGGTCGCGCTGCAGGAACGACAGAAGCAACTGGATTCAAATGGGCGGCAGGGTCAGCAACAACCGCAAGTGGCGTTGCGGCTTGCCGATCTCGACGCGCCGCTCACTCTGGCCTTTCGCCGCGTCGTCGCCCGAGCCCCCGACGCCGACGAACTCGCCCTCCTGCGCCGAACGGTCGAGCGCGCGCGCGCCAGCTTCACCGCCGATCGCGCCGCCGCCGCCCGCCTCCTCGCCGTCGGCGCCAGCCCGCGCGACGCCACGCTCGACGCCACGTTCGACGCCGTCGATCACGCCGCACTGACCGTCGCCTGCCTGATGGTGCTGAACCTCGACGAGGCGCAGACATGCGAGTGACCCGTCGCGCGTTCCTCCAGCAGAGCGGTGCCGGAGTCGGCCTCGCCGCGCTGCATTCGTTGCTGCAGCAGGAGGGTCGATGTGCGGATCGGAACGTCGGTCCGATCCGCACACCGCACTTCGCGCCGAAGGCAAAACGGGTCGTCGTACTGTGGCAAGGCGGCGCGCCGTCCCACGTCGATCTGTTCGATCCGAAGCCGGGGCTCGAGGCGCTGCGTGGCAGTGAACTGCCGGAGTCGGTCCGTTCGCGCGCGCGACTGTCGACGATGACGTCGGCGCAGGGCCGTTATCCGATCCTGCCGGCGATCCGGCCGTTCCAGCGCTACGGCGAGTGTGGCATGGAGCTCTCCACACTGCTCCCCCATACCGGCGCGATCGCCGATCGGCTCTGCCTCGTCCGCTCACTACACACCGAGGCGGTCAATCACGCGCCTGGCGTCACGCTCTGGATGAGCGGCAGCCAGATCCCGGGCCGCCCGAGCTTCGGCGCGTGGACGGTCTACGGCCTCGGCAGCTTGTCGAGCAATCTGCCCGCGTTCGTGGTGATGACCTCGTCCGACGTCGACAAGACCTGTGGCCAGCTTTTCTTCGACCACTACTGGGGCTCGGGCTTCCTGCCGAGCAAGCATCAGGGCGTGCGCCTCCGCGCCGAGGGCGATCCGGTGCTCTATCTGGCCGACCCGCCTGGCATCACGCGCGAGCTGAAACGCGGCGCGCTCGATGACTTGGCCGCGCTGAACGCGAAGCACTTGGCCGAGTTCGGCGACCCCGAGATCGACACCCGCATCGCGCAGTACGAACTCGCGTTCAAGATGCAGGCGAGCGTGCCGGAACTGCTCGATCTAGCGGGCGAGCCCGAAAACGTCCTCGCGCTCTACGGCAACGATGTGCATCGCGAGGGCAGCTTCGCGCGCAACTGCCTGCTCGCGCGCCGCCTGCTCGAACGCGGCGTTCGGTTCGTCCAGCTGATGCACGCCGGCTGGGACCAGCACCAAAACCTCGCCACGCAGCTCGAAGTGCAGTGCCGCGACACCGACCAGCCCTCCGCCGCGCTGGTGCAGGATCTCGCCCAGCGCGGCCTGCTCGAAGACACCATCGTCCTCTGGGGCGGCGAGTTCGGCCGCACCGTCTTCGTCCAAGGCGACGTGAATCGCCGCGACGCCCACGGCCGCGACCACCTCGGCAGCTGCTTCTCCATGTGGATGGCCGGCGGCGGCTTCCGTCCCGGCCACGTCCACGGCGCGAGCGACGACTTCGCCTACCACCCGGCGAGCGATCCGGTGCATGTCCACGACCTGCAGGCGACGCTGTTGCAGCAACTCGGTTTCGATCACACCAAGCTGACGTTCCGCCACCAGGGGCGCGACTTCCGGCTGACCGATGTGCATGGGGAAGTGGTGAAGGGGATCGTGGCGTAGAACCTTGTGCCATGGCCTCGATCGCGAACGCCAGCTCCTGCCTCGTCGCGTCGCGTGCTCGGATCGAGATCGAGCAACGTGGTGTGCAACGATGAGAAGCCGAACACCCGCAGCCCTCGCGATCGCGATCGGCGTGGTGTAGCTCGGCGCCGTGGTGATGGCCGTCGCTTGGTGGCGCATGGCCGCGGCGTTGCCGCTCGGCGATCGAACCAGCGGCGACTCGCCCGCGCCGCGATCGGGTGCAATTGCCACATCAGCACCGGAGCGCGGCGAACCAACGGCTTCACCTGCGACAGTCACGATGCCGCTTACGCCGGTGGCGACGCGAGAGCTCGACCTCCTGCCGTTCGTGAGCGGCACCATCGTCGACAAACAGCAGCGACCGCTTTCGGACGTCGCGATCGTGGCGCGGTGCGGCCGCCGGGAGCGAGAGACGCTCGACGACGAGGCGTTCGAGCACGACGCGCTCGCGCGCAGCGACACCTCGGGCCGATTCGCGATTCGCGAGCTCCCGCCGCGGACGGTCGCGCTGGTAGCGGGACGCGCCGGGTTCGCGCCCACCGAGTGGCATGAGTTCGCGGTCGACCCTGCCGAGAATCAGGGCATCGTCCTCGTCTTGCGAGCCGGTGGCTCGATCGCGGGCCGAGTCGTCGACAGCTCCGGGCGCGCGATCAGCCATGCGTCCGTGACTTGGGACGCGACGGCGCGCCAGCAGGAGTGGATCGTCGCCGCGCACCTGCCGGACGAGCCGCTCTGCTCGATCGTCCCGGCGGAGCAACGGCTCACTCGAACGACCTGTGCAAACGGCCACGTTCGATTCGATCGGATCCACCGCGCCGCCGGACGGCTGGTCGTCGCCGCGTGGGGATACGCCGGGCAGGAGCTCGAAATCGAGCACAAACTCGTCGCGGAGTTCTGCGCGGACGGACTGGCTGCGACCGGCGAGCACCGCCGCGATCCCGCGACCGTCGTGCTCACGCGCGAGGACGTGCTGTTCGACGTGCTGGCTGCGGAGTCGGGTCGGCCACTGCTCGACGCATCGATCGTGATCTTGGAGGGCGAGTCGTCGACCGCGGTCGGCTGGCTCCCGCCGTGGAACTCGGGACCCTCGGGTTCGACCTTCGTGCCTTGGCTCGATCGACGACGCGAGTCGCCGCATCTCCGCTGGCGCTACGCCGAGTTCGACGACTCTCTCACGCTGGCGCGAATGCTCGGGGAGGCGCCGCACGCGCGGTCGTTTGTCGCGATGGCGAACGCTTCCGGCCGGACGGTGCAGCCGCTGCCCTTCACCCTCGAACCTGGCCGTGAGCCGCCACGAATCGAGTTCCGCCTGGCGCTCGGCGAGGAGCCGCCCGTGTTGTCAGGACGGATCGTCGGCGCCTCGTGCGCGACGATCGAACTGCGGCCGTTGCTCACCGGCGCTTCACTCGCGACGGACATGCGCTACTGGCATTCCGGGCTCGCGACGGCCACCACGGATGACGCGCGCGAGTTCGCGATTCGCGGCGTGCCGTCCGTGCGCTGCATGCTCGATGCCATTGCGCCACTGTGCGCCCCCATCCGACGCGAGTTCGAACTTCCGCTCACCGGCATGGTCCTCGAATTCGTTCCCGAAGCGCGGATCGAGGGCACGCTGCTGGATCGCGGCGACGCACCGGTCGCGGACGTCGTCGTCGAGCTGCAGACCGCGAAGCCGGGCCGCGCATGGCAGTGCAAGACGCGCACCGATGGCAGCTTCGCCTTCCCCCTCCTCGCTCGCGGCCCTACCGCATCGGCGCCTTCCCGAAGGAAGACGAGGCCGGCGACGGCGGCTGGATCGGGCGCCTGACGCCGTCACCCGCGATCGAGTTTCGGCCGGACGAGGAAGTGACGTTGGCGACCGGCGAGCTGCGCCGCTTCGATCTGCGACTGCCCGAACCGGCGCTCTGCCGCATCCATGTCGTCGACGAGCATCGTGCGCCAATCGGGGAGGCCGAAGTGTCGCTCCGCCTCTCGCCCGCCACGGGCTGGATCTGGCGGCTGCGCGAGAAGGGCGACTCGAATCCGCGTGGTCGCACCAGCGCTGCGGGCGAGCCCTTCGAGATCGAGGTCGCACCAGCCCATTACGAGGTAATCGCCGCGCACTCCGGATTGCGCGCACGCGAGTTCGTCGAGGTGCTGCCGACGATCGGCGGCGAGGTGACGATCGTCCTGCCGATCGGCAACCCTCGCGGCCGCGTCGAGGGCCGACTGATCGAGGTCGGCACGGGCCAACCCGTCGCCGGCGGAACCATCCTCGCGGTCGGTGGCGACCGCGAAGGCATCACCACGACCGGCGCGACGATCACGACGGCGGATGCCGACGGCCGGTTCGTGTTCGAGGGGTTGATCGGCGGTCGCGTCCTGCTGACGGGCTACGGACCGCAGGAGGCCGGCGGCCGCGGCGCGAGCGATTGGTGCACGACCACGCTCTCGTTCGAGCTCCTGGCGGGCGCGCCTTTCAGCGTGGAGCTGCCGCTCGCGCGCCAGCTCCCCGATCCGGAACACTCGATCGCGGTCGATCTGCGCCTGCGAGATCGCGCGACCGGCGCGCGGCTCATGCGCGGCGCCGTGGCGCTGTTCGGCCGCGTCGGACGCGCCACTCTCGAACTCGGAACCATCACGAGCAGCGACCACGGCGTGATCGCGCTGCGCATCCCTCCTGTCGAAAGCTGCTTCGTCAGCGCGGCGGCGCCCGATTTCAACGGCGAACGCGCGACGCATCGGCTGAAGCAAACCGAGTTGCCGATCGTGGACGGATCAATCGATGCGACGCTCGAACTCGAGCCGATGAAGCGCCAGTGACGGGCGCCCGCGTGACGGCAGCGCCCATGGAACTGGGGACCCGAAACTTCCGGCAGACGGACGTGCATGGGGAGCTGGTGAAGGGGACCGTGGCGTAGAAGCACGGATCCGCTACCTTCGGCCAGCTCCGACGAAGTGCCACCGGGCGCGCCGAGCGAGGAGATCGGTTGGGGTGCTGATCGCGAGATGGTCGATGGCTGCTCGTCGCGGGGTGCGCGCTGCGGCGTTCGTCGCGGTGGCGGGCATGTTCGTCCTCGCCTGCACCGTGAGCGAACGCAACGACTCCCAAGGCGACGTCGGCAAAGAGCGCGAGCGTTCGCTCCTCGACCAGGACGCCGCCGGCGCACTCGCGAAGTCGGCCGGCTGCATCACCTGTCACACCGGTTACGTCGACTCCGGCTCCGCCGGCTCGGCGGCACCGCACGCCCTAATCGACGACCTCGACATGCACCGGAGCGGCGCGCTCCATCTCGGCTGCGTCGATTGCCACGGCGGCGACGCGTCGGCGACGACGAAGGAGGCGGGCCACCCGCGGCCCGACTCACCTGCGCTCTGGAGCCGCGACGGAGCGCTCTCCTCCGCGAATCCGGAACGCCTCGGCGCGGCGTCGCTCCATGAGTCGCTCGAGTGGATCCGCTTCGTCAATCCGGGCGATCTGCGCGCGGCTCCGCAGAGTTGCGGCACGACCGGCTGCCACGGCGAGCTCGTGACGCGGGTGCGCGGCGGGATGATGGCGCACGGCGGGATGCTGTGGGGCGCGGCGCTCTACAACAATGGCGCGGTGCCGTGGAAGGACGCACGCTTCGGCGAGGCGTACACGGAGGATGGCGAGCCGGCCCACATCGTGGCGCGCCCGGCACCCACCGAAGAAGAGCAGCGCGCGCACGGTTGGCTGCCGGAGCTGCTGCCGCTGTCGCGCTGGGAGACCTCGCAGCCGGGCAACGTGCTGCGCGTGTTCGAGCGCGGCGGGCGGAAGAAGCCGGAGATCGGGCTGCCGAACCCGTTCGAGCCGCCGGGCGATCCCGAGGCGAAGCTCAGCAATCGCGGTTACGGGACGTTGACGCGCACCGATCCGGTGTTTCTCGGGCTGCAGAAGACGCGCCTCCTCGATCCGACGCTGAACCAGTTCGGCACCAACGACCATCCCGGCGATTACCGCGCGAGCGGGTGCAGTGCATGCCACGTCGTTTACGCCAACGACCGCGATCCGATGCATTCGGGCGCGTTCGCCGCGTTTGGCAATGGCGGCCGCAGTGCGAGCGCCGATCCGACCATCCCGCGCGGCGAGCCCGGCCATCCGCTGAAGCACTCCTTCACCCGCTCGATCCCGTCGAGCCAGTGCGTTGTCTGTCACGTCCACCCCGGCACGACGGTCACGAACAGCTTCTACGGCACGCTCTGGTGGGACAACGAGACCGACGGCGAGCGGATGTATCCGAAGCAAGCCAAGTCGCTGACGGCCGACGAGCAGGCGGCGGTCCGCGCGCGCAATCCGGAGGGCGCGGCGCTGCGTGGACTTTGGAGCGCTCCTGAGTTCCTGGCACGGACCGGCACGCCCGAGTTCAACGCGACGCTCGATCACACGCAGTTCGCCGACTTCCACGGCCACGGCTGGCTGTTCCGCAACGTCTATCAGCGCGATCGTCACGGCGAGCTGCTCGATCGAGCGGGTGCGAAGATCCCCGACGACGCGCCCGACAAGTTCGCGCGCGCGGTCCACCTCATGGACATCCACCTCGAGAAGGGGATGCACTGCGCCGATTGCCACTTCGAGCAGGACAGCCACGGCACCGGCCGGCTGCACGGCGAGGTGCGCGGCGCGATCGAGATCGACTGCGACGACTGCCACGGCAGCGTCGACGCGAAGGCGACGCTGCGCACGACCGGGCCGGCCGCACCCGCTGCCACCGCTGACTCAGCGACGGGCACCGACCTCGAACGCCTCACCACTCCATTCGGCGAACGGCGGTTCTTCTGGCGTGCCGACCGCCTGTATCAGCGCAGCGTCGTGACGCCCGAGCTCACCTGGGAAGTCGTGCAGGTGCAGGACACCGTCACGCCGGGCGCCCCGCACTACAACGCGAAGTCCGCCCGCGCGAAGACGATCTGCGGCGCCGACGGCGAGCGCGCCCACCGCGATTCGCGCATGACCTGCGCCGCCTGCCACACCAGCTGGACGACCTCGTGCTTCGGCTGCCACCTGCCGATGGAGGCGAACCAGCGCACCGAGAACCTCCACAACGAGGGGCAGCGTGCCCGCAACTGGACCTCGTACAACTTCCAGACGCTGCGCGACGACGTCTACATGCTCGGCGTCGACGGGACGGTCGCGGGCGGCCGCATCTCGCCCGCGCGCTCGACCTGCGCCGTGCTGGTCTCCTCGCAGAACGAAGATCGCGAGTGGATCTACTCGCAGCAGCAGACGGTCTCGTCGGAAGGTTTCTCCGGCCACGCCTTCAGCACCTACGTCCCGCACACCGTCCGCGGCGCCGGCGCCACCAAGCAGTGCAGCGACTGCCACGTGAGCGCCGCCGACGACAACAACGCATGGATGGCGCAGCTCCTGCTGCAGGGCACCAACCAGACCAACTTCATCGGCCGCTACTGCTGGGTCGCGACCGGCGCGGCCGGCTTCGAGGCCGTCGTCGTGACCGAACGCGACGAGCCGCAGGCTGTGCTCGGCAGCAATCTGCACCGAATCGCGTATTCGGAGCAATTCGCGGAACACGTCGCGCGCGCCGGTCGGTTGACGAGTTCCGTGCCGCATGGCGCTGGCGACGCGTTCGGCGGGAAACTGGGCGAATCGCCGACGATCCGCTCGCTGCAGGTGCGCGGTGAATACGCCTATGCCGCGTGCGGCAGCGGTGGTGTCCGCGTCTTCGACGTCGCCAACGTCGACAACAAGGGCGTTTCCGAGAAGACGATCTCGGCGCCAGTCTCGCCGTTGGGCCAGGACTTCCACGTGCCGACGCGCGACGCGCGCTGCGTGGCATCGCCAGCGACCATCGCGGTCGATCCGGGCCGCGCGCGTGACTCCGTGAACGAGGAGGGGGCGATCCACCTGCTCTACGCGTTCCTCTACGTGGCTGACTTCGAGGAGGGGTTGATCCTGATCAACGCCGCGACGCTGCTCGACGGGAATCCGCAGAACAACTTCGTCGAGCGCGCGCTGACCTTCAACCCGGACGGCGCGTTGGCGGGAGCCGCTCACGTGACCATCGCCGGCGAGCGCGCCTACGTCTGCTGCGCGGCGGGCGTCGCGGTGGTCGACCTCGCAAACCCGATGGTGCCGCGGCTCGTGACCACGATCGGCGCGCCGCACGTCGAGGCACCGACCGCCGTCGCGGTGCAGTTCCGCTACGCCTTCGTGACCGACGCGCGCGGGCTCTGCGTGCTCGACGTGACCGATCCTGACTCGCCGTTCCCGCTCGACGAGGCGACGGTGGAGATCGACGACGCGCGAAACGTCTACGTCGCGCGCACGCATGCCTACGTCGCCGCCGGTCGGCATGGCGTCGCGATCGTCGATCTGGAACGGCCGCGCACGCCGCGCTTGGTCGAGATGTTCAATGCTGGCGGTGCGCTGACCGACAGTTGCGACATCAAGGTCGGCATGACCAACAACAGCGTCTTCGGCTACGTCGCCGACGGCGTGAACGGGCTCTTGGTGCTGGAGCTGGTCACGTCGGGCGTCACGGCCGGTTTCGCCGGCTTCACGCAGCGGCCGACGCCGCGTTTGATCGCCAGATTCCAGACGTCCGGACCGGCGCTCGCAATCTCCGAAGGGGTCGACCGCGATCGCGCCGTCGATGAGAGCGGCAACCAGCTCTCCGTCTTCAACCGCCGCGGCGCCCGACCTCTTTCGCGCGAGGAGATGCGCCGGCTCTACTTGCGCGATGGACGGTTGTGGACGGTGAACAACGACGCGGAGCAGGGGCGATGAGCAACGAGCCGGTCGTCCCGAACACCGCTGCGGTCGGGACCTCGCCCGAGCCGGCGCCGATCGAGCAGCGCCTCGAATACGGCGAGCCGCTGACGCCGGACCAGGTGTTCGCGATCCCGCAGTTCGAGGGCTTCTCGCGCGGGAAGCTCGAGAAGAATCCCGGCACGATCGTGCGCCGCGTGTTCGAGCCGGGCGAGTTGCTCTGCCGCGAAGGCGAGTTCGGGTCGACCGCGTTCCTGATCGAGTCAGGGACGGCCGAGGTCTACCTGCAGGCGCAGATGGGAGCGGTGAAGAAACAACGGCGCGGCGGCTTCTTCCACCGGCTGAAGCAGGTGCTGACACGCACGCCCGAGCCGGAACGGGGCGCGGCGCCACGTCGGTTCATCCCGATCGACGCGCCGATCGACCTCGACCAGGACCGGCCGATCGCCGAGCTCGGCGTCGGCGATCTCTTCGGCGAGATGGCGTGCTTGAGCTTCTATCCGCGCAGCGCGACGGTGAGGGCGAAGACGCGCGTCGTCGTGATCGAGATGCTGCGCAACATCCTGATCGAGCTGCAGAAGAACGCGAAGTTCCGCGCCGTCCTCGAAGAGAAGTACCGCGCGCGCGCGCTCGACCAGCACCTGGCCGGCGTGCCGCTGCTGCAGGGGCTGTCGCGCGAGTTCGTCGATCAGTTGCGCCCGAAGGTGAAGCTGCTGCGATTCGATCCTGGCCAGCCGATCTTCAAGGAGGGCGACGCCGCCGACGGCTTCTTCCTGGTGCGGATCGGCTTCGTCAAGGTGGCGAAGCAGTGGCCGGGCGGCGAGATGATCCTGTCGTACCTGCCGCGCGGAAGCTGCTTCGGCGAGATGGCCCTGCTTTCGAATGCGCCACGCACGGCGAGCTGCAGCGCGCTCGACCACGTCGAGGTGGTGAAGGTCGAGAGTTCCGACTTCGAGGCGATGGTCGCGCAGTTCCCCGAGGTGCGCGCGCGGCTCGAGACGCTCGCGGCGGAGCGCGCGGCGCAGAATGCGACGCTGGCGCAGCGCGGCGTCTCGGTCGACCTCGAGCAGTTCCTTTCGCAGGGTCTGATGCAGGCGCAGAATCTGCTGCTGCTCGACCTTGATCGATGCACGCGTTGCGACGAATGCGTCCACGGCTGTGCCAACGCCCATGGCGGCGTCACGCGGCTGATCCGTGACGGCCTGCGCTTCGACAACTACCTCGTCGCCACCACCTGCCGCACCTGCCGCGATCCGCTCTGCATGGTCGGCTGCCCGGTGGGCTCCATCCGTCGCAAAGAATCGCTCGAGATCGTCATCGAAGATTGGTGCATCGGCTGCAGCCTCTGCGCCAAGCAATGCCCCTACGGCAACATCTCGATGGTCGATCTCGCATCCGGGAACAACGCCGCCGCTTCCGGAGCGCCTGCGCACGCTTCCGCGAGCGCGACCGCTCAGCCCTCCGGGGTGACGTCCAGCCGCGCCGTCGCCAAGCCGAAGTCGAAGGCCACCACCTGCGACCTCTGCATGGACCACGGCGAGCCCGCCTGCGTCGCGAGCTGCCCGCACGACGCCGCCCACCGCGTCGACCCGCTCAAGTTCTTTGAAGAGCGCCTGTTCACATTGCAGAAGAGCGGCTCGCCGTCGATCGCGCCGCCGCCCTCGCCAGGACCGCGCTGATGCGCGTCGACCGCCAACAGCGTCCGTGGCTCATCGGCTGCAGCCTCGCGCTTCTGCTCGCGACCGCCTGCTGGTGGCAAGCCCGTTCGAACCCGCTCGATCTCCTCACCGGCGGCAGCGCGTGGGGCCTTTGCTTCGGCATCGCCGCCGCCGCTTGCATGCTGATCGCGATTGCGCTGACGTTGCGCAAGAAGCTCTCGACCTGGCCGCTCGGCAAAGCGCGCCACTGGATGGCCGGCCACGTCTGGCTCGGCGTCCTCACGCTCCCGCTCGTGCTGTTCCACGGCGACTTCGAATTCGGCGGCACGCTGACGCGCTGGCTGATGGCGCTGTTCTTCGTCAGTTGGGCGAGCGGCGTGTTCGGCCTCGCGCTCCAGCACTGGCTGCCGCGCATGATGACCGAGCAAATCGCGCGCGAGACGATCTACGAGCAGATCGATCACGTCGTCGACCTGCTGCGCGCCGAAGCGCGGGCGCTGGTCGAGAAGCACTGCGGTCCGCTCGACGCGCCGGACGGTCCACGCACCGGCACCGCCCCGCTCCGTGACTTCTACGTCGCGCAGGTGCAGCCCTACCTCGCCGCCGCTCGTCCGAAGAAGAGCCCATTCGATCAGCGCTCGACAGCGCCGATGCAACGGGCGCACCTGAAGCGTCTCGTTTCCGCCGAGCTGCACGACGCCGTCGACGATCTATTCGACGTCTGCGACGAGCGCCGCCAGATCGAGCAGCAGCGCCGTCTCCACCACTGGCTTCACGGCTGGCTGTTCGTGCACGTCCCGGTCTCATGGGCGGTCGTCGCCATGACCTTCTGGCACGCGCTGCGCGCGCTCCACTACACGTGAGCTGACCATGACGCGCACGCGCACCACCAAGTCCCTCGCAAGCCGCATCGAGCTCGACTACTACCGCCGCGTCCATCCACTGCGCCGCTGGCGCAAGCAGCTCGCGGCCGCCGCTTTCATCGTGCCGTTCGCGGGGCTGTTCGCGTCGGCCAAGTTCGGCGACGAAAGCGAGTGGTCGCCCGGCCGCGTCGCTCCGTCGCACGCCGCGATCGCGTCCGACTGCAGGAGCTGCCATGGCGCCGAGGGGACCGTGACCGACCTCGCTTGCAGCCGCTGCCACGAAGGCGAGCTGCATGTGCCGGGCAACGATCCCGCGGCGTCCGAGTGCGCGTCGTGCCACCGCGACCATCGCGCCGATCGCCTCGGCAGCGACGCCCTCTCCCGGATCGATGACGCGCATTGCGTCCGCTGCCACGCCACCGCGCAGCGCACAATCGCCGGGCAGCAAAGGATCGACGCAGTTTCGAGCTTCGCTTCCCACCCCGAGTTCGATGTCCACCGCGAACAGCGCCCCGATCCCGGCACGATCCGCCTCAATCACCAGCTCCACTTGACGCTCGACATTCCCGGCCGCTCACGCAACCTCGCGTGCGCCGATTGCCATGCGCTCGACGCGACCGGCAAGCGGATGCGACCGATCGCCTACGAGGAGCACTGCGCCGACTGCCACTCGCTCGAACTCACCGGCGCCCTTGCCGGAGCCACGGTGCCACACGGTCTCGCGCCGACGGATCTGCGGGAGGAACTCACACACCTCGCGCTGGCACGAGCGCTGCGCGGCGAATCGAACTCGATCGCGCCGGAAACACCATCGTCAACGCCCCCGCCCTCGCCACTGATTCGCGATCGATCACGCAGCGCGGCTGCGGCCGATCCCGCCGTTCAAGCCTGGCTCGCCGCCACCGTCGCCGAGTCGGAACAGTTCCTCGCCGCGACGCGCTGCGCCGAATGCCACAGCGTTGAACGCTCGGCCAGCGGTGGACTCGCGTCGATCGCTCCCGCCGGCGTCCCTTCGAGCTGGTTTCCCGGCGCGCGCTTCGATCACCACGCCCATCGCGCGACCGCGTGCGCCGAGTGCCACCACGACGTTGCCGCCAGCCGCGAGACCGCCGACCGCCACCTCCCGCGCCTCGCCGATTGCGCGCGCTGCCACGGCGACCGCGAAAACCCGCGCGCTCCCCCCCAAGCCCGCGGCGACTGCGTCGAATGCCACGCTTACCACCCGCATCGCGAGACGATGCGCGACGGGCGGTGATGCCTGAACTTCCCGACATCGAGCTCTACCTCCACTCGCTGCGACCGCGGATCATCGGCGCACGGATCGAGCGGGCGCGGCTGCTGACGCCGTTCCTGCTGCGTTCGGTCGAGCCGTCGCTCGCGGCGACTTAGGGGCGCACGATCGTCGGGTTGCGCCGACTCGGCAAGCGCATCGTCTTTTCGCTGAGCGGCGCAGAACCGCTCTTCCTCGTGCTGCACCTGATGATCGCGGGTCGGCTGCAATGGGCTCTGCCTGGTTCGAAGCCAAAGTCCGGCCGCCACGTCCTCGCCCACTTCGAATTCGACCGCGGGACGCTCACGCTGACCGAGGCGGGCACCAAGAAGCGCGCCGCGCTCCACGTCGTCGTCGGCGACGCCGCGCTCGCCGCTCACGATCCGGGCGGCATCGATCCGCTGACCGCCGATCTCGCCACCTTCCGCGCGGCGCTCACCCGGTCGAACCACACCCTCAAGCGCGCCCTCACCGATCCGCACACCTTCAGTGGCATCGGCAACGCCTACTCCGACGAGATCCTCTGGCGCGCGAGGCTTTCGCCCTACCTCTGGACGTCGCGACTCGACTCCAAGCAACTCGCCCGCCTCCACGCCGCGACGCGCGCGACGCTCTCGGAGTGTTGCGCGCGCTTGCGTGAGCAGGCCGGCGACCGCTGGCCGGACAAGGTCACGGCGTTCCGCCCCGACATGACCGTCCACGGTCGTTACGGCAAGCCGTGCCCCGAGTGCGCCTCGCCGGTGCAACGGATCGTCCGCGCCGAGCACGAAACCAACTACTGCGCTCGTTGCCAGACTGGCGGCAAGGTCCTCGCGGATCGCGCGTTGTCGCCACTCTTGAAGGACGACTGGCCGCGCACGCTCGAGGAGTGGGAGGCGATGAAGGGTCTGTCCCAGTAGTTCCGGCCGAGCCGGGCGTCGCCGCCGCTCTACGGGCAGTTCAACGCCCGTCGCCGCCAGCGTCTTCCTCGGCGAGTCTGCGCTCCCATTCGTCGAGGCCATCCCAGAGCGGCGTCGCGTTGCGCACGTTCCAGGCGTCGTAAGTCGCCTGGAGCTGTTGCAGCTGCACCGGTTCGGTCGCTGCAAGATCGCTCTGCTCACCGGGATCCACCGCAAGGTTGAACAGCTCGAGTCGAGAGTTCCGACGTTGCTGGACCAACTTCCAGTCCCCCTGTCGCACCGCCCAAACCGAACCGAATCGCCAGAAAAGCGCATCGTGCGGCGATCCGCTCGCCTTGCCCTCGAGGAACGGGAGCAGGTCTCGCCCGTCGAGCTCGAGATCGGGCGTCGTGGCGGCGTTGGCGGCGGCGAGGATCGTCGCCGTGGCGTCGAGCGAGCTGACCGGCGGCACGAACACGCTGCCCGGCGCGACCCGTCCGGGCCAGCGCAGCGCGAACGGCACGCGGATCCCGCCTTCGTAGACCTTCGACTTGCTTCCTCGCAACGCGCCGTTGCTGCCATCCTGCGAACCGTTGTCGCTGAGGAAGCAGACGAGGGTCCGCTGGTCGAGGCGGCAGTCGCGCAAGCGCGCGAGGATCCTCCCGACTGCATCGTCGAGCTCGCTGACCAGTGCGACGAACGACCGCTGTGCCGGATTCTCGATCGCCGTGAATCGCTCGAGCGTTCGCGGATCGGGTTGGATCGGGCGATGGGCTGCGCTGAAAGGAACGTAGAGGAAGAACGGGCGCTCGCGGGAAGCGGTGATGAATTCGCACGCCTCGCGCGCGAGCGCCGCCGTCAGGTGCTCCGCTTCTTCGACGACCGCCGTGCCACGCAACACTTCGTTCGGCTGACCACGCTGCTTCGCGCGATAGGGGTGCGAGTTCTCCAGGAAGCCGAAAAACTGGTCGAAGCCCCGCGCTGTGGGAAGTTGCCCGTCCTGCTGGCCAAGGTGCCACTTCCCGAAGGCACCCGTCGCGTAGCCCGCCGTCCGCAGGCGCTCGGCGAGTGTGGGGACAGTCAATGGAAGCCCGAAGTTCGCAGCCGCCAGATGGCCGGGACCTTGGTTGAACTCGAAACCGAAGCGCTGCGGGTAGCGGCCGGTGAGCAGGGCCGCGCGCGACGGCGCGCACACCGGACAAGTGACGTATCCCGTGGCGAAGCGGACGCCGCCGGTCGCGATCGAGTCGATGGACGGAGTGGCAGGCTCGGTTCCGCCGCTGAAGCCGACATCGCCGCAGCCGACGTCATCGGCCACGATCAGGACGACGTTCGGCCGCGGATCGGACTCGCGGATCGACTTCCCTTCTTCCGCCTGTGTCGACAACGACAAGGTCAACAGCGGGCTCGCGATCAGCAGGCTCGCCAGAAGCAGCATCATCCTCCTCCATCACGACCGGCCTCTACCACGACCTCGGTCTTCACATCGACCTCGAGATCGCCGCCGAGCGCAACAAGGTACGTCTCGATCGTCGCCGTCTTGGAGAAGAACGGCGAGAGCGCGCGGAAGAGGAATCTCGTCACCTCGCCTTCCTCGGTGATGGAAAGGGTGGTCGCGGCGTACGTGCTGGCGATGCGGACGACGTAGCGCGTCGGCGCGACCAACTCGTCGACCACGAAGCGGACTTTGCCGAACTCGCCCTCCTCCTCGAAGCAGGTCTTGCCTTCGGCGGGCGGGAGCATCACCAGCGACTTCAGGTCCTTGCGCCACTTCGGCTGGGTCGCATGGTCGGTCACGCGCTGCCACACGTCCGCAGCCGGCTTCGCGAACGTCGCTTTCACCGTCGCCACATGGCACTTCGCCGCGATCGAACCCGAGACGAGCAAGAACGACAGCAATGCGCCGACGATTCCACAGCCGATCTTGAGCCACTTCACGGATCACTCCTTCGCAAGGTTATTGCAGAGCAGACACGGGCGCTGCCGGCTCGGCCCGGTGCTTCCGTCATGGTGGGCGACGCGTTCGCGTGCATCCATTGTTTCGTCAAGACGAAGCATCATCGAGCGCCTCTCCCCACGGAATGAAGAGCAGGTGGCCGCCCGACTTGTCTCCGTGTCGCTGGTAATGCCACAGCCGCCAGAGGAACGAGAACGAGCTCTGCTGCGTCGTGTCGTCGCGGTCGTAGGTCATGAACGGGAAGATGTCGCGCGACACGGCATCGGCGCGCTCGACGCTGCGGTAGAGGCCCCAGCCGGCGACGAAGCGCGACTCCGCTTCGGCCTCGTTCGAGTCGAGGCACCAGAGCAGCGTGTCCCACTGCTTCACCTTTGGATCGCTCTCGTACTCGAACAGGAGCGGGATGCGAGCGTGGCGAGCGACGGTGGCGGGCAGCGTGTCGGGCCCCGACTGCGTCGTCTTCTCCCACAGGAGCCAGTCGAACAGGAACCCCGCGTGGTCGCGCGTGAAGTGTGCGTCTGGTTGCGCCGCCGTCACACTGTCGTAGCGGTCGGTCGGGGCGCTCGGCGTCGCGTCGTGGCCGAAGCTGAGGAGCATCGCGACGTGCGCCTCCCACGAGGAGTCGTCGCTCTCGTCGCTCTGGCCGCCCTCGTCGTCGGGCAGATCCCAGCAGTTCAGCTGGAACAAGAGCGCGGTGCCGAGATGCATCTCGTCGGCGCGGCGCTGCTCGTGGTGCGCGTAGAGCGTGAAGAGGTCGATGAAGGATTCTTGCGAGGGTGCTGACGTGGTCGCCAGCAGCGGCCACGCGCGCCACGCGTCGCCGTCCTCGCTCGCGAGGTGGCGGCCGAGCCCGAGCAGCACGCTCGTCTCCTCGTTGCGCGCGTCCTGCTCGTGCATCCAGAACGGATGGAGCGCCGTGCGCGACCACTCCTTGCCGCGCTCGGCGATGAACAGCGGCCAGGCGACGGCGGTGTAGGAGTCTTCGTCCGTTTCGCTGTGGTGGTAGAGCGGCCCGAGCACGTTGACGAAGCGGGTCGTGCCGTCGCTGCTCCAGCCGCGGCCGCCGAGCGGCGTGATCAGGCGGCGGCGATCGCCGTGCTCCGCGAAGTGCCAGAGCGGGAAGAGCGTCTGCGAGCGCGAGCCGCCGGCTGGACTGCGCAGATCCCACCAGAGCGGGAAGAACACCTGCGAGTCGGTGAACCGGTCGCGCCAGTAGAAGGGCGCCAGCGCAAACTGGTCGTGGAAGTCCCACCAGAGCGGGAAGACGACCGTGGCGTCGGCATCGACGTCGCGCCAGACGATCGGGAAGAGGCCGTAGCCGTCGACCGCGCGCTCTTCGGTCTGCTCGCACGTCCACCACACCGGACCGAGGTAGTTGAGTTGGCCCCAGCCGACCAGCGGAAACAGCCCGTGCAGGTCGTCGTCGTGGTCGTGGTAGGCGGTGAGGGCCCAGAAGTCGCCGGTCTCGAGGTCCACCTGCGCGAGCGGCCACAACAGATCGAGCTCGTCGTTGTCGCGCGCCACCAGCGGCCGGACCGCGAACCCTTCCTCGTCCCAGTCGATAAGGGGCCACATCACCGCCGACTTCCCGGCGTCGGAATAGAAGAGCGGCCATACGTTCACGCGATCGGGGGATGGCACTTCGTCGCTGAACGGCGAAACCTCGAACATCCGGTCACTGGACGCGCAACCGACGATCCCTGCAACGGCTGCGAGCAACGCCGCCTCGATCGACCTTCGAACGCCCGAGCCCAATTGGAGTACGCAGCGCATGTCGACTCTCCGTGACTCTCATTTCGCGCAACTGACCGCCATCGCCCTCGCCGCAGCGCTCTCCCCCGCGCCGACGCTGGTCGCGGCCGCCGACGGCGCCGCCGAAGCAAGCGCCGCACCTGCCGCATCAAGCATCGCGATCGTCGACGTCACCTTGATCCCGATGGACCGTCCCGACGCTCTCCCGCACCAGACGGTCGTGACGCGCGACGGCACCATCGTGGCGATCGGCCCGGCGAAGGGCGATGGCGCGGTGGTCGTGCCGGGCGATGCGCAACGGATCGACGGGGCCGGCCGGTGGCTGCTGCCCGGCCTGATCGACAACCACATCCACTGCCTCGACGAGCGCGACCTCGAACTGCTACTGGCCCATGGTGTCACGACCGTGCGCAACCTGAAGGGCGCGCCGTGGCATCTCGAACTGCGCGAGCAGATCCGCCGCGGCGAGCGGATCGGCCCGACCTGCCTCACCGCCGGACCGTTCCTCAACGAGCCGGACTTCAAGACTCCCGACGAGTTCGAGGCCGCGGTGCGCCGCTAGGCCGAGCAGGGCTACGACTGCCTGAAGCTGCACGGCGATCTGCAAGAGGAGTCCTACGAGCGGTTGATCGTGACCGCGGAAGAGGTCGGTCTGCCGGTGGTCGGCCACGTGCCGCGCAATCTGCCGCTGTCGACGGTCCTTTCGATCGGCGCGATGGCCGAGATCTCGCACGCCGAGGAGCTGATCTACACCCCGAACAGTGCGATCGCCCTCCTCATCGCAAGAACTCCGCGATGGCCGGCGTTTCGATCCGGGTTCGAAACGTCGGTTAAATCCGCACCTTCCGCGCTTGGACGCTGATCGATCGCCGACAGATCGCACCGGCTACCAGTTGCCGGGCAGAGGTTCAGCGGCGGTCGGTGAAGGCGCGCCACTCGCGGGCAAGGTCGGCGGGACGGAAGTCGCGCGGCGAGTCGAGTGGTGCGAGCAGGCGCGCGCGGATCGTCGCGGCGGCGCCGGTGGGCTCGAGCTGCCAGGTCGACACCTCGAAGGTCGCCGTCAGCGAGTGGAGCAGTTGTGCCGATTGCACCGCGGACTTGAGACCGTGGCCGACGAGGCGGTCGGCGTCGCGGGCGAGCGCCGCGGCGACCTCGCGCGCGATCGAATCGAGTTCGCGCCGCTCCGAAAGCATCTCGAGTGATCCCTGCGCGTGGCCCGCCGCAGCCTTCGCCGCCTGAACGAGCGCGGCTCCGTCGAATGGCGTCGCGTGGGCGAGGCGCTCGATCTGCGCCAAGGCTTCGGCGAACGCGGCACCTTGCACAGCGTCGAGCGCGCTCGCGACCGCGACTGCGGGCACGAACCGCGACGCGTCGAACAGCGGCTGCGCCACCGGCACCGGCATCGCGTGATCGAGGCGCCAGTCGCGCAACTGCTCCCAGCCGGCGTCGTCAAGATCGTGGTGGCAGGACGAGCAGTCGCGACTCGACCAGTCGAGCGCGCCGTGACCCGCCGCCTCGCGCGTCAACTTCTCCATCTGCATCCGCACGGCCACCAACTGCCCCGCGAGCGCCGCGCGCTCGAACCAGTCGACACTCGCGTCGCCGCGCTGCCGCCAGTGCGGGCTCATCGAGAGCAGGAAGCTCCCGGCCTCGAACGCGAGGTCGGGATGACCCGCCGCGATGAGGCGGTGATCGACGACGCGCGTCGCATCGCCCAGATGGCATTCGAGGCACTTCATCGCGAGCGCCGCGGCGTCCTTGGTATCGACGAGCCCGAGCTCGCGCACCGCCGCCGCGCGATCAAAGCCGCGCTGAAAGTGCGTCCCGTACCAACCCGACGCCGCACCATGGCACGCCTCGCAACTGACGCCGAACTCGGCGAGGTTGGCACCTTCGGTCGCCCCCTGACTCGGGCTCGCGTGACAGACCAGGCACTCGCGCGCTGCCGTCACGTCGATGCCGAGACGCCGCCCCATCGCCTGACCGAGCGGCGCCGACAAGACCTCGAACGCACGCCGGTGAGCGTCCTCTCGAAACCAGGTCGCGAACTCGTCCTGCCGCGCCCGACCGTCGAGCGCGCGCGTCGAGCCGTGGCAACTGGTCGAGTCGCAGCTCGCGGGACCGACGAACTCGCTGACGGACTCACCGACCGCCGCGCGCGCGGGAGCAGCGAAGACGAACGGCGCCGCCGCGAGCAGTGCGGTCCCAGCTACCGCGACCCCGCGCGCGAAGGAACGACGATCGCAGCCCATGACACCTCCTGCGCGACTGCCAGGCCCTTCCCGGAGAGGAACGGCTCGGCAACATGGCCGCCCCATGAAACACCACCCGACGTCTCGACCGGCCCGCTCCCTCCTGCCGCTCATCGGACTCGCCCTCGCGGCGCCCTTAGTCGCTGTCTCCGCCGCACGCAGCGCGTCGCCGGCCGGGCTCGCCGCCGGCGACGGCGACGGCGACGAGTGCTGCACCGGCGGCCGCGCCGCACTCGGTCCATTCGCCGACCCCGCCCCCGCCGCGCCCACCGACTGGGACGTTAGCGCCGCGTTCGGCCCTGCCCGCGAGGTCACGATCGACACCGACGAAGGCACCTGGATGCAGGTCGACGTCAGCGCCGACGGGCAGACGCTCGCGTTCGACCTGCTCGGCGACGTCTGGACGCTGCCGATCGGCGGCGGCGAGGCGACGTTGCTGCTCGGCGGCGGTGCGTGGGAATGGCAGCCGCGGTGGAGCCCGGATGGCGCGCGGCTCGCGTTCATCAGCGATCGCGGCGGCGCGGACAACGTCTGGAGCTGCGCGCGCGATGGCAGCGATCTGCGACAGGTCACGAAGGAGGACTTCCGGCTGGTCCACTGCGTCGAGTGGATGCCGGACGGCGAGTGGCTGCTGGTGCGCAAGCACTTCACCCACACGCGCTCGCTCGGCGCGGGCGAGATCTGGATGTACCACGGCAACGGTGGCGGCGGCGCCGGAGTGCAGCTGACTGAAAAGAGCTCGAACACGGCCGACGTGAACGAGCCCGCGATCAGCAAGGACGGCCGCTGGCTCTGGTTCAGCCACGCCAGCGACTTCGACTACAACAAGAACCCGTATCAGGGGATCTACGCGGTCTCGCGCATCGATCGCGAAACCGGCAAGCGCGAATCGTTCAGCGATGGCAGCGGCGGCGCCTGCCGGCCGCGCCCCTCGCCCGATCTGAAGTCGGTGGCGATGGTGCGCCGCGCTGGATTGAAGACGGCGCTGTTCGTACGCGATCTCGCGAGCGGCCGCGAACGCCTGCTCTTCGACGGGCTCGACCACGACACGATGGAGACATGGTCGACGCACGGGACGTTTCCTGGCTACTGCTGGCTGCCTGACAGCTCGGCGATCGTGATCGCGGCGGGCGGCAAGCTCGTGCGCGTGGATGCTTCGGGCGGTGCCACCAACGGCGCGACCGGCGGCACCGTGACGCCGATCCTGTTCCACGCGAAGACGACGCACAGGGTCCACGACGCGCTGCGCTTCCAGCGTCCCGTACACGAGGAGACCGTTGCGGCGCGGATGGTCCGTTGGCCGCAACTTTCGCCGGATGGTGCGACGATCTGGTTCCAAGCGCTCGGGCAGATCTGGAAGCAGCCGCGTGATGGTGGCGTCGGCGTCCCAGGGTCAGGCGCGCCGACGCCGACGATCGCGACGCCGATCGCGACGGCGGCCGGCGCGTTCGCCTACGCCCCGGCACTCTCGCCCGACGGTCGGCGGCTCGCCTACGCGACCTTCGAGAACGGCGTCGGCGGCAAGCTCTGGATCGGTGCCGCTGATGGCAGCGCGCCGGCGAGCGTGCGTTTCGAACAGCCGGGCGTCATCGCGAATCCGGTCTTTTCGGCGGCCGGGAACGAGGTCGCGTTCGTGCTCGGCAGCGACGCGACGGTGCGCGGCGGGTCGCTCGCGGGCGATTCGCTGCGAATCGCTTGGCTCGAGGTCAACGTCAGCGGCACCAGTGACGGCGCGAGCAAGGGCGCGGCGCTCCACGAGGTGATGGCGACGACCAACCGCGGGACGAACCGCCGGATGCCGCGGCTGTTTTTCGCGCCGGACGGCGAGCATCTGCTCTGGTTCGAGGACGGCGGCGCCGGCACCGTGCTGGTGCGCGCGACTCTCGACGGGCGGGAACAGGTCGTCCTCGCCACCAACGAAGACGCCGAGGAGATCGCACCGTCGCCGGACCTGCGCTGGATCGCCTGGAAAGAGCAGCACCAGATCTATGTCGCGCCGTTCCCTTCGGCCATCGGTCGCACGCTGACGATCGGCCGCAGCGGCGCGCCGATGCCGGTGAAGAAGCTGACGGATGTCGGCGGCAGCTGGCCGGCGTGGAGCAGCGACTCGAAGTGGCTGACGTGGACGCTCGGACCGGACTTCGCGGTGCAGGAGGTGGCGAAGCTCTTCGTGCCGGAGAAGCCGGTCGAGGCGAAGCCTGCTGGTGAGCCGGAAGCGGGTGAGCCGGCAGCGGGTGAGCCGGCAGCGGGCGAGCCGGCGGCGGAAGCGCCGGCGGCGGAAGCGCCGGCAGTGGTGGCGCCGGCAGCGGGCGAGCCGGCAGTGGTGGCGCCGGCGGCGGAAGCGCCGGCAGTGGTGGCGCCGGCAGCGGGCGAGCCGGCAGTGGTGGCGCCGGCGGCGGGAGCGCCGGCAGTGGTGGCGCCGGCAGCGGGCGAGCCGGCAGTGGTGGCGCCGGCGCCGCTGAAGCCTGCGGCGGCAGAGAAGCCCGCCGAGTTCACGGCGCAAGGCGTACGGCCGGACGCGACGGTCGTGCGATTGACGGCGAGCGCGCCGGGCGATGTGCCGAGCGGCCGGTTCGCGATCGTCGGCGCGCGGATCATCACGATGCGCGGCGACGAGGTGATCGCGGACGGCACGCTCGTCGTCGAGAACAACCGGATCGTCGCAGTCGGGCCGCGCGCGACGACCGCCGTGCCTCTGGACGCAAGCGTGATCGACGGCGCCGGCAAGACCGTGATGCCGGGGCTGATCGACGTGCACGCGCACTTGCACTACAACGCGCTCGACATCCAGCCGACGCAGCCGTGGGAGTACTTGGTCAACCTCGCGTACGGCGTCACGACCACGCACGATCCGTCGGCGGCGACCGAGCTCGTCTTCGCGCAGTCGGAGCTGGTGAAGAGCGGGCGAATGGTCGGTCCGCGGGTCTACTCGACCGGCTACATCCTCTATGGCGCGAAGAGCGCCAACAAGGCCGAGATCGACTCGCAGGACGATGCGCGCAAACACTTGCGGCGGTTGAAGGCGGTCGGCGCGTTCAGCGTGAAGAGCTACAACCAGCCGCGCCGGACGCAGCGCCAGTGGGTGATCGCCGCGGCGCGCGAGGAGCAGATGCTGGTCGTGCCGGAGGGCGGCTCGCTGCTGGCGCACAATCTCACCATGTGCCTCGATGGCCACACCGGCGTCGAGCACAACCTGCCGGTCGCGCCGCTCTACAAAGATGTCGTCACGCTCTTCGCCAACTCCGGCACCGGCATCACGCCGACGCTGATCGTCACTTACGGCGGGTTGAACGGCGAGTACTGGTGGTACCAGCACGATCGCGTGTTCGAGAAGGAGCCGCTGCGGTCGCTGATGCCGCCCGGTGCGCTCGACGCGAAGGCGCGCCGGCGCGACGTGTTTGCGTTCGACGACGACTTCCAGCACGTGAAGATCGCCGAGGCGTGCGCCAAGATCCTGCGCGCGGGCGGCCATCTGCAACTCGGCGCGCACGGGCAGTTGCAGGGACTCGGCGCGCACTGGGAACTGTGGATGCTCGGCCAGGGTGGACTCACGCCGCTCGAAGCGATCCGCTGCGCCACCCATTACGGCGCTTGGTACCTCGGCCTCGATGGCGACCTCGGCTCGATCGACACCGGCAAGCTCGCCGACTTCGTCGTGCTGACGAAGAACCCGCTCGAAGACTTGCGCAACACCGACTCCATCGAGCTCACCTGCGCCAACGGCCGGCTTTACGACGCCGGCACGATGGCCCAGCGCCTGCCGTCCTCAACTCCCCGCGCGCGCCTGACTTGGGAGTGACCGCGCGAAAAGCACCACACATCGCGATCCGGGTTCGAAACGCCGGTGGGTGCCGCACCATCTCCGCCGCCGGTGACGAAACCGACGTTCTGTGTCTGGATCAGATTGTCGGTTTCGTCACCGCTTCGGAGCGACCAGTGACCAGGAATCGGCGATCAGGGCTTTGAGCGCGACGCGCGTCACGGTGGCGAGCGTGACGCCGAGCCAGCGGCCGCCCCAAATGGCGACGTAGGTCTGCGGGGCTGCGACGACGAGCGCGTCGAGGTTGGCAGGAGTCGCCTTCAGGCTGACGGATCGGCCGTCCGGCGGCAGCGAGGCGAAGACCTTCCCGCGCACGCGGAAGTCGGGGTGGCCCATGTGGGCGCCCTCTTCGGCGCCCGGCAGCGCGAGCGCGATCGCGCGCGCGTCGTCCGGTGACATGCCGCGATGCTTCGCCATCGCTCGTGCCTCACTCCGCTCTGGCGTTCCTACTTCCGACAGCTCCCGTCCATCGACGGGAACCACTGGTTCCGATCCGGCGACACTTCCATCTTAAAGGTGTAGGTCGCGGCGCGGACGGCGAATCGGCAGCGCATGTGACCCATCGGCCCCACCGTGTCCATCACCAGCTCGTCGCCGGCCCACTTGCCGGTGAAGACCGCGAGCGTGCCGCCCATCGTGTCCCACCAATGCAACGTCGTGATCGACTTCTCCGGGTCGAACCAGAACACGCCATGGCCGGCAAACGCGACCACGCCGCCGCGCCGCTGCTCGTACTGCTGGATCAGCAAGAAGCCGTCGAGCGACAGGCGGTTGCTCACCTTGCCGATCGCGCTGCCGCCCTCCGGCAGGAACGGCGACGGGTGAGCTTTTCGTCGCCGGCCCATTCACCGGCGAGCTTCGCCAGTTGCTGGTGGGCGGATCCGGGCTTGGGCATTTCCATCAGCTGCATCCGTGTTCTCTCCGTTGAATCAAACGGCGGCGATGACCGGCCGTGCGCGACAGAATCTCGACTTGACCCTCGCGACGGTGCCGGCGTTACGACCATCTCGAACTTTTCAAGGATCGCGCCAGCCCGCCGGCTCGATTCCTCAACGATCGTCACGCGCTTGATGCGACACCGATTTTCGTCTGGCCACCGCCACCCCACCGCCAACCCAGACGCAGCCTGTCCCCGGAGCGAGCGGTTGCCGCCTTGCGTCGCGATCCGTATCGAAATGTCGGTCTGTTTCGCACTCTCGCCGCAGCCGGTGACGAAACCGACATTCTGTGTTTGGATCAGATTGTCGGTCCGACCGGGTCCGGCGCGAATCCGCCGGCCGGATCTCAGCCGAACAGCCCCTTCTCGCGAACCAGCTTGATCACGCCGATCTTCACCAGCTCGAAGTAGCACTTGGCGCAGACGGCGACGTCGTACGCCGCCTCGTGCCGCTCCTCGCAGGGCTGGCCGAACAGGCGGGCGTACAGCTCCGGCAGCTTCGGCCACTTGAAGCCCTTCGAGCTCGGGATCGCGCACAGATCGGTCGCCGTCTTCATGGTGCAGACGAGCGTCTTGCGGGCGAACGGGTCGGCCCGCTTCGCGCGCACGAACTCGGCGCCGATCACCGACTCGTCGAACGACAGGTTGTGCGCGACGATCACCTTCGCTGTCGCCGCCGCCTTCGCGAACGCGTCGAGTGCCTCGCTTAGCGCAACCCCCTCGGCGAGCGCGCGCGCCTGCGTGATCTTGTGCACCTGCGCCGCATCGTCCGGGATCGTGAACCCCTCCGGCTTGACGACGAACGCGCGCGCATCGAGCTGCCGCCCATCGCTCTCGAACATCGCCCACGCCAGTTGCACGACCCGCGGCCAGTTGGCGACGTCGCTCTTCGGCGCGTTCCAGTTGCGCGGCAGCCCGGTCGTCTCGCAATCGATCACGAGGTGCATGTCAGCCTCCCGCCGCCCGCGCCGGCCCCGCGTCGGGTCGCAGCGCCTTGAACTCCGACGTCGGATTCCACTGCGGCCACTCGGTCTGCGCCAGCGTCCGTCGCACCACCGACAGCAGCGCGCGCAGATCATCGACCGCGCCGTCGAAGTTCCACGCCGGATCGAACTCGTCGCTCGGTTTGTGGTAACGCTCCGCCGTGTAGAGGCGCCGGATCTCCAAGCCGTACTCGCTGCCCTGCCCGACGAACTCGATGCCCTTCCCGGTGTAGAGCGCCGGCACGCCCGCCCGCGCGAAGGGCAGCTGATCCGACCGGTAGTAGGAGCCCTTCTCCGGCTCCGGATCGGGCGCCAGCACGCGCCCCTGCGCCGCAAGCGCCTCGGAGAGCAACGGCTCGAGCGACGTCTGCCCCATCCCGACCACCGACAAATCGCGCGTCCGACCCCACACGTTGATCCCGTCGAGGTTGACCAGCGCCATCGCCTCCGCCAGCGGGAAGACCGGCTTCTCCGCATACCACTGCGAACCGAGCAGCCCGCGCTCCTCCGCCGTCACGAACAGCGCGACCACGGAGCGTCGCGCCCGCGGCCCGCGCCCGAGCGCGCGCACCATCTCGAGCAGCCCCGCGCAACCGCTCGCGTTGTCGACCGCGCCATTCAGGATCGTGTCGCCGCTCTTCGTCGGATCGATGCCAAAGTGGTCCCAATGCGCCGTCATCACCACGTGCTCGTGCGACGCGCGCGGATCGCAGCCCGGCAGGATCGCGATCACGTTGTGCGAGACGATCGGCGTGAAACGATTGTCGAGCTTCGCCGTCGCCGGCATCCCGAGCGTGATGGCCTTGAAACCGTCCTGTCCCGCCGCCGCCTTCAGCGTCTCGAACTCGAGGCCCGCGCCGCTGCGCCGCAGCAGATCGACCGCGACCTCGCGCGTGATCCAGCCCTCGAACGCACAGCGCGACTCGCCGCCATCCGCGCGCCCGAAGTCGAACTGCTCGCCGCCCCAGCTGTTGCGCACGACCTCCCACGGATAGGCCGCCGGCTCGGTCTCGTGCACGATCAGGCAACCCGCCGCGCCCTGCGCCGCCGCCTCCTCGTATTTGTAGGTCCAGCGCCCGTAGTACGTCATCGCCTTGCCGCCGAAACGACCGTCCGTGACCGGCGGATCGTTGATCAGGCAGACCACGACCTTGCCCTTCACGTCGAGCCCGGCGTAGTCGTCCCAGCCGAACTCCGGCGCGCGGCAGCCGTAGCCGACGAAGACCAGCTCGCCGCCGACTTCGAGCTTGGGCGTCTTCTGCCGCCGCGTCATCAACACGAAGTCGTCGAGAAAGCGCTGCGAAAGCCCGCCGACCGCGAGCTGCGGCGGCGTCTCCTTCGTCACGCTCAAGAGCGGCACCGGCTGCACGAAGCTCGGTCCGTTGCCGGGCGACCAACCAGCCGCGACCAACTGCTCGGTCAGGAACTCGATGGATTTGCGCTCGGCGCGCGTGCCGACGCCGCGGCCCTCGAATTCGTCAGAGGCCAGCTGCTTCAGATCGCGCCGGATCGCCTCGCCGTCGAGCAACTCCGGCGTAAGCGCCGTCGGCGCATCGACCAGCGCGCGCGCCGCCGGCAGCACCTCGGGCTTCTTGCCGAGCGCTTCGAGCAGCGCCTGCCAGTCGTCGCCGTGCTTCAGGTCGTACGCACCATCGACGTGACCGAGCCGTCCGTCGGACTCGACCAGGAACAGCGAGCGTTTCGCGATCCCGCCGTAGTTCTCGACGAAGACGCCGAACTCACGCGCGGCGCGGCCTTGGTCATCGGTCAGCAGCTGGAATGGCAGCGCCAGCGAGTCGCAGAACTTCCGGTGCGACTCGACGCTGTCGAGGGCGACGCCGAAGACCATCACGTCGCGGCCAGTGAACTCGGCGAACCTGTCCCGCAGGTCCGAGAGCTCCTGCGTTCAGCCAGGGGTGAAGTCCTTCGGATAGAAGGCCAGCAGGTAGCGCTTGCCTTTCAGCGACGCCGCCGTGATCCAGCGGCCCGACTGGTCGGCCATCCGGAACTCAGGCACCGGCGCGCCGACGGTCGGCAGATCGGCGGGCGCGTTTGCGCCGGGGCTCGGCATGGGCGCGGCAAGCGCCGCGACGAACGCCGCGGCCGCCAAGATGAATGGGAGCATCACCTCTTCCTCCTCGGGATCGGTTCGGGCCGGGGACTGTAGCCGGGATCGATTCCGCGGGGAGCAGCGGCGACGCGCTTGGGCCCGGCACCGCATCGCACGGCACCGAACGGCGTAGCGCTCCGGACCGGCCCACAGCGTGCGCGAGTCGTCCGCTGGCGCCGACTCCGCGCCCAAAACTGACGGTTGCCAATTCGAGCGACAAGTTTACATTTGTAGCCGTTCACCTGCATCCGTAGCCGACTCGGAACCGCACCGCATCGCTGCTCACGGCACCTCCTTGTTCCTCACCCTCGTCTCTGTTTCTCACTGCTCCCCACCGCTGCAAGGAACCCACCATGCCCGCTGCCGAACCGGAGTCCCTCTCCCGTGCCGAGATGAAGGTGATGAAGCTGGTCTGGCGGCTGCGCCGCGCGGCCGGCCGCGAGGTGGTGGCTGCGGCGAGCGAATTCAACTGGCAACCCAGCACGGTGAAGACGCTGCTGCGGCGGCTGGTCGAGAAGGGCCACCTCCACGCGACCCGCGTCGGCAACAGCTTCCTCTATGAACCGGTCGAGCAGCCGGTCCCGGCGCTGCGTCGCGCGCTCGATGCGGTCTTCGAGCACGTGCATGACGACCTCACCGCGCCGCTGCTCGCCCACCTGGTGAAGAAGAGCCGCCTTTCCGACGACGAGATCGCGGAACTGCGCCGCCTCATCGACGCGAAGAAGGGGCGCAGCCGATGAGCGCGGCGGACCCGTTCGTCGCGATCGCGCTGGCACGCGGGCTCGACGCGCTGCTGGCGCTGCCGCTGGTCGCGGGGTTGTGGTGGCTCACGCGCCGGCGCGCGACGCCGCACTTCCGCGCGCTCCTGCCGTGGCTCGCGCTGCTGCCGTTGGTAGTGCCGTGGAGCGCGATCGTCCCCGAGCCGCTGCGCGCCTGGTCGTGGCGCAATTGGGTTGTCGGCGGCGGGCCGCACTTCGCAGCGTCGCCGGCGACACCGCACGACTTGCCGGTCGAGCGCGCCCATAGAGCCATCGGGGCCGAGCTCGACGAACTGCTCGCCGCGGCGCTGCATGGCGAGCGGACGCAACCCGTGGCACCGATCACCGCGAGCGAAAGCGCCGGCAGTGCCGCGACCAGCCTCGCTGTACGCGGCCCTTCCTAGCCGCTGGTCGCGTTCATCGCCTGGCTCGCGGTCGTGGCCGCGGCGCTCGCGCAGTGGATCACCCGCTCGCACCGGTGGCGCCGGCAACTCGCCGACGCCCGACCGCTGCCGATCGACGATCTGCCGCCCGAAACGCGCGCCATCGCGCGCTCCGCCATCGCGCACGGCATCGCCCTCAAGGAGAGCGACGCGCTGCCGGTGCCGCTCGCATTCGGACTGCTTCATCCGAGCATCGTGCTGCCGTCGGCACTGCGCGCGCGGCTCGACGACTCTGGCCTGCGCTTCGTCCTGCTGCACGAGCTGGCGCACGTACGTCGCGGCGATCTCTGGACGACGCTGCTGTTGCGCGTGGTCCGGAGCGCCTGGTTCTTCCATCCGGCACCGTGGATCGCAGGCCGCGTGATCCTGCGCGAACGCGAGCAGGCGTGCGATGACGCGGCGCTCGCAGACTTCGCGCCGCCGGCGCGCGCCAGCTGTGCCGAGGCCTTCCTGAAGGTGGTCGAATTCTCGCGCGGCGCCGCGGCCGATCTGGCCGGCGGCGCCGCGTTGGCGAACGAGGTTTCGCAAGTAAGGAGCCGGATCATGCGCATGGTCGACGAACGAGGCGTGGTGGCCCGCCACCTGTCGAAGAGCGGGGCGCTGCTGATCGGCGGGGCCGCGCTCGCAGTGCTGGCGTTGCAGCAACCGGCACGCAGCAGCACGGCAGCCCCGCAGGACGCACCTTCGCCGCAAGCGCCGACCGATCCTTTGCTGCCGTCGCACGCGTCGCTGCTCACGGGCGTATGGCCGACCCGCCATCCGGAACGCGGTGACACGACCGCGAAGCGCACCGCCGCGGCCAAGCAGGCGATCGTCGCCGCAGGTCGCTGGCTCGCCACCCATCAGGAGCCGACTGGTCATTGGGACGCGGACGGCTTCGATCGGCTCTGCCACGAATGCGATGGCCATGGCGGTCCCGCGAACGACATCGGCGTGACCAGCCTCGCGACCATGGCGCTGATGGCGGCGGAGACGAACGGCGAGTCGGCGGCCGCCGCCGCGATCGATCGCGCGTCGGCGTTCCTGCTTTCGGTGCAGGACAAGGGCGATGGCTGCATCGGCGCGAAGTCGGGCCAGCACTTCATGTACGGCCACATGCTCGCGTCGCTGGCGCTCGGCAAGCTCGAAGCGCGCGCTCGCGATCTGCAGCGCGGGAAGACGCTGCAACAGGCCGTCGACTTCATCCTGCGCGCGCGCAACCCCTACCAGGCGTGGCGCTACTCCGCGAAACCCGATGGCGACAACGACTCCTCGGTCACGGCGTTCGCCCTGCTCGCGCTGGCCTGCGCGATGGAGAACGGCGTCGCCGTCGACGCCGCGGCCATTGACGACGGCTTCAAGTTCACGGTCGAGCTCCGCGATCCAAAATCCGGCCGCACCGGCTACCAGACGCAGGGCAGCCCCTCCGCGCGCTCCATCGAGACCATGGAGTTGTGGCTCGCCGAGCAGGTCGAGGCGATCACCGCCGCCGTGCTCCACGCGCGCTTCGCCGACGACAAGACCTGCGTGACCGCCGCCGACGCGCAGCAGAGCCTCGCGCTGGTCGCGATGACGCCGCCGCGCTGGGACCAGAAGTCGGGCACGATCGACTTCTACTACTGGTGGCACGGCACCTGTGCGATGAAGGTCGCTGGCGGCGATCGCTGGATCGATTGGCGCAAGAACGTCTGGAACGCCCTGCTGCGACAGCCGCAGCAGGAAGGCCATCGCGCCGGCTCGTTCAGCCCGCGGTACGACCCCTGGGGCATGAACGGCGGCCGCGTCTACTCGACCGCGATCTGTCTGCTCACGTTGGCCGAGACGGTGGGTGCCCGTTCAGTTTCGGGCCGTGAGCCCCGCCCATCGGGCGGCGCCAGGTGAGGCCGCGCCAAGCGCGGCAGAGTCGGTTGAAGTCGCCGCGCGATCCTCGACCGATCAGGAGACAAGGCATGGTCCCTTCGACGTTGGTCGTGGCAATGCTGATGGCGTCGAGCGCGGCGGCGAACTGCGCGACCCCCGAGACCACCGCGATCGCGCTCACCGCCGCCGAGACCGGCCACCGCGTGCTCGGCACGATGCACACTTCCGGCGCCGAGCGCACGATCCACCGCATCCTCGGACAGTTCCCGCCCCACCAGCGCAACCACGCGCGCGCCGTGCTGGCGAACGTGCTGCGTTGCGTCATCTCGCAGCAGATCGTGCCGCGCCTCGGCGGCGATGGCCGCGTGTTGGCGGCCGAGGTCTTGCAGGTCTCGCCCGCCATCACCAACTTGATCCGCGAGGACCGCTGCCACCAGATCTCGCAGACGATGCAGATGGGGCGCCGCGAGGGCATGGTGCTGATGGACGACGCGCTGCAGGCGCGGGTCACCGCGCGCACGATCTCGCTCGATCAGGCGCTGATCCACAGCCACGATCCCGAGCGCTTCGCCGTCCCGGCCGGAGGCAAGTGAGATGCTCGACCTCGCCGCCCTCTTCGATCAGGTCACGAAGAGCAACGCCTCCGATCTGCACCTCCGCGTCGGTCTCAAGCCGCGGCTCCGAGTGCATGGCGAGCGGATCGAGGCGCAGGACTCCCCGGCAGCCACCGACGGCGATCTCGAGGAACTGCTGGTGCAGTCGCTCCACGACCACCACCGCGTGCAGTTCGAGGCGCAGGGCGAGGTCGATGTCGCCTGCCAAGGCCCGCTCGGCACGCGCTACCGCACCAACTACTTTCGCGACGCGCGCGGCATCGCAGCGAGCTTCCGCCGCATCCAAGACCGGGTCCAGTCGATCGCCGAGCTCGGGATGCCGGCCCAAGTCGAGGAGCTGGCGAAGGTGCGCCGTGGGCTGGTGCTGATCACGGGCGCGACCGGCTCGGGCAAGAGCTCGACGCTGGCGGCGCTCGTCGACTGGATCAACCGCAACGAGACGCGCCACATCGTCACGCTGGAAGACCCGGTCGAGTTCGTGCACAAGCCGATCAAGTCGCTGATCCGGCAACGCAACCTCGGCGAGGATGTGCTGGACTTCGCCTCCGGCGTCCGCGACGCGCTGCGCGGCGACGTCGACGTGCTGCTGGTCGGCGAGCTGCGCGATGTCGAGACGACGCGCGCCGCCCTGTCGGCATCGGAGACCGGGATGCTGGTCTTCGGCACGCTCCACACCAACGACGCCGCGCAGACGATCGACCGCTTGATCGACGTCTTCCCCGCCGCCGAGCAGGACCAGGTGCGCACCGTGGTCGCGGAAGCGCTGGCCGCGGTGCTGTCGCAGACGCTCCTGACGCGCGCGAGCCACCGTGGCCGCGTCGCCGCGACCGAACTGATGGTCGCGACGCCAGCGATCCAGGCGCTGATCCGCGAGGGTCGCACGCACGACATCCCGAACTTCATGCAGGGAGGTCGCGACAAGGGCATGTGGCGGATGAACGACTCGATCACCCGCCTGATGAAGGACGGCACGATCAGCCAGGGCGAGCAGCGGGCCTCGATGCGCGGGACGCCGGTGCTGGACACCCGCAAGCCGCAGCCGAGCGCCACCTGATCCGATCCGCGCTGCCGATAGAATCGCGCGCCTTCGCCGGTGAGCCCGGGTGATTCATGAGCCCCGTAGCGAGGCGACGGGATGTCGGTGCATGACGCGGAGCGAAATCGCGGCTCCGACGACGCGGGTCCGCAGACCCGCTGAGGAAGGAACGCGGTTTTCCGACAAAGTCATGCGCCGGCAGACCGAGCCGAAGTAGGGGTTCGTGAATCATCCGGGCGAGAAGGAGCTCGAGATGGGGCAGCGTCCACGATTCGATCGCGCCCTGCTGGTGCTCGCCGTCGCTGGCAGCCTCGTGGTCGCGCAAGAGGTGCCGCCTGCCGAAGCACCACCTGCACCGCCGGCAGCTGTCGCCGACGCGAAACCGCAGGTCAAGTGGCTCGGGCAGTGGAGCGAGGTGCTGCGCCAGGCGCGCGCGGAGAAGCGGCCCTTGCTGGTGCTCTTCCATGGCGACGGCGACGAAGACGCCGACGCCGCGGCGGCCAAGCTCTGGCACGAGGAGAAGCTGGTCGAGAAGTCGCGCGCCTTCCTGTGCGTCCTCGCCAGCGCGTCGAAGCACGACGAACTGGAGGACGAGGCGGGTGCCCGACACTGCAAGCGCTGGGGCGCGGGGATCTGCGTCGATCATCAGCAGGCGCTGCCGGCGGCGGCGGGCGAGCTGATCGGCGGCGCCGAGCCGTTGCTCCCGCAGTTGGTGATCTGCACCGGTGAAGGGCGCGTGCTCGCGCGGCGCGCATTCGCGCTGAAGGAGCCTGAGCTGCTGAAGCTGATGGACCAGGCGCTCCGCGTCGTCGGCGTGCCGGGCGGCGCGGGACCGGCCGATCCGAAGGCGGACGCCGCGCGAACCGCCGAGGCGCTCGCCGATGCGAAGAAGGCGCGTTCTGGGCGAAAGACGGAGACGTTGAAGCCGGCGCTCGAGCTCGGCGGCGAGGCGGCGCGGGCGGCGCTGCTCGACTACGCGCGGAAGGGCGACGACGATGCGACGCGCGTCGCGGTGATCGAGGCGCTGGCCGCGCGCGGCGACTACCTGGTGCTCGAAGCGCTGCAGAAGCTCGCCAAGGAGAAGCAGGAAATCATCGCGCTGGCAGCCATCGACGCGCTCGGGACGCTGCGGCTGCCCGAAGCGAAGGACGAGCTGAAGAAGGCGCTCGCCGGCTTCACCGGCAATGACCAGGGCCGCGTGCTGCGCGCGCTCGCCGCCTGCGGACCGGCCGACGCCAGCGTCCACGAACTGCTGGTGAAGAAGGTGAAGGGCACCGACCAGAACATCCGCGCCCACGCGCTCATCGCGATGAGCTCGATGAAGCCGACGCCCGATCTCGAGGCGCTGCTGAAGAAGGCGATCTTCGATCGGCTCACCGTCGCCCGCGCCTGCGCGATCTACGCCGCCGGCAAGGGGCGCTACGAGGCGTGTCGCGAGGAGCTCGCCAAGCAGGCGGCCGGCGAGACGCATGTCGACCTGAAGGAACTCGCCGGGACCGCGCTCGCCCACCTCGATCACGAGAAGGACGACCCGAAGTGCTGCGACCTCGACGCCAGCCTGTCGAACTTCGTCCAGCTCGGAGATTCGCGCAGGTAGGGGGAGCGCCGAGCGGGCGGCTTCGCCAAGATGGCGCGACCGGCCATTCGCCGGCAGGAGCGCTCGACCGATGGTGAAGAAGGCAGCGACGACGACCGCGATGAAGCCTTTGACGAAGCCCGCAACGAACCCGGCGTCGAAGCCGGTCGACGTGAAGCGCCTGCTCGCGCAGCTCGAGTCGTGGGGCAGCGAGGGGGCGCGGCGGATCTACATGCTGCAGGGCGCGACGGGCGCGTGCTTCGGCGTGCCGCTCGGGAAGTTGCGGCCGCTGGCGAAGCAGCTGAAGCGCGACCACGCGCTCGGGCTCGCTCTGTGGGCCAGCGGCAACGTCGACGCGCAGGTGCTGGCGACGATGGTGCTCGACCCGGACCGGCTGTCGACGGCCGATGGCGAGCGGATGGTCAAGGCGTGCACCTGGTTCCGTGTCGTCGACGAGCTGGTGAACAACCTGCTGCATGCGACGCCGCATGCCGAATCGCTGCGCGTCAAGTGGATGAAGTCGAAGTTCGAGCTGGTCGGTCGCGCCGGCTGGAGCCTCATGTGCGCGCGATTGGCGCGTGAGGCCGAGGGCGCGGCGGACGGCGCGGCAGACGGCGCGGCGGACGGCGCGGCCGACGCGAAGATCGATCTCGACGCCTTGCTCGCCACGATTGCCGCCGAAATCCTCGCTGCGCCGTTGCGCAAGCAGGAGGTGATGAACCGCGTGATCGTGGAGATCGCCACGCGGTTTCCGGCGCGGACGAAGGAGTGCGTTGCGCTCGGAGAAAAGCTCGGCCGCTTCGACAAGCGCCCGGTCCCGAAGGGCTGCGTGGCGAGCTACGCGCCGGAGTGGATCGCGTCGGTGCTGGCGCGCCCGCACAGCTGATCGCGCGATCCGGCAATTCAGTTCGGGAGCGGACCGCCGGTTTCAATCCGGCGAGATCCAGGTGACGTCGTTCACGTCGGGCGCGACAGGTGGCGGCGCGAACTGCGCAAACTCGGGTGATTCCACCGTCGCCGAATAGGCGCACGGCTCGAGACCGAGGAATTCGGACGAGCCGTCCGCGCCGGAGACGGTTTCGATCTCCTCGGTCCCTTCGGCGGTCAACGTGATGCGCGCGGCGACCCACGGCGCGCCCTCGGCGGAGAGCAGGCGGCCTCCGAGCCGGCGACCGGTGCCGATGACGATGGCACCGATCGACTGAATCCCCGATCCGAGCGTGAACGGCACGGCTCGCGGGCCGATGCCGGTCGCGCTAGCACGTAGCACCTTCGCGTCGCCGGGCTCTCCAAACACGACGATGAGGAAGCGTCCGGCGGAGTCGACGCTCGCATTGCGCCGGAAAAAATGTCCGACCCTCTGGAGTTCGTCGTCGCAACCGGCGACGGCGGTGGCGATCGGGGCTCCCTGTTCGTCGACGACGCGCCCGCCGACCAGCGTCCCGTTGAACCGCACGATTCCGATGTCGAGCGTTTTGCCGCGCGCGACCAGATGACGCGCCTCCTGCAAGCTCACGCTGATGTCGGCAACCGCGATCTGGATCTGGCACTCCTCCATCACGCAGGGCCCGATCGTGAACCGACCGTCGGAGCCGACCGGCACCTCGTAGACGGCCGCCTTCACTTCCTCCTGCTCGCCACCGCGACAGTCGGCACGCAGCTTCAAGCCGTATTCGGCGAGCGCCGGAAACCCGTCGAGCTGCCCGACAATCGTCGATGGCTCGGCGAGGTCGATCCGCCCGAGGTCAATCGGCGGCGAATCAGGCGGGATCGGCAACACCAAGCTGGCGAGCCGGACACCGCCTGCTTCAAGCATGAGCGTCCAGTGCGAGAACTCCGCCAGCGAGAGTTCGAAGCGGCCATCCGCCGCTGGAATCGCGGCCACCGCGCGATCGGCGTGCGCTACCACGCGAAGCTCGGCACCGGCAGGAACGCCGTGCGGCGGCCACGGCGAAAACCAGCCGCGCACCGCAATGCGGCGGCGCAGTTCGAGCGTGACGACACGCTCCTCGCCATTGCCGGGCCCTGGGAATCCTCGGAAGATCACGTTGTCGTCACTCGCCGTCTGCGCACGCACTCCGACATCCACGAGCGGAGGCAGTTGGTCGAAACGAAACGTGCCATCCGTCGCCGTGCGGGTCGTGAGGATCGAAGGGGCGCGCACGATCTCATCGCCGCGGCCGGGCCACAGTCCGCCAGCGTCCACGCGCAGTTCGACCTCGGCATCGCTGATCGGGAGCCGACTGCGCCACCCGATCGCGCGACCAACGATCGACCCGCCTGCGACGAGCTGCAAGTCGAGGCGCCGGGCCGGGCCTCTCACCCCTTCGACGGCGACACCCACACCGTCGATTCGCGCCGACAGCAGGAAGAGGCCGTGGACAACGGCGTGTTGAACTTCGATCGCATAGGCGCCGCCGCTGTCGCTCACCGTCGATGGGTTTCCGTTCACGAACAGCGGCGCGTTCGCGCACGGCGTCCCGTCCAGCGCCAGCACGAGTCCGACGAACCGCGCGCGGCCAAGCCGCGCCAGCTCGCGCATCTCCGCCGGATCGAGCGGCGTTGCGAGCAGCGACGCGGTCTCGATCGTGCGCGTTGCGCCGCCAAGACCGGCACCGGCACCTGCTCCAGCACCGTTCGCTCCGGCATCGCCCGAAGGCGACGGCTGCGCTTCGATCGCGGCCGCGCGGTCCGCCCCGAGTGGACGCAACTGCGGAGTCCTCGACCCTTCGCCTTGCCGCGTCCACGTCCAGGCGCCCGCGACAACGACCGCGAACAGTGCGAGCACACTCACCCATCGACACGCACCTGAGAGTGCCTTCGCTGTCACGAGCCACTCGCCTTTGCGACCCCGACCCGCAGCTCGACCGCTGCTCCATCCGCCGGCATCGTCCCGAGCTCGCGCCAGCCGTCTTTTCCGAATGAGCGAACCTGGTATTCGCCCGCCTCGAAACCCTCGGCCGCGAAGTTCCCGTCAGCATCCGTCTCGACCTCGGCCCCGAACCACCGGCGCTCGTTCAACCCGACGCCCATCGGCTCGAAGGAGAGCCATTGGCACACGAGCGGTTTGCCTTCGGCGTCGAGCGCGCGACCGCGCAACGCGTGGCCGGGATGCAGCGTGACGTCGAGACGGCGGAAGGTGCCGATGGCAGGCAGCGCCTCCGCCACCGCCACGCGTGCCACACCCGCAGGTCCGCGCGCGAGGAGTTCGATCGCGCGGCCACGGGCCAGCACGATGTTTGGCCGGATGGGTGCGCTCCCGACGATGAACCGACCTTCGCCGTCGCTGGTCACGGCATAGCACTCGACGCGTCCGTCGCAGGGGACGACGAGCTGGAGCTCTGCTACCACCGGCTTGCTGTCGTGGCCCACCACGCGCCCTGCCAGACGCAACACACCTGAACCCAATTCGATCGGCGACCAGGTCCGCACCTCGCCCGGATCGAGCGAGGGCAGGACACCACCGGCGACATGCTTTCCCCGCCAATCGGGCGGACCCAGCCACAGAGCGATGTTCAGCTCGCGTTGATCGAGCGGCCCCAGACGCACCACGCCATCGAGCCCGATCGCTCGTCGCAGTGACGCAAACTCGGAGACCTTCGCCGGCTGCACCATCACCTCGAACCCAAGCTCGAGGATCTCCCGCGGCCAAGGGATCACCACCTCGAGCGTCGACGGCTCCGGCAATTCGACCTTGCCGAGATCGACTGCAATCGCGTCAAACGGGACTTCGACGGCGCCGCTCTACAACGCCCCGTCGCCCGCCATCAGACGCAGATCGCAGTCGAAGGAGGCCGCGACCTTGAAGTCGAACCGGCCTTCGTCGTCGATCGGGACCTCGAATCGTTCGAACTCGCGCGCCACGTCGCCGATGGCCTTCGGCAACGCGACCAGCCGCAAGTCGGCGCCGCGGATCGCACCCTCCGCGATCATGCGCGGCGGCCACGGACTGAACCATCCGCGCACCTGCACCCGACGCATGAGCTGAAACCTGACGCCCGCGTGGTCTTCGTCGCCGGTCAGATCGGCGGCGAACCAACCCGCCGAGGCGTGTTCGTCGGCCGTCGCACGCAATGCCACCGATTGCGGCGGCAGTCCGCTGAACGAATAGGCGCCCGTCGCGTCCGAGTCCGTTTCGAGCCGGAATGCCGGCGTGCCTCGCGGAATGTGCGCGCCGAATGCGACGAGTTCGATGTGAGCACCAGGAACAACGCGCTCGCTCCCGGACTCGAGAGTCATTCCCGACAGTCGCGTGCGCCAGTCGAGACGGATCTCGATTTCGCGGCCCTCATCGTCGACCGGCGCCGCGCCGCAACCGACTCCGTCGCTCACTGCCACGATGTGGTCCCAGGCAAAGTCGCCGTCGTACTTCCACCTGTACTGCCGCCACCCTTCCGTCGTGACCGCCAGGTCGAAGGACCCTTCGGCATCGCTGACGCCGATCGGCTTGCCGCCCCACCAAAGCGCCGCGCCGGGAGCCGGCAGCGCGTCGAAATCGATCACGCGTCCGCGCCATCGCGCATTGCCACTGGCGGCGAGGGTTGCGCTGTCATCGGAACCGGGCGGCAACGCGCTCCGCTCGGCGCCGACGGGTCGAAGCTCCGCATTCGCGGGCGACGCTTCCGCGTCCTCCAACCGGCCGGTCGCGGCAGCTTCCGTCGGACCCGCAGGTACGACCACCGGTGCTCCGCGATCGAGCCACGCCCAACCGCCCACGACTGCGGCAACGGCAGCGATCACGACGGCGGTTACGAACACGACCAGCCCCATCGCGCCATGGCGACTCGCCATCCGCTTCCCCTGCGCTGACTTGCGTGCACTGGCGACCGCCCCGAAGATCCCCGGTCGCACTCCCTCCCGCAAGGCCGCACTCCGCTTGTTGAACTGCCGAACTCCGCTGCTGCTGCTCGTCGCCTGGATCACGGCGTTCGAGCGCGCCGACGCGACTCCCGCGCCCGGGCCACAGGACGCCGCACCCGTCGGCCAGCTCTTCCTGCTCGACGCGATCGAGCGCGCGCGGATCGACTCGCCGATCTTGCGGGCGCCGCGGCTTGGAGAGCACCTGCTGCTGCTCGATTTGGTGCCGATCGAGGCCACTTGGAACGATGGCGGCGCGCGCTGCTATGTGCTGCCGATCGCAATCCGCTGTGACGAGCTCGGGCAACCGCGGCGGGCCGCGCTTTCCCGCGCCGGCGTCGCGCTTGGCCCTGACACGATCCGCGCGACGGTGCATCGTGCGCGCCAGGTGCACGAACTCGCGTCACTGCCCGGCTTCGCGCCCGATTCGGTGTCGAAGGCGGACGACCGCAAGCTGCTCGCGATCATCGCCAGCGAAGGGCGCCATCCGATTGCGCTGCCGCGCGCCGGCAACGCCGTCCACGCCACGATCCAATGCTGGTTTCGCGCGCCGGGCCGCAAGCCCGACACGCCGTGGCCCAAGTTCCGACTGCTGGACGAAAAGCAGAACGTCCTCGCGACCATCGAGCCGAGCCACGCCGGCGCGGTCGAGTTCGACCTGCCGGCAGCATCGGGCACGACCACGCTCACGCTCGACATCGGCGGGATGGTGAAGGGCGGCGAAGTGACGGCTCGGTTTGGGACGATCGTGCTCGAGGCGCTCGATGGTCACGATCGCGTGGTGCTCGAAGCCGATGGCGCCAAGATCGAAGAGCGCGGTCTCGAACTGCGATACCCGATCCAGGCACCGCCACCGGCACAGCTCCTGGTCGAGGAGAGCAAGTCCGCGAGCCCACCCACGCCGGTCACGCTGCTGCGAGGCCGCGCCACGGTCGCCTCGGAGAACGGCGAGGTGTTTGAGCTCACGCGCGACGGGGCGCCGGTCGGCGGCGAGGGTCACGCCGCTGCGACGTTCACGCTCGATGCCAACGCGCACGAGGCGGCGCAGCTCACGGCGCGCCGGCCGGCCGGTGCCGCGACCCGCGATCGCATCTGGCTTCTGCAACCCGATGCCGCGTTCGGCCGCCTCCACGATCCGACTGCGATCCTTGAAGGCGAGCTGCCGCCGCTGCGCGGACGCGAATCGGAGTCGCCGCATCCGTGCGTGCGTCACGTGACGCTCGGTGCCGAGACGCGGCGCGCGCTGCTGCTCGCGCCAGGAAGCGTGGTCGACTTTCCGGTCGACATTGCTCCGGGCGATGAGCTCGTCTTCGCGACCGGCATGGTCGAACTCGCTGGCGCGGGGCCGGGACGCGTGCCGCCGACGTTGGAAGCGAGCTGGATCGACTCGGCCGGCGCGGTCCACACGTTGACTGGACCGAAGGCCGAATCGAACTCCGCGCTGACCGATCGGTTCGTCGAGCGGCGGTTCATGCTGCCGATCGCAGCCGCAGGCGCCGGGACGCTGCGCTTCGCCGCGCCAGTGCCCGCCGACGCCGGCCTGCTCGCCACATCGCCGACGGCGCTGGCACTGGTCGCCGAGCCGACGATCGAGCATGCACGCCGCTCCACTGCACCGAACGTCATCGTCTATCTGGTCGACACGCTACGCGCCGATCGCTGCACGCCGTGGCGCAGCGATCGCGACACGACGCCCCACCTCGCACGCATGGCGGCGGAGGGCGTCCTGTTCGAGCGTGCCTACTCGCAGGCACCGTGGACGCGACCGTCGGTGGCGACGCTCTTCTCCGGCGTGGTGCCGTCGTTCCATGGCGCGGCGGCGGGCAGCGGGTTGCCGTGGCAGACCGAGACGCTCGCCGAACGGATGCGCGCGGCGGGCCTGACGACGGCAGCGTTCGTGTGCAATCCGCAGGTGAGCGGCGCGACGCTCGCCTTCGAGCAGGGCTTCGGCACGTTGGTCACGATCGGGCGCACCGAAGCACGCGAGCTGCCGCGCGCCGACGTGATCACACCCCAGGTCATCGAGTGGATCGACGCGCACCGCCAGCAGCCGTTCTTCCTCTACGTGCACACGCTCGACCCGCACGCGCCCTACTCACCGCCGGCGGCGACGGCCGGTCGTTGGTCGGGTGGGTATCGCGGTGCGTTGAAGCCGGTGATGACGACCGACCTTGAGCGGCGCAAGCCGTTGACCGCCACCGACCTGCGCTACGCCAACGATCTCTACGACGAGGAGATCGCCTTCGCCGACGCCGAGCTCGGGCGGCTGTGCGATCATCTGCGGCAGATCGGCGCGTGGGACGACACGCTGATCGTCTTCGTCTCCGACCACGGCGAGGAGTTCGCCGATCACGACCACTTCGGTCACGGGCGGCGGCTGTGGGACGAACTGCTGCAGGTTCCGTTGGTGATCAAGCCCGACCGGCGCGAAGGCGCGAGCGGCGCGGCGGGCGTGCGAGTGGCGGCGCCGGTGCGGATGCTCGACGTGATGCCGACCGTGCTCGCGCGCGTCGGCGCGCCCCCCGATGCCGCGACGCTGATGGGCGTCGATCTCTCCGAGTCGTTCGCGAGCGGGACGGTGCCCGACCTCGACGTCGTCGCGGAGTACTGGAATCGCGCGCGCCGATTGACGTCGCTGCGAGCGGGTCGCTGGAAGCTGTTGCGCACCATCGGCGACGACGACGATGCCGCCGCCGCCGCGCCGCTGCTGTTCGATCTCGAGGCCGATCCGGGCGAACGAACCGACCTCGCCGGCGAGCGCTCCGACATCGCCGCCCGCCTGCTCGAGCGACTGACCGCGACCTTCGCCGGCTGGGACCGCGCCGGCTTCGCCCGCCGCGAAGCCCGCAGCGAACGCTTCACCGCCGAAGAAGAAGCGGCGCTGCGCGCGCTCGGCTACCTCGACGACGGCGCGCCGGAAGCCGGCGGCGGCAAACGGTGACCAAACCGACATTCTGATCCAGACACAGAACGTCGGTTTCGTCACCAGTCCGGATCGACAGCGGCGGTATTCACATCAACGACAGAGCGCCTGCACGGCGTTCGCGACCTGCTCGACGACCATCGCCATCCGCGCGTAGTCGAGCGTCTCAGGCGTGTCGGTTGCGCGGTGGTAGTTGGCGTTCCGATAGAACGCGGTGTCCGTGACCATCACCGCCTCGAAGCCAAGGTCCCAGTAGTTCAGGTGATCCGAGAAGTCGATTCCGGACACGAAACGCGGTGCATTCATCGACCACACTGGCAGCGGCGCCGCCTCCGCCATTGCGCGTTTCACCCGGCGAGTCAGCGCCGTCTGGCCGACGCAGCCGACGACCGCGATGAAGTTGCCCTAGCTCGGGTAGACGAACTGCAAGCCACTCAGCGGATACGCCTGACTGTCCGGCGCATCGCTGAAGAACCCGATCATTTCGAGGCAGATCATCGCCCGGACCGCGACCCCGGACGCCCGCAGCGCTTCGGCGTGGACGTAGCTCCCCATCGAGTGCGTTCAGAAGAACGGCGGTTCTTCGAGCGAGTACGCCACAAGCTCGACCCGCAGCGGCACTCCGCTCGCGACGAGCAGCGGCGCCAGAGCCAGCAGTCCGGCCACGCCGCTCGCATTGTCATCGGCGCCGACTCCGGGTCCGGCGGCGTCGTAGTGGGCGCCGACGATCACTCGCTCCGCCGTGTCGGGACCGACTGAGGCGATCACGTTGCGGAACGACTCGCCCTTGACGTGGAACGACTGGAAGACGGGTTCAAGTCCGCTTGCCGCGAAGCAGCCGAGGATGTAGTCGGCCGCGCGATCGAGGTTCGCCAGGTTCGCTGCCGTGCGCCGAGCATGCGACTGCGCGAGCGTTTCGACGTGCTGGCGAAGACACTCGGGATCGACGCGAGTTTCGGCTCGCCGCACCAGGACGCGCCCGATCGGCTGCGTCAGGTAGAGCAGCACCAGCACGACGACCGCGGCGACGATCGCCAGCGTTCGCGCGATCCGGACGATCCATCGCACGCGCCTGCCCAAGTCACTTCCCTAGGAAGAGCGCCCACACATCCGCCGCGAAGTTCGAGTGGCCGGCACCTGGAACGACTCGCCGCGTCACGTTCTTCCATCCGAGCTTCGTGAGTTGCTGCTCAATCGCGTCGGTTTGGCCGTTGATGCCGGGCTTCTGGCCGTTGACCTCGAGGTTGTATTCGTCCTTCTCGCCGGTCAGCAGATGAATCGGCGGGCCACCATCGGCCGGCGGTTTCGCGCCTGCCGCGCCGAGCCCGCTGTAGTTGGCGCAGCAGCCGACCGCGAGCGCAAGCTGCTCGGGATGCTGCAGCGCCCACCAATAGGTGAGATTCCCGCCACCGGAGAAGCCGGTGATGGCCAGACGCTCCCCCGCGCCCCAGTCGCGGCGCAATTCGGCCAACACGGCGGCGACTCCCTCACTGTCGAACTTGATGCGCTGGTCGCCGCGCGCGGAGTTTTCCTTCAGCGTCGCGGCGTCGTACCACGGGTACTTGGTGGCATCGAGCTCGTTCGTGTTGGCGAACGTGCAGGGCGAAATCGCGATCGCCGCGCGGCTGCCTCGTGTGTCGCGGTAGGCGCGGCAGCAGCCGGCGAAGTTGCTGCCGGCGCCTTCGACGGCGACCACCACCGGCAGTTCGCGCGACTTCGGCGTCCAGTCGGGCGGCAGCGAGACGTACGCCACCAGCGGATGGACGCGCCCGCCGACCAGCATCACATCGCGCTTGCCGAGCGACCGAGTCGCTTCGGCGAACTTGCCGGCTGCATGACCATCCGGATCGACCACCCGCGCCCGCTCGAGCCAGCGCGCGGCGACCTCGTTCCACTTCGCTTCGTCAGCCGCCTTCAGCAACGCCGCAAAGTCGGAGCGCGCGCCCTTCGGATCGGCGTCGAGGGCCAACTGCTCGCGCAATGCCGCCTCGGCGCGATCGGGCGCGTTCGCCCTCAGCGCGAGGTCGAACCGCTTGCCGTGCAACTTCGCGAGGGAGAGATGCACTTCCTTGCGCTTCGTCGCCAACGCCGGATCGTCCGCGCGATCTGCCACAACGTCGAGCTTCGCCAGCGCATCGCGCAGCGACGTCGCAGCCTTGTCGGCGAGCCCGGCACTCGTCGCAGCGGCGAGCGCTACGTCACCCGCCGCGCGCTGACCGTGCTCCGCGCACCACTTCGCGAACTCGCCCCACGCCTTCGCAACTTGCTCGCGCCCCTTGGCCTCTGCCGGCGGGAACTCCGCCTTCGCGGCGGCGGCCTGCACAGGCCGCGCCCGCGACGCACCCTGCGCTTTCGGCGCGAGCAGCACCGCCGTCGCCGCGAACCACATCAGCGTCGCCGTGGTGGCGGCGGCGGCCACGGCAACCAAGCGACAGCCAGCGTGTGAACGAGGCCGCGAAACATCACGAAGAGTCATGCGCGGCGAGGCTACCGACCGCGAACGAAACACGCCGCGCCCACCCGCTCGCGTCTACCGCTGTGCGCCAGCTCCTGCCATCTGGTTCCGGCGCTCGCCGGCTTTGTCGCGCGTCAGCGGGCGCTCACCGGCTTCACCGTGACCATCAGGTAGAGGCGGGCGTCGTCATCCCCCTCGAAGTTCGGCTTCGGGACGCCGCCGACGATCCGTGGCTCGCCGACGCGCAAGACCCGATCGCGGTAACTCCGCGCGCCAGCGCGGACGCGACGATGCATGAAACCACGTTCTGGACGTTTCCACTACGTGAGGGACGCTGGCGCATCGTCGAGCGGAGTACTTCGACCACGGTCTAGGTCGATGTGCTGCAAGGAGCAGAGAATTACGCCGAGCTCGTGCTGCCGCCGCCGGTCGACCTCGAAGTACGCATCGTCGACGCCATCACCGGCGCGCCGTGGCCAGAGCCAGTCGAGTGGTACGCCATGGGAAGCGTCGTCGTCAGCTCGGCTTCCTTCTGGATGCGTCCTCAGTGGCCCGGCGGGAACAGCTGGGACGGGCTGCTCCGGGCGCGACCGGGCACCGTCGAGTTTGTAGTGAACGAACTCACCGAGTGCGGCGCCCGACGCGCCTGATCGTGTCGTTGCCGTGGAAGCCGTGGAGCGACTTGCCGGCGGACACGGGCCAACTCCTCCACCTGCAATTCCGGCGCACGCGACTCGTGCCACTCGACAGCGATCACGCGACGCAATGGCCGCGCGCAACCTCCTCACGCTTCGCCGCCGAGTTTCGACCGCCGGCTCCGGGCCGGTGGCGCATCGAGCTGCCCGAGTTGCCGGGCTTCGAGGCGATCGCGCCGATCACCGTCGACCTCGACCCAGGCGCGACGCGCGAAGTCAGTCTGACGCTGGTGCCGCGCGCCAAGGGTGGATGACAGCACCGATCTGAAGGTCGCCGGCATCAAGCCCAGCGGCTCACAGGTTCAGCGGCCGGTTACCCCGCGACCTGCTTGCACCCCGACGCCTTCAGCGCCGCGCGCAGCTTGCTCGCCGCCTCGTCGAGCGCGGCCGGCGCCGGGCTCTTCTCCGCGTTCGCGAAGTCCATGTCCTTCGGCTCGCGGATCGGGATCAAGTGCAGATGCACATGGCGCACTTCGAGGCCGAGGATCGTGAGGCCCACCTTCACCGGCCGGAATGCCGCCATCTGTGCCTTGCCGATCTCCTGCGCCACCTCGAACAAGTGGCGTGACAGCTCCGCGGGCACGTCGAGCCAGTGGTCGATCTCTTGGCGCGGGATCACCAGGCAGTGGCCCGGCTGGATCGGGTTGATGGTGAGGATCGCGAAGCACTTGTCGTCCTTCCAGACGAAGCGACCCGGAATCGCACCTTCGAGGATCTTGGTGAAGAGGGTGGGCATCGCAGGCACCTCGTGATTCGCGTCACACAACCAACCGTGCAGCAGTCGATCAGGGCGCGCCGGACTTCGCGCCTTCGTTTGCGCCGATCGCTTCTGGCGCGATCGGTGGCGGCTCCGCTTTCCCCGGCGGCGGATTCGGGCGCGGCCGGCCGCTCACTTCGGCGACGAAGTCGAGGATCCATGCCGTCGGCACATCGCCCGGCGCGCCGAGCTCGCGCGTGATCGAGACGTGCGTCTTGTTCGGAAACAGGACGACATCGGCGCGCGCGCCCGCCGCCGTCAGCTTGTCGGCGAGGTTCTTGGCGGCTGCGCCCGAGTCGGGATTGCGACCGGCCACCAACAGCAGGCAGGGCGGGATCCCCTTGTCGGGCGCCACGTGATTCACCGGCGACGCATCGGCCCACGTAGTGATGTCCTCGCCGAAGACCGGCTTCATGAACTCGGCGGCGCCAGGGCGATCGTCGCCGCGCCCGATCACGTCGTACGCCGAGCCATCCATCAAGATCGCCCCGCGCAGCATGGAGAGCGGCCGGCGGTGCTCGCCGAGCCACCGCTCGTCGACGGAGACGAGCGCCGCGAGGTGCGCGCCCGCCGAGTGGCCCATCACGAACAGCGCGTCGGGATCGCCGCCGAACGCGCGCGCATGGTCGTGCAGCCACGCCAGCGCCGCCGCGACGTCGCGCACCTGCGCCGGATGCATCCAATCGGGCGCCAGGCGATAGTTCATCGACGCGTAGATCACGCCCGCGCCGCCAAACGCCGGCGCGCGCCGCTCGACCGAGCCGCGCTTCTCCCCCTTCTGCCAGCTGCCACCGTGCACGAACAGCACGATCGGCAGCCCACGCACCGGTGCGCCCTGCTCGCCGATCACCGTCACGGGAGCGATCAGGTCGAGCGCCTGCGACTTCGGCTCGACGCCTTCGGTTTCGGAGTAGCGGACGTCCAGCCAGCCGCAGAGCGTGCCGCTCGGATCACGGATCATCGGGGCGACGAAGCCGTCGGCGGCAGGCGGCGGTAGCGGCGTTGCAGCAAGCGTCGCCACACCCCCGGCCAGCGGCACGGGCGGCGCGCTGCACGCCGCGATGCCAAGCGCGAGCAGCAGCGCTCCGCCGATCGATCCAGGTCGCATCACACCCATCACTTTGCCTCCTCGACTCGCACCACCGCGAAGCGCAGCCGTCCGATCGGGACCCGCAGCAACCACTGGAACAACGACCAGACGGCGCTGCCGAAGAGCACGCCACCCGAGACGATCGTCACCGCGTCGCCGAGTCGCCGCGCCGCGACCTCACTCCACGCACCCGGCGGAATCGCGAGGCGCGACTCGATCTCACGCACCCCCGCCAGCACCGTCAGCAGGACGCTGCCGGCGACGATGCAGACGATCGCGGAGCGCATCGAGACGCCGACCCACAGCCGCTGCCGCTCGCGCGGCGCCAGGCCCGACAGGTGGATCGATCGTTCACTGCTCGCCATCAACTCGCTCCTGCGCGCGGCCGCACACCGCACGAAAGCGCGGCAGGCAAGTGTCCTGGAACACTGGAACAGAAGTTCGCGAACACGGACCGAGGTGATGTTCGCACCAGGCGAAGAGTGCCGACGAGGCAACTTCCCTGGCAGTTGGTGAGGATTCGTGACGAAGCATCGCGCGAAGAGCGCCCGGTTTCGTGGAAGCGAAGTTCTGTTCCAAGACACTAGCCCGGCTTCACCGCCCGCGTCGCCAGGAAGCACGCGATCCGCGAGTCGAGCGCTTGCTGCTCCCCGCGGTCCTCGAACAGCGCGGTGAGCACGAAGCCCGCTTCGAGCTGACCGCCGAGCTGTTGTTCGAGCGTGTGGCCGAAGCACCAAGGTTCGTCGGCGGCCTTCAGTTCGGCGCGTTCGGCTTCGGTGAGGTGGACGAAGTCGGAGTAGGGCAGCGAGTGGCGCGCGATCAGCTCGCCGCGTTCGAGCGCCTTCTCATCGAACAGGAAGCGGACGGGCTGCGTGATGCCGGCGAGCAGCACGCCGCCGGGGCGCAGGACTCGGAACGCCTCGCGCCAGACCGGCGCCGGGTCGGGAATGAAGGAGTTGGAGCAAGGATGGAAAACGAGGCCAAACGAGGCGTCGGGGTAGCGCGAGAGGTCGCGCATGTCGCCTTCTTCGAGGCGCAGCGCCAGGCCCTCGCGTTGCGCAACCAAGCGATCCTGCGCCAACTGCGCCGGCGACAAATCGTGTACCGTCACGACGCCGCCGGCGGCCGCCAACAGCGGCGCCTGCTGTCCACCACTCGCTGCCAGGCAGAGCACCGGCAGCCCTGCAAGCGGCGGGAACCAGTCGCGCGGCACCGGCTGCTTCGGCGTCAGCACGACGCTCCACTCTCTGCGTCGCGCGGCGGCGATCGCGGCGGCGTCGACCGGTCGCGTCCACCGATTGCCGCGCGCCACCTGCGCGTCCCACGCCTGCCGATTCCAGCCCGCCGGATCCTCGACCATGGTTCCTCTGCGACGGCCTGAGACAATAGGCCGCCATGCAACGCACCCGGCATCAGTTCGAGGAGGCGGAAGCGCGCGACCTCGCGCCCTACGCATGCAAGTCGACCGCCAGCCGCGGCCGCAAGCTCGCCGAAGCCGAGGATCCGCATCGCACGGCGTTCATGCGCGACCGCGATCGGGTGATCCACAGCGGCGCGTTCCGGCGCCTCGAATACAAGACGCAGGTGCTGGTGAACGGCACCGGCGACAACTACCGCACGCGGATGACCCACACGCTCGAAGTCGCGCAGATCGCGCGCTCGGTCGGGCGCGCGCTCGGGCTGAACGAGTCGCTGGTCGAGACGGTCGGGCTGGCGCACGACCTCGGCCATCCGCCGTTCGGCCACTCCGGCGAAGAGGAACTACGCGAACTGATGCACGCGCACGGCGGCTTCGAGCACAACGCGCAGGCGCTGCGCATCGTTGACCTGCTCGAAACGCCCTATCCCGGCCGTCCGGGCTTGAACTTGAGCTACGAGACGCGCAGCTCGCTCCTGAAGCACGGCACGAAGAGCAGCGGGCCGACCGCCGCCGACATCGAGGCGGAGCCGCAACCGTGGCTCGAGGCGCAGACCGCGGACGCCGGCGATTCGCTCGCCTACATCTCACACGACCTTGACGACGGGTTGCGGTTCGGCGTGTTCAACGAGAGCGAGCTCGGCGAACTCGAATTGTGGCGTCGCGCGCGTGCCGAGGCGCAGCGGCGCTATCCGGGCGCCGCGCCAGCGGAGCTCACCCGACCGACGATCCACGCAACCCTCGCGCTTCCGGTCGCCGACCTCATCGCCGCTACCGACGCACGACTGCGCGCCGCCGGTGTTGATTCACCGCTGGCGGCGAGGCGACAGGCGACCCGCATGGTCGGCTTCTCCGCCGAGATGGTCGAACTGCAGGCCGAGGCGAAGCGCTACCTCTTCAAGCGCTTCTACTACGCCGACCACGTGATGGCCGTCCGCGGCGAAGCGCGCCGCCAATTGCGCGAGCTGTTCCTCCACTTGCACGACCATCCCGAGGCGATGGCCGAATGGGCGCGCACGCGGCTCGCGACACCATTGCCCGGCGACAACGAGTGGCGGGTCACCTGCGACTACGTGGCCGGGATGACCGACCGCTTCGCGCAACAGGAGTGGGAGCGGTTGGTGAAGCGCTGTTGATGTTCCAGAGTTTTCCGAGCGCGGTGGCGCGGGCTGGAAACTCGCACAGAAGCGATTCGATGACGACTGCCGATCGCACCCATCCGCGCACCTCGATGGCCGCGCGGTCGAGGCTGGCTGTTCGGGTCGACCGGCTGCAGAACGGCTCGGCAACAAAGCGACGTGGACATCGCGATCGACCCGTAGTCGCCGCGCGTCACTTCCCCGCCAGTAGCCGCCGCGCCAGCGTCGTGAAGTCGGGGAAGTTGAACTTGTTCGCGCCCATCTCGACCTGGATCTGCGGGAAACGGCGCTGGCGGACCGCGACGAGGCGCTTCTCCGGGACGATCAGCAGGTGGTTGCCGAGGAAGCCTTCGGCGCGGACGCCGAGAACGACTGCCTTGCCGCCCGCCTTCGCCGGCTCGACATCGAGCCACCAGAGGTAGCCGCAGGTCGAGGCCCCGCCGCCGAGATCGGGAAACGCCGGCTTCATCGCCTCGTCGAGCCAGGCTTCGCTGATCAGCCGCTCGCCCTCCCACTCGCCGCGCTGCAGCACGAGCTGGCCGATCCGCGCGAGGTCGATGGCGTGGAGCTGGCAGCCGGCCATTCCGTGCGGGTTGCCCTTGGCGTCGCGGGTCCAGCCGAAGTCGGTGATGCCGAGCGGCTCGAAGAACATCGCGCGCGCGTAGTCGTCGGCCTTCTTGCCGCTCGCTTTCTCGACGATGCCACACAAGAGGTTGCAGGCGACGTTGTTGTAGAGGAACACGGTGCCGGGCGGCGTCGCGAGCCGGCTGCCGAGCGCAAACTCCACGACGTCCTCGCTGGCGTAGACCTTCTCCGTCGTCGCATCGGCGGCGATGCCGGAGGTGTGCGTCAGCAGATGGCGGAGCGTGACGCTTTCGCGCTGCGCGCGGACGGCAGGATCGTCCTTGCCGCCGCCCGCGTCGAGGAACTCCGGGAACCAGTGGGCGACCGGCGTCGCGACCGACTCGATCTTCCCGTCGTCGATCAGGCGCCCGATCAGCAGACTCACCACCGACTTGGTGCATGACATCAGCTCGATCGGTTTTTGCGGCTTGTTGAAGTATTCCTCGTGGACCAACGCGCCGTCGACCAGCACGCAGACTGAGTCCGACTTCGCCTCCAGCGCGCACTGCAGAAGGGTGTCGAGCGCCTTGGCATCGATGCCGGCATTGGCGGCCGTCACGACCGGCGGCCAATCGTCACCACGCGCCGTGGCCGTCAAGATCAGGAACGCACCTGCGATCGCCCGCATCGTCATGTCACGCTCTCCTTCGATCGAAGACTCTGCCAATCGGTTGAGGATCCCGATTTCGGACAATGCGTCCGACCGTGCTGAATCGCGCTCGAAAGGACCAGAGTATGACCGGCCGCGCGCAAGGTTGCCGTTCGCCACCACCCTGGGTCCGCCGCTCACGTCTTGCCAGCATCTTACGGCTGGCCTAGAACGCCCACCCCCCATGGCGAAGAAACGCGACGAGCACAGCGAGCCCGAACCGAAGCGCGTCGACACACCCTCCGATGCGTTGCCCGAAGCGACCCTGGCGGCGATGGAGCAGGCGCTCGGCCATCGCTTCAAGGATCGCCAACTGCTGATTACGGCACTCACCCATCCGTCGATGATCGACATGACGAAGGTGAGCTACGAGCGGCTCGAGTTCCTCGGCGACGCCGTGCTGGGTCTGGTGGTGGCGGAGTACGTCTACCGCCACTTTCCCGACGCCGACGAAGGCGAGCTGACGCGCATCAAGTCGTCGGTGGTGAGCCGCAGCGCACTCGGGCATCTCGGCAAGCGGCTGCGCATCGTCGAGCACCTGCGGATGGCGAAGGGCATGCACCAGCAGGGCCCGATCCCGCGCAGCGTGGCATCGAATGCCGCCGAGGCCGTCATCGGCGCGCTCTTCTGCGACGCTGGGATCCAGAAGGCCGGCGAGTTCGTGCTGGCGCAGCTCGGCGCGCTGATCCGCCGCAGCAGCGGCACCGGTCGAGCGGCCACCAACCACAAATCCCTGCTCCAGTTGCACACTCAGCAGTCGGGAGGCGGTACGCCAACCTACGAGGTGCTGGCGACGCAGGGTCCAGACCACGAACGCACCTTCGAGGTGCGCGCCGTGCTGAACGGCCGCGTCTTCCCGTCTGCCAACGGCGACAGCAAGAAGAAGGCGGAGCAGCGTGCGGCGAAGAATGCGTTGCGGGAGCTGAAGGCCGAGGTGCTGCCGGACGACGAGGAGAGCGACGTCGACAACGACACCAACGACACCGATTCGAGTCGCGACGGCAGCCGAGAGGCCTGAACAAACGCACGCGGCGCGATCTGCCGCCGCGATCACTCGGAGCGCTCGGGAGCCGGCCCTTCCGTCCCCTTCGGCCAGAAGAACTCGCGGAGCACAAAGCCCGTCACGAACGCGACCACGATCCGCATCGCTCCGTAGGCCAGCGTCGTCAGGAGGAATCTGCCGAAACCAACGTCCTCCGGAAGCCACGACGCGACGACGACCGTGCAGAAGTCGCCCAAGATCAGGTCAGGCACGACGATGCACTGGCCGATCGTGCAGACGACGACACCCGTCTGCAGCGGCTCCGAAAACCACCTGGAACCACGGTTCCGCGCCCATCGCGCGAGCACCACGACCAGCGCGATCGACGCCGCGCTGCCGAGCACGACACCGGCTGAGAAACGTTCGCCGGCGGCGTCGCGGAGCTTCCGGAGGCCGCGGAAGTCGGCGAGGGTGATGGTCGAGCCCGCCTTGACCTCGACGCCGGCCACTTCGTTGGCGCCGCGCTCGAGCAGGATGTCGACCTCGGCATCGTCCCGATCGCGGAAGTGGTGAAAGCGGATCTCTTTCTCGTGCCAGCTCGCCTGCCGGCGCCGTTCCTGGAAGACGAACGTCTCGAGCAGGAAACCGAACGTCGAACGGTCCTGCCGCAGCGCCTCGGCATCGAGGCCGAGCAGCGCGCACGCCACGCCAGAATCGCCGACATGGACCTTCGGAGCCTTCACCAGTCGGCTCAGGCGGTTGCTGTGCCACGGCGGCAGGACGTCGAGCAGGAATACGCGTTCGAGCAAAGTGAGGTAGTCGCGGATCGTCGGGCGGCTGAGGTGGAACGGGCCGGCAAGGTCGCTCACATTCATGAGCCGAGCAGTCTGCGCCGCGGCGAACGCCAGCAACCGCGGCAGCACGTCGAGCGAACTGATGCGGGCGAGATCGCGGACGTCGCGCTGGACGAGCGCCTCGACGTAGTCGCGGTACCAGCTGGCGCGCCGGCGTGGCGCCGCACGAACAAGCGCTGCCGGATAGCCGCCCGCCACAACGCGCTCGACCAGCCGCGCTCCGAGGCGGACGTACGCGCGAGTCTTGAATCTCCCGGCGAACAGCGCGGCAAGGAACGAGGGCGCACGGCCCGCCAGCTCGCATTGCGCCAGCGGATGCAGCCGCAGGATCCCCATACGGCCCGCAAGCGAGTCGGCGAGAGTGGGCCGCAGCAGGACATTCGCCGAACCGGTCAGCAGGAAGCGACCCGGCGTACGTCGGCGGTTGACCTCCGACTTGAGTGCAGTGAACAGCCCCGGTGCGCGCTGCACCTGGTCGAGGATCACGCGCTCGGGCAGATTGGCGACGAAGCCGGCCGGATCAGCCATCGCGGACGCGAGTACGACGAAATCATCGAGGTTGTGGTAGGCGTAGCCGCGCACCTCGCCGACCGTCCTGGCGAGGGTCGTCTTCCCGCATTGGCGAGGTCCGTGAATGAGGACGACCGGCGTGTCGGACAGCGCTTCCACGAGGCGTGCCGAGGCGAAGCGACGGCGAAGGAGGGGTGCCGACATGGCGGCTGACCGTGTCTTTCGACATCGGCTATCTGCAATGTTGAGCTACGGCTAGTTGCAACGTTGTGGTACGGCTGGTTGAAACCCTCAGGCCGCCGCGCGACGCTCCGTCCCCCTTCAATTGAACTTCGTGTAGGTCCCGCCCGCGTCCTGCGCGATCCATTCGAGCAGCGGGAAGTCGCTGCCGACCGCGACGCAGTGGATCTTGATGTGGCGGGTCTCGTTCCAGCCGGCGATGTGCTGGCGGATCAGGCCGAGGTCGGTCACGGTGCCAGCACTCGGCTCGCCGTCGGTGAGCAGGAAGATGGTGTCGACGCCGGAATCGATGAAGGCGAAGGCGAGCGCGTCGTAGATGTTGGTGCCGCCGCGCGAGCCCAAGTGCTCGACCCAGTCGATGGCTTCGGCGCGCGCCTTGTCGCTCATCGCGATCGACGACTCCTTCCACTTCTGGATCGAGGCGTTGAAGGTGACCATGTTGAACGACGACGCCGCGTCGAGCGCGCCGAGGGTCTTCACCAGCTCCTGCTTCACGATCTCCATCCGCGTCGCGGCCCGGTCGCCGATCTTGACGCTCTCCAACTGCTCGGCCATCGAGCCGGAGATGTCGACCACGAAGACCACGTGGTGCGACTCGATCTTGACCCCGAAGAAGCGCGCGCTGGTCGTCTGACGCAGCCGCTTGCGCTCGCGCTCCGCAACCTTCTTCTCCAGCTCGGCCCCAGCGATCAGCGGCAACACGCTGCCGCCGCCGTCCCACCACTTCTTCCAGGTCGCGGCGTCGGTGTCGTGCAGCTCGCCGGTCAGACGAAACAGCGTCGAGCCGAACTCGACCTGCGTGCGGCCGCTCTCCTGCTGCATCTGCGCGACGATTGCGCCGACGCTGTCGCGGTCGCGCAGCTTCTCCAGCGCGGCGAGCGCGAGCAGGCGCGTCGACCAGTCCGCATGCGAGATGGCGGTGGTGAACAGCGCGAGGTCGGCCGCGACCGGCGGATCGGAGAGCGACTGCAGCGCGGCATTCCTGATGTCGCGATCGTCGCCGGCGGCCATCGCCAGCAAGCGCTTGCGCCAGCTTTCGGTGGCGGCACCGTGGATCGCGGTCAACGCCTTGACCAGCGCCGGCTCATCACCGGTGCGCTTCGACTTGGCGAGCTCCTTTTCCAACGGCTCGATCGCGTCGACGTCGCGCGCCTCGCCCAGCACCCGGATCGCGAGGCGGCGCACTTCTTCGTCTTTCTCGTCGGCTTCGCCGCGCACCTTCTTGCGCAGCTTGTCGTCCGCGACCAGCAGCCCCTTCACGGCATGCAGCGCAAACAACCGCTCGTGCGGCTTGCCCTTGCCGACCATGCCGGCGAGGCGCTTGTTGACACCCTCGTCGCCGAGGCCGCCGACCAACTCCGCGATCGCTGCGCGCAGGTACTCGCCGGTCGTCGCCTGCGTCGTCCCGATCTCGATCAGCAGGTCGGCTGCCTTGGTGCCCTTCTTCTGCGCCAGGATCCGCGCGGCGACTTCGCGATCGGTCGGCAGCGCGTTCACCTGCTTCAACGTGTCGATGGCGAGATCGGCAACGCCCGCGGTATCGCGCACCGCAAGCTGCTCGAGCGCGATCCGCCGCAGCGAGCCTTCGTGCACGTCCTTGAACGCCTTGATCAGTTCGCCGTCCCTCAGGCTCTTCACGCGCGCCTCGAAGGCGACTTCGCGCAGCTTCTTCGGCAGCTTCTCGTCGGCGTAGAGCTTCTGGTACCAGTCGGCGTGCGCGGCCGGGTCGGCGAGCTTCCCGTGCAGCCGCAACGCCCGCTCGCGCACCTGCTGCTGGACCGGCAGTTCGACGATCTTCGCCAGATAGACCGGCGCCTGCTTCGCGCAGCGTTCGAGCGCCTCGAAGGCGGCGTCGCCGATCTCGAGCTCTGACGCGTTGGCGGCGACCGTCGCCACGTGATCCAGAGCGATCGGCGCGGCATCGCCGGCGCCGGCGAAACTGGCGAGCGCGCGCAGCACCTCGCGCTTCATCCAGATACTGCTGACGTGGCGATAGAAGTCGACCAGTGCGCGCGCGGCCGCCGGCGTCTTCAGCAGCGCCAGCTTCGCGATCAGCTCCGGATCGGCCTCGTCGCGCGCCGACTCGAGATCACCGGCGAGCTTCGCCTCGTCGCCGCCCGCGTCTTGCGCAGCCTTCGCGATCGACGCGGCGGCACTCGCGATCGGCAGAGCGACCAGCCACAGCATCACCACCGCCGCGCGTCGCATCGTCTTCATGGTCGCCTCATCACGCCCGCGTCCTGCAACCGAGCCAGCGCGTTTCGATGGTAGCTTGCCAGCGATGAGCGCTCCGTCCCTTCCGCGGCCCCCGATTGCAGCTTCATTGCTGGCCGTGGCTCGCGGCGAGCGGGCGCGCGCGATCGTCAGCGAAGTGCACGGTTCCGCGGCAGCGCTCTTCGCCGCGGCGCTGCCCGACGCGACCGGTGCGCGCCTGCTGGTGGTGTTGGCGCGCGGCAGCGACGCGAAGGACTTCGAGCTCGACTGGCAGGTGATCGCGCCCGAGATCACGTCGGTCCGGCTGCACGAATTGGAACGCTTCGAAAGCGGCACGCCGGAGCAGCGGCGCAACCGCAGCGAACGCGAGAAGGCGCTCGCAGCGCTGCGCGATCGCAACGGGCCGCGTGTCGTGATCGCGTCGCTCGCGTCGCTCTCCGATCCGGCCGGCGATCCGCGGGCGCAACGCACCGAACAAATGGTGCTGAAGGCAAGGCAGCGCATCGATCGCGAAGAGCTGCGCCGTCGCCTCTATTCCAGCGGCCTCGAACCTGCGGCGCTGGTCTCGGCGCCCGGCGACCTGTCGTTCCGCGGCGACATCGTCGACTTCTTCCCGTACGGCGCCGAGCGACCGACCCGCATCGAGCTGTTCGACGACGAGATCGAGTCGTTGCGCGCGTTCGACCCCGAATCGCAGCGCTCGACTGGCGAGCTGCTCGAGGTCGAGATCCTCGGCACCGTCGCTGCCACCGTCGTGCAGCAGTCGACGACCGAGGGCGTGCGCCGCTTCACCGCGCTTGACCATTTTGCGGCCGCTCCGCTGGTGGTGCGCATCGATCCGGTCGCGCACGACTTCGCCGTCGCCAAGCTCTCCGAGGAACAGCCGGCACGCGCCGGCGAGTTGCAGCAGGCGCTCGATCGCGCCGCCGCGCTGCCGCGCATCGACCTCCATCCGGAGCTCGTCGCCGGCGCCGATCAGGTGCTCGGCGCGCGTCCCATCGACGGTGCCGGCGGCATCCACGAACTCGGCAGCTTCTGCGAGCGGCTGCCCGAAACGGTCCACAAGCTGGTGGTCTTCTCTGCGACGCCGGCCGAAGGCAAGCGCATCACCACACTGCTGCGCGCCCACCTGCCGCCGGTGCCGCGGCGCAGCGCCGTCGACGCGCGCGGCAGCCTCGCCGCCGGCTTCGTCGCGCCGTCGCTCTCCATCTGGGTCGGCAACCACCACGAGCTACTCGGCCGCACGCGGCTCATGCGCGTCTCCGAGTTGAAGGCGACCGCCGGGCGCCCGATCCGCGAGATGCTCGAACTCACGCCGGGCGAGTTCGTCGTGCACCAGACCCACGGCGTCGCGCTCTACCGCGGCATCAAAGAGCAGCGCCAGGAGGGCGGCACCGAGGACTACCTCGAGCTCGAGTTCGACGAGGCGACGCTGCTCTACGTGCCGGCGTCGAAGATCGACCTGATTGGTCGCTACATCGGAGCAGGCGCGACGGCGCCGAAACTCGACAAGGTCGGCGGCAAGTCGTGGGCGCGCAAGAAGCAGGACGTCGAGACCGCGCTCGACGAGATGTCGGGCGAATTGCTCGAACTGCAGGCGCAACGCAAGACCCGCCCCGGCCACGCCTACACGCCCGACGATGAAATGCAGGCGGAGTTCGACGCGTCGTTCCCGTTCGCCGACACGCTCGATCAGGTGACCTCGACCGAGGAGATCAAGCGCGACATGCAATTGCCGCGCGCGATGGATCGGCTGCTGTGCGGCGACGTCGGCTTCGGCAAGACCGAGGTGGCGACGCGCGCCGTGTTCAAGGCGGCGACGCAGGGCAAGCAGGTGGCGATCCTGGCGCCGACGACGCTGCTGGTGCGCCAGCACTTGGAGACCTTCCGCAACCGCATGGCCGACTGGCCCTTGCGCGTCGAGGGTCTGTCGCGCCTGACGCCGCCGAAGGTGGCGAAGGAGGTGATCGTCGGGCTGCGCGAAGGGCACGTCGACATCGTGATCGGCTCGCATCGGCTGCTGTCGAGCAAGGTGTCGTTCAAGGACCTCGGCCTGCTGATCATCGACGAAGAGCAGCGCTTTGGCGTCAAGCACAAGGAGACGCTGAAGCAGCTGAAGACGACCGTCGACGTGCTGACTCTCTCCGCCACGCCGATCCCGCGCACGTTGCACATGGCGCTGGTCGGGCTGCGCGACATCTCGACATTGCGCGAGCCGCCGCGCGGTCGCCTGCCGGTCGAGACGCGCGTGACCTACGAGGACGACGACCTGATCCGCCATGCGATCGAGCGCGAGCTCGCGCGCGAAGGGCAGACGTTTTTCCTGTTCAACCGCGTCGGCCCGATCTACGACGTTGCCGCCAAGGTGAAGCGACTGGTGCCGGCCGCGCGGGTTGGCGTCGCGCACGGCCAGCTTCCCGGCAACCAGCTGGAGAAGGTCGCACTTGCCTTCGCCAACCGCGAGATCGACGTGCTGGTCTGCACCACGATCATCGAGGCGGGCATCGACATCCCGACCTGCAACACGCTCATTGTCGAGCGCGCCGACATGATGGGTCTCGCCGACCTGCACCAGCTGCGCGGCCGCATCGGCCGCTCCGACAAGAAGGCGCACGCGCTCTTCTTCATCCCGCGCAAGCCGCTGCCGGCAGTCGCGCTCAAGCGGCTGCGCGCGCTCGAGACGCTGGCTCACCTCGGTTCGGGCTTCGACATCGCGATCCGCGACTTGGAGATCCGCGGCGCCGGCAACCTGCTCGGCAAGCAGCAATCCGGGCACATCGCCTCGATCGGCTACGACCTCTACTGCCGCATGCTGGCCAAGTCGATCGCCAAGCGGCGTGGCACCAAGCTGCCGGCCGATCCCGAGGAGATCGACATCGGCATCGGGTTGCCGGCGTTCCTGCCGCGCGAGTACGTCCGTTCGAGCCACCAGCGGATGGAACTGCTGCGACGGCTCGGCGAGGCGCGCGGCGACGAGGCGGCAGCGCAGTTGCTCGAGGAGATGCGCGATCGCTACGGGCGGCCGCCAGAACCGCTCCAGAACCTGGTCGATCTGTTCCGGCTGAAGGAGATGAGCCGGCGGCTCGGCATCTCGCGCATCTTCCACCCGGGCGGCGGCGAGGTGCTGCTGTTCGTGCGCGATTACGCCCGATTCGGACGCTTGCGGCTGCGGCGTGGCGAAGGGCGCCACGTCGAAGGATCGCGCGTGCTGGTGATCCTGCCGCCAGAGGTGCGCACGCCGCAGGAGCTGGCGCGTTACCTTCTGGAGGAATTGCGCGAGCGGGCGCCGGCAGTGGGAGGGATTCGAACGTGACGATCAGCAGCGGCGGGTCCTTCATCGTCGGGGCGCTTGCGGTGGTCGCGCCCGCATGGGTGCAGGAGACTCCGCCCACCGACACGATCGATGCCAACTTCGTGATCGCGTCCGCGAACAGCGCGGTGGTCACCGTCCACGATGTGCTGGTGGATTGGAGCCTCCTGTCGCGGCGCAACGCCAACCCCGATCGCCCCGCGTTCCCGACCCGCGACGAGCAGCAGAAGCTCGCCAAGCAGCTCGTCATCGAACGGCTCTGGCTGGCGCACGCGAAAGCGTTCCCGTTCTGGCCAGAGATCGTCACCGACAAGATGATCACCGACGAGGCGCGCGACATGTACGGCGCGCTTTGGATCGATCCGAAGCTGCCCGCGGACGAGCACGACCTGATGCGGGCGAAGGCAGAGAGTTCGCTCGCGATGCAGATCGCGCTGCAGAGCGATCCGGAGTTCAAGCGCGTCTCGCTGGCGAGGCCGAGCGACGTGCAGCGGTCCTGGGACCTGAATCCGGAGCTGCACCGGGTGCCGACTCGGGTCGCTCTCGGCCGCGTGACGCTCGGTCGCGCCCTGCACGGTGCGGAGGTCGAGTCGAAGGCGGCGCGGCTCCGTCAGCTCGCGGTCGAGAAGGCGAGCCTCGAGGCCGCAGCCGCCGAGCTGGCGCCGGGTGACTACGCCATCGTGCGCGTGGATGACCTCGAACGCGACCAGAACCTGCGCGACGACGTGCTGGCGTTTGCGCGCGGCGCCGAGGCCGGCGAATTGTCGATGCCGATCGCGGGCGAGGCCTCGGTGATGCTCTTCTGCGTGGTGAGCCGCGAGCCGGGGCGCGAGCTCACGTTCGAGGAGGCCTCGAGCAACCTGAAGCGGCTGATCGAGAACCGCCGGCGCGAGCTTCGTGCCCAGCAGTATTTCGTGTTCAACATCCTCACGCAGTCGTTCTTCCTGCCGCAGGACCTGTTTGACGACGAGATCGAGCAATTGGTGCCGGGCACGAAAGCGAACAAGACGCGGCAGGCCGGAAACTAGGCGTGCTCGACGAGGCGGTGATCGCGGCAGGGTGCGCGGCGACGGCGGCTCTAATCGTAGGGCCGCGGGCGCTGGCGCGATCGGCGCAGGAACTCCGGTCGCTGGTGCCGCTTGGAGCGCGGGCATGGTGGCTCGCGGGAGCGGCGTTGGTCGCGATCGCGTTTGCCGCTCGCTTCTACGTGGCGCCACGCGAAGTCCTCGCTACCGCGGCGCTGACGACGGCCGGCTTCGCGGCGCTCTACGCCATCGCGCGCCGCTTCGAGTCGATCGCGGAAGCAGCTTGGAGCGCGACGCAGCGGATTGGCTGGCCGACGATCGCGGCGGGCACGTCGATCGCCGCGCTGCTGGTCTCGCGCTTCGTGCTCGACGAATTTCCGCACGTGAGCGACGAGGTCGCCTACCAGTTCCAGGCCAAGTCGATCGCGGGCGGCCATTGGTGGTTGCCGGCGCCGCCCTTCGCCGATCGCTTCGAACTGCCGCACGTCATGGTGCAGGCCGGCCCATCCGGCGACGCCCGCTGGTACGGCATCTTTCCACCGGGCTGGCCGCTGTTGCTGGCGACGGGCTTCCGCGTCGGCGCACCCTGGCTGGTGAATCCGCTGCTGGCGTTCGCGACCGTCGCGCTGTTCGCGCGGTTCCTCCGCCGCACCGGCCTCGATCCGGTCGAGCAGAAACTCGCGCTTCTCGTCATGACGCTCGCGCCCTGCTTCATCGTGCTCTCCGCCACGACAATGTCGCACTCGGCGAGCCTCTTCTTCTTTGTGGCGCTGCTGTGGGGAGCGGCGAACCTGGAGCAGAGCGGATCGTGGCGGCACGCGCTGGTCGTCGCCGCCGCGCTCGCCGCCGGGCTGCTGATCCGCGGGTTCGACTTCGTCGCTGCGGGCGCTCCGATCGGGCTGTGGTTCGCGATCAAGGCCGTGCGCGGAACGGGGCGCGGTCGTGCGTGGGCGGCGCTGGCAGTCTTCGCGATCGGCGGCGGCGTCGCGATCGGCGCGACACTGCTCTACCAGCGCGAATTGTCCGGCGACGCCTTCGAAGTGCCGGCCGTCCGCTACTTCGAACACCAAGGGACCGGTCGCTTCGGCATCGGCTTTGGCGCCGACATGGGCACCTCCGACCACGGCCCGGAATGGCCGGGGTACTGGCCGACCGACATCCCGCGCGTGACCGGCTACCGGCTGATCGCGTGGTCGAAGGACCTCGGCAACCTGCCGTTCGGCGCGCTGCTGCTCGGCGGCCTCACGCTGGCGTCCTTCCGTCGCGAGCGACGCGCGTGGGTGCGACTGACTTGGGGCTGCGGCGCCAGCGTGATCGGCGCCTACGCGCTGCATTTCTATCCCGGCATCGCGTACGGGGCGCGCCACTACTTCCTGGCGCTGCCGGCGTTCGCGATCGCGGTCGCCGTCGCGATCGGCGCGATCGCGCGAGCCAGTCCGGACAGTTCGCGACTCGCGGCGACCAAGGCGCTGTGGCTCGCCCTCGTGGTGCACGCTCTCCTCTTCGGGCTCGCGCCGCGGCTGCACGAGTTCTCGGGTCGCTATCGCGGCGTCTCAGGCGAGTTGCGCGACGCGGTCGCCGCAAAGGGGCTCGACCACGCCATCGTCTTCGTCGTCAAGCAGGACAAGGGCTTCAAGTTCGCCGGGCCGCTGAACCAGCTGCCGCTCGCCGAGCAGCGCGTGATCTTCGCCCGTGATCGCGGCGCGCTGAACGCCGACGTCGAGGCGCAGTTTTCCGGCCGTGAGTCGTGGTCGATCCAGGTGCCTCGGCGCGGGCAGCCGTTCGAGTGGAAGCGGTTGCGGTAGCTTCGCGCGCCGTCAGTACGAATCGTGCCGCGCCATGCGCTCGCCCTCGCCGCCGAGCTCGGCCAGCAGCTTCTGGTAGTTGGCGAAGCGTTCCGCGCGGATGGTGCCGGCGGCGACGGCGGCCTTCACGGCGCAGTTCGGCTCAGGATCGTGGATGCAGGTCGCGAACTTGCACTTGGCGACCAGCGGGACGAACTCGCGGAAGTGGTGCGCCAGGTCGTGACGCTCCATCGGCGGCAGGCCGAACTCACGCACGCCGGGGGTGTCGACCAGGTGGGCGCCGAACGCGAGCCGGTGCATGACGGCCGAAGTCGTGGTGTGCGCGCCGCGGGCCGTCTTGGTGCCGGTCGCGACCAGCGCACCGATGCGCGCGATGATCGCCGGATCGAGCGCGGCCAGCAGCGACGACTTGCCGACGCCGGAGTGGCCGAGCATCATCGCGACGCGTCCGCGCATCGCATCGCGAAGCTCCGCCAATCCGCTCGCGGCGGGGACGCTGGTCGGCAGCACGCGATAGCCGATCTCTTTCCACGGTTCGGCGAATCGCGCGGCCTCGGCCGTATCGACGAGATCGACCTTGTTCAGCACGATCAGCGGCTCGATCCCCTCGCACTCGGCTGCGACCAGCAATCGGTCGACCAGCCCCGGACGCGTCGACGGCTGCTTCAACGACGCCACGATCACCAGCAGATCGACGTTGGCCGCGATCACCTGCCAGCGGTTCGGGTCGCGCGGGCGCGGACGCGCGATGCGGGTCGTGCGCGGCAGCACCTCCTCGATCGCGCCCTGCTCGCCGTCGAGTTCGACCTTGACGCGATCGCCGACCGCGACCGGGCGGCTCTCTGGGTCGTCGTCCTGCTCCTCGAAGAAGCGGCCGCGCACGGTGCACGGCACCACGCGGTCGCCCACCTCGACGTGGATCTTCTTGCGATCGATCCGGACCACGAGCCCTTCGGTAGTGCCGGCCAGCGGAAACCCTCCTCGCCCGGGAGTTTTCACGCGCCCCGGTTGGCGCCGCTCCAGTGTCCTGATCCGAAAGATCGCGAAAGAAGTCGGAGGCGAGCTCCGCGCAGGGCGAGGAGGGCCGACGACTTCAACTTCGAGGGAAGTTGATGAGGAGGCTCGACGAAGCCATGTGCGAAGCGCGCCCCGGATTCTGAAGCGAGGTTGAGGATCAGGACACTAGAGCGCCGGAATGATCCACGCGATGACCGTCCCCGCAAAGCCTTCTGCTGCCGCGACCGATGCGGACGAGGTGCGCGCGTTCCTGGCCGGCGACGAATCGGCGTTCGAGCGGCTGGTCGACCGCCACCAGCGCCGGATCCTCCACTTATGCCAGCGCCTCGCCGGGGTGAACGACGCCAACGACCTGTTCCAAGACGTCTTCCTGCAGTGCTACCGGGCGCTGCCGCAGCTGCGGGCGCCCGAGGCGTTCCACGGCTGGTTGCTGCAGATCACGGTGCGCCGCGCGCGGAGGCGGGCGCAGGCGCGGCGGGGGCCGATCGGTGTGCCGGAGCCGGAGCAATTCACCGCGCCGCCGGAGGGCGACCCGCTCGAGCTCGCCGACGAAGTGGCGCGGCTGCGAAAAGCGCTCGCGCGGCTGCCGCCGCGGCAGCGGGAAGTGATCGCGTTGCGGCACGACCAGGAGCTCAGCTTCGCGGAGATCGCCGCGGTGCTGGACCTGCGCGAAGATGCGGCGCGCGCGAACCACTACCAGGGGCTGAAACGACTGCGCAGAGAGCTGCTCGGTGATGACGACCGCGAGGCGACCAGGCCATGAACCGCGACCCACTCGATCACGACGCCGATCCGGATGCTGACGGCCGCCTCGCCGCGCTCTTCGCCCGCGATCGCGGTCCCGAACCGCAGGAGCTGGCCGCCGCGCGCCTGCTGCTGAAGCGCGCGCTGGCGCGTCGGCAGCCGCAACCGACCCTGCTGCCGGCACCGCGACGGGCACGCCCGCGCGTCCTCGCTTTCCTCGCGCAAGCAGCCGGCTTCGCCCTGCTGATCGCGCTGCTGGTGCCAACGCTGCGGCGCATCGCGCCATCGGCGGCAACGTGGAACGCAACGAACACGCCGCGAGCGGACCTCGTCGCGAGCCTCGCCGACGGCATGCGCGCGCTCGGAACGCGAGTGGGACGCCTGCTGCCGGGACTCCCGCCGCTCGAGCTCGACGCGACGCTGCCGAATGCGGAGACGATCGACCGCGCGCTCGCCCCGATCCGGAGTCTCGGCGACGAGCTGCCGGCGTGGTGGCCGTCGCTACACTCCGACGCCCGATGAACGAAGAAGCAGAACGTGGCGTCGCTGCGGCCACGCCGGCGCGCGGGCGACGCGGCCGGTTGCGCCCCTACGTCGATGCCTGGCTGCTGTCGTTCTTCCTCGCCGCTGCGCTCGGTGTGCTCTGGTCGCTCGGCGAGGAGGCGGCCCGCAACGGCAACCATCCGCTCGGCGCATTCATCGCCGCGCCGCTGCTCGCGCTGCTCTCGGCGCCGGCGCTCTGGCTGGTGCGCCTCTTCCCAGAAATGTCACGCAGCACTGGACTGCGCTGCGTTCGGCGTCTGTTGGTCGGTGCGATCTGCGGGCTCTTCCCGGCGGCGCTGCTGGCAGGTCTCAGCGTGAACACCGCCAATCCGGCGAGCTACGCGGGTGCCAGCGCGCTCTGGATCGCGGGACTCTTGTTCGGCCTGATCGCGGGCCTCGTCGATGCGCTCCATCTGGATTGCGCCGCGGCGGCGGTCGAGCATCGCGCTGACGAGCTCGCGTGAGCGGTGCGCGCGACCGCCGATGAGGAACGTCCTCTTCGTCCTCGAACCGCTCGGCACCGGTAAGGCGTGGCGCAGCCTCGCGATCGCCGAGCAGTTGGCAGAGCTCTTCCCAGCCATCGCGCCACATTTCCTCGCCGGTCCGGCAGCGGCGCGATTGCTGCGCGCGGCCGGCCGGTTCCCGGTCGACGACGGCCTGACACCGATCGTTCCTGACGCGGCGACGATGGCGGCGGCGGCATCGACACCGGCGGCTCCAGCGTTGGCGGCGGATGCGACGGCGCGCCGTCTCGCCCCGCGCCACGCCCTCGCCGCCGTGCGCGCGGCCAAGGCGCTCTCCGCCGAGCTGGTGGTCGTCGACGGACTCTTCGCCGCGGCGCCGATGCTGGCGCGTGCGCGCTTCCAAGTCGCGTTGCTGGTCGACCATCTGCAGGACGCGCCCGCGACCGACGGCATCTTCCGGCGCGCTGCCGCACGGATGGCGCGCCGCGCCGTCGTCGCCAGTTCGCGCCTGCGCTTCTTCCTCGGCGAGCCGAGCTACCTCGCGTCGCCGGAGCTGCGCGTCTGGTCGCGCCGCTACTTCCGCTATTCGGGCCCGATCAGCGGGCTCGCGCGGCTGAACGTGCGCCAATGCGCGACGCTGCGCGATGAGCTCGGCCTCGGCCGCAGGAAGCTGGTCGTGGTCGCGGCCGGCAGCGCCTACGACGCGGTCCGGTTCGAGGCGGCGCTGCAGGCGGCTGACGCCGTCGCGCACGAGCGCGGCGACCTGATCGTGAAGCACTGCGCGAGCCCGGAGCTCGACGTCGCCGACGATCGCGCGATCCCGGCCGCCGAACTGTGCCAGTGGCTGGCGATCGCGGACGCCGCGGTGATCGGCGGCGGTCTGTCGTTGCTGACGGAGTGCGCGGGTCTGCGCGTGCCGACGCTCGCGCTGCCGCTGCCGGGTCATCCGCGCCAGGCGCAGGACGTCGACTACTTCGCCGAGCGTTTCGGCGTGCGCCGACTTTCCCCACCGATGGGAGCGGGCACGCGCGCGCGCACGCGCGACGAAGAGGTCGCGGCGATCGGCGACGCCCTGCGCACGCTGCTGGCGAAGCCCGACGCCCATCGCCCGCACAACGCACCCGACGCCGATGACCAGCGCCGCAACGCCGCCTTCATCGCCGACCTGCTCGCCGAGCAGCTCGGTCGGCGAAGGCCGGCGGCACCCGGCGAGACGTGAGCGAGGCGCGCCGACCCTGCCGCAGAAAAAAGCAGCGGCGCGACGGGTTCGGCGTCGCGCCGCATCAGCGTGGGAGGAGACCGGGTTCGCGTCGGCCGCCTCCAGTGTTCACCATCCCGCCGAAACGGGACGGTCTCAGGGTTCTGCAGACCTTGCTTCGACGGGGCGGGGAAACGGCTTGAGGCCACCTTCCCCTACCGAGCCATCTCCCCCGAGACTGGGCACGATGCAGCAACAGATTCCCGTACATGGGGACTCGCGCGTGCGACCAACGATCGTCGCTGCGGACCGTAGCCGCCGCTTCGTTCGATGAGGAGGACGACTTGATGATCGGTCCGCTCGCGGTCTGGTTCGCCGCCGCCGCGTTCCAGGGTGCAGCGCCGAACGCGAGCGATCTCGGCGCCCGCTACGTCATCGCCTACGACCCGGCTGCAACGCCGGCTCTCTGGCTCGAGCTGCACGTGCTCGGCGACGACGACGGCGAGTCGTCGTTCTCGGTGCCGCCGGGTTGGGGCGGCGTGACGCACCTCGCCGACCACCTGCACGACCTGGTGTTTCGCGACGCGGACGACGCGACGCGGGCGCCGCTGGCGGTCACCCGCGCGGGCGAGGTCGGCTGGAACGTCGCGCACGCGGCGCGCGCTCGGCTGGTCGCAAGCTGGTGGCTCGGCGAACCGCAGCCGCCGGCGAGCGGTACCGGCAACGACTATCGGCCGCGCGTGACGCCCGACCACTTCCGCTTTCTCGGCAGCGCTGGACTGCTGCGACCCGACGTGCTGGCGGGCGAGGCGCGCCACCGCTTCACGCTCGAATTCGTCGGTTGCGAGGGCGAAGCGCGTGCGGCGGCCTGTTCGTTCGGAGCCGGGCCGCGCCTTGAAGTGACCGAAACGCTCGATGCCTTCTGCCACGCGATCTTCATGGGCGGTGCGATCCGCGTGCATCGGCGCGATCTCGACGGCCACGAACTGCTGCTGGCGCTGGCCGGCAAGTTCCCGTTCGACGACGCCGAATTCGTCGCGCTGGCCGAGCGGATCGTGCGTCTCGAGCGCGACTTCTTCGCCGATCGCGGCGGCGATCGCTTCGTCATCACCCTGGTGCCGGAACCGGGCTCGACGGAGCGCGTGTCTCTGGGGGGCACCGGCCTCACCCGCAGCTTCGCGCTCTTCATGAGCCAAAGCGTCGGGCTGAAGCCCGGCAGCGACGACGCGCTGCGTATCTCAGGGCTGCTGGCGCACGAGTACTTCCACCACTGGAACGGCGAGATCGTGCGTGTGCACGAGGCAACAGAGGGTCTCGGCTACTGGTTTTCCGAAGGCTTCACCGACTTCTTCACGCGGCGGCTCATGGTGCGCAGCGGAATCTGGTCGGTGAAGCAATGGCTCGGCGAGTGGAACAACTGCCTGGGCAACTTCACGCGCAACCCCGCGCGCACCGCGCCGGCCGAGCGGATCGCCCGCGAGTTCTGGAGCGACCGCAATGTGAGCGACCTCCCCTACCAGCGCGGCGCCATCGTCGCGGCGCTGCTCGATCAGGAAATTGGCGCGTGCAACGACGGCAAGCAGTCGCTCGACGACTTCATGCGCGACCTCGTTGTGCGCGCGCGCGCAGGCGAGTCGCCCGACACCGCCGCGCTGTTGGAGCTGGTGGCCGACTGGACCTCCGCCGAGTTCGCCGAGCAGTTGCGCGCGATTGTCGTCGATGGTGCGCTGCCGCCGCTTCACGATGCCGAGCTCCTGTTCGGGCCGCTCTTCCGGTGGGTGCAGCGGCCTGACCGCAGCGGCGCAGCCGCGGTGGCTGGCGCTGGGGGTGCAACGGTGCCGACGCTGGAATTGCTGCCGGGAACGAGCGAGGCGGAGGCACGCGCGGAGTTGTAGATCCGGCGCTGGATTCGGCGGCCGTCGAGGCCTCTCCTTGCCCACTGCTCCCGAGCGGGCCATCCTGTGCGCCCTTCGCGGCGCGCGGCGCTGCCTTCACCCGACCTACACCTCTCGTCACGGAGCGACCGATGTCGCTGGTGCGCACCCTCGCCTGCCTTGGAACTGCGTCGCTCTACGTGGCTGCTTCCATGACTGTCATCGCCGGACTCACCGCCTGCAGCTCGGCCGAGACCGTCGCCGATGGAGTCCGCGCCGAGGCCCCCTCGATCGCGATGAAGCTCATCTATCCGAAGACCGAGCGCGGCGACCAGGTCGACGACTACCACGGCGTCCGCGTCGAGGACCCGTATCGCTGGCTCGAGAACGTCGACTCGTCCGAGACGCTGGCGTGGATCGGCGACCAGAACCGCCTCACCGAAAGCTGGCTCGCGACCATCCCGGCGCGCGCGCGGCTGTCGAAGCGCTTGACCGAGCTCTTCTCCTACGAGCGGCGCGGCGTCATCGGCAAAGTCGGCGGCACGCTGTTCTATTCGCGCAATCCGGGCCTCGCGGCGCAGGCGGTGATCTGGAAGCAGGGCGCCGAGGAGACCGAGCCGGCGGTCGTGCTCGATCCCAACACGCTCAGCAGCGACGGCACGGTGTCGATCTCCGGCTTCGAGCCGAGCGACGACGGCCGCTGGCTGGCGTACTCGACGTCGGACGGCGGCTCCGACTGGCGGACGTGGCACGTGCGCGACCTGACGACGATGCAGGACACCGCCGACGTGCTGCTCTGGAGCAAGTTCGCTGGCGCGGCGTGGGCGCACGACAGCTCGGGCTTCTTCTATTGCCGCTATCCGGTGCCGGAGGCCGGCAACGAGCGCGAGCAGGCCAACTACTTCCACAAGGTGTACTTCCACCGGCTCGGCGAGACGCAGGAACAGGACACGCTCGTCTACGAGCGGCCCGACCAGAAGGAGTGGGGCTTCAGCCCGATCGTGACCGACGACGGGCGATTCCTGGTGATGAACGTGAGCCAGGGCACCGATCGGCGCAACCGGGTCTACGTCAAGGACCTCGCGGCGCCCGACGCGGCAGCCGAATCGAGCGTCGTGAAGCTGCTCGATGACTTCGACGCCAGCTACGACTACGTCGGTGCCGCCGGCACGACCTTCTATTTCAAGACCGACCTCGACGCGCCGCGCAGCCGCGTCATCGCCATCGACTTCGATCACCCTGCGCGCGATCAATGGCGCGAGGTCGTCCCGACCGCTGCCGATTCGCTCGGTTCGGTCTCGCTGGTGAATGGGACGCTCTTCCTCAACTACCTGCACGACGGCAGCACGCGCATCCGCATGCACCGCCTCGCCGATGCCACTACCAGCGACTTCGCGTTGCCGGGCATCGGCACCGCGGGCGGCTTCAGCGGCAAATCGACCGACACCGAGACGTTCTGGACCTTCGCGTCGTTCACCTCGCCGACGACCGTCTATCGCCTCGACACGACCAGCGGCGAGTCGACCGTCTGGTTCGCGCCGCAGCTCGCCGCCGACCTGTCGCCGTACGAAACGCGCTTCGTGCAGGCCACCAGCAAGGACGGCACCAAGGTCCCGATGCACGTGACCTGCCGCAAGGACTTGGTCCTCGACGGCACGCACCCCTGCCTGCTCTACGGCTACGGCGGCTTCAACATCTCGCTGACGCCCTCATTCAGCACGCAGCGCGTCGCCTGGCTCGAGTTGGGCGGGATCTTCGTGCAGTCGATGCTGCGCGGCGGCGCGGAGTACGGCGAGGAGTGGCACGCAGCCGGGATGTTCGGCAAGAAGCAGAACGTCTTCGACGACTTCATCGCCTGCGCCGAGCACCTGATCGCCGGCAAGTACACCAGCTCGCGCAAGCTCGCGATCTTCGGCGGCAGCAACGGCGGCCTGCTGGTCGGCGCCTGCATGACGCAGCGGCCCGAGCTCTTCGCTGCGGCGATCCCGGCGGTCGGCGTGCTCGACATGTTGCGCTACCAGCTGTTCACCATCGGCCGGGCGTGGACCAGCGAGTACGGCTGTGCCGAGAACCCGGAGCAGTTCCCATTCCTGCGCGCCTACTCCCCGCTGCACAACCTGAAGGTCGGCGCGCACTATCCAGCGACGCTCGTGCTGACCGGCGACCACGACGACCGCGTCGTCCCGGGCCACTCGTTCAAGTTCGCGGCAGCGCTGCAGACGGCGCAGTCCGGCGCGGCTCCGACCCTGATCCGGGTCGAGACACGCGCCGGCCACGGAGCCGGCAAGTCGACCCAGATGCAGATCGACGAGCAGGCCGACCTCTACGCGTTCCTGGTGAAGGCGCTGCAGATCAGGGCGTGAGCTCTGACGCCGCCGTTCCGTTTCTGGACTGGAACGGCGGACAACGGGTCGCGCCCGCGAGACTCGAAAGCGCTGCTGTTCCAACCGTCCGCAGTACTGACAGCTCCACCGGGGCCGCGCGCCGACGACAACGATTTCCGCCCGTCGGCGGCGCGCCGCGAACCCGGAGCCTGTCGATGCCTCGACGCCTCACGGCCTTTGCCCTGCTCGCCGGCGCCTTCCTGCCCGTCGGCTGCCGCGTCACTGCCGGCGTCGACGAAAACCCCGACCGAATTGAGGTCGACGGTCCTGGTGTGATCTACGCCACCGCCGACGCCTGGCCTCGATGGAATGGCAACGTCTTCGAGCTTGGTCTCTTCAACGAAGCCGAGCGCGACGGCGAGTTCCTCTCGCTCGACGTCTGGCCGATCGCCGGAGTCGGATTCGGGTTCCTCGGAGTGCGCGCTCGGTTGTTGATGCTCGAAGTTGGCGCAGCGACGTTTTGCCACGATCCGCTGCCGCTGCCGAGCCGCTACGGCTGGAGCGACGAACCGGCCGCCGAGGAGTCACACGAGCATCGGCGCGGCGAGTCGTCGTCCAAGCGCGTTCGAGCGGACTGACGACCGACTTCGCGATCATCGTCCTCCCACCGCGCTGAGACAGATCGTCCCGCGAACGCTCGCCAGGTTCGGGCGGGTTGCCCGATCGCCCCTGCGAACGACGACTCACGTCCCGGGACGCGTTCCGCGCCGGCGGGTTGCCATCGGCTGCAAGTGACGTATCAACAATCACTTGCGTCGCAATCACCCAGATTCTTCGCCGCCGTCAGCGGTCGGGCGATTTCGGCCCGCGGCGTGCCAGAGTCCGCAGCGAAACTGCAGCAGCATCGACTCGAACGGCCACCGAAGCCCGCTAGGTGTCAGGGCGCAACAAGCGGTCAGCCGATCGAGTGGAACGAAGGCAGCCGACTGCAGACCATCGACTGCAGGTCTGTCGAGTCGCCTTGCCGCCACGGACTTCGAGCTACCACTGCATGCAACAGAGCATCCTCACCCCCGCCCAACGTCGACTGCTGAAGATCATCGTCTGGGGCGGGCTGGCCATGCTGGCCAACGCGCTGTTCCTGCTGCTGTTCCGCGTGACCGAGTCGACCGAGCGCTTCCGGCTGCCGCCCGACACGTTGCCGGCCTTCTATCAGTGGATGGTGCTCGGCCACACGCTGCTCGGCATCGCGCTGACGCCGTGCGCGCTGTGTTTCGCGTGCTGGCACCTCGGCCGCGCGTGGGCGCGACGGCACGGCATCGCGGTCGGCACCGGCGTGACGCTCATCGTCGCGATGCTCGCGCTGATGATCAGCGGCTTCTTCATCATGAGTGCGGCCAACAGCCGCGACAACCAACCGCAGTACTGGGCGCACATCGGCTTCGGCGTCGGACTGCCAGCCGTCTACATCGTCCACCGAGTGACGTCCGTCGTGAGGCCGACGTGGCGTGCGATCGGGCGCGCGCTCGCCGGGACGGCGGTCGCCGCCGTGCTCGCGCTCGGCATTCACGTCGTGACGCTCCCGTCGCGCGACGACCGGGTCATCAACATCGACCGCGGCACGGTGATGGCCACGATCCCGCAGGATCACCTGCTCAAGACGGCGGCCAAGGACCCGTTCCAGCCATTCACGGCGTTCACCGAGGTGTCGAAGGAGAGCCGTTTCTTTCCGTCGCCCGCGACCACGGCGACCGGCGAGTGGATGTCCTCCGCGGTCGTGACGCGCGACGAACTGCCCGACGCGACGCAGTTGAAGGACGAGGTCGCGAAGTACGGTTTTGTGCAGGACATCCAGATCGGCGCAGTGACCTGCAACCGCTGCCACCAGGACATCGTCCTGCAGTGGAGCAAGTCGGCCCACCGCTTCAGCTCGATGAACAACCCGTTCTACCGGACGGCGTTCCTCGCGATGCGCGAGCGGTCCGACATCGGCAAGCAGCCGTCGCAGTGGTGTTCGGGCTGCCATGAACCGGCGCTGATGCTGGCGGGCGAGATCGGCAAGGACTTCGATCCCGACGGGCCGAACGCGCAGGCGGGCCTCACCTGCCTGTCGTGCCACGCGATCGACTCGCTGCACAATCGGACCGGCAACGGCGCCTACAACATCCCCGACGACCGCGAGTCGCCCTACCTGTTCGACGAGTCGAGTTCAGGCGCGCTGCGCGAGATCGGCGACATCGTCATCAAGGCGAAGCCGAACGTGCACAAGGAGCGACTGCTCAAGCCGTTCTTCAAGACCAGCGAGTACTGCGCGACCTGCCACAAGGTGGCGCTCGACGTGCCGGTCAACAAGTACCGCTGGTTCCGGGGACAGAACGAATACGACAACTGGCACGACAGCGGCGTGGCGCAGAACGCGGCGCGCACCTTCTACCGGCCACGCGATCCGGTCACGGGCGCGCCGGTGAAGAAGAACTGCCAAGACTGCCATATGCCGCACGAGGACGCACCGCTCGGCGACGTCTCGGCGAAGGACGGCAAGGTGCGATCGCACCGCTTCCTCGCGGTGAACACGGCGCTACCCGCGCTGCGCGGCGATACCGACACGATCCGGCGGATCGAGGAGTTCCTGCAGGACGAGAAGATGCGCGTGGATGTGTTCGCGCTGCGCCGGATCGATGCCGCCGGCAACGAGACGGAGGTCATCACCGCGCTCGACCGCACGCAGCCACTGCTCATCCCGGGCGAACGGATCGAGGTGCACGTCGTCGTCCGCAACAAAGGCGTCGGCCACACCTTCCCGGGCGGCACCAACGACAGCAACGAGGGCTTCCTCGAATTCCTCGTCGACCAGGAGGGCGTCGGCAACCTGCTGCACAGCGGCGCGATCGGGAAGGACCTGCAACTCGACCCGGCGGCGCACCGCTACGGAGCGGTTGTTGTTGCGCACGACGGCACCGAGGCGACGCAGCGCAATCCGCAGGACTTCCATCAGACGCTCTACGCCAACGTGATCGGCCCCTCGACGTCCGACGTCGTGCGCTACCAGTTCGTGGTTCCCCCCAGCGCGGCCGGCGGCACGCTCGATCTCACTGCAAATCTCAAGTGGCGGAAGTTCACCCAGGACTACACCGACTTCGTCTTCGCCAAGGACCCGGCCCGGAAGATCGCGCTGCCGATCACGCTGATCGAGTCGAGCCAGGTGAAGCTGCGCGTGGCGAAACAAGGCGAGACGGTGAACCCGACGACCCCACCGATCTACGCGTCGCCTGACCAGTGGATCAGGCCCAACGACTACGGCATCGCGATGATGCTGAAGGGCGACACGCGCCTCGCCGAAATCGCCTTCGCCGAGGTGCAGCGAGTCGCGCCGGCGCGGGTGGACGGCTGGCGCAACATGGCGCGCAACGCCCTGACCGACGGCAACATCCCGCGCGCGATCGAACTGCTGACCCGCTGCGAGGAGGTCGCGCCGAGTGATCGGCAGACGGCGTGGGTCTGGGGCAACGCTCTGCAGGAGGACGGCCGCTACGGGCAGGCGATCGAGGCGTGGAAAACCGTGCTCGACGAGTTCCCGGAGGACCGCGACACCTGGCGCCGGCTCGGCCGCACGCTCTATCTCGACCAGAAGTTCGAGGCGGCGCTCGAGGCCTACCGGATGGTCCTCGCGATCGACCCTGAGGACCGCGAGGCGCACTACCATCGCATGCTCAACCTGCAGGCGCTCGGCCGGAAGGACGAGGCTGCCGAGGCGGCGAAGGCCTACGAGAAGTACCAGATCGACGAATCGGCGCAGGCGGTCACGAACGACTTCCGCCACCAGGACCCGCATTCGAACCTCGAGACGAATCCCGTGCACGCCCACGAGCTGAGCCTGACTGGCGGCCCGCACGACGCCATCCCGGTCGACGATGAGCCGCGCAACTCCGCGGACCACCACTGATCGTTTCGGCCACGCCGTCGCCCCGCACCCATCCCCTCCTCCGGAAACCGACATGGCCCGTTCCAGCTCGCGTCGTAATGGCTTCGCGTGCCGCACTCTCGCACCGACGACTGCGCTTGCGGTTGCCGCGGTCATCGCGGTTGCCGCGGTCGCCACGAGTTGCTCGGAGGAGAAGCCGCCTGAGGTGGTGAAACCGGTCGATTCGACGACCTACGTCCCGGCCGAGCCGTTCAAGCCGGTGGACGCGGACGCGAAGAAGGCGCCGGCCGTCAGCTTCAGCGACGCGACCGCCGCGTCGGGGATCGACTTCACCCACGTGAATGGCGCGCGTGGCAAGAAGTACCTGCCGGAGACCATGGGGGCCGGCGTCGCGCTGCTCGACTACGACGGCGACGGCAAGCAGGATGTCTTCTTGGTGCAAGGTGCCGAGTGGCCCGACTACGCGAACGGCGCTACGTCGACCTGCAAGCTCTACCGGAACCGTGGCGCGCTCGAGTTCGAGGATGTGACCGAGCAGGCGGGCTGCGGCCTCGCGCTGATCGGCATGGGTGCGACCGCGGCCGACTACGACGGCGACGGCGACCCCGACCTGTTCGTCACGGCGCTCGGACCCAACCACCTGCTGCGCAACGATGGCGGGAAGTTCACCGACGTGACCGCCGCCGCCGGCATCACCACGCCGACCTGGACCGACAAGGCCGGTCGCACCCATCTGGTCTGGTCGACCAGCGCCGCGTGGCTCGACTACGACTGCAACGGCGTGCTCGATCTGTTTGTCTGCGGCTACGTGCACTGGTCGATCGAGAACGACGTCTTCGACACGCTGAACGGGTCGGCGAAGGCCTACACGATCCCGACCAAGTACGACGCTGACAGCTGCCGGCTGTGGCGCGGCAACGGCGACGGGACCTTCGTCGATGTGACGACTGCCGCCGGGATCATGCGCGACGACAGCAAGGCGCTCGGGGTCGCGGTCATCGAGGTGAACGATGATGGGCGCCCCGACCTCGCCGTCAGCAACGACACCCAGCCGAACTACCTGTTCGTGAGCCAGCCCGACGGCGGATTCGCTGAGATCGCGGTCGTCGCCGGCATCGCCTACGACGAGTTCGGGCGCGCGCGTGCGGGCATGGGCATCGACGCAGCCGACCTCTGCAACGACGGCAAGCCGGTCATCTCGATCGGCAACTTTTCGCGCGAGCCGATCTCGATGTTCACCCGGACGCAGGCTGGCGCGTCGCCGTTCTTCCTCGATCGCGCCGGCGCGTCGCGGGTCGCCACGCCGACCAACCTGATGCTCACCTTCGCCGTCGTCTTCTGCGACTACGACTTGGACGGCTGCCACGACATCCTGGTCTGCAACGGCCACATCGAGCCCGAGATCCAGACCGTGCAGAAGGACGTGAGCTACGAGGAGCCGACCCAGCTGTTCTGGAATCGCGGCGACGGCACCTTCGCCGATGTGAGCGCGAAGTCGGGCGAGGTCTTCACCCGCAAGGTGGTCGGTCGCGGCGCCGCCGTCGGCGACCTCGATGGCGACGGCGACCTCGACTTTGTGCTCACGCAGAACGGGCGCAAGGCCATCGTGATGCGCAACGATCAGGCGCTGCAGAACCACTGGATCCGCGTCCGTCCGCAGGGCGCCGGCAAGAACCGCGACGCGCTCGGCGCGACCATCAGCGTGACGTCATCGGGCCGGACGCTGCGCCGCGATGTGCGCACCGGCTCGTCCTACTTGAGCCAGTGCCAGCTCGCGCCGACCTTCGGGCTCGGTGCGACCGCCGACGCCAAGGTCGCCGTCGAAGTCCGCTGGCCCTCCGGCAAGCGCGAGACCTTCCCCGACCTCGCCGTCGACGCCGACCACGTCGTCACCGAAGGCCAAGGCCGCTGACCTCCGGAGGCGCCCTAGCCCGTTCGATTCATGATCCCCGTTGCGAGGCGACGGGATGTCGGTTCAGGACGAGAAGGGAAGGCGCGGTTCCGACGACGCGGGTGGAACGGCCCTTCGGGCAGGCAAACCCGCTGAGGAAGGAACGCGCGTTTTCGACGAAGTCCTAGATCGACCGACCGAGCCGCAGCAGGGGTTTCATGAATCGAACGGGCCAGCAGCCCGTTGGAGAACTCTCCGTGTCGCCCGGCGGCGTCTTTCAAGCCGTGATTTCGTCGGGCTTCTCGACAACTCTCCGGGGAGGCGGCTTCGAACCTCCTCCTCGTCCCGACTCGAAATCCACTCGCCGGACTCGCGGCGACTTCTCCAACGGACTGCTAGGGGTCTCGACCGATCCAAGTCGAACGCGCTTTCCAGCCGACAAGAGGTCGGGAGACCGTTCGGAATGGTCGACGGCGTGAAGACGAGTGCTTGCAGCGGAAGCGTCGCGGAGACTGTCGAGCGCTTCCGCAGCCACTTTCTCTCAAGGATCCGCGGCGCCAAGTTCGAGCTTCCGCTGCTGCCCGAGGCGGCCAATCGCGTCATGCAGGTGGCCGGCGACGAGAACGCCGACGCACGCAAGCTCGCCGAGGTCATCCGCAGCGACGCCTCGCTCGCGGGGCACGTGCTGCGAATCGCCAACTCCGCCATCTACGCTCCGACTACTCCGATCGTCTCGCTGCAGCAGGCGATCAGCCGGCTCGGCATGAATAAGATCCGCGAGATCGCACTCGTGATCGCGACCCAGACCAAGGTCTTCAAGGTCGCGGGTTACGACGCGCAGGTCCGCGCGATCTTCAAACACTCGATCGCGGCAGCCGCCTACTCGCAGGAGATCGCGCGTCTGCGGCGCTGGAACGTCGAGGACGCCTTCCTGACCGGACTGTTGCACGACACGGGCAAGCCGGTCCTCCTGCAACTGCTCGTCGAAGTTCAGAAGGAGCTGAAGCTCGGCGTCGAGGTCGGCATCGTTGACGACCTTCTCGAGCAGATGCACGCCGGCGTCGGCTCGCGTCTGGTCGAAAGCTGGAAGCTGCCCGAGCGCCTGGCCGAGACGATCGCCTACCACCATCGCCCGCACGAGGCGCCGACCACGACGCAGGCGGCGATGACGCTCAACCTCGCCGACGAGCTCGCGCACTTGGCCGTCGGCCCGCGCGAGGTCACGGAGGAATCGCTGCGCACCCACCCGATGCTCGAACCGCTCAACGTCTACCGCGACGAGCTCGATGGACTCCTGAAGCACAAGGAGATGGTGAAGTCGATGGCGGAGGCCGTTCTGTGAGCGACACGTACAAGGGCTCCGAACGCCGCAACCGCGAGATCGAGCGCTTCGAGATCATCGTCATCGGCAGCGGCCCGGCCGGCCACAAGGCGACCATCCAGGCCGCGAAGGCCGGCAAGCGCGTCCTGCTGATCGAGCGCGAGACCGACGTCGGCGGCGCGTGCGTCCACCGCGGCACCATCCCGAGCAAGACGTTGCGCGAGACGGCGCTGGCGTTCACCGCGTTCGACGCGAAGACCAGCGGAATGTTCCCCGTCGCGCTGCGCGAGGACCTCGAGGTCGCCAGCCTCATGACCCGCATGGAAGATGTCATCCGGGCGCACGAACGCTTCATGAGCGAACAGCTTCGCCGCAACGGCGCGCGCAAGATCCATGGCCGCGCTCGCTTCCTCGACGCACGCACGGTCGAGATCGAGACGGTGCAGGGCGAACGGCGGCGCGCTTCCGGCGACGTCATCGTGATCGCCACCGGTTCGCGCCCGCGCACCCCTGCCGACGTCCCGGTCGACCACGACAAGATCCTCGACAGCGATTCGCTGCTGTCGATGACCTGGCTGCCGCGCTCTCTGGTGGTGCTCGGCGCCGGCGTCATCGCCTGCGAATACGCGACGATCTTCGCGGCGCTCGGCACCAAGGTCACGATGGTCGACAAGGGCCCGCGCCCGCTCGGCTTCCTCGACAGCGAGATCGTCGACCTGTTCGTCACGGCCTTCACGCGCGCCGGTGGCATCTACCTCGGCGGCCGCAAGCACGCGAAGGTCGCGTGGGACGGCGTCGAGCACGTGGTCACAACGCTCGACGACGGCACCGAACTGCGCAGCGACCGGCTGCTCTGCTGTCTCGGCCGCGTCGCCAACGTCGATGGCCTCGACCTCGCTGCCGCCGGCCTCGCCGTCAACGACCGCGGCGTGATCCCGGTCGACGCCAACTGCCGCACCAGCGTCCCGCACATCTACGCCGTCGGCGACGTGATCGGCCCGCCGTCGCTCGCCTCCTCGTCGATGGAACAGGGGCGGCGCGCCGTCTGCGACGCGCTCGGCATCGAGCTCAGCCACGGCTCGGAGACCATCCCAGCCGGGATCTACACGATCCCCGAGATGTCGCAGGTCGGGCTCACCGATCTCGAGACGATCAAGAAGTACGGCGGCTGCCTGGTCGGGCGCGCCCGATTCGAGGAGCTCGCGCGCGGCCAGATCAGCGCAATCCAGGACGGGCTCTTGAAGCTGGTCGCCGACCCGGGCGGCAAGCACGTGCTCGGCATCCAGATCGTCGGCGAAGGCGCGTGCGAACTGATCCATGTCGGCCAGATGGCGCTGATCAACGACTTCGGCGTCGACGGCTTCGTCGACAACATCTTCAACTTCCCGACGCTGGCCGAGGCCTACCGCGTCGCCGCACTCGACATCGTGAAGCAGCGCAACAAGCTGTTTCCGGTCGCTGACGCAACGCCCGCCGTCGGAACGCCCGCCGTCGCGGTCGAACCCGCGCCGCACAAGCCGAGCTGATCGCAGCGACGGCCGGCCCGGCGCCCCCCCACCGCGGCCGTCGCTCGCGGTCCAGCCTGGCTGCAAATCGCCGCTACTCGACGACCTTCATCTGCAGCTTCTGCCGCTTGCCATCCCGCAGCACTTCGACGTCGACCTTGCTGCCCGTCTTCTGCGTGAACCGGAACCACGCCTGGAAGTGGTCTTCGCCGCTGAAGTCGTTCTTGCCTGCGACCGCGGTCACGATGTCGCCCTGCCGGAGCCCCGCCGCCTGCGCACTCTTGCCGGCCGCCGGCTTGTCGCCCCAGGTGACGAGGTAGCCGACGCGCATCGCCCACGCTTCGCGCGGCAACCCGAGCTTCCGTTTCTCTTCCGCGTCGAGTGGCTTGCCGCCGAAACCAGGTCCCGGCTCGAGGCTCCACTTGAACGCTCGCCACGCGTACTCGCGCGCGTCGCACGCCTTCCAGCCATCGGGGAGCGCGAGTGTCACCGTCTGCGTGCCGTCGCTGTCGCGTAGGGCGAGTTCGAGCTCGACCTGCAGTTCGAGCTTGGTGGCGCCCGCCGGAAGTGGGTGCAGCACCGCCTGCAAGTCGGCGCGCGTGGCGATCGGCCGACCGCCCGCCCGCAAGATCGACTGACCCGGCCGCACGCCGGCGCGCGCCGCCGGCCCGCCCGCTTCGACCCATGCGATCTTCTGCTGATCATCGCACTCGACTTCGAGACCGAGGCGCGCGAGGTCAGGCCAGTTCCACTTCTGCTCGGGTCGCCACCGCTTGGCGTCGACCGCGTCCTTGAACTCGAATTCGTTGATCATGTGGCAGTGGACGCAGTCCATCCGCTCGCGCGCGTCACGCTTGGCGAAGCTCTTCGACTGGGCAATGGTGCGCCGAGGTGAAGCCGGCGCCGGCCCGCGCGTCGCGTCATCGGCCGCAAAGCTCTTCTGCGACGCCTCGAGGAAGCGCTCGAACGACGTGAGCGAGAGGAACGACTCGGCGTCCTTCGCGTCACGCCCGCCGTAGCGGTGCAGCACGCGCCCCGCCGCATCCGCGGTGAGCGCCGCAAAAGTGAGATCGAAGTCGAAGCGGTAGCGCGCGAGGTCGAGCGTCCGCAGATCGGTCACGCGCACGCAGACGAACGCCTTGGCGAGCTCGGCGATCCGCGGGGTGGCGACGGCCAACTGGCCGTCGAAGCTGCTGCAATCCACTCACCGTTCGCAGCGGAAGACCAGCAGCAGCGGCCGGTGCAGCTTCGCCGCGAGCGCCTCGCCCTCCGCGAGATCGTGCAGCCACTCAACTGGGTCGACGGCAGCGGCGGCGGCGGCGGCGGCGGCGGCGTTGTCGCGGGGAGCGGCCGTCCCCGCACCGCCCGCCTCGGGCGCGAGCACGGCTCCTAACAGCCCGGACCCTGCGCCGGCGGCCAGCAGCGCCGCGACTCCGATGCGAATCGTCATGCCTCGACTCCTCGCGCCTCTGGCGATCGCGCCGCGACTCTATCGTTGTGCCCCCTCGCCCTTTGGAGATCGGCATGGTCGGTTCGCTCCGGTCCGCAACGCGACTCCTGCTGGTGGGCGGCGTCCTCACGTTGCCGTTCTGCTGGTGGCCCTTCGGCTCGCTGGCGCAGGAAACGCAGTCGGGGCGCATGGTCGACGCAAAGCTCCACCACCTCGGCGACGACCCGGCGCCGGAGTGGACCGAATCGACCAAAGATCCGGAGCCATCGCCGCTTGTCATTGCCTTCGAGGCCACCGCGAATGCGACCGAGTGGGTGCTCGAAGTCGCGGGCCGCGACGTCGACTGCGACGTGTGGATCGAGCTGAATGGTGCGCGCCTCGGCCGGCTGAAGCGCGTCAAGCCGCTCATCGAGCAGCAACTCATCGTGCCGGCTGGCGCCGTTGCGAGCGGCCGCAACGAACTGCGAGCGCTACCGGCCGATGCGAAGGACGACCTCCTGGTCGGTCGATTCCGGCTGGTCGAAAAGTCGCTGCGCGAAGTGCTGTCGCTCGGGCGGCTCGAGGTCATCGTGCATGACGCCGGCGACGGCCTACCGCTGCCGGCGCGCCTCACCTTCGTCGACGCTCGCGGCGCCCTCGTCGAGCTCTACTACGCCGACGAACGCAGCACGGCCGTGCGGCCGGGCATCGCCTACACCCGCGACGGACGGGCCGCTCTCGAACTTCCGGCCGGCCGCGTGACGGTCTGGGCGAGCCGCGGCATGGAATGGAGCGCGGCGCACGCCGACTTCGACGTGATCGCCGGCGGCGCCGGACAGGTGAAGCTCGAGATCGCGCGCGAAGTCGACACCACCGGCTGGATCGCGTGCGACACGCACATCCACACGCTGACGCACAGCGGCCACGGCGACGCTTCGATGGAAGAGCGGATGCTGACACTCGCCGGCGAAGGGGTGGAGATGCCCGTCGCGACCGACCACAACCACCAGATCGACTACCGGCCGACACAAGAGACGATGCAGGTCACGCGCTGGTTCACGCCAGTGGTCGGCAACGAGGTCACGACCGACAACGGCCACATGAACGCGTTCCCGATGCCACCGGGCAAGGACGTCCCCGACTCGAAGGTGAGCGACTGGGCGAAGCTGGTCGAGGGGATCCGCGCGAAGGGCGCGCAGGTGGTGATCCTGAACCATCCGCGCTGGCCTGAGAACGGCCGCGATCCATTGACCAAGTTCGGCTTCGACGACCAGAGCGGCGCGCGCCGGGAGCCACAACGCTTCACCTTCGACTGCATCGAGGTCGTCAACGCCGACGGCCCCACCTCGCCACCCGAGACCGCGCTGCAGTGCTGGTACGCGCTCCTCAATCGCGGCGAGCGCTTCACCGCGATCGGCTCCTCCGACTCGCACCATGTCGGCGTCATCGTCGGCCAGGGCCGCACCTACGTCCCGAGCGCGACCGACGACCCGACGCAGATCGACGTTGACGCCGCCTGCCGCGCCTTCAAGCAGGGCCGCGTGAGCGTGAGCTACGGCCTCTTCGCCACCATCGACGTGGACGGCCACACGATGGGCGACACGCTCCACCCCGACAGCGACGAGGTCGAGGCGATCGTGCGCGTGCGCCACCCGTCGTGGATCACGGCCGATCGGCTCGAGCTGATCGTCGACGGCGGCGTCGCCGCAACCGTCGCGCTCGAACCGCAGCCAGGCGACTCGCCGACCGATCTCGTTCGCCGCGTGCGCGTGCGACTGCCCGACCACGACAGCTGGCTGGTCGCCGTCGCGAGCGGTCCGCCGATCAAGGCGCCGTTCTGGGCGATGCAATTGCCAAGAGCACTCGCGATCACCAACCCGCTCTTCCTCGATCGCGACGCCGCCGCCGGCTGGAGCTCGCCGCGCGCGACCGCCGCCGAACGACTCGGCGACACCCGCGACTTCGACGCCGTTGTGCGCGTGCGCGCGAACCTCCCGAGCCTCGACGACGGCGCGGCGATCCAGCTGATCGAGTTGGCGTGCGAAGCCGCCGCCGTGGAGGCGAAAACGGCGCTCGCGACCTTGGTCGCCGCATCCGGCCGACCGCGTCTCGTCTCCTGGGCGAGCGCACGGCTCGCGAGCCCGTGAGAGCACCGCGTTCCGCGTGAGAGAGGCATTCTTTTCGTCATCCGCTGCCGCTGCTTCCGCCGCCTTGAGGGCCTTCTCGCGGCGCCCGAAGAGGCTCCCTGGAATCACACCCGGAGCCGGCCCCATGCATCGGAAGCGCGGATTCACGCTGATCGAGCTGCTGATCGTCTGTGCGTTGATCGCGATCGTCGCCGCGATCGCGCTGCCGAATCTGCTTTCGGCGCGCCTCTCCGCGAACGAATCGGCGGCGATCTCGACGATGAAGCAGATCGTCTCCGCACAATCGGTGGCGAAGACCTCGTCCGTCATCGACCAAGACACGGACGGGCTCGGCGAGTTCGCCTGGTTCGCCGAAATGGGCGGGACGATCAACGTGCGCGACAACAGCGGCCCCAACAATGGGCCGCTGATGCAGCCGAACGCGCTGGCGGCATCGCTGAGTCAGGTGAACGCCGCCGGGATGGTGACGAAGTCGGGCTACGTCTACCGGATGTCACTGCCGAGCGGTGGCGGCGCGCCGATCAGCGAAGCGGCAGGCGGCGGCTCGCCGACCGGAGAGATCCCTGATCTGTGCGAGACGACGTGGTGCTGCTACTCGTGGCCGGCGACGTTCTCGACATCCGGCAGACGCGCCTTCGTCGTCAATCAGGACGGCGACGTCCTGCAGACGAACAACCTCGGCGGCGCGCAGGCAAGCTACAGCGGAGCGACGACGATCCCCACGCCAGACGCGGCGTTCGAAAGCGGCACGTCCGGTCTGATCACGGGCGAACTCTCGATCCGCGCCCAGCCCGCGGTGGCGGTCGACGGCAATACCTGGCTGCCGATCAACTGACGGCCGCGCTGTTCGGCGCGATTCGTTCGGCGCGATCAGTTCCGGTGGGCGCCGGGTCGCTTCGACAGCGCCTTCGCGACCTGCTTGCTGAACAGCGCGAGCACTCCTGCTTTCCGCTTCGCCGGCGCGCGCTGGCGTCCCCGCGCCACCAAGTACAGCAACAACGCGCAAAGCGCCGCCGCGAACAGCACGAACGTCAGCGCCGACAGCCACGGAAAGCGGCCGTACCAGCGCACCGCCACCACCGACAGTCCGACGCCGAGCACGGCGTTGAACATCGAGTCGGAAACGTGGCGTTCGAGCACCTCCTCCATGCAGTCGATGCAGACGAAGCGCTGCGCGCCGCCGCTCTTGCCATCGTCGGGCAGGAATGCGCCGGCACGCGACTTCTGACATGCGTCGCATTCCGCGACCGGCGACCCGTCGGTGCAGGCCGGGCATTGCGCTGCGGTCCACGCCGCGACGCGATGAAGGCAGGTCGGGCAGAGCGGCAGCAGTCCAGCGGGCATGGCGAGCAGGCTCCGTGAAGGCGGAAGGCGGCGGAGCGTAGCGCGCGCGGTTCACTTCCACGCACGCACGCGTTGCGCGAAGCGTTCGAGTTCGTCGTAGCGCGACTGCCAGGTGGTGTACATCACCGCGCGCACTCCCGGGACGTCACGCGCGGCGTCGAGCCAGGCGTCGACCTGCTCGACCGGCGCGTCGTAGTAAGCGGCGAGCAGGAGCGGGTGGCCGCGCGCGGCGAAGAACGGCAGGCTCTCCGCCGCGCGTTCGCGGTACCAGCAGGCGACGCCAACTTCCGGCGCGAGCCCCTCCCACGAGCCGGCGAAATCACCGCGCGCGAGGTAGTAGTCGGCGTGCGCGTTGTGATGCGGATCGACCATGTCGCTCCAGATCCATAGCTCGGCCTTGGGCGCGGCGGCGCGCGCCAGATCGATGCAGCCGCGCAAGTGGTCGGCCAGCAGGGAGCCGGCGTCGAGCTCGCGCCGTCGGCACGACTCGTCCTGGTTCCAGACGCGGATTTCGTCGTGCGAGAGGAAGAAGGCGTCGCCACCGAAGAGGTCGCGCACGCGGCGCACCTCGTCGGCGAGGAGCACCATCGTCCGCGGTTCGGATGGGCAGATCGTGACCTGTCCGTCGTGGACCGTGACGACGGAGTGGAAGCTGACGTCGAGCAACGAGCCCTCGGGCAGCGGCCGCTTCAGCACGATCGCCGGCGGCTCGTGCCAGATCTCGAAGCCGCCGGGCCACGGCACCTGCCCGCTGCGCGGGTCGACGACCGGCTCGAAATCGACGCCTTCAACCAGCGGCGCGCCGCCACCTTGCACTTCGCCAGCGCCCGCCGCCGGAGCGCTTGCGCGAGCGATCTCGATCGGTGCGCCCTCGCGACGAACCACGTTCACCAGCCCGGCCGCCTCGATCGCCACGTCGCGGATCGCGAGCTCGCCGGCCGTCGCACCCCACGCGCCGACGTAGAGCTTCGCGCGCGCGTGCTCCTGCGAATGGAACACCACGTGATGGCGAGTCGCGTCCTGCGTTGGCTTGCAGCCGAGGTAGGAGAAGCAGAGCGAGCGGTCGCCCACCAGCACCTTCGCCTCGGGCACGCCGACGAACTCGGCGGTCGCGACCGTCAGCTCGACGTGGTAGGCCTGCCACGGTTCGAGTTCGAGTTCGAACACGACGCGCGCGTTGCCGCCGGCCGGATCGCGACAGGCGAAGCCGCCGGCCACAACGCGCCAGAGATCGTCCTTCCAGCCGGGAGTGCGCAGCTCGACGCGTCGACGATCCGCGACCGCGCGATCACCCTGCACGACGAAGCGCGCGCGACGGACCGGCAGCGCCTCGGCAAGGTTCGGATCGTGGAACAGCATCGCGTCGGAGTAGCCGACGCCGAAGATCGACGGGATCAGCTTGATCTTCGCGGCGCGCGCGCGTTCGATCAGTCGCCGCGCGTCGGTGAAGTAGTGATCCGGCACCGTACCGAGCCGCGCAAGCTTGCTGTCGGCCAGCACCATCCGCGTGTAGCCCGCGGCACCGGCGCGATCGAGCAGCGCCCCGACTCGCTCGACGTTCTCGGTCACCTGCAGGTTGGTGGAGCAGTAAAGCCAGAGCTCGGGCTCCTTCGGCCTGCTCGTCGCTTGGCCGAGCGCATCGCTCGCCACGATCAGCGCGATGAACGCGACGAGCGCGATGCCGAGCAACTCGATCAATCGAGGAAGCTTCATCAACGCGCTCGCCGAAGTGTCCGCCGGATGCGGCGCACGCTAGCGTCGCACGCATGGCCGCACCTGACCTCCACGTCGCGCTGATCTGGCCGGAGATCCCGTGGAACACGGGCAACACGGCGCGCTCGTGTCTCGCCTTCGGCGCGCAACTCCATCTGGTCGCGCCGCTCGGCTTCTCGCTCGAGGCGAGCGCGGTGAAGCGGGCCGGCCTCGACTACTGGGAGCACGTCCACCCGGTGGTGCATCGCGACCTCGACGCCTTCCTGGCCGCGCTCCCCGCGCTCGGCACGCCGTGGCTCCTGACCGCGGAAGCGGAGCGCACGCTGCATGACGCCCCGCTCGCCGCGCCGTCGGTGTTCCTGCTCGGTTGTGAGAGCGCGGGCCTCCCGCGCCAGATTCGCGACCGGCATCGCGAGCAGTGCCTTCGCATCCCGCAGGCGCACGGCGTCGTCCGCTCGCTGAACCAGAGCACCGCGGCCGCGATCGCTCTTGCCGAGTTCCGTCGCCGCCACCCACTGCCGTGATCTCGGCGCCGCGCCGCGTCTCCGCTGCCCGGGTGATTCATGAGCCCCATAGCGAGGCGAAGGGATGTCGGTGCAGGACGAAGATGGAAATCGCGGCTCCGACGATGCGGGTCCAAAGACCCGCTGAGGAAGGAACGCGGTTTTCCGACGAAATCATGCGCCGGCAGACCGAGCAGAAGTAGGGGCTCATGAATCATCCGGGCTACCATCCGCCCGCGATGAGCGACGCGACCGACACTCCTGCCGCACCGCCGCCCGTGGTGCCGCTCTTCGCGCTGCCGGGCCTCTTCCTCTTCCCCGGCACCGCGGTTCCGCTCCACATCTTCGAACCGCGCTACGTGCGGATGATCGAGGACCTGCTCGATCGCAACGGTCGCTTCGTGCTCGGCACGATCGTCCCGGGCCATGAGCACGAGATCCAGGACGCGCCGCCGGTCCACGCCATCGCCGGCCTCGGCGAGATCGCCCGCCACGAGCACTACAAGGACGGCCGCTTCCTGATCTTCGTGGTCGGTCTCAGGCGCGTGAAGCTCACCGAAGTCACGAGCGATCGCCCCTACCGCAAGGTCGAGATCGCGTCGCTGCAGGAGCGGCTGGTGCCGCCAGGCGAGACCCAGCAGTTGCGCAAGGAGCTGATGGCCGCGGTCAAGGCGCGCGCGACCGGCGTCGTGCTGCCGAAGAACGTGCCGCTCGGACAATTGACCGATCTGCTGCTGCTCCACCTGCGGCTCGACGTCACGTCGATGATCGATCTCTACTCGCGCCTCGACATCGCCGAACGCGCGCGCGGTGCGCTCGAGCGCCATGCGTCGACGCCGATCCCGCCGCCAGAAATCAAGCGCGACGGCGGCGCGAAGCGGCCGCCTGCAGGCAACTGAGCCGCGCGGCCGAATGGACTTCCGCCGCCGCTGCCACGATCTGGCCGCCGACTCCGCTCGCTCCGCCGCCCTGCGCCTGCACGAACTGCTGAGCGCGGCGTGGGACTGGGAGATGGCCGAGTTCCCCGAACGAGCGACCTGGAACGGCGTCGCCGGTCACGACTATCGCTGGAGCGACCGTTCGCGCGCTGCGATCCAACGACGACGCGGCGAGCTCGATGCGCCGCTCGTCGCCGCTCGCTGTCTGCCGCGCGAGCAGCTCACCGCCGTCGATCAGCTGAACCTCGACCTCTTCGTGCAGGAGTGCGAGCAGTCGGTCGAGGAGGCGCGCTGGCCGATCGAACTGCTGGCATTGACGCAGATGGACGGCGTCCACCAGGACCCGGCGCAACTGCTCGCTTCGGCGCCGGCCACCACGGCTGAAGATCGCGGCAACTTGATCGCGCGCCTGATCACGTTGCCGACGCTGATCGACCAGACGATCGAGCTGCTGCGCGAAGGACTGTCACGCGGCGTGACGCCGCCACAAATCGCGCTGCGCGACGTGCCGCGCCAGATCGCGCAACTGCTCGCCGGCGAGCCGCGCGAGAACCCGCTGTTGCAGCCATTCGTCGCGGCGGCGAAGGCGGCGGTCGGTGGCGGCGGGGGCGGCGGTGCTGCGGGCGCGGGCGCCGGCGAGCGATTCGTCGCCGAGGCCGAGCGGGCGTGGCAGGCAGGAGTGGCGCCCGCGCTCGAGCGGCTGCGCGAGTTCGTCGCGCGCTGCTACCTGCCGGGCGCGCGCACCACGACCGGTTGGCGCGATCTGCCCGATGGTGAGGCGTGGTACGCGTTCAAGGTGCGCGAGCAGACGACGACCTCGCTGTCGCCGCGCGCGATCCACCAGATCGGGCTCGACGAGGTGGCGCGCATCCGCGCCGCGATGGAGCGCGCGATCCGGGAGAGCGGCTTCACCGGCGACTTCGCCGCGTTCTGTGACTTCTTGCGCCGCGATCCGCGTTTCTACTGCAGCAGCGCGGAACAACTGCTGCGCGAGTACCGCGACCTCTGCAAGCGCGTCGATCCGCTGCTGGTGAAGTTGGTGAAGCGTCTGCCGCGGTTGCCGTACGGCGTGATCGAGATCCCGGCGTTCGCAGCCGAATCACAGACGATGGCGTACTACCAGCCGGGCTCGCTCGAAGCGGGACGGCCGGGCTGGTTTTACGCCAACACCAGCAAGCTCGAATCGCGCGCGCGCTGGGAGATGGAGGCGCTGGCGTTGCATGAGGCGGTGCCGGGGCATCACCTGCAGCTGGCGCTGGCCGCCGAGCTCGATCTGCCGGAGTTCCGCCGCCACGGCGGTTGCAACGCCTACGTCGAAGGGTGGGCGCTCTACTCCGAGGCGCTCGGCTACGAGATGGGCTTCTACGCCGATCCCTACTCGCGCTTCGGCCAGCTCTCCTTCGAGATGTGGCGCGCGATCCGTCTGGTCGTCGACACCGGACTCCACGCGCTCAACTGGACGCGGGAGCAGGCGATCGAGTTCTTCGCCGCCAACACCGGCAAGCCGATGCACGACATCGTGGTCGAGGTCGATCGCTACCTGGTGTGGCCGGCGCAGGCGCTCAGCTACAAACTCGGCGAGCTGGCGATCTGGCGGATGCGGCGTGCGGCGGAGGCGAAGCTCGGCGCGCGATTCGATCTGCGCGATTTTCACGACGAACTGCTCGGCGAAGGCGCGCTGCCGCTCGACTTGCTCGACGCGCGAATGAGCGCGTGGGCGGCGCGGCGGGCGGCGCGGCAAGCGGCGAACACGTAGTGGAAGGCGGGCCGCAATGGCTCCGGTCGAGCCGCGTGTGGTGGTGCGTGATCGCTCTCGGACTGCTGGCGCGCATCGTCCGCTACGGCGTCGACTTCCCGATCTGGGGCGACGAGGCATTCGTCGGCTGCAGCCTGCTCGCGCGCGACCTGAAGGGGCTGCTCGAACCGCTCGAGTTCGAGATGGTGGTGCCGCTCGGGTGGCTGCTGCCGACTGGCTGGCTGGTGCAGCAGTTCGGCAGCTCGACCTTCGTGGTGCGACTGCCGGCATTGCTGGCGGGCTGCGCCGCGCTGCTGCTGTTCGCGCGACTGGGGCGGCGAACGCTGCCGCGCGCGACCGCGCTTCTGGCGGTGGCATGGTTCGGCGGCAGCTACTACCTGATCCGCCACACTGCCGAGGTGAAGCCGTACGCGTTTGATCTGCTCGCCGGCGTGCTGCTCTACGGTGCAGCGCTGCGGGTTGCGGCGGCGCTCGCGCGCGCGGAGCAAGGCGACAGCGCGGTCGGCGATGAAGCCAGCCGCCGCGCAATGGATGCGTCGGCGCGGCGCGCGTGGCTCGCGTTCACCGCGATCGGCGTCACCGCCGTCTGGTGCAGCTATCCCGCAATCTTCGTCGCCGCTGGCACTGGGGTGACACTCGCCGTGCGAGCGGTCGCGCCCGGTTTTCGAGCGCCGACGCTCGAAATGCGGCGGCGTTGTTCCCGGATCGGAATCGTGCTGCTTGGCGGTGCCGCGATCGTGGCGAGCTTTGCGGTGATGTATGCGCTGTTCGGTCACGCGCAGCAGTGGACTGAGGAGCGGATCGCCGACGCGCGGCATTGGGACGACCACTTCCTGCCGGTCGCTCGTCCATGGCTCTGGCCGTGGTGGCTGCTGTGCGAACTGACCGGGAACATGCTCGCGTACCCCAATGGCGGGCCGAACTTCGGTTCGAGCGCAACGTTCGTGCTGGTCGTCGCCGGCGCCATCGCGTGGTGGCGTCGCGGGCGGCAGGTCGAGCTCGCGCTGCTGCTCGCGCCGCTGCTGCCGATGCTGGTCGCATCCGCGCTGCACAAGTACCCCTTCGGCGGCAGCGCTCGCATCACGCTCCATCTCGCGGTGCCGATCTGCCTGCTGGCGGCGAGCGGGATTGCGGCGATCGCGCGTCGCGCACACACGGCGACGCCGATCGCAACGCTCGTCCTCGCGCTCTTCGCGATCGGCAGCATCGCCCGCGATCTGCGGAAGCCCTGGAAGACCGAGCAGGATCGCCGCAGCCGCGCGGCCTTCGAGTGGCTCGCCACTCAGCTCGCGCCGGGCGACCGGCTCGCGATCTTCGGCAGCTACGGCGAAAGCACCGTCGCGCCTGATCTGCGCCACTGGCGTGGTTCGGCCGGCCGACTGCGTTGGTACCTGCTGCAGCTCGCACGCGAGCAAAGCGTCGAGCTCGCGTGGGCGCCCGAACCAGCCGCGCTGGTCGCGACGCGCTTCGCCACTTGGAGCGTGACCTATCGCGACAACGAGGCGCCTTTCCCGGACGCGCAGCACGACGCGTGGATTGCGACGCTCGCTCAGTCTCTTGCACCGGTCAGCCTCGAACGCGAGTTCGAGCTCGGTGCGGCAAGCCCCGACTCCACCACGGGAGCGCCGCGCAGCGAGCGCATCACGTTCGCGCGCCGCTGAAGCGCGGCGGCTCGACACGAAGTCGAGCCGCCGCCGAAAGAGCTCAGAACCGGAAGTTGAAGTCCGCGCGCGCGCGGCACTGCAGCTGGTCGTCGTCGGTGGTCGCGGTCGTGCCGAGGTCGTCACGGCGCATCGCCGACAGGGAGACGTGCAGCTCCGCCTGTTCGAGACACTGCCACTTCATGCCGACCAGGTGGCCGCGGTAGTTGGTGCCGAACAGGAAGTCGTCGTTGGTGAAGTTCGACAGGACCGCATCCTGCTCCATCACCTGATAGGAGTAGTAATACTGGCAGTCGCCCTTCGCCTTGTTCTTGCCCCACTTGACGCCAAGCGAATAACCGCTGTCGCCGTCAATCTTGGCGCGCGGGTTCAGGACGTACTCGGCCGCGAAGATCAGCGGCTGCGACATGCCGGTGTGCTCAAACGCGACGAACGGGTTGTAGATCGTGAAGCGGGACAGGTAGTCGTCGGCGACGGCATCGCCGGTCGTGTCGGTCGTGGCGTTGCCGGCGTTCTCGGCGAAGAGACGGCTGCCGTCCACGTCGTCGGGGTTCAGCCGGTTGTAGCGGTAGAAGGCGAACGCGCCGGTCAGCTTGTTGGTGTCGCTTAGCTTGTGCGACGTGCTCACCTGCGCGACGAAGGCCGCTGCCGATTCGAGCGTCCCACTGGTCGAGTTGTCGAGCAGCAGGTACTCGCCCGCCACCCACTTGAACGCGCCGTAGGTGCCGCCCGCCGCAAGCCCGGTCGGCTGCACGTCCTCGTCCCAGACCAGCTCGCCGTAAACCGGGTTCTTCTCGAACGCGTGGCCGAACTTGCCGGCGTTGATCCAGGTGTCGGCGACGAAGGTCGGCTTCCAGGTCAGGAACGCGCGGTCGAGGTTGACCGCCATCTTGTCGAACGTCGCACCAAGGTTCTGGTGCGGCGAGTTCTCGTCGGTCGCCGAACCGGTGACGAGGCGGGCGCCGACCGACATCTGGTCGTTCACCGCGTAGTCGGCGCCGACACGCAGGCGCAGCCGCTCGCGATTCCGGCTCTCTGAGTCATCGAGCCGGAAGTCGGATTCGTGGCGCAGGCGGAAATCGCCGTAGCACTTGAGCTTCGACGCCCACGCGCCGACTCCGCCGCCCGACTTACCGAGCTCACCGGCGACGTCCGCCAGCGCCGACTTGAAGTCGGCCGACAGGGCCGGATCGGCCTGCGCCGCATCGTTCAGCTTCTTCAGCTTGGCGTCGAGCCCTGACTGCGCCGCCGCCGATGTCGCCATGGCGGCGAGCACGACGATCGCGGTAATTCCCTTCGAATCCTTCATCCGTATCGCTCCTTCGAGGTTCCCGCGACCAACGGCACGCCGCCGCAACCTTGCGACATCCGTGCGCTCCGGTCGATTTGATCACTCCCCCGACAACTTCGGAGTGCCTGCTCCGAAGCGTAGGGCGTGCATGCCCGCAGTTCAGTCGAAAAGGCAACAGCCGGCCCCGAGAATCTGGGGCCGGTCGTCGATCGTGAATCTCTCGCGTTTCTCGTTCCTCGCCCGATCGCCGTCATTTCGTCTGCCACGCGATCGACAGATGGCTCACGATGGTCATCCGCTCGTAGCCGATCAGGTAAACGTGCAGCTCAGAGGCCGTGCGCCAGAGGTAGACGCGGTCGCAGCCGGCGGAGTGGTTGTCGAGGTGATTGCCGTCGCGATCAAGCAACAGCAGGTAGTTCGCCCGCCCGCTCTCGACCTCGGCCTTGCGCTCGGCCAGCGTTGCATAGATGTCGGGGGTGCCGATGCCGAAGGTGAGGCGCGAGGTTTCCGACTCCTTCGTCGGCGCTGCGGTGCGGATCGGCAGGCTCGCGATCGCCTCGTCGGCGATGACCAAGCGCTTGCCGCCGGCATAGGTGATCTCGAGCTCCTGCAGCTCGGTCGGTGCCTGGACGCCCTTCACGCTGCGCCACGCGATCGTCTCCGGCTTGGCGAGCCAGGTGAGGTCGAACGAGCACGGCCTGTCGAGGTTGTAGAAGCCCGGCTCGCTGAACTCGGCCACGCGGATCGGCTGGTTCGCCGGCGCGACGTAGTCGGCGTAGGTCGCGATGCCCGGGTTCATCACCAGATGCGCCTTGCGCGTCTGCTCGGGCAGGCGGTCGAGCGCGTCGGCGAGGTGCGCGTCGATCGCGCCGGCCGCGATCACCTGCTCACTGGTCACCGTCCGCAGTTGCTCGAGCGGAAACTTGAAGCCGCCAAACGACGGGTAGGAGACGACCATCGCACTGGCCACGTCGAACGACATCCCGTTCGCTTCCTGGAACACCGCGGCGTAGTGGTCGAGCGGGAAGTCGAACCAGCCGTGGTACACCATGCCGGTCGAGCCGTCGTCCTTCTTCTTCTCCAGCACCAGTTCCCAGAGGCCCGCTCGCAGGCAGTTGTTGGCGATCTTGGTCTCGGCCCACTCACCGACCGCGCCGAACTTGGTCTCGTTGCGGTTGAACTCGCGCTGCATCAGGGCGACCCGGGTCAGCGTGTCGTTGCCCTTCGCCAGGGCCGGGACGCGCGGGACGAACCAGCGCAGATCGAGATCCCTGAACTCGGGGGCGCCATCGGCCGGTGCCGCGCGCAGCGTGTAGCGGCCGTCGTCCTGCCGATCGAGTTCGACCGCAGTCAGGTCCTGGCGCAGGGTGCCGAACGGCTTGGCCGGGCTGCCGCGGTAGCCGCCGGCCTCTTCCGGCGTCATCGCCACCCGACTCTGGTCGGGGAGGGATCCGCAACCGGCCGCCAAGGCAACCAGGCCGAAGGCGAGCGAGCAGGCGGGCGCGAGACGGGACGGGCGATTCGAGCGGACGATCATGGTGAGGATTTCCGGGGTTGAGGGAGGACCGGCCGTTCGCAACATGCGGGCCGTGTTGGATTCCCCGTTGCCGCGCCGACCTCAAGAACCTTCGTCCCAACCGCCGGGACTTTTCAGCTGACTCGAGGCGAGCGTTGTCCTCGTTTGACCCCTCGCCGCTGGTGCAGCACCGGGAAAATGCTTGGCTCGATATTCGAGTGGGTGCGCGCGTTATGCCGAAGTTGTGATCCGCGCAGCGGAGCGTCCGCTGATGCAAAAGCGACCGAAGGAGATCCCCGAAATGGCCCGCTGCTGGATGACCCGCTACCGCGCCGTGCTGGCGATGACGACATCGGTCGCATTGCTACTTGCCGGCTGTTCCGAGGATGCACCGCCGCCCGCGGCTGCACCGCCGGGCAACTCGGCCGCGCCCGCCGTGGTCGAGGCACCTGAAGTCGCCGTGTCCGCGCTGCCGGCCACGGTCCCGCCGATCGACGACCCGAAGGCTCGCTTGACCGCCCTCGAGGAGGTCGAGGAGTACTCCGAGGCGGTCGCCAACAACTTCGTCGAGTGGGGCGACAAGATCCGGCTGCGCGACTTCCACGGCGCGAAGGACCTCTTCACCGCGGACTTCATCGGCCACGATCTGGCGAAGCCGGGCACGCCGACGCCGAAGAGCCTCCCGCTCGGCATCACCAAGACGACCTGGGAGGTGAAGGCGCCGACCGTCGTCAACCGCTCCGGCTTCATGGAGAGCTGGCGCGAGCTGGTGGCGCCGTTCGGCACCATCGAGTTCTTCTTCGTGAAGGTGCGCGGCGCGGAGTTCTCCGACGCGACACCGGTCGACGGCGCGCTCACCGTCCGCATCAACATCGTCGGCCGCATGTCCGGCGGCGGGCGCCGCGGGATCGAGGAGTTCGGCCGTGCCCACATCAAGAAGGTGGCGGGCAAGTGGCAGATCGACCGCTGGACCGTCACCTCGCTGATGGAGATTGAGCGGCCCGAGTCGCTCTTCACCGAGGTCGCCCGCTCCGCTGGCATCGCCCATCGCGGGCCGCAGTTCGGCAAGGACGGCAACAAGTCGTTCTTCTGGAACGGCGCGGCCGTAGCTGACTTCGACCAAGACGGGCTCTGGGACATCTTCGTGCCGTCCCAGAACGAGAACTTCCTCTACAAGAACCAGGGCGACGGCACCTTCAAGGATGTCGCGACCGCGCTCGGCGTCGCCCAGCCGCCCGCCGGCACCGGCGCCGCCTTCTTCGACTACGACAACGACAACGACCTCGACCTGTTGGTCGCGCACTCGGGCTGGAAAGAGGGCGCCGACACCATCGGCCGCACCACCCAGCTCTATCGCAATGACGGCGGCAAGTTCGCCAACGTGAGCGCCGCGGCCGGCTTCACCGAACTGCTGCAGGGCTTTTCGCCGTGCGCAGCCGACGCCGACAACGACGGCGACCTCGACCTGTTCATCCCGGGTTATCAGAAGGGCAGCTTCGCCGGCCCGAACTCCTGGTACGACGCCAGCAACGGCAGCAAGAACGCCTTCTACGTCAACAACGGCAACGGCACCTTCAGCGAGAAGAGCGCGGAGATCGGCTTCGCGGCCAACCGCTGGACCTACGCTGCGGCCTGGCACGATTACGACGAGGACGGCGACCAGGACCTCTTCGTCGCCAACGACTACGGCGTGAAGGAGTTCTGGCGCAACGATGGAGAGCTCAAGTTCACGAACATCGCCGACGAGGTCGGCGTGACCGACGTCGGCAACGGCATGGGTTGCTGCTTCGGCGACTACGACTCCGACGGCGACATCGACCTCTACGCGTCCAACATGTCGTCCAGCGCCGGCAATCGCATCCTGTCGCGACTGGTGAAAGGCGACTCCAGCGACCTGCGCGAGAAGACGCTGAAGAAGCTGGCCGGCGGCAACACGCTGTTCAACTTCGGCGACGGCAAGTTCACCACGGTGTCGTCGAAGTTCGGCGGCATCGGTGCGGCTTGGGCGTGGGCACCGCAGTTCCTCGACCTCGATCTCGACGGCGACCTCGACCTGGCCTGCGTGAACGGCTTCATCTCCGGGAACAGTTTGAAAGACACCTGAAGCACGTACTGGCGCCACGTGGTGGCGTCCACTCTCGACAAGCACGACGACTTCGACACCCAGAAGGTCAACGACTCGAGCTACACCAGCAAGCACATGACCCAGATCTTCGGCGACGGCTTCTCCTTCTCCGGGTTCGAGAAGGACAAGGTCTGGCTGAAGATGGACGACCAGTACCTCGACGTTTCCGACATCTCCGGCGCCGATGACGAAGGCGACGGTCGTGCTCTGTGTGTTGCCGACTTCGACGACGACGGCGATCCCGAGTTCTTCGTGCACAACATCCAGCGCGAACGGCACATGCTCTACCGCAACGACGTGAATCGCGGCTCGCATGGCGTGAAGGTGCAGTTGAATGCGACCGGCGGTCCATGGCAGGCGCCGGGCGCGATCGTCCGCGCGCTGTCCGGTGGCCGCACCACCGCGCAGGTCATGACGATCGGCACCGGCTTCGTGTCGCAGAACGCGTCGGAGCTGATCTTCGGCTGTGGCGACGCGGCCGAGGCGGAACTGACCGTGCGTTGGCCGGGTCGAGCCGTCGAGTCGTTCGGCAGCGTCAAGGCCGGCAGCAAGGTGCTGCTGGTCGAGGGCGCGGGCAAGGCCGCGGATCTGCCGCGCAAGGCGTTCAAACTGAAGGATCCGGGCATCCCGGGCCTGACGCTCGCGGTGGGTGCGCGACTCGAGAAGCTCGAAGTGGCCGGGGCGGACGGCAAGCTCGTTTCGATCCCGATCGCCGGCCGCAAGAAGCCGCTGGTCGTGAACCTCTGGGCCACTTACTGCAAGTCGTGCGTCGGGGAGATGGGCGACCTCGCCAAGCTCGCCGCCGCCGGCACCGACGTGGTGCTGGTCAGCCTCGATGGCAAGGAGGACTTCGCACGAGCGAACGAGCTCCTGGCGAAGCTCGGCGTGAAGTTGCCGAGCTATTTCGCGGCCGATCAGGCGTTCGAGAAGCTGCTCGATCCCGAGCGCCTGCCGATGCCGACGACGCTCTTCTTCGCGGCGGATGGAACGCTGACCGAGGCGTTGCAGACGACGATCGACCACTGGAGCGGCTGGACGGCGGCGACGGGTGGGTCGTGATCGCCGCACCGCAGCGACCTCGACCGGAGCCTGACGGAAAACTGGCCTGAATCATCGTGACCGGCCCGTCGCACTCTGCGTGCGGCGGGCCGGTCGCATGGACTGGCAGCGCCTCCGCACCGACTTCGCAGCGACCGGGCTAATCGACCGCCGCCGCCACCGTCAGCGCAATCCAGAGTCCCGTCGTCACCATCAGCTTGACCGCGATCCCGCGCAACCGCCCCATCGCCGCGCCATGCGCCGGCTTCAGGCTGCCTTCGAGCGTCTGATGCTTGAGCGTCAGCTCCATCACGATCGCGCCGAGCGCGCTGCCGATCACGCCGCCAACCACGGCTCCGACGATCAGCCCGAACGGCGCACCGACGATCGCGCCGATCAGCCCGCCGACCAGCGCGCCGATCGTGCCGCGCTTGCTGGCGCCGGCTTTCCTCGCGCCGCTCGCTCCCGCCATGAACTCGAACACCTCGGCCACCACCGCGACCGCCACCGCGAGACCGAGCGTCGTGGTCGAGAACGTTGAACTGCCGTCGTCGCGCAGCCAGCGGTCGGACCACTGCAGCGCGCCCGCGAGCAGCAACAGGAGCCAGAGGCCGGGGAGCCCGATCACGGTCAACACGACGCAGCCGATGCCGAGCACCCAGAACAGCGCCACCAACACGACCTGCAGCACCGCCGTGGTCAGGGTGCCGTGCGGCTCCGCCGTGACGTCGATGACATCAGGCGGCACCAGAGGCAACACCACCGCCAGCGCCGGCGATGCCAGCACGAACGCGGCCGCCAGCACGACGAGACCCCATCGCGCGCACATCGGCATCCGGATCATTTCGCCCCTCGCCATTCGGCTGCACCACCAACCGCCGCCACCAACCGCCGCCACCAACCGCCGCCGCCCTACAGCCCGTTCACGAACTCTGCGAACTTTCCTTCGAAGTCTTTCGCGCTGTTGAACCCGAGCTTGCTCCACGCCTCGCCGGGCGGCTGGCCGCGGTAGTAGGCCGCCAGCATCTTGAGGTAGCCCTTGCGACCTTCGGCGCCGCAGCGCTGCAGCGCGAAGAACGTCAGCGCGGCCGACTGCGCATAGAAGAGCCCGCGCCGGTCGACCTTCACCTTGGCGAGCGTGTGGCGCAGGTCGTAGATGCCGAGCGCGCCGCCTTCGAGCCGCGTCCGAAACGTGACCGAGTTGATCGCGAGCAGCAATTCGAGCGGCAAGAGCTGCCCGGCCTTCGCCGCGGCCGCGGTGATGTCGAGACTCTGCACGGTCGCGTCGTCGAGCGCCTCACCGCGACGCGCCGCCTCGACCGACTGCTCGCCGACGTACTCAGCGATCCCCTCGACCATCCACGTCCCTGGCAGCGTCGACATCCGCTTCACTTCCTCGATCCAGCGCACGTCGATCCAGTGATGGGTCAGTTCGTGCGCCATCGTGCCGTGCAGCGTGCGACCAAGCGGATCGCCGCCGCCCACGTCGTAGTGGGCGAAGAAGCGCGACACCTTTTGGTACGGCACGTAGACGCCGGCCGACCATGCGTCCGGCGGTTGGCCATCGGCGAGCTTGTCGGCGAGGTAGTCCGCCTGCGTCGCGTGGAGGCGCACCTCGATCGGAAGCGCGGCGCTCGCCTTCACCCAGTCCGGCAGCAACCCTTCGAGCGACGCCACTGCCGCCTCACCTCGCGCCAGCGCCGGCCCGACCACGGCCGGATCCTGCTCACGGCTGAACAGCAGCAGATTGGCCGAACGCAGCCCGAGGGTCCCCTTCGCGAACGCGCTGCCGACGACCCGCTTCCATTGCGGATCATCCTTCGCCAGGAAGCGCGCGCCCGACGGCAGCAGCGCGGCGGCCCACTCGGACCAATGCACCGCATTGCCAACTTCGCGCGTCCACGGAAATCCCGCCGGCATCCAAGCCACCAGCCGCGCGCGATCGAACGCCTTGCTCGGCAGGAACTCCGTCGAATCACCCGCCAGCACCGTCGCGGCGACAAACTGCCGTCGTGCCGCGCACCATTCGGCCGCTGCGACCATCCGAGCGTGGATCACGCCGAGCGCCTGCTGCTCCTCGCTCGCCAACTTGCGCTTCTGCAACTCGGCATTGCCGGCGGTCGAGGTGCTCTTGCCGGCGGCCTTCGCCGTGAGCTCATCGGCGCGCGCGCGCTCAAGTCCGACCGCCTGCGCCGTCGTGACAATTCGCCGGCACTCGTCCCACAGCTTGAACTCGGCGTAGCGGTCGAACAGCTTGACCCACGCCTCCTGCTGGTCCGAGCGCAACGCCGCGCGAAACGCCTCGCAGGTGGCGCGCTCGTCGTCCTTCAGCCGTTCCGCGAGCGCCGCGTCGTCGCTCGGTGCAACCGGTCGCGCGACCGGTCGCGCGACCGATTCCGACTGCGCCGCGGTCGTCGCCTGCGAACCCGCTTCGCTCCAACCGACCAGCTCGTTGCCCTTGGTCCGCACCACCGCGCAGCCGTCGATCGTCGGCACCAGCGGGCCCAGCGGCTCGACGCCGGGCAGGCACCAGAGCACGCGTCCGCTCTCGATCTCGAGCGCCCAGTTGCCGAGAAACAGCACGCCACGCGCACACGAGGGTGTGCCGCGCGCCGCGCCCTTCGGCATCGTCCCCGGTTCGACCAGCCGCTGGAACTTCCCCGCCAACGGATCGAGCCCCACCAGCTCGCCGTCGAGCGAGAAGCCGAAGAAGTGTTCGGCGTGCACTACCGGCGGCTCGACGAACGGGACGTTGCCACCGCTGCCCGCCGCGAACACGCCGCCCGCATTGAGGCGCCTGGCGAACCAGACATAGACGAAGTCGCTGGACGCGATCGTGCACACGACCGTGGTCGAGTGTTCGAGCTCGGGACCGATGCGCTCGATGAGGCCGGAACCGAATCCTTGTTCTTTGCCGGTCGCCGGTGCCGGACCGAGCGTCAGATCGGCGCGAGTGAAGCGCAGGTTGCCAGCGTCGTCGAGGCGACTTGGCGCGACGAAACGCCAACTGCCGGGCGCGGGGGTTTCGAGGCTCGGCCGCCCGGATCCCAGTGACAACTTCGCGCGCACCTTGGCTGTGGCGAGGTCGAGGACGCGCCACGGTTGCATCGCGTCGCGGACCAGCACGGTGCCGTCGAGGACCATCGCATCGTTGCCGCCGCCGTCGGCAACCGCCTTTTCGGGACGCAAGGAATCGTCCGCCAGGCGGTAGGGCTTGGCTTTCTCTGGATCGACCAGCACGACCAGACCGCCGGTCGCGACCAGCGCCGTCGGCTCGGGCCCCTTGTCGAGCGTCTTGCGCGCGACGATGGCGCCGGTGTCGGCGCGCAGCGACAGGATCCGCCGCTCCTTGCCCTCGCGGACCACGACCACGACGCGTCCGCTGCTGACGATCGGTCCGGCCAGGATCGCGTCGAACTTGTGGCGGAACGCCTCGACCGGCTCGCCGCGGATCGGCTCGACATCGATGGTCGAGCGGTTGCCAGGACCGCCGTAGCGCTGGTTCCATTCGGTCGACTCGCCGCAAAGCAGCGCGGCCGCGAGCAAGAGCACGCTTCCCCCTTCCTGCGGCAGCCGGATCTGCGCCGTCGAACCTCGAAACCCCGCCAGGGGGTTGCCGACGCGGTCGCGGCACGTTCCGATGGCAGCCGACGAAAACCGCGCGGCCGAGCAGCGGACACGGGAGCCTAGGGTGACGGAGCGGCACTGCAAAGCGATTCGCGAGACGAGCCCGGACCGGGGACGACGCGCTCGCGCCGCGGCGCCGATGATCCTGCGGGCGATGGTGGTACTGCCCGTGATCGCGCTCGCCGGCACGGTCATGGCAGCGAGTGCGCCGCTCGCCAGTGCCACAGTCGACGACGACGGCGCCTTCTTCGAGAACGAGATTCGTCCGTTGCTGCACGAAAACTGTGTGAAGTGCCACGGGCCCAAGATGCAGAAGTCGAAGCTGCGGCTCGACACACCGGCGGGCATCACGCGCGGCGGCGAGCGCGGCGCGCTGTGGGTGGCGGGCAAGCCGGAGTTGAGCCTGATCGTCGAAGCGCTGGCCTGGACGCGCGAAGATCTGCAGATGCCGCCGCGCGGGAGGCTCGACGACGCGCCGCGCGAGCGGATCGCCGAGTGGATCCGCCGCGGGGCACCGATGCCGAGCGGCGAGGCAGCGGGCGAAGGTGACGCGACCCGCTCAGCGCCACCGTTCGACCTCGATTCCCGCAAGCAGCACTGGGCGTGGCAGCCGTTGGCTCGCGTCGAGCCGCCCGCCGTGCACGACACCGACTGGCCGCGCGACGCCGTCGACCGTTTCGTCCTGGCGAAGCTCGAAGCGACCGGACTCGCACCGGCGCCTGATGCGGCGCGCGCAACCTGGTTGCGCCGCGTCAGCTTCGATTTGATCGGGCTGCCGCCCACGATCAGCGAGCAGGACGCATTCCTCGGCGACGAGCGTTCCGACGCGCGCGAACGCGTCGTCGACCGGCTGCTCGCTTCGCCGCACTTCGGTGAAAAATGGGCGCGCCATTGGCTCGACCTCGCCCGCTACGCCGACGGTCGCGGCCACGAGTTCGACTTCCCGATCCCGAACGCGTGGGCCTACCGCGACTATCTGGTGCGCGCGTTCGAAGCGGACGTCCCCTACGACCAGCTGCTGCGTGAGCACGTCGCCGGAGATCAAATCGAGCCGCCGCGCCTCGAACCTGCGAGCGGCGCGAACGAGTCGCTGCTCGCGACCGGCTTCTGGCTGCTCGGCGAAGCGGTCCACTCGCCGGTCGACATCCGCGGCGACGAGTGCGATCGCGTCGCGAACCAGATCGACACCTTCAGCAAGGCGTTCCTCGGCGTCACGCTGGCGTGCGCGCGCTGTCACGACCACAAATTCGACGCGCTGACGCAACACGACTACTACGCGATGAGCAGCTTCCTCGCCGGCGCCAGCGCGCGCCAGGCGCCGTACGAAGCGGAGCCGGTGAATCGGCGCGTGGCGCAGGAAGTGGCGGATCTGCGCGGGCGGTGGCAGGCGGAGCTGCAACGGGAGCTTGCAACGACGCTGCCCGCAAGGCCGCCCGCGCCGCAGCTTGCGTTGCCGATCGAGAAGGTCGCGACGATCGTCGACTTCGCGGCGCCGCGGCCTGGCGACTGGAACCCTGACGGCGTCGCGTTTGGTGTCGCGCCGCTCGGGGCGGGCGCGCTGCGATTCCGGGCTGACCCGGCGGCGCCGATCGCGGGGGTTGCGCCGATCGGGATGGCGGCTCGCGATGCGGCGCTCGACTGGGTGCGACCGGCCGCCGATCGCGAGGTCGACCCGACGCGCGTGCGCCTGCTCGAACCGGGCCGCAGCGCGCGCACGCGCAGCTTCGTCCTGCAACACGGTCGGCTGCACTGGCTGGTGCGCGGCAAGGGAATCCTCTACGCATGTGTCGCATCCCATCGAACGCTCGAGGGGCCGCTGCACACACAGACGTTGATCGAGATCGACACTGGCGGGGCTTGGCGCATCGTGACGCAGGAGATGCACGACTACGTCGGGCTGCGTCTGCACGGCGAGTTCGGCCTTGCCCCGTTCGACGAGCACGGGAACGCACCCGACTTCGCGGTCGCGGCACTATGGGATGCGGCGCAACCACCTGAGTTGAAGCCGGTCGTGGACGCGCCGCCCGACTCCGTGCCCGACTCTGCGCCCGACGCGTCGTTGACACAGGCAGCTTCCCCCGACGGCGCGCTCGCCAGGTTCGGCGCCGAGCAGGCCGCGCTCCTGGCGCAGATGAAGGACGGCTCGCGCGTCGCGCCGGCGTTGCTCGACGGCAGCGCGTTTGACGAGCCGGTGCTGGCCCGTGGCAATTGGCGCACACCGAGGGAAGCGGCGCCGCGGCGCTTCCTCGAGGCAATCGACGGGCAAGAACCACTCGCCCGCGATGACGTTGGTAGCGGCCGTCTCGCGCTCGCCGCGCGCATTACCGATCCGACGAATCCGCTGGTGCCACGCGTCGCCGTGAACCGGATCTGGCAGCACCTCTTCGGTCGCGGGCTTGTCACGAGCGTCGATGACTTCGGCACGCTCGGCGAGCGGCCGAGCCATCCGGAGCTGCTCGACACGTTGGCGTCGGAGTTCATGGCCGATGGCTGGTCGCAGAAGCGGCTGATTCGACGACTCGTGCTGTCGCGCACCTACGCGATGAGCAGCGGCGGTGGCGGCAGTGACGACGCCGAACAAGACGCTGCCGAACTCGATCCGACCAATGCTCTGCTCCATCAGATGTCGGTCCGCCGCCTCACTGCAGAGCAGTTGCGCGACGCGCTCCTGTTCGCGTCGGGATCGCTCGATCCGAAACGCTTCGGACCGACCGTACCGACCCACCTCACGCCGTTCATGGACGGACGCGGGCGACCGAGCGACGGGCCGCTCGATGGCGCCGGACGGCGCACGCTCTACCTCGCGGTGAAGCGCAACTACCTCGACCCGTTCCTGCTCGCCTTCGACTTCCCGAATCCCGCAGCGACCTGCGGACGGCGCACGGTCAGCAACGTGCCGGCCCAATCGCTCGCGCTGATGAACGGCGAGCTGGTGCAGGAGCTCGCGCGCCGCGCCGCGCAGCGCTCGCTCGCGGGACCGCCAACGACCCCGGCCGCCCGCGTCGAGTCGCTGCTGCGCACGGTGTTCGCGCGCCCACCGACCGAATCGGAGCGGCATGCCTCGCTCGCCTGGCTGAATGCGCAGGTCACTGTGCGCGCTGTCCCCTACACCGACCCCGCCCTCTGGAGCGACTGGCTGCACGTGCTCTTCTGCGCCAAGTCCTTCCTCTTCCTCGACTGACCCGAGCGAGCGACATCGGCGACACTCCAATTGGAAGCATATGTTGCGCCGCACGACAGGCGCATTTGGAGGTTGCTCATGATCCGGATCGTGCTCCTGCTCGCCGCGGTGGTCGTGTTCACGTCGAGTGATGCGGCCGGCTAGGTCCTGCGCGAACGGCTGCTCGGCACGCCGTACGCACAGTTCGGATCGAGCGTCGCGAGCGTCGGCGATGTCGATCTCGACGGCAGCGACGGCTACGCGGTCGGCGAGCCGTTCTATCTGCGGTCGAGCGGCAACTACGAAAGCCGCGTCTCGATCTACAGCGGAGCGAGCGGCACGCTGATCCGAACCCACGTCGGCAACGCGCACGATTGTCCAGGCATGAACGTGCGCGGCGCCGGCGATGTCGACGGCGATGGCGTGCCCGACATCCTGGTCGGCGCTCCCTGCAAGATGGCAGGCTTCTTCATCGACGCGGAAATGGCCGTCGTCTACAGCGGCTCGACCGGAAGCGTCATCTGGTCGGTGAGCGGAACCAACGACTTCGAGTACGTCGGCGTCTCGGTCGCGCCCGTCGGGGATCTCGACGGCGACGGCCCAGTGAAACGCTGGTCGGCTCTTCCGCCGATTTCTGCTGGGTGATCGACGGCACCGGCGCCGTCCTCCACCACCTGCAGGGCGGCCTGCTCTTCGGCTACACAGTGGCCGGCATCGACGACGTCGACGCCGACCTCGTCCCCGATTTCCTCGTCAGCCAGTCGTGGTACGACGTCTCGAGGAACAAGCCGCGACGCGGCAGAGTCTGGGTCTATTCGGGCGCGACGGCGACGCCGCTCTACACCGTCGTCGGCACCACCGACAACGACTACCTCGGCCGCACGCTCTCGCGGCTCGGCGACGTCAACGGAGACTCGATTCCCGACTTCATCGCGGCGTCGTACGTTTCGAGCCAGACCGCCCCGCAAGCGGGATTGCTGCTGGTGGTGAATGGCAAGGACGGGACGACGCTGCACCAACTCGTCGGCAGCGCGGCGTCGGTGTGGCTCAGCCTGTCGGTGGCGGCCACCACCGACCTCGATGGGGACGGCTTCCCCGACTACGTGGTCGGAATCCCCGGTGTGCCAACCACCGGAAGCAATGGTCTCGGCGCGGCGCGCGTCCATTCGGGGGCCAGTGGCGCCCTCCTCCACGACTTCGTCGAGACCACTGTCGGCTCCGCGTTCAACGTCGCGCTCGGCTACAGCGTGGCGAGCGGCGACTTCAACGACGACGGCAAGCCCGACTTCGTGCTCGGCGACCCACTGTTCGACGACCCATTCGGCGGTGGGCCAGTCGGCGCCGCCGAGATCTACCTCGGCTGCCCCGCGTCGTGAACCAACTACGGTTTGGGCTGGCCAGGAACGCTCGGTGTACCGGCGCTGACCGCTCAGAACGATCCCGCCGTCGGTACGACGTGCTCCCTCGCTCTCGACAACTCACTCGGCTCCAACACCCCCGCGTTGCTCATCGTCGGCATCGCCCCCGCATCGATCCTGCTTCGATCCGGAGCAACCTTGCTCGTGACGCCCCTGACCACCGTGTCGGTCCTGGTCCCTGCGAACGGTCTGATCTACTCCGATGCGAACCCAGACGATCCCGCGCTCTGCTTCCTCGAGATCTTCCTGCAAGCCGTCGAACTCGACCCCGGCGCCATCGGCAAGCTCTCGTTCACCCCAGGCCTCGAACTCGTGATCGGGTTCGATCTATAGAGCGGCTCATTGACGATTCTCCTGCTGCGCTCGGTCTGTGAGTTCAGCTAGACCAAGAACCAGCGTCCCCAACGTGATTCGTTTGGCAAACGCCGACAAATAACGAACTCGGAATGCCCCATCGGCGTACCTGTAGTATCGACGACACAGTTCCATCAGAGATGGCATTCCGAGTGAAGAACCGAAGCGCGATGCGGGCAGCGCGGCGCAAGATGCTGTCGCGGCGGCGGGGGCGGTCGGTGGTGCGCCGTCTTTTACGGCGTGACGATGCCGAGCGGCTGGTGCCGGTGCTCAGCGCGAAGGGGATCGAGTACGAGGTTGCTCGGCGTGGTTGCGCGATCGGTGCGGGCGGGATCGGGCTGGCCGCCGCGATCGACCGCAGGCTTCAGTTGTTGAAGATCCACCGGCCGTACCACGAGTCGGACCACGTGCTGAGCCTGGCGTACAACATCCTGGCCGGCGGGACGTGCATCGAGGACCTGGAGCGGTTGCGGGAGGACGAA
>SIAN01000027.1 GCA_009691715.1 Planctomycetota bacterium
CTGGTCGGGTACGGCGTCGCCCGTCCCGAAGTACATCTCGTCGGGCGTCTGGCCACGAAACGCCGAGTGGGGCAGACGCAAGTTGTGCTCAGCGACGTAGAACGCGACGAGCGACCGGACCTTCGCCATCGAGTCGAGCGGATGCAGGTACAGCCACTGGTGCTTCAGGCAGCGCCACCACGCTTCGATCATGGAGTTCGAGAAACGAATCTCGGTCTGGGCCAGCACGCGCTTCAAGAGCCCAGACCCGATCAGCTCATCGATCGCAGCGTTCTTGTTCTCGACCCCGGCGTCGGCGAGCACGGTCGGTACTTGGGCGGAGCCATGGACCGCTTGGCCGGCCTCGAGGCGGACCGCAACCGTGTTGGCCGGGTCGAAGCGATCGAGCAGTCGCCACGCGAGGATGCGGCGCGAGAAGTTGTCGATGACGGCGTGCAAGTAGACGCGGCTGTGGTCGAGGCGGCGGATCAGCGTCGTGTCGATGTGCCAGAGCTCGTTCGGTCGCTCGGCGCGAATCCCGATACGAGGCTGCGCAGGGTGGACGCGAAGGCTAGGCCGACGCCAGCCGTGCTGCACGACGAGCCGCAACCAGGTCGTCGGAGACGCGAAGACGGCGCCCAGGCGTTGCGCGAGCACGGCGAGCCGGCTGGTCGGGACGTGGCGGTAGTCAGGCGAGGTCACCAGCGTGCCGAGCTTCGAGACCTCGACCGGCGTCAACCGCTGCGGCGATGAGTTCGGGCAGGAGGACTGGTCCGCGAGTTGGCAGGTCTTCGCCGCAGTCCTCCAAGCATGGAGCCGCGCGGCGGACAGACCGAGGATGGCGAGCACCCGCCGCAGGCCGAGCACCGATCGGGTGGGTATCTTGGCGGTGTCGAGCGGTCGAACGGAAAGTTCAGAATGTCGTGGCGCGGAGCACGGCTCGTCGCCAGTTTCGATCTCTCCCCTCACCTGAAATCCCTCGACCTCGTCTCGATCCGCCTCACCAGTTCCGTCAGGTCGCTCACCCGCTCCGCCAGCAGGTGCACGACCTCGCCCACCCGCTCGACCTTGCCGCGCACCAGCAGCAGCCTCCCGCTGATCACCGCGAGCCGATGCCGCTGCTGCTCGCGCTCGCGGACGATGACGTTGGCGCTGCCGCTCTCGTCTTCGAGGGTCATGAACAACACCCCCGACGCGGTGCCCGGTTTCTGGCGATGCAACACCAGGCCGGCGACGGCGACGCGGGCGCCTTGCAGCGCTCGCGTCAGCACGCTGCACGGCGCGCCGCCGAGCTTGGCGACGTGCGTTCGCAGGAAATGGAGCGGATGCGAGTGCAGCGTGAGGCCGGTGGTGGCGTAGTCGGCGACGACCATCTCCGATTCGTGCGGGGCGAGGAGCAGCGGGGCGGCGCGCTCGGGCGGCGGGGCGCGCTCGAATAGCGGGGCCGCGGCGCGCGCGGGTGCGGCCTGCCACCAGGCGGCGCGGCGATGCGGGGCGAGCGCGCCGAAGGCGCCGGCTTCGGCGAGGCGCACGGCTTCGCGGCGCGACAGCGGCGCGCGGCCGATCGCGTCGTCGACGTCGCGGAACGGCGCCGCCGCGCGCGCGGCGACCAGCCGCTGCGCCGCCGCCTCGGCGATGCCCTTCACCATCCTGAGGCCGAGCCGCAGCGCCGCCTGCTGCGGCCGCGCCAGCACGCCGTCGTGCTCGAGCGTGCATTCCCAACCGCTCTCCGCGACATCGACCGCGCGCACTTCGACGCCGTGGTTCCTCGCGTCGCGCACCAGTTGCGCCGGCTCGTAGAAGCCCATCGGCTGGCTGTTCAGCAACGCGCAAGTGAGCGCGGCCGGCTCGTGGCGCTTCAACCAGCAGCTCGCCCAAGTGATCAGCGCGAAGCTCGCGGCGTGGCTTTCTGGAAAACCGTATTCGCCAAAACCTTTCAGCTGCTCGAAGACTCCGCGCGCGAACTCCTCGCGGTAGCCGCGGGCCAACATCCCCTCGATCAGCTTCTTCTCGAACGTCGCGATCAATCCCGGCCGCCGCCACGCCCCCATCGCGCGCCGCAACAGGTCGGCTTCGCCGGGCGTGAAGCCGGCGGCGACGACGGCGAGCTTCATCGCCTGCTCTTGGAAGATCGGCACGCCGAGCGTCTTGTGCAGCACGCTCTTCACCGCTTCCGACGGGTACTCGACCTTCTCCTCGCCGGCGCGACGGCGCAGGTAGGGATGCACCATCCCACCCTGGATCGGGCCGGGCCGCACGATCGCCACCTCGATCACGAGGTCGTAGAAGCAGCGCGGCTTCAACCGCGGCAGCATCGCCATCTGCGCCCGGCTCTCGATCTGGAACGCGCCGATGGTGTCGGCGCGCTGGATCATCGCCCAGGTCGCCGGATCGTCGGCCGGGATCGTGGCCAGATCGAGCCGCTCGCCACGCACCAGTGCCACCAAGTCGAAGCAGCGCCGCACTGCCGCCAGCATCCCGAGCCCGAGGCAGTCGACCTTGAGAATCTTGAGCGCGTCCAAGTCGTCCTTGTCCCATTCGAGGACGGTGCGCCCCTCCATCGCCGCGTTTTCGATCGGGCAGATCTCGTCGAGGCGCCCCGCCGTCATCACCATCCCGCCGACGTGTTGCGACAGGTGGCGCGGGAAGCCGTGCAACTCGCGCGCGAGGGCGAGCACGCGCCGAAGTGTGGCATCGGCGGGATCAAAGCCGGTGGCCGCGAGTTCTGCGTCGGGCCACTCGACCTCGCTCCAGTGATGCAGCGCGCCGGCCAACCGCTCGATCTGGTCCTGCGCCAGCCCGAGCGCCTTGCCGACGTCGCGCACCGCGCTCCTGCCGCGGAAGGTGATCACCGTCGCCGTCATCGCACACCGGTCGCGGCCGTGGCGATCCCACAGATGCTGCAGCACCTCCTCGCGCCGCTCGTGCTCGAAGTCGATGTCGATGTCGGGCGGCTCGTCGCGGTCCTTCGAGACGAACCGCTCGAACAGCACGTCGAAGCGGTCGGGGTCGACCGAGGTCACACCGAGGCAGTAGCAGACCGCTGAGTTGGCCGCGCTGCCGCGCCCCTGGCAGAGGATCCCCTTGGACCTGGCGAAATCGACCAGCTCGTGCACGGTGAGGAAGTAGGGCTCGTAGCGCAGCTCGGCGATCAGTTTCAATTCATGCGCGAGGAGTCCCTGCACCTTTTCAGGGATGCCGGCCGGCCAGCGCTTGCGCGCGCCGTCGAGCACCAGATCGGTGAGGCGCTGGTGGTCGCCTTCGTCGGGATAGGTGTAGCGCAGCTCATCCAACGAGAAGTTGCAGCGGTCCGCGACGTCGAGCGTCCGCTCGAGCAGTTCGAGCCGTCCCGGTCCGTAGATACGCGCGATCTCGGGCAGCGTCCGCATCACCGCGCCGCCCGGCGGCAGCCGACTGCCGAGCTCCGCCACCGTGCAGCCGTGGTGGATCGCCGCCATCGTGTCGCGCAGCGCTCGCCGTTTCGGGTCGTGCATCTCGACCCCGCCCGCCGCCACCAGCGGCAGTCGCGTCGCCGCCGACAGATGGTCAAGCCGCGCGAGCCGCGCGCGATCGTCGGGCCCGTCGCGCAACGCCGCCGCCAGCCACGCCCGGTCGCCGAAAGTCTCCGCGAGCCAGGTGAGCCGCAGCGCCGCGCGCGCCAACGCTTCGCGCCCCGCCGTCGGCAGCAGCGACTCCTCATCCGGCAACCCGATCGCGAGCAGCCCTTCCGCGTGATCGGCGACGTCGGCGCGCGCCAGTGCATAACTCCCCTTCTCCGCGCGCCGGCGCCCCGCCGTGATCAACCGCGACAGCCGCGCATAGCTCGCCCGATCGCTCGCAAGCAACACCACGCGCGCGCCATCGATCAATGCGAACTCGCCGCCGATCAGCAGCTTCAAGCGCGGCGACTGCCCGACCGCGGGCGCGGTGGCGCGCGCCGCGACGTGGGCGCGCACGACACCGGCGAGCGACGCCTCGTCGGTGATCGCGAGCGCGTGGTAGCCGAGTTGCGTCGCGCGTTCCACCAGCTCGTCGGGATGCGACGCGCCGCGCTGGAAGGTGAAGTTGGTGAGGCAGTGGAGCTCCGCGCAGCGCAGGAACGGGACGACCTCGGGCGCGGGCAGCAGCGGGGAGCCGACTGCATGCGCGAGCGGCGGCCCCGCCTTCAATGGATGCGGATGCTTCTTCTTCGGCGGCAGATCAGGCATCGGCGCGCTCCGACGGCTCGCCGCTCAGCTGAATGCGCCGTGGCGGAACCACGCACCCGCCGCGTCGCGGAAGATCCAGCTGCGCGTTCCGTCCGCGAGTTCGACCTCGAAGTAGTCGCGCTCAACGTCATTGCCGTCCCACCAGCCGCCGGTGATCCGCTCCGGCCCGCGCACCGCGCGCAGCGGCTGGCCGCGTTCGTCACACGTGACCGCGCACGGTTGCGGCGCACCCGCGAGTTCGAACGGCCGCGCACCCGCGACGGGCTGCTGCGCGGCGCTCGTCGCAACGGCTCCCGCCGCCCGCCAGCCAAATGCCCGCTCGGGCCGTGGATCGCACCGCGCCTCGACGCCGCGCACCTGCTCGCGCCCCAATCGCATCGCGAGACGATCGATCAGCGCTGCCGCGGTGCGTTCTGCTCCGCGATCGCGCCCCGCCGCGAACAGCGCCTCCTGCTCCGCAGCGAGCGGCACCGTCTTCGCCACCACCAGGCGCACCTTCTCGACCAACGCGACCGCCTGTCGACGCTGCCTCTGCTCGTGCTCGAGGCGATGCGACAGCAACGTGACCAGCAGCGCCACGTCGCGCGTCGGCGCGCTCGGCGCGAGGTCGAGCGACCAGGGCGGCGCCTTGCCCGGCGGCACGAAGGTGAAGGCCGCGACCAGCGGCGCCTCGCCGCGCGCGGCGAGCGCCTCGACCGCTTCCGTCAGCAGTTGCTGCGCCGCGACCAGCAGCGCGCCGGCGTCGTTCACCGGGGCCTCGAATTCGAGCTCCTCGTCGAAGAACTGCGGCGGCGCGATGCGTTCGAGCGGCTCCTCGAGTTCGCCCAGCAGCCGCTGCAGTTGCTGGACGAAGGCGATCGAGGTGCGCGTCGCGAGACCGGCGCGCGGCAGTTGGAGCAGCTCCCCGATCGTCCGCACGCCAAGCGCACGACAAGCCGCGGCCACCTCGACCGATGGCGCGAGCGCCTGCCACGGCAGTGCCGCGAACAGGCCCGTGCCCGCTCGCGGTGCATGGCGCGGCTCCGGGTCGCCCGCAAGTTCGCCGGCGCGCGCCAGCACGCGCGCGGCCTCGGGCGTGTCGGCGATGCCGAGCTGCGTCGCGAAGCCGGCACGCGCGCACGCCGCCGTGACCTGCGTCGCCAGCGACTCCTCGCCGCCGAAATGGAACGCCGTCCGCCCCACTTCGAGCAGCAGCCCCGCCGCACCCGCGCGCAGCGCCGGATCACGCTCGCGACAGACATCGGGCGTGAAGCGCAGCAGCGCCGCCGCGAGTCGTGCGAGCAGGCGCGCATCGGCCTCGGGCTCGAGGCGCAACGCGACCAGTCCACTGCAGAGCGCGCGCGCCGCGGAGAGCGTCTGGCCCGGCGCGACGCCATGCGCCGCCGCCCGCGGCGAGACCGCGACCACCCGCTCGCGCGCGCCGTCATGCACGGACAGCGCGCACGCCGCTGTCGCGAGATCCGGCGCAAGCGTTGGCGACGTGCGTGTCGTTGCCGTGCGTGTCGTTGCCGTGCGTATCGTTGCCGTTCGCAACCGCCGCTCCAGCGCGAAGCGCGGCAGGCGCAGGCTCATCCAGCGGATCACGGGACCACTCCAGCACCACTGCATCGGAACCGAGCACCGCCCCGCCGCGACAACGCAGCGGCGTGACCTGCAACCTGCGTCGCGCCGGTGCCCGTGACGGCAGCGGCGCCACCAGCAATCGCACCGCCGCCGGCGAAGCGACCCGCGCGAAACCCTGCGGCCGCAACAACAGTCCGAGCGCGCCGCCCTCCTCCGCCGCCAGCTGCAGCCGCCGCAGCGAGCGATCGTCTAGGTGATGGAGCCACGCCACCACCACGTCGCACGCCCCCGAACGCAGCGCCAGATCGATCGCCCACGCCTGCTCGCGCGTGTCGCGTGGCCGCACCACTAGGCAGCGCGCGAGATCAAGACCCGCCTGGCGGAGCGCCGGCGGATAGGGCCAATGGTTGGGATCGATCCACGCCACCAGTCGCGCCGCACCGACCGCCGGCGGTGCGATCAGTCGCGGCAGGAACGCTTCGAGTGCGCCGCAGCCGCCATCGGGCAACAGGAGCTCATGCAACGCGCCGCGCTGCCAACCACCGCCGAGCTGCAGGTCGAGCGCAGGAAAGCCCGTGGCGATGCGATCGGGTCGCGCCGCGGAGAGTTCGGGCCGGCGGTGGTGAGCACGATCGAGCGCTTCGAGCTGCGTGCGCAGCCGGCCAAGTTCGCCACGGCGGTGCAGCTCGGTCTTCGCGGCCGCGCTCATGGCGGGTTCCGCTGCACGCTCAGCCGCGGCCGCACCAGCCCGACGACGAGTCCCTCGATCGCGACGTGGGTGCGCGCCGGATCGACCACGATCGGCTGCAACCGCGCGTTGGCCGGTTCGAGCACGACGCGCCGCGCGCGCCCGCGCCCGCTCACCCGCCACCGCTTCACCGTCACCTCGTCGTCGAGCCGCACCACCACGATCTGCCCGTCGCGCACGCTCGCCGTCTTCTGCACGGCCACCAGATCGCCCGGCGCGATGCCCGCCTCGATCATCGAGTCGCCGCGCACGCGCAGCAGGAAGTCGGCCGGTGCGGAGAAGAGCGCGCGATCGACCTCGACCCGCCGCTCGTGCTGCTCGACTGCCAGCAACGGCACACCGGCGGCGACCTCGCCGATGAGCGGCAGCACGAGACGCCTCGCGCCGTCTGCTGCAGCTGTTTCGGCAGCTGTTTCGGCAGCTCCTTCTGCGGCTGCATAAGGCGACGCGAGCAGCCGAATCCCGCGCGCTCTTCCGGGCTCGACCGAAAGCACCCCTTTGCGCGCCAGCAACCGCAGGTGCTGCACCGCGGCGTTCACCGAACGGAACTGAAGCCCGCTCGCGATCTCCGCCTGCGTCGGCGGAAAACCGCGGGCGGCGGTGAACCGGCGGATGAACTCGACCACCCGCAGTTGTCGTGCGGTGGGAGGACGGTTGGTGGGAGGACCCATGTGCTCTGCCTCACGCGTCGCGCAGCGGCAGGCGCCCACCCACCGACCACACGACTACTGTTTTTTTAGACAGTATTCCAAGCTGCCGAAAGCGCAAGCCCTTCGCTTCGGACTCCCCCTCGCCTGCCCGGCCAGGGTGTTTTGCCCTCAAGCGTCCCCGGGGAACGCTCCGATGCAACGCACAAGAAGGAGGGCCGCGAGCGTCCAGCCGGGCGCCCGCTCCTCCGGAGGACTCTCGCCGTGCTGACCCTGCCGCTCGTGCGCAGCCTGTTGATCGCCACCGCAACATTCGCCTTGCCAGGGGGCGCCGATCCGACCGTCGTTCCCGCACCCGCGCGGAACGACACGCTCCCGTCGCGCCTTGACATGAACTCGCTTCACCTGAGTTCGACGCGCACCACGCTGATGTTCCGCGGCCGTCCGCTCGTCGCCCCGCCAGGCGTGCGCCTGCTGCCGAACGACACGCTGCTGATCGGTGGCGTCGTGGTCGAGGTGCCGCTCGATGTCGTCGTCGAGTTCACCGACAGCGGCGATGCGATCTTCGAGCTCGCGCCGGACGCGCCGCCGCACGCGTGGGTCCTGATCGTCGGCAAGAAGAAACTGGTCGCGAGCGCCGGCGCGCGCGCGATCGTTCCGTGGCCAGGAGTCGGCGTGCCGCGCATCGAGTGGAGCCGGTTCGCCTACCCCGTCCCCGCACCGAGGGATTCGCTCAATCAGGCCCGTGACCTGCAGGATCCCTTCGATGCCAGTCCCTACAACTGACCGACTCGCGCTCTTTGCCCTCTTCCCGCTGCTGGCCGCCACTGCGCCAGCGCAGGAAGCGGGCGCCACGTCGGACTCTGGCAACCTCGTGCCGGCCGACACCGTCGGCTGGCAGGCGCTCGCACAAGACCTGTTCCTGTCGGGCGAGAGCAGCCTGATCGATCCCGGACGCATCGAGCCGCTGCCACGCAACGTGTTCAAACTCGGCCCGGTCGAGTTGCTGCCCAAGCTCGACGAGCAACTGGTCTACGACGACAACATCTTCCTCACCGAGAACGACCGCGAGAACGACTTCATCCTGCGCACCGGCATGGGTGCGATGGCCGACTACCGCTTCGGCGAAGGCTGCCACCGGCTGAGCGCCGGCTACGACATGACGCGCCACTGGTTCCTCGGCGGCGACTCCACCAACTTCGTCGAGCAGCTCGCTTCGGCGCAGCTCGAGCTCAACTTCCGCCGGCTCACGTTCGCCTTCGGCGACCGCTTCGAGGATCGCACCGATCCGATCCTGTCGGTCTTCACCGGCAAGATCAAGCGCACCATCAACACCATGCACGGCCGTGTCGGCTGGAACGCGGGCGAGTCGAAGTTCGAGCTGCGGGCGCAGCGAGCGACCACCGGCTACGACGACGCCGCCTTCAAAGGGTTCGATCGCGACGAGGACCTCGCCGTCCTCGACATCTCGTTCCTGACCGGCGAGGAGGTGTGGGCGTTTTGCCGCGTCGACGCCATGGCGCGCAGCTACGAAAACGCCGGCTTGAACGACATGGACGGCCTCGCCGCGTCGGTCGGCGTGCGCGCGAAGCGCGGCAGCGACTTGGACGGCATGGCCCGCTTCGGCGTGCGCGCCGAGAGCTTCGACGATGCCGCAGCGACCGATGCCGACGACGACGCACTCAACCCCGAGTTCGAGGGACGGCTGCGCTGGTGGCTGATGCGGACCGCCGCGGTCGAGCTCCGCATCGAGCGGACCACCGAGTTCTCTCCGGTCTCGAACTATCAGTCCGCCTCGCGTGGCGAGCTGAGTTGGATGCACCAGGTCGAAGCACGGTTGTCGGCGCGGTTGGGCGGCGGCGTCGAACGCGTCGACCCGTCGAACACCGACGCGCCGTTCGTCCGCTACACGATCGGCGCCGGCATGCGCTACGCGGTGCTCGACAACGCCGACCTGACCCTCGGCTGGCGGCTGCGCCTGCGCAACACGCGGGCGACGACCGGCGACTACACCGGCAACCAGGTCACGCTCGGGTTCTCGCTGCGGTTGTGAACGAATCGGCGGGCGCCCGCCCAAGAAACGGGCGCTCGCTGCAAATCGATGAAGGGGAGAAGGAAGTGGCGAATCACGCGATCCGCGCCAGCGCGCGCGGGCGGGCCGGTGCCTCGTTCTGCATCTGGTTCGCCGCGGCATGCAGCAGCGTGCCGAGCGCGCTCGACACGACGCCGGACACCGCGCCACCCGCCGCTGATCTCGCCGTTGATCTCGAGGTGCAGCGCGTCCCGAAAGCGGCCGCCGTCGCGGTGAAGACCACCGCCCTCGCCGATGCGCCCGCTCCCGCTGGCACGCCCGCGCACGCGGACCGGCTCTCGATCGGCGACGAAGTGCGCATTGTCGTCGTCGGCCAGGCCGATCTCTCGACGCAGTTGCCGGTGCCACCGCGCGGCGCGATCGAATTGCCGGTCATCGGCAGCCTCGAACTGTCCGGTCGCACCGTCGCCGAAGTGGCGCAGGAGCTGCGCCAGCGCCTCGCCGCGGCCGATTACGTCGTCCATCCCGAAGTCGCGGTCAGCGTGACCCGCTTCGCGCCGCGTCGCATCTTCGTGGTCGAGGGCGTGATGCGTCCCGAAGCGTACGAGCTGCCGATCGGCGCCGGCCTGCACCTGACGCAGGTGATCGCGCTCGCCGGCGGCCTCTCGCCAGGCGCCGATCCGTCGCACGTGACGATCCTGCGCCGGCCACGCAATGGCGCGCCGCACCGCCTCGCGGTCGACCTGCGCGCGATCCTCGACACCGATCAGGTCGCGGCCGATCCGATCCTCGAGCAGGACGACACGGTGATCGTGCGCGATCTGAAGCAGGGCGAGCAGCAGGTGTTCGTGACCGGCAAGGTGCGCACGCCCGGCGCCTACCGTTTCTCGCCGCGCGAAGGGCTCTCCTTCCTGCAGGCGATCGTGCTGGCCGGCGGCCTCGACAAGTTCGCGAACCCGGCGCGCGCGGCGTTGCTGCGGCGCACCGAGGACGGCCGCGTCACCCTGCCGGTCGACCTCGAGCGCATCCTCGCCGGAAACCTCGACTCCGACCTCGCGCTGCAATCGGGCGACGTCGTGTTCGTGCCCGAGTCCTTCTTCTGAGATGAGATCCGCGATGAACCGAGCCACCGCATCCGCCCCGCCGACCGCGAGCTTCGCCGAATTCTGGCGCAGCGTGCGCCGTCGCGGCCTACTGGTCGCGGCGACGATGCTGGTCGCCGCCGGTGCCGCCGCCGCGTGGGTGGTGCGCGCGCCGAAGCAGTACCGCGCGACCGCCACGCTGTTGATCGAGCGACCGCTACCGACCGATCTCGGAATCGCCTCGCCGTTCGCGACCGCGCAGGAGATCGGCCGCTTCGCCGCAACGCAGCTCCAGATCCTGAAGAGCCGCGCGGTCCTCGAAGCGCTGGCACCGCGGGTCGACTACGCCTCGTGGCCCGAGTTCGCCGGGATCGCCGGCGAAGAGCGCCTCACCGCGCTCGAGCACGCCGTCGAGGTCGAGCCGCGCGGCGAAAGCGCGTTGGTCGACGTGAGCTTCGTCGGTCTCGATCCGGCGCGCGCGGCGAAGCTGGTGAACGAGTGGTGCGACGCCTACCTCGCCCATATCGCCTCGCGTGAGAAGGAGAACGTCGACGCCGACCTCGGGGCACTCGCCGCCGAACTGCCGCGACTCGCAGCGCAACGCGACGGCGCGCGCACCGAGCTCGAGACGTTGAAGAGCCAGAACGCCTACCTCACGTTCGACGGCCGCGAGGCGCTGCTGCAGGAGGAGTTGAAGCAGCAGAGCGGCATCGTGCAGGAGCTTCGCCAGGCCCTCGACGCGCTCGACGCACGCTGCAGCGTGATCGAACGCGCTTCCGACATCGATCGCGCCGCGCTGGCGCGCGCGCTCGACCTCGATCCGAGCCGCGAGCTGGTGACCAAGCTGATCGAGTTCGAGACGCGGCGCGCCGAGCTCGCCGGCACGCAGGGAACGCGCACGGCGCAACTCGCGGCGCTCGACCTGGAGATCGGGCGTCTGCGCGGCGAGCTCGCGCGCGAAGAGCAGCAGGCGATCGACGGGATGGTCCTGAAGCGCGACATCGCGCGCGAGGCGGCCACCCACGCCGAGACCCGACTCGACGACCTGCGCACGACCGCGGCCGAGGTCGATCGCGCCAAGGCGCAGCATTCGACACTGGCGACCAAAGTGACCGACGCCGCCGCGCTGCTCGATCGCCTCACGCTGCGGCGCGACGAACTGCTGGTGCTGGCCGCACGTAGCGGCACCGGCAAGCGGATCTTCGTGCAGGATCGCGCGCTGCCGCCGACGCATGCCTGCGCGCCGCACGCGCTCGCCGCGATCGCGATCGCGCTCCTGCTCGGGCTGCTGATCGGCGGCGCCGGCGCGGTCGCGCTCGAACGCTTCGACGATCGTGTCGGCGCCATCGAGGAACTCGAGGTGTCGCTCGACACCAACTCGATCGCGCGCATCCCCCATCTGCCGCACGCGAGCGGCCGCGCGCCCGAATACGAATGGGTGCTGCATCCCGAAGCGTTCCCGGCCGACGAGTTCCGCAAGCTCTTCCTCACGCTTGGCGGCGATCAGGGCACGCCGGAACGCGCGCGCACGCTGGCCGTGCTGTCGGCCGTGCCGCGCGAGGGCAAGACGCTGGTCGCGACCGGCCTGGCGATGGCGGCCGCGCGGGCCGGCTTCGCCACGCTGCTGGTCGACGGCGACCTGAAGCGACCGCGCCTCCATGACCTCTTTTCGCTCGACGGAGCGAATGGCTTGCTCGATCACCTCGCGGGACGCTGCGACCTCGCTGCGGCGCTGCATGCCACGCCGTTCGAGCAGCTCTCCGTGCTGCCGGCCGGCACGCCGCCGCCCGATCTCGAGCGGCTCGCCCAACCGCGCGAGCTGGCGAAGTTGGTCGATTCGCTGCGCGGCCGGTTCCAGGTCGTCGTCTTCGACACCTCGCCGACGCTGCTCAGCGCCGATGCGTTCGTGTTCGCACGCAGTTCCGACTCACGTGTCCTGGTCGCCTCGGCGTCAAGCTCGAAGGTCGCGCCGCTGCGCCAGGCGCTCGGCCAGTTGCGCCGACTCGGCATCGAGATCGCCGGCACGGTGATCAACCGGTTCGCGGCGCCGCCGGCACCGTACGGCGCCTACGACTACACCCAGCCGACCAGCCCCGAGAGCGCCGCGCGCCGGAAGGATCGCCAGCGCAAGGCCTGGACGACGCCGGTGCAGAGCCACGTGGTCGAGCCGGTCGGCACGGCGCCGGAGAGCTGACATGGGCCGCGCCGGAGCGCGCGCGCCGTTCCTCGCGCTGCTGGCAGCAGCGTTCGTCGCGCACGATCATCTGCCCGATCCGCTCGCCGCGGCGGACGCTGCGGTGCGCGGCGCCGACACCGCTGCCGTCGCGCAGTGCATCGCCGGATTCGCGCCGCGCCACGCGATCGGCCACCTCGTCGCGGCCGCGCTGGCCGCCGACGAAGGGGACACCGACATGACGCGCCTCGAAGCGACACGCGCCGCACGTGCGGCACCGTGGTTCGGCGAGGTACAGCGGGCGGCCGCCGATTTCGCGCTGGTCGACGCGGTCGAACGGCGGAATGGCGCGCAACTCGTCGCGGCCGCGCACGCCTATGCCAAGGCGGTCGCGACGGGCGCGATCGCGATCGAGAAAGCTCTGGAGGCGCTTGCTTCGGCCGACGCGCCGGCAGAACTGCTTCACCTGGTGGCCGGCGACGATCGCGCGCGACGCGAGACACTGGTCGATCACTTCGCGCGCGCTCTCGATGCAACCCGCGCGCAGGAACTTGCCGCCACGCTCGACCGCGAGCAGGGTGGCGGCGCGACGCGCGCGCGCGCCCAGGCGGCGCGTCGGCTCGGCGCACGCCTGCTCGCCGCAGATCGGCCGGCGGACGCATTGCGCCACTTCGAGGAAGCGACCGCGCTTTCAGGCGCCGCCGACACGCTGCGGGTCGACCGCGCGATCGCCTGCTTCGCGGCGGGTCAGGCGGCGCTTGGCGCAACCCACCTCCTGCGCGCGCTCGCGCTGCGCGCAATCGACATCGAATCCGCTGCGGCACTGATCCCGGCGGCGCGCGACCCGCATGCGGTCGCTACTGCGCTGCTCGAACAGGCGATCGCGAGCCGTGACGCCGCTGCTCGGCAAGGGGCGAGCGCGTTGTTCGCAGCACAGGGCGACGTCGCGCGGCGTCGCGCTCTGCTACTTGCTGGCGAACGGCCGTGATGCCCGCCGCCGCGATCTGGTCGTTGGCGAGCCTCGCCTTCGCGGCGCTCTGGCGCGGCGGATTCGTGCCGGGTCTCGGCGTCGGCGCGGCGCTCGCCTGCGTCGCGGTGGCGCGCTGGTGCGAACTGGCGCCTGCGCCAGCGTCCGCGATCACCGGCCGCGACTCGCGGTGGCTCGCATGGCTGCTCACGATCGCGGCGGGTTGGTGCGCGCTCGCGCTGCTGCCGCTGCCGATCGACTGGCGCGCTTGGCTCGCGCCGGGAGCGACCGCCCTCGACACGGCGCTCGGTCGCGCTGTGATCTCGGGCAGCGTCGGTTCGCTGGCGCTCGATCCGACGGCGACGCGCGGCGCACTGCTGGCGCTGGCGCTCGCCGCGCCCGTGATCGCGGCCGCGCGCGCGGTCGGCCGGCAGGAGGCCGGTCGGCGCGCGTTCGTGCTGGCGATCGGCGCCGCGGCGTGCGGGGTGGCGTTGCTCGGCTGTGTCGAGACGTTCCTCGGCCGACCCTTGATTCACGACGATCTACCGCCTCACGCGCGGCCGTTCGGGCCGTTCGCCAATCGCAACCACGCCGGCGCGTTGCTGGTGATGGCGCTGCCGCTGGTCCTCGCCGCCGCCCGCGAAGGGGCCCGAGCCGGACGTCGCGCCGCGACCCGCGTCGCGGCGGCGGCGGCGGCACTGCTCACGCTCGGATTGCTTCTGAACGGCTCCCGCGGTGCACTGCTGTCGGCACTCGGCGTCGGCGCATTCCTGCTCCTCAGCGCGCGTCTCACGCTGCGCTCGAAGCTGCTGCTCGGCGCGGCACTCGCGGTTGTGCTGGTGGTGCCGAGCCACGCGTTCGACCGCCGCGGCGACACCACCACCGTCGCGGAGCGTGCAACTCTGGCGGGCGACGCGCTGCAGATGGCGGCCGACTCGCCGCTGCTCGGCATCGGGCTCGGCGGTTTCGGCGCCGCGTATCCGCCGTATCAAACCGTGGCCCGCGACCTCCGCTTCCGCCACGCCGAATGCGAACCGCTCGAACTCCTGGTCGAGGGCGGCGTGCCGCTGTTGCTGCTCGCCGCAACCGCGGCGCTGCTCCTGGCCCGCGTCGCCTGGCGAGTCGCGCGGCGCCCCACCGCCACCGCCTCCTCGCGCGCGATCGCCGCCGCCGCGCTCGCCGTTCCGTTCCATGCGCTGTGCGACTTCCCGCTGCGGATCCCGGGCGTGGCGCTGCCGTTCCTGCTGCTGGTCGGCGCGCTCTTCGCCTGCGATGAGGACGCAGAATGACGCTGCGCATCCTCGAAGTGCTCGGCTACTCCTGCCCCGGCGGCGCGGCCGAGTCGGTGCTCGAACTCTGCGCAGCGTTCACGAGTCGCGGCGCAGTCGTGACGATCGCCGCGCCGCCCGAACCTGGTTTCGCCGAGCGTGCCGCGGCGGCAGGCGCCCGCTTCGTGCCCGTGGCGATGGCATCGCGACGCGATGTCGCAAGCTTCCTCGCATTGACCGCATTGATCCGCCGCGAGCGCTTCGACGTCGTCCACACCCACTGCCGCAACGCCGACCTGCATGGCGCATTGGCAGCGCGCGCAGCCGGTTGCCGCGCGATCGTCACCCACCTGCGCGGCCTCTTGGTCGATGGCAATGGCGAGCCGGCCAACGGCTGGATCGACCGCGTCCATCGCGCGATCTTGCGGCGGCTGCCGCGGCGCATCGTCGCCATCAGCGAGGCGGTCCGAGCGCGCGCGCTCGAACGGCTCGCACTGTCGCCGAGTCGCGTCGTCACGATCCGCAACGGCATTGCGCTCGCTCGCTTCGCAGCACCGCGGCGTGCGCCCGCCGAGGTGCGCGCCGAGTTGCAAGTCGCGACCGATCGTCCGCTCGTGCTGGCGATCGGGACGCTCGGGCGATGCAAGGGACAGGACCTCGTGCTCGACGCATTCGCGGCGCTGCGGCATGACGGCGTGCTGGCCCTCGCCGGCGACGGCCCTGACGCTGCGGCGCTGCGCGAACGCGCAAAGCGCCTCGGGATCGCCGATCGCGTCCGCTTCCTCGGCGCGCGCACGGACATCACCGACCTCCTGCACGCGGCCGACCTGTTCGTGCACGCGGCCCGTTGGGAGGGATTCGGGCGCGTCGTCGCCGAGGCGCTGGCAGCGGGACGGCCGTTGGTCGCGACCCGTGTCGGCGGCATTCCGGAGTTCGTGACCGACGGCGCGAACGGACTCCTCGTGGCCCCCGACTCGAGCGAGGCGCTCGCCACGGCGATGGCGTCCTTGCTCGAGGATCGACCGCGAGCGCGGGCACTCGGCCGCGCTGGCGCCGAATTCGCGGCGCGCGAGCTCGACGCCGAGACCACCGCGAGCGGCATCACTCGCGTGCTCGAGAGCGCCGTCGCGGAGGCGTGCGCATGAACCGCCGCGCCGATCTCGCGCCGCACGCACCTCACGCGCCCCACGCGCTTTCGACCACTTCACCATGGCGCCTCGCCGTGCTGCTGCTGGCGGCGGCCGCGGCGCTGGTCAGCGGTCCACTCGCGGGCCTGCTCGCGAACGGGGATCCCGCGGCGGTCGTGACCGGTGCGATCGTCGCTGCACTGCCGCTGGCCCTCCTGCTCGGCGTACAGCATCTCGACCTCGCACTGCTCGCGGTCAACTTCGCCGCCATCGCGTTCTTCACCGCGATCCGCCACCGTTCGACCGCCGAGGCCGCGGCACCGCACCCGTTCTACGAGTGGACGCTCCTGCGCTTGACGGTGCCGGAGCTGCTGACGCTGGCGGCGCTGGCGGTGCATGGCGTGCGCGGCCGCGTGACTGCGAGCGCGCATGGCGTGGGGTTCGGGCGCGTGGCTCTAGGCGCTGTGCCGTGGCTGTTCGCGACCTTCTTCGCCTGGAGCCTCGCGGTCGGGTTGGCCAACGGAAACACGCTCGAAACGTGCCTGCGCGACGGTCGCAAGCTGGTCTACGTCGCCCTCGCGCACGTGCTGGTGGTGGCGATCGCACCGGACGCCGCGCGACGCCACCGGCTGCTGCAGGCGATCGGTCTGGCGCTGCTCGCCGCAGCGGTCGTGACCATCGCCGACTGGTGGAGCGAACGCGGCTTCCACTACCGCGGCGTCGTGCGCGCCAGCGTCGACGTCTCCGACTTCCTCGGCTGCCTCGGCGCGATCTGCGTCCCGGTAGCGCTGCTGCGATCGGGCATGGCGCGCTCGCGCGTCGCCTGCGTGGCCGCCATCGTGGTCGGCGTCGCCGCGACGCTCTGCACGTTCTCGCGCGCAGCTTGGTGCGCGGCACCGGTGGCACTCGCGATCGTGCTGCTCCATCCGACGACCTGCGGGCGGCCGGCCTCCCGCGCTGCAACCTGGCTGGTGGTCGCCGCGGCATTGGCGGCTCCGTTCCTCTTCAGCGGGGTCGCCGATCAGGCGCTGCACCGGATCGAGGCGCTGTTCGATCCGGCCGGTGATCCGAGCGTCAGCTACCGCGTGCGTGAACTGCGCGGCGCCGCGCAAGTCGCGCTCGATCACCCGTTGACCGGCGTCGGGCTCGGCACTCGTTTCGATGTCGGGGCGTCCTTGATCGATCGCCGGCGCGATTCCGCGACGCTGGTCCACCACGTGTTCCTCTGGAGCGCGGTGAAGGGCGGCCTGCCCGGACTGCTGCTGATTGCCGGCGGCCTGGTCGCGATGCTGCTGTCGCTGTCGCGCTCCGCGCGTCGGCAAACCGATCCGCACGCGGCCGCGCTCGCGCTCGGCCTGCTCGGACTGCTGGTCGGCTTCGTCGTGATCGGGCAGGTCGGCGCGATGCTGAACCAGGCGCGCACGGCGTTCCTGCTCGGTGCCGTGAGCGGTCTGGCGCGTACGCTCGCCGTCGCGCCGGTCTGCGGGAGACGGCCGTGAAGGTCGTCTACTTCGGTTCCTTCGACGAGCACGTCAGCCCGCGCGTACGGCTGATCCGCGAAGGGCTCTGCGCGAACGGCGTCGAGGTCGTCGAATGTCGCGCCGGCGGAAGCGCGCTACCACGCTGGTCGCGACTCGCGCGCGCGCTTCCGGCCGCGGCGCGCGGCGCCGATCTGCTGCTGGTGGGCAAGCCTGGTCAGCGCGAGATGCCGCTCGCTTGGACGTTCGCACGCGCGCTCGGGATCCCGCTCGCCCTCGACCTGTTCGCCTCGCTTTGGATCAACGAGGTGCACGAGCGGCGACGGGTCGCGGCCGGAACGCTGGCAGCGAAGAAACTGCGCGCGCTGGATCGATTCGCGCTCCAACGCGCCGACCTCTGCCTGGTCGACACGGTGGCGCATGGGCAACTGATCGCGTCCACGCTGGCGCCCGGTCGCCGGGTCGCGCCGCAGCGGCGGGTGTTCGTCGGCGCTGAGGCGTGTTTCACGCCGCTGCCGCGCGTGAGGCGCAGCGGTCTGCTCGAGGCGCTCTTCGTCGGCACCTTCATCCCGTTCCACGGCATCGATGTGATCCTGCGCGCAGCGGCGCTGCTGCGTGATGAGCCGCGACTGCGGATCACGCTGCTCGGCGATGGCCAGGAACGCGGTGCGATGGAGCGGCTTGCAGCCGAGCTCGCGCTGCAAAACGTGCGCTTCGAGCCGTCGATCGACTACGCCGCGCTGCCGGCCCGGCTGGCGCGAGCCGACCTCGCGCTTGGCCTATTTGGCGCGACACCGACTGCGGCGGCGGTGATCCCGAAGAAAGTCTTCGCGGCGCTCGCGGCGATGAAGCCGGTGATCACGGCCGACGGCGACGGACCACGCGAGGCGCTCGACGACTCGACGGCCTATCTGTGCGCGCCGGGCGATCCGGAGGCGCTGGCGGAGACGTTGCGCCGCGCCCTCGACGACGGACCGCGACGAGACGAGGTGGCAGCTCGCGGACGCGCGTTGCATGAGCGGCGGTTCACGGCGGCGGCGACCGGTGCGGCATGTCGCGAGGCGTTGGCGGATCTGCTCGCTCGTTCGCGCGCGACCGTGGTTCCAACGGCGACCGTGCCATGAGCGGCGCTCCGTTGCGTCGGCAGCTTGAACGCGCCGGCCTGCTGCTCGCGGGCGGAGCGCTCGCGAGCCGTCTGATCCAGGCGCTCGCCTACGCGCTGCTCGCGCGGAGTCTCGCACCCGCCGACTTCGGAACGCTGGCGCTCGCCGCGGTGGCAGTGAACGCACTGCAACTGCTGCCGGGGCTCGGTCTTGGAACCGCGCTCTTGGCGCAGCCGGTTGAACCGCGCGCGATGGCACGCAGCGCCGTCACGCTCGCCCTACTCGGCGGCGGTGTGGTCGCGCTGCTAGCGGGAGCGATCGCGTGGCGCATGCGCGCGCACGGCGCAGGTCCGGTCGCGCCGCTGGTCGCACTGCTCGGCGTCGCGCTGCTGTTCCAGGCGCCGGGTGCAGTGGCCGGTGCGCTGCTCGATCGCGAACTGCGATTCGGCGCCCGCGTCGCGGCCGACGTGCTGAGCGCGCTCGCCTATCTGGCGGCGAGCGTGACCGCGGCGTTCCTCGGCTTCGGTGCCGCGGCGCTGGCGATCGGGCTGATCGCAGCGGCGGCCACGCAATCGGGCGCGACGCTGGTGCAGGCGCGACTGCTGCCGACGACGGCTCCCGACCTCGCGGCACTGCGCACCACCGCCAAGCTCGGCGCGCTGGTGGTCGCCATGTCGCTCCTGCAGTGGCTCTTCACCTCCATCGACCTGGTCGTGATCGAGCGCCGCTTCGGCCGCGAGGCGGTCGGTTGCTACTCGACGGCGCTGCAGCTTGCGTTGGTGCCGGCGACGGCGCTTGGCGTACTGAGCGGGCGAATCGCGCTGCCGGCATTGGTGCACGCACGCCGCGGGGGCACGTTGACGACCACCGCCGCTGCTGCGAGCGGGTTCCGGCAGGCCTGCTCCGTCGCCGCTCTGTTGGCCGCGGCCGCGTGCGCGCTGTTCACGGTCGCGCCGCAACCGATCGTCGCACTGCTCTACGGCGAGCGGTTCGCCGGCGCCGCCTCATTGCTGCCGATCGTCGCCATCGGCGCATTCGCGAAGGTGCTGGGCGCGCTGGCCGGGCCGGCGCTGCTGGCATGCGGACGGGCCAGGACGGCGTGCGGCGTGTTGTTGGCGCAGGTCGGCCTCGCGCTGCCGCTCGCGACGTGGATGCCGGCGGAATTCGGCGTCGCTGGAGTCGCGCTGATCTTCAGCGCGGTGCAGGCCGGCGCATGCATCGTCGCCTTCGTCCTCGGCGCGCGCGCTCTCGCTCTGCCGCAAGCAGCGGCACTGCAAGCCGGGCTGCTGCCGCTGATCGCCGGCGTCGCACCGTCGCTGCTGCTCCACGCCTGGCAACCGCAGGGCGGCGGCTGGTACGGGCTGCCGATCGGAATGGCGCTGCTGGTGGCGCTGGCCGCACGCGAGCGGCGGTCGTGGCATACAGGCGGCAGCGAATGACCCCTTCGCCGACGCCGCCACTCCCGATCACGATCGTGATGCCGAGCTTCGCGCGCCCCCATCTGGTGGCGCGCACGCTGCCGGTCTGCCTTCGTCAGCCCGTCGCCGAGATCGTGGTCGTCGACGATGGCAGCGAAGCGCCACTCGCGGACGCGGTCGCGGAAGCCGCGTGCGGCGATCCGCGCGTGCGCGTCGTGCGACTGCCGGACAACCGCGGTTCCTGCGGCGCGCGCAACGCCGGCGTCGACGCGGCCCGCGGCGAGTTCGTGCTCTTCGTCGACGACGATGCGCTGCTCGGCGACGGCTACGCGCGCACCTTGCACGATCATCTGCTCGCCGCTGGCGCCGATGCCGCGGCGGGCCGCCGACTGTGGCTCGCGGAGGGCGAGACGCAGGAGCAGGCCCTCGCGACGAGAACCCGGCGCCCACGCGACGGAGCGCTGTTCGACCGGCGCCACTTCTGGTTCGACGACGAGGCGCTGTTCGACGCCGACACGGAAGTCCCGTTCGCGAGCGCGATCATGCTGGTGCGCCGCGATTGGCTGCTGCGGGTCCGCTACGACGAACAGAACTATCGGCGTTCCGGCTTCCGCGAGGAGACCGACGTGCAGGTCGGTCTCGCCGCGGCGGGCGCGAAGCTGATCGCCTGTCCCCACGCCGCCTGCTTCAACCTCCAGAAGAGCGTCATGGGACGCGCGGGCGGGCAGCGGCGCGGCCGCGTGCTGCGCTACGAGTGGGACCTGCTGCGCAACGACGCCCGCTTCCGCCGGAAACACTTCGCGGCGCTCTCTGGGCCGCTCCGCTGTGCACCCGGCCTCACGCCGTGGCTCGGCGCACTCCACCACTATTTCGGCTTCCGCGTGCCCTCGAAGGTGCGCCACCTCCTCGGCCAGCACGGGCCATGAGCACGCTGACGACGCCGGCTGCTTCCGTTCATTCCAGCACGGCGAGGGCGCTTGCACCGATCGCCGTCGCCGCCCCGCCGCGCCTGCTGCTCTTCACGCGCGACGATCCGGCGTGTTCGACCGGTGGCGTCGAGACCTTCACGGCCCGACTGCTCGCTCTCTTTCCTGGCAGCGAGGCTGTCGCGTATGGCGGAGCCGCGGGCGCGCGCCGACTGCTCAACGAGGCGCGTGATGCACGGGCGGCGCGGACCAATCTGCTCGAACGGATTGCGGCGATGCGGCCGACGGTGATCGTCGCCAACGGCGCTGCGGCGTGGGCACTACCGCGACTGGAAGTGCCGCACATCGTCGTCTACCACGGCACCTACGCCGGCTTCGGCCGGGCGATCACGCCGGTTGCCCGTTGGCGCGGCCGGATCGCGAAGAGCTACGGCGCCTGGATGGAACGGCGCGCGGCGCGCCACGCGGAGGCGGTCGTCGCGGTCTCGGCCAGCGTCGCCGAGCAGGCACGGCGCTACTACGGCGTGGGCGATCGGCTCGCGGTGATCGAAAACGGCGGCGCAGCGGACGAAGCGATGCCGCGCGATCGTGGCGACGCTCGGCGCGAGCTCGCGCTGCCGGCCTCACTGCCGCTGCTGCTGTTCGTCGGACGCGGCGACGCGACCAAGGGCTTCGATGCGCTGATCGAGCTGGCGCGGCACCGGCCGACCTGGCGGATCGCCGCCGCCGGAGTGGCGCCGCAAAGGGGCTGGCCGCGAAACCTGCAGGCGCTCGGGGTTCTGACCCCGACGGCGCTTTCGCCTTGGCGCGCTGCGGCCGACCTCGTCCTGCTGCCGAGCTGCTACGAGGGCTGCTCGTACGCGCTGATCGAGGCGCTGGCGGCCGACCGTCCGATCGTGACGACCGCGACCGGCTGCTTCACGGAACCGGGGACGCACCCTTACGGCGTGGTCGTTCGGCCGCGCGGGCGACTGTCGGCGGCGGCGTTTGCGACGACGCTCGAACAGGCGGTGGAGCGGGTGCTGGCACGTCCTGGCGACTTCGAGCCGCACGCGGCCACGCTCGAACGGTTCGGCTTCGCTCGCTTCGCGCGCGAGTGGAGCGCGGTGATCGACGAGGTGGCCCGCCATGGCTGCTGAGCGACGCCTTCGCGTGGCCTTGCTTGAGCCGGCGGGACGCGGCGGCATCCACCATTACTCGCGCGCGCTCGCCGATGCACTCGCGCAAGCCGGCGCCGCGGTCACGCTCTTCACCGCGCGCAACCACGAGTTCGCCGCGGCCGATCGCGCGCAGCCGCCGTGCTTCGCAATCGAACCGCGCTTCGAGCGGCGGCGCACCGATCCGGTGGCGCTGCTCCGGGCGTTGCGCCGCGCCACGCCGGACGTGCTGCACCTGCAATGCGGGACGCATCCGCTGCTGCACCTGGCGCTGCTCCACGCCGCGCGCGCCGCGACCGGCGTGCGCGCGGTCGTGACGGCGCACGACCTGCAGCCGAAGAACAGCGGGCGGTTCGGCGCCTGGCTCGCGGCACGGCTGCATCGCGCGGCCGATGCCGTCATCGTGCACGGCGAGCGCTTGCGCGGGGCGCTCGCGACGCGACAGCCCGAGGTTGCAGCTCGGATCGCGGTGGTGCCGCACGGCGATTACGAATTCTTGGCGACGCACGCCCCTGCAATCACCCACGCGACGATCGCCGCGTCGAACCCGCCGCCGACGCTGCTCTTCTTCGGTTACCTGCACGCGGAGAAGGGCCTCGAAGACCTGATCGCGGCGATGCCGACGATCGTGGCGGCGCAGCCGTTGGCGCGCCTCGTCATCGCCGGAAAACCGGAGCAGGCGATTGAGCCGTTGCGCGAGCAGGCGCGTGCGCTGCGCGTCGACGCGTGCATCGACTGGCACCTCGGCTACGTCGCACAGGAAGCGGTGGCGCCGCTGTTCGCGGCCGCGACGGCGGTCGTCCTGCCGTATCGCGCGGCGTCCCAGAGCGGAGTGGTCTTTCTCGCAGGCGCCTACGGGAAACCACTCATCGCCACTCGGGTCGGCGCGCTGCCCGAGTCGATCGCCCACGGGGAAGGCGGGCTACTGGTGCCTCCGCGCGCGCCTGCCGCGCTGGCGGCGGCCGCGATCGAACTCCTCGCGGACCGGGGGCGAGCCGCAGAAATGGGAAAGAAACACGCGTTCCGCTGCCGAACAGAAGGAGCGTGGACAGCGATCGCCGACCGGACGCTCGACCTTTACGCACGGCTGACGGGAATTGTCGCACCGCGCGCAGCAGAGTCGGTGCGCTGTGAAGCGGACGCCCGCCAAGAAGGAGTCGAAGAAATTGACCGCGTCCGCGACGCTCGCGAAGCCGTCCTGCACCGCTGACACCGACACGGCGGCGCTACGCGTTCCATTCATCACGATCCTCATGCCGGTGTTGAACGAGGCGGCGGACCTCGAAGCGACGCTCGCGAGCTTGTTGGCGCAGGACTACCCCGCCGATCGGTTCGAGATCGTGGTCATGGACGGGCGCTCGACCGATGCCACGCGCGCGCTGCTTGACACGATCGCGCGCCGAGATCCGCGCGTGCGTTGGTTCGACAACCCTGGCGTCATTGTCTCGACCGCGATCAACCTCGGCTTCGGCCGAGCGCGCGGCGAGTGGATCGCGCGTGCCGACGGCCACTCGACCTACGCACCGGACTACTTGCGCGCCGCGATGCGAGCGGCGGCGGAGAGCGGCGCCGATGTCGTCGGCGGGCCGATGGTCGCGGGCGGCGATCTGTCGCCATTCCAGCGCGCCACCGAGGTCGCGCTCGCCTCGCGCTTCGGGATGGGCGGCGCCGCCTTCCACTTCGCCGATCGTCGCGGGCCGAGCGACGGCGTCTACCTCGGCGTCTTCCGCGCTGATGCGCTCACGCGCTACGGACCGTTCCACGAAGAGTTGGTCCGCGACGAGGACGACGAGTGGTTCGCGCGGGCGCGCCGGCGCGGCGCGACGATCTGGCTCGATGGCGCGATCCGTTCGAGCTATCGGCCGAGGCCCACGCCGCGCGCGCTGTTCCGGCAGTACTTCGAGTACGGCCTGTTCAAACCGGCGGCGTTGCGGCTGGTGCCAGGCAGTTGGCGCATGCGCCAGCTGATCCCATCGGCACTCGTCTGCGCCCTGCTGTTGCCATGGGTGGCGGGCGTTCCGTCGCTCGCGCTGGCGGCGCTACTGGCCTACTGCGGCGTGCTCGCGGCGGCGCTCGTCGCGACCCGGCGGATGCGCGATCGCGGCGCGCGCGCGACGGCGCAGTTCGTGGATGTCCTCGCCCGAATGCACTTCGGCTACGGAGCCGGCTTCCTCGCGGGATTGTTCCGCCGCGCGCACGACAACTCAGCGGGAGCGATTCGCGCCGTCTATCGCGAATACGCCGCGAGCGGCGCCAAGCGCCGAGCTTGGAGCGCAACACAGCCGGGCCAGGCGCAGATCGTCGCCGAGCGCGACCGGGCTCTGGCCGCCGCGTTGCGCCGCCACTTCGGCCCGCGCAAGGAGCCGCTGCGAGTGCTCGACTTGGGCGCCGGCGATCGCGATCTGGCGACGGCGCTCGCCACTCATGGCGCGCCGCCCTGCAACGTGGTCGCTTGCGATCTACTCGACGAACGCCTCGCCGCGAACCCCCAATCGCAGCGGGTTGCCGCCGACTGCCGTGCGCTGCCGTTCACCGACCGCCCGTTCGATGTCGTCGTGCAATGCACGATGCTGTCGTCCGTGCCGGCGGCTGCGGCGCGGCGCGTGATCGCGGCGGAGATGGCACGCGTCTGCAAGCAAGACGGCCTGCTGCTCTCCTATGACGCACGCCTCGGCAATCCGCTGAACGCAAACGTCCGCCGCGTGACCCGCACCGAGCACGCCGCGCTTTTCGCCGATCGGACTGTCGCGTTCGAGCGCCTGACGCCATTGCCACCGCTCGTTCGCTGCTTCCCGCGGCTGGCCGCGCTGTTCGCGCGCTGCGCGCCGCTGTGCGCCTTCGACCTCGCCATCGCCTCGCCGCGTTCCCGAAATGCGGTCGCCATCGGAGCCTCGTCATGAGCGAATCGATCGTTCCCGGCCTGCCGGCCGCCCGCGGCATCACCCATCGCCGCAGATCCCCAATCGAGGCGTGCGCCGATGCGCCGCCGATCCCGTTCCACCGCACCGTTCTTTGCGAGGGCGATGTCGCGGCGGTCACGGCGGTGCTGCGGTCTGGCTGGCTCACGACCGGGCCGCGCGCGAAGGAGCTCGAAACCGGCATCGCGGCGCTGCTCGGTCGGCGCCACGCGCTTGCGCTCAACTCGGCAACTTCGGCCCTCTTCCTCGCCTACAAGGCGGCGGGCGTCGGACCGGGCGACGATGTGCTGGTGCCGGCGATGACCTTCGTGGCGACGGCCGAGGTGGCACTCCATCTCGGCGCACGGCCGGTGATCGTCGATGTCGACGACGAGACGCTGCTGCTCGATCTGAAGGACCTCGAACGCAAGTTGACGCGCCGCGCGCGCGTCATCGCGCCGGTCCACTACGCCGGCCATCCGTGCGCGATGGCGCCGCTGCGCGCGATTGCCGCGGCGGAGCGCCTCGCGATCGTCGAGGACGCGGCCCACTGCCTCACCGGCCACGAGGGCGGGCACCGTCCGGGCGAGGGGACGCTCGGCGCCGCGCTGTCCTTCTATGCAACCAAGGAACTGCCGATCGGCGAGGGCGGCGCGCTGGTGAGCGACGACGAAGGCGTGATCGAGCGGGCGCGGCGCTGGTCGCTGCATGGCATCAGCAAGCCGGCGCACGCACGCATGCAGGTCGGCGCGCGGGCGATCTACGACGTCGAAGACATCGGCTTCAAGATGAACCTCCCCGACGTGCTCGCAGCGCTGGGCGTCGCGCAGTTGCCGCGGATGGAAGCGCACCGCGCGCGGCGCGAGGCGTTGGCGCAGCGCTACGACGCGGCGCTCGCGTTCGTGCCCGGCATCCGTCCGCTGCGGGTCCGGCCGGGCTTCACCTCCGCGCGCCACCTCTACGTCGTGCGCGTCGATGCCAAGAGCGCCGGACTTGACCGCGACGAGCTCGCGGCGGAACTCGGCGCGCGCGGCATCGGGACCAGCGTCCACTTCACGCCGATCCACGAGATGACCGCTCTCAAGAGCCTGCTCGGCACGCGACCGGGCGACTGCCCGGTCGCCTCGCGAGCGGGCCGCGAGGTGCTTTCACTTCCGCTCCACCCGGCGCTCACGGACGAGGAGTGTGATCGCGTCACGAACGAGTTGCGCGCGATCGTCGCGGCGCGCGCTCCGTGACCGCACGCCTCCACCAGGCCGTCGTGGCACGACTGCGGCGCATCGAGCGCGCGCAGCGAGTCGTCGACCTCTTCGGCGCCGCAGCGGCGTTGCTGCTGCTGCTGCCGCTGATCGCGGTATTGGCGGCGGCGGTGAAGCTCGGCTCGCGCGGGCCGGCCCTGTTCGGTCAGCAGCGGGTCGGGCGCGGCGGGCGGTTGTTCACGCTCTGGAAGCTGCGAACGATGGTGGTCGACGCGGAGCAGCGCGGCCCGCGACTGACCGGCCGCGACGATCCACGGATCACGCGCCTCGGCCGGCTGCTGCGCAAGAGCAAGCAGGACGAGCTGCCGCAGTTGTGGAACGTTCTGCGCGGCGACATGAGCCTGGTCGGCCCGCGGCCCGAAGTGCCCGAGCTGGTGGCGCAGTCGCAAGACGCGTTCGCGAAGCTGCTGCTGGTGCGGCCCGGACTGATCTCGGAGGCGACGCTCAAGTTCCGCGACGAGGAATCGCTGCTGCCCGCGGACGGACGCACCGAGTTCTACGTGCGCGTGATCCTGCCGCAGAAGACGGCGCTCGACCTCGCGTGGCTCGAGGCGCGCACCTTCGCCGGCGACGTCGAGCTGCTGGCGCGCGCGGCGCTGATCGTGCTGCGATTGCGGAACGATCTCGGGCGACTCGAGCTGCCAGGCGGTCACCTGCTGCGGCTAGGCGCGAAGCTGGCGCTCGACGGCGCAGTCGCGGCGGGCGCCTGGTGGATCGCGATGGTGCTGCGCTTCGATGGCGTGCCAGTAGGCGTCGATCAGCAGCGGCTGGTGATGCTGGCGGCGCCAATCGCGCTGATCACGATGGCGCTGTCGGTGGCGTGCGGCAGCGCGACGGCGATCTGGCGCTGCTTCGACGCGGCGCAGTTCTGGCGCCTCGCCCTCCATCTGCTCCCGGCGCACCTCGCACTCGCCACGTGGCGCGCGAACCTGCCCGATCGGCTGCAACTGTTGCGCGCGCCGTGGTCGGTGATTGCGCTCTCGTACCTGTTGGCGCTGCTCGCGGCCGCCGTGATGCGGCGAGCCTGGACCGCGGCGACCGCGCGCGCGGAACGCCGAACGCAGTCGCGCCCGGCGCTGGTCGGCCGCGTCGCGATCGTCGGCGCAGGCCGCATCGCCCATCAGGTCGTGCACGAACTCGAACGTGCGGGCGGACAGAAACTGAAGCTGCTGGCCTGCTTCGATGACGACCTCGGCAAGCAGCGCTCGCGAGTCGCTGGCGTCGCGGTGCGCGGGACTCTGGCCGACCTGCCGGCGTTCGTCGCGCGCGAGCGGCCCGACCACCTGTTGATCGCGATCGCGGCGCTGCCAGCGGCGAAGCTGCGCCCGTTGATCGACGCGGCGGCACTGGCGGGCTGCGCGGTGAAGATCGTGCCGTCGCTGCTCGAACGCGCACACGCGCCGGCGGCGGCGCTGCGCGACCTGAAGCTCGACGACCTGATCGGGCGGCCGCCGGTGCGGCTCGATCCAAGCGATGCGACGGTGGCGAGCGCGTGGCGCGGAAAGACGCTGCTGGTCACGGGCGCCGCCGGATCGATCGGTTCGGAGCTGGTGCGCCAGCTGGTCGCACTGGCGCCGAAGCGCCTGGTGCTGGTCGACAAGGATGAGAACGGGCTGTTCGAGCTCGGGCGCGAGCTCGACGATCTCGCACCCGACCTGCGCCGCGAGCTCGTGCTGCTGCATCTGCGCGATCGGCGCGGACTGGCGCGATTGCTGCGACGGACCCGACCCGACGCGGTGCTGCACGCGGCGGCGCACAAGCACGTGCCGTTGATGGAGGAGAACGTCGTCGAGGCGGTGGCGAACAACGCGCTAGGCACCCGCGACTTCGCGCGCCTCGCTTCCGCCGCCGGCGTGCGCGCCTTCGTTCTGATTTCGACCGACAAGGCGGTGCGGCCGAGCAGCGTCATGGGCGCGACCAAGCGTGCCGCGGAGCTCGCCGTGCGCGACCTCGCCGCGCGGGCGAGCCAACGCACGCGCTTCTGCGTCGTGCGCTTCGGCAACGTGCTGGCGAGCCGCGGCTCGGTGATCGAGACCTTCCTGCGCCAGCTCGCGCGCGGCGACCCGTTCACGATCACCCACCCGCAAGTCGAGCGCTACTTCCTCTCGATCCCGGAGGCGGCGCAGTTGGTGCTGGTCGCCGGTGCGCTCGAACGACCCGAGGGACTCTACGTGCTCGAAATGGGCGCGCCGCGCCGCATCGTCGATCTCGCGCGCGACCTCGCGCGGCTGACCGGCGCACCGGCGCGCTTCCGCTTCGTCGGACTGCGACCCGGCGAGAAACTGAAAGAGGAGCTCTCCTGCAGCGGACGGCTCGAACCGGTCGCCGGCCGGTCCGGATTGCAGGTCGATCGCGAGCCGCCGCCCGCGCGCGCCACGGTCGAGGCGCTCTATCGGGAGTTGCACCGCGCGGTGCGCCGGGGCGATGCCGACGCCGCTCGCCGCGCGCTGGCGTGCGACGGCGTCGGACTCGCCTCGGCGCCAGTTGAGCGTGAGGCCGCCGCTGAGGTCGCAGTCAAGGTGGAGACCAAGACCTCGGCGCCGATCATTCCTCGGCGTCGCCGTCCTTCAGCCCGATCTTGCGCTTGAACTTGCACATCTCGACCAGCACGCAATCGCCGCAACGCGGCGACTTCGCCTGGCAGATCTCCTCACCGTGCTGCGTCAGGAGCAGCAGGTAGGCGTGCAGGTCCTCGGGATCGATCAGCTTTTCCATCACCTTGCGCGCGGCGCCGTCGCTGTGGACCCGCTCGATGAGTCCGATCCGCGTCAGCGTGCGCACGGCGCCTTGCGGCACCGGCAACGCCGCATCGGGTCCAGCCAGGCCGTGCAGCAGCACCTGGACGATGCCCTGATGGATCACGCCAAGGTTGCTCAACAGGCGATGGCGCGTCTCGGGCGACATCTCACGCAGGAACTCGAGCGCGGTGGCGTTGCGCTCCTTCCACAGTGACGCGAGCAGAGCGCGGAGCTTCTCGACCTTGACGTCGAGGTCCTTGTCGCCCAGCTCCTTCAGCACGCTCTTCAGCTCGGCCGGCGAGGAGACGCGGACCTCGTTCCAGTCCACGAACTCCTTCTGCAGGATTCGCAACGCACGCTGCGCCTTTCGGTAGTCCCAGCCTTCGCGCAGCAGCAGGAACAGCGCGTGGTCGAGGGTCGGCTCCTCCGGCAGGACAATCACCTTGCCGTAGGGCTTCTCCAACGCACGCAGCACCTCCGAGAGCTTCGCTCTCGCGACGGCCTCGCTCATGGTCTGTTCCCCATCACCGCGCCCCCCATCACCGCGCCCCCCATCACCGCGCCACGACCAGCGCCCCACCACCCGCTCATGCCGCTCGCCCCGCTCACTTCTTCTTCGCGGGAGCGGTTGCTGGCGCGGCGGCCGCAGCGACGGGTGGCGCCGCAGGCTTGGCGTAGACGCCGTGCCGCTTGAAGAGCTGATGGACCGTCTTCGACGGCTGCGCACCCTTGCTCATCCAGTAGTTGGCACGCTCGGCATTCACCGTGACCTTCTCTTTCGAGCGGTCGGTGATGTTGTCGTAGGTGCCGATTTCCTCGATCGCCTCACCGTCGCGCGCGTTGCGCTTGTCCATGACGGCGATTCGCCAGCTCGGACGGTTCAGTCGGCCGTAACGCTTCAGTCGAATGCAAACTGCCAAAGGTCGTCTCCTGTTGCGCCGCAGGTTCAGCGGCGCTTGCGATTCTTCTTGCGGGACTCTTTTTCGCGTTTGCGCGCCGCCCGCCGACGCGCCTCCTCGATTGGATCCTTGGTCGCAACTTCACCACCGCCGCGCGCCATCTGCGCCATCAGCTCCTGCTGACGGCGCGATCCGCCGGCGCCCTGCATGCCGGGCATGCCGCCCATTCCTGCCATTCCGGCGAGGCCGCCGGCACCGCCGCCGCCGGCACCGCCGCCGCCGGCTGAACCGGCACCACCGAACAGGCTGCCGAGCTTGCTCAGCATGCCGCCGCCCTGGAAGCGCTTCATCATGTCGCGCATCTGCTCGTGCTGGCGGATCAATTGGTTCACGACCGAAAGCTCGTTGCCTGAGCCGCGCGCGACCCGCCGGCGGCGGTTGGCGTCGAGCAGCTCCGGCCGGCGCCGCTCTTCGAGGGTCATCGACAAGATTGCCGCCTCGACGCGGACGAGTTCTTTCTCCTGCACGCCCGCCTGCTCGAACGCCTGGCCAATTTGGCCCGGCATCATCTTCAGCAGGCCCTTCAAAGACCCCATCTTGCGGATCGACCGCAGCTGGTTCAGAAAATCGTCGAGAGTGAACTGCGCCTTCAGCAGCCGTTCCGTGGCCTCTTGTGCCTCGTCCTCGTCGATAACCTCCTGCGCCTTCTCGACCAGCGACACGACGTCGCCCATGCCGAGGATACGCGACGCCATGCGGTCGGCGTGGAAGTCGTCGAGGTCCTCGGGGCGCTCGCCGGTGCCGATGTAGACGATCGGCTTGCCGGTCACCTGCTTGACCGAGATCGCCGCGCCGCCGCGGGTGTCGCCGTCGAGCTTGGTGAGGATCACGCCGTCGAGGCGCAGTTTGCCGTGGAACTCGCGCGCGCTGGTGTAGGCGTCCTGGCCCGCCATCGAGTCGCAAACGAGCAACGTCACGTGCGGCGCCACGAGCTTCTCGACGCGCGCCAGTTCGTCCATCAGCGGCGCGTCGATGTGCAGCCGGCCCGCGGTGTCGAGCAGGACGACGTCGTGCCCTTCCTTCTTCGCGCGGGCGACGGCATTGGCGCAGATCTGCGGCGCACGGTCCTCGTTGCCCGGCCCCTCTTCGGAGTAAACCGAGATCTCCTGCGCCTTGCCAAGCACCTGCAACTGGGTGATGGCAGCGGGTCGGCGGGTGTCAGCAGCGACCAGCAGCGGCTTGCGGCCCTGCCGCTTCAGCTTGCGCGCGAGCTTGCCGATGGTGGTCGTCTTGCCCGAACCCTGCAGGCCGACCAGCATCACGACCGCCGGCTGCCCGGGAGTGAGCGGGATCTTCGGCGGCTCGCCATGCATCGCTTCGGTGAGCACGTCGGAGAAGATCTTGACGATCTGCTCCGCCGGCTTGACCGCGGCGATCACCTCCTGCCCGACGGCGCGCTGCGTGACCGCGTCGGTCAGTGCGCGGGCGACCTCGAAATGGACGTCCGCCTCGAGGAGCGCCTTGCGGATCTCCTCGAGTCCATCGCGGATGTTCTCGGCGGTGAGAAGGCGGTCCTTCCCCCACTTGGCGAACACGCGCTGCAGTGAGTTGCTGAGGCTCTCGAACAAAGGGGCTAGGGCCGTCCAAAAAGGGGCGGCATCGTAGCCGCGGTCCGCTCCGGGAAACAGACCCGAACGCCTCGGACGCGATGCCATGGAGCGCAACATTGGCGCCGTCCGGCGCCGCGTCGCTTCCTGTCGTTCGCGGTGAGCGTCGCGAGGCGATCGCGGAGGCGCGTGATCAGCACCATGCCAGAGGGCGCGGACCTCGTCGAAGGCGCGACCGCTGCTGCCAAAACGTCGGCGCTCGCCGCTTCTCACTTTGCGTTGCCAAGTTAGAGCCTGCGCCATGTGGAGCTTGGCCGCCGTGCTCTTCCCGGCCGTCGCGCTGCCGCTGCTGCTGGAAGTCGCGGACCGACCGCACTTGCCGCGTCTGGCAGCGCTGACGGCGTGGCCGGTCAAGCTGTGGGTGATCGCGCTCGCCGGATCGGTCGCCACCGCTGCCGGCTTGCTCGACTGGCGATTCCATCGCTGCGGCGGCCGGGTGATCTCGCGAGCAGAGCGGCGCGCGGAGTTCGCCGCTCTGGCGTTGGGCGGCGTGCTCTTCGTGCTGCTGGTTGCGGCATCGCTCTGCGACCCGCGACCTGCGCTGCTGCTGTGGATCACGATCGTGGCGATGGGTGTCGCCTGACTGATCACGCTCGACGAGCAGCGATTCCATCGCCGTTGCGGGAGCTACGAGCGCGCGCTCCACCGACTGCTGATCGGCGGCAACGGGCTGGCGTTCCTCGCCTGGTCCCATTGGTGCCTCGCGCGGAGCGGCACGCTTGGCTGAATCGTCGCGGTGGTTCGCGCAGGCGCGCCGCCTCTACGACGAGCCGCGCCATGGGTTGCCTGGCGCCGCCGCCATCGCCGCGCGCGGCGGTTTCGCCGGCGGCGCCGAGTGGATGCGACGCGCGCTCGTGGTCAGCATTGCCGCGTGGTCATCGACGGCGTGGCTGCTGCCGCTGGCGGTGATCGCCTTCTACGCGGTCGAAGTGCGCATGGTGTTCGCGATCCCGCTCGCGCTCGACGGCAGCCACGCGCCGCTGCGCGACAGCCATGCGTTGGTTTCGCGATCAAGCGCACCGTTCGTGGCGACCGCGCGAGTGATGCGGATCGCGGCAGAGATGCTCGCCGGCGGCTTCTGCGGTCGCGGCTTCGTGCGTTCCTGGTGCGTGGGCTGCCTCGCAGTCCTGCTCTGGTACGAGCAGGCGCGCGCGGGCTGCGAGACTTCGCCGTGATCGCCGGCTTCGACCTCGGCTGCAGCGCGCCACTCTTGGTCCGACAGGAGAAGGTCGTGTCGCGCGCCACCGCTGCGAACGGAGGATCGGCGGGCTGGCGGCTCTTCTACGCAAGCGATCTCCACCTCACCACGCGGCGCGAATCGCTCGTCACGCACTTGGTCGCGGCGGCACGCGCCACGCGGCCCGACGTCGTGCTGCTCGGCGGCGACCTCCTCGATCGTCGGAGCGCGGCTCCCGTGCTGACCGCGTGCGTCGCGCGACTCGCGGCGCTGGCGCCGGTGGCGGCGGTGCCAGGCAACCATGAGGTGGCGCTCGGGGTGGCGATCGCACGCGAAGCGGTACTCGCCGGCGAAGGCAAATGGCTGCCGGACGCGCCGCTGGCGCTTCTGCGCACTGGCCACCGCCCGCTCTCGCTCCTTGCTCGCACCGAGTCGGGACCGCAGGACGCGCTCCGCGTGCTGGTGGGCCACCATCCGGCGGCGATCACCGCGGCGGCCCGAACCGGCTTCGACCTGGTCCTCGCGGGCCACCTCCATGGCGGCCAATGCGTCCGCTGGCAGCGCGAGACGCGGCTCTATCCAGGCACCTGGTTGCGCCGCTGGAACGGGCTGCGCTTCACGCTCGACGCCACCATTCTGCTGGTGAGCCGCGGCGCCGCCGACACCTTGCCCATCCGCTTCCGCTGCCCTCGCGAGGTTTTGTTGTGTCAGGTGAGTTGAACGAACCGAAGCCGCATGGATCGCCGGCCGCCGGAGCGCACCGGCCGCCAGTCCGGAGCCGACGCTCGCGACCCGAGGAGCCGCCGCGCTTCGTCGCCAGGCTCGCCAGCGGTTGCTCGATCCTGCTCTGGCTCTACGTCGGTGCCTTCTTCCTCCCGATGGCGATGAGCGAGGGCTCCATCGGCGGCGCGATCGTCTTCGGCCTGCCGATCGCGATCGGGGTCGTCTCTGGCTGGCTCGCGCGCAGTCGCGACTGGATCGCGGTGGTCACGATCGTGACAGGGCTGCTGACGATGGTGGTCGTTGGGATGCTGGCGCGCGGTTCGATCGGGGGCTTCTGCGCCGTGGTGTACACCGTCGTCGCGCTGCCGCCCTCGGTCCTCGCGGGGCTTCTGATCTATGGATGGCGCCACCGGCGTGGCGGCGGCCGCAGCCGTCGCGGCGATGCGTCAGCGTTGCTTTTCGCGCTGGCGCTACCGGCGACGTGGCAGGCACTCGAGCGCCGCTTCGCGCCACCGCACGCGCCCGAGCAGTTCACGTTCGAGCGCGACATCGAAGCGCCCCTCGAAGCGGCATGAGCCGCGCACCTGCGCTTCGACCACGCCGACGACTCGGCCTGGGCGTGGATCTCGGCGCCGCTGCCGCTCGCCGGCGAAGGGTCTGCGTCGGAGCTTGGCGAAGAGAAGCTGGTCCGCTTCGCGAAGGGAGTCATCCGGGTGCGCATCCGCGAGATCGAGCGCGGACGCCAGTTGGTCACCGAAGTGTTGGAACAGACGATCGAGCGCAAGGCGCTGCTGCTGCATCAGGTCACGCTCACCTGCCGGCCGATCGGAGTCGAGCGCACGCGGGTCGCCGTCCGGACCGACTTCGAGCCGCGGATGGGACCGCGTTGGTACTGGCGCCCGTTCGAGCGGTTCTTCGGAAGGAGCAGCTTCGAGGCGCTGCTCGGCGCGTGAGAGGAGGGCGCTGAATCACGCCTTCCGGACGGAGCCGACGGCGTCAGCGAGACGCCGTAAATATTCGTGCGTGCCGACAGCGGTGCGGCGCGGCGATTTCCGCAACGCTGCGTCAGCCTCCGGAGTTCGCCACCATCGAGAGTGGCGGGACGTCTGCCGTGCACCGGTCGATCTTGGCACCCAGCAACCGCAGCCGCTCGTCGATGCGTTCGTAGCCGCGGTCGATGTGGTAGACGCGGTCGACCGCCGTTTCGCCCTCGGCGGCCATGCCGGCCAGCACGAGCGCAGCCGAGCCGCGCAGGTCGCTCGCCATGACCGGCGCCCCCGACAGTCGCGCGACGCCCTCGATGATCGCGGTCGAACCCTCTTTGCGGATGCGGGCGCCCATGCGGTGCAACTCGGCCACATGGATGAAGCGGTCCTGGTAGATCCGCTCGTGGAGCATCGAAATGCCGTCGGCGAGGCAGAGCAGCGCCATCAACTGCGCCTGCAGATCGGTCGGGAATCCGGGGTGCGGCAGGGTCGTGACGTCGATCGAGCGGAACCGGCGTGGCGCGCAGACGCGAATCCAGTCATTGCCGTAGGTGACGTCGACGGCGGCGGCGCGGAGCCGCTCGATCAGCGCCAGCAGGTCGCGCGGTTCACAGCCGCGGACGGTCACGTCGCCGCCGGTGATCGCGCCGGCGATGGCGAAGGTGCCGGCCTCGATGCGATCGGGGATCACGGCGTGATCGACGCCGTGGAGCTTCTTCACGCCGGTGATGCGCAGACAGTGGCTGCCGATGCCATCGATCTGCGCGCCCATCTTCACCAACACGTTGCAGAGGTCGACGACCTCGGGCTCTTGCGCGGAGTTCTCGAGCACCGTCTCGCCGTCAGCGAGCGTCGCCGCCATCACCACATTGGCGGTGCCGAGCACGGTCGACCCGGCGCTCGAGCCGAGGAACAGCGTCGAGCCGCGCAACTGCGTCGTGCTCGCCTCGACGTAGCCAGCGCGGACGTCGATCGCGGCGCCGAGCTGCTCCATGCCGCGGAGATGGAGGTCGATCGGTCGCACGCCGATGACGCATCCACCCGGCATCGAGACGCGTGCACGCTTGCGTTTCGCCAGCAGAGGGCCGAGCACGCAGATGCTCGCGCGCATGGTCTTCATCAGTTCGTAGGGCGCGGTGATCGGCGCTTCGTCGTCGCAGCGGATCTTCAGGATCCCCTGCTGTTCGTCGTGCAACACGCGCGCGCCGAGCGACTGCAGGACCTTCACTTGCGAGGCGACGTCGCGCAAACGCGGGACGCGCCGAATTACGAGTTCCTCGTCGGTGAGGAGAGCTGCCGCCATGATCGGCAACACGGAGTTCTTGGCGCCGCCGACCTGCACTTCTCCGGACAGCCGTTGGCCGCCCTGGATGACGAAACGATCCACGCGCGCCCCTCCCCGTCCCACACCGCGCCGCACGACCACCCCACCGCCAAGCAGGGTTGCGCCGTCAGCGATCACATCACACGATTCACTTGCTGTGCGTCACTTGCGGCGCGCTCGCTCGATCCACTCCCGCCAGAGGCGGATCTTCGCGGCGCGCACCGCCGGTAGAGCTTCGGCGTCGAAGCCGACGTCGATGCCGGCAAGCGAGACTAGCACCTCGTCCGCATCGTCGCGCAAGTCGACATCGGCGTGGTCGAGCAGCGGCAGCACCGCCGCGACCGCCGTCACGTCACGCAGCTTCGCGATGACGTGAAGCAACGCGCCAGCGACGCGCGATTCGCTGGTCGATGCCAGTCGCGCCAAGCTCGCCGCGAGCCCGTTCGGAGGTTCGGCGGCGAGCAGCTCGGCCCATGCGAATAGTGGCTTGCGCAGGTTCTCTTTCGCGGCCCACGCCATCACGGCTTCGACCTTGAATGCGCCGGCCGCCGCCAACCCCGCCAGGCGCGCGGCAGCGGCGTTCGCCTTTTTCGCGATCGGCGAACTGAGCCAGGCGAAAAGGCCCGGCACGGCGGCCCCGACTTCTTTCACCAGCTCGTCGTGCGATCGAGTGAGCCAAGCAGGATCTTGCGGCAGATCGGCCTCGCGATCTTGGCGCGCGCCGTAGACGTGGAGCACGTCGCCGACCCGCTCGTACTCCGCCACCTGTGAAAGACTCGCCTCGATCTGTTCGGCGGCGGCCATCGGCACAAGGAGGGCGCCCCCGGCAGCGTCGTGCCGAAACGGCACCTTTTTCTCCTTCAGCCCGGCCTGCAGCCCTGCCAACGTCCCGGCCGGCGCCACGATCCGGAGCACCTGCGCCGCAGCCGCGGCCCGTTGCTCCGTCTCGTGCGCGCCGAGGTCGTCGACCAACGTCGTCCCGCAGTCAGCGCAGGCCGCAATTCCCGCGCGATACTCCTGCCTGCAGCTCGGACACCAAGGCATCAGAACCCCTCCGGTTCAATCACCCTCGCTTGACTCGCTTCGGCGCACCGTTAGCTTTCCTCGGTTTTCCTGCCGGCGCGAATTCACGACGCCAGCTGCCAACCCGAATCGGAGGATCGCATCGATGCCGAGCTTGGACTCCGCCCCGAAGCTCGCCGCGCAGCTCCCGAACGCGCTTCCGAACACCGTCGAAGAACTTGAGGCCGCGCGCTTGCGGGTGTTGGGCGAGAGCGATTTCTACCGCAGCTTCGAGGCATCGTTCTACGAGTCGTCGCCAACCGAGCCGACCGATGACGCCGGAAAGCTGAAGGCCGGCACGTGTCGCTACCTGCTCGGCCAGGAGGCGCGCGCGCTCGAATTGATCGGCACCCAGAAAGGCGAGGTCCCGACATTCATCCGCGCGCGCGTTGCGCTTGGCCGCGGCGATGCGCAGCGGGCGTTGAAGGAGATCGCGGCGATCCTCGACAAGAAGCCGGCGTGCCTTCCGGCGCGCCTGGTGCGGGCCGATGCGCTGGCGCAACTGTCCGACTCGACTTCGCTCGAGAAGGAGCTGAAGGAGTTGCAGAAGAACCATGGCGACAGCGCTGACGCGCCGTACGTGCTCGGGCTGCTGCGCGAGATCGAGGGCGAATACGACGAAGCGGTGCGCGCCTTCCAGCAGGCGCTCGCGATCGAGGCGACCCATGTCGGCGCGCTGTTCCGTCTGGCCTACCACCAGTCGCTGCGCGGCGACACCGAATCGGCGATCGACCTCTACGAACGACTCTGCAACCAGAAGCCGGCGCCGGTGGGCGCTCTGCTGAACCTCGGCATCCTGTTCGAGGACGACGAGGACTACCAACTGGCGCGCAACTGCTTCCAGCGCATTCTCGACTTCGATCCGAACCACCCGCGCGCGCGGCTCTACCTGCAGGACGTGAGCGCGAGCTCGGCGCAGTACTACGACGAAGAGCGCAAGCGCAACGAGGACAAGCACGCAGCGGTACTCGGCATCCCGATCACCGACTTCGAGCTGTCGGTCCGCTCGCGCAATTGCCTCGCGAACATGAACGTGCGCACGCTCGGCGACCTGATCTCGCTCAGCGAGCCTGAACTGCTCGCGTTCAAGAACTTCGGCGAGACCTCGCTTACCGAGATCAAGCAGATCCTGAACCAGAAGGGGCTTACGCTCGGAATGCTGCCGCCCAAGCCCGACAGCAACATCGGACTGCGCGCGCTCGACGTCGACAAGAGCACGGCGATCCACAAGCCCGTCGGCGAGCTCGACTTGTCGGTCCGTTCGCGCCGTGCGCTCGAGACGCTCGGGGTGCGGACGCTCGGCGAGCTGATCGGCCTGTCCGAGCTGCAGTTGCTGTCCTGCAAGAACTTCGGCCAGACGTCGCTGATGGAAATCAAGAAGAAGCTCGAGGCGTACGGGCTCGCGCTGAAGCAGGAGTGACCGCGGCCGTGGGCCGCGGTCGGACCGCGTGTTCGAGTTCCTGAAGGGCGAGCTCGCGCGCAAGGGCCCGACCGAGGCGGTCGTCGACGTGAACGGCGTCGGCTACTTGCTGTCGATCTCGGCGCAGTGCTTCGCAGCGCTGCCGGCGCGCGGCGTAGTCACGCTGCTGGTGCATGTCCACACCAACGACTCGGGCGCCAGGCTGTTCGGCTTCGTCGAAGAGCGTGAACGGGCACTCTTCCGCCAGCTCCAGAGCGTGAGCGGCGTCGGGCCGGCGGTCGCGCTGAACTTGTTATCGCATGAGCCGCCCGATGCGCTCGCCGGCCGGCTGCGCTCTGGCGACGTGAAGGGGCTCACCCGGATCAAAGGGATTGGCACCAAGACCGCCGAGCGGCTGATCCTCGAACTCAAGGACAAGGTCGATGCCGGGCTCGCGGTCACTCTCCCGGCCGGTCACGAAGAGCTCCTCGCGCAGGCGCTGAAGAGCCTCGGACTCGATCCGAGCGAGGCAGCCGAGCGCGCGCGCCAGACGGTGAAGGCGAACCTCGGCGAAACGCGGGTTGAACTCCTGCTGCGCGCGGCCCTTCAGCGCCGGAGTGCCGCCCGCTAACGGCTTACGCCCGGGCGGACACTGTGCCTGCGACCTCGAACACAAGGCGCGCGACCCTTCCAGCCGATCGAACGCCTAAGGCCATATCGCCAAGGGAGCGACCGGTGCGCGACTACTGCGTGCGTTACCACGCACGGCTGCTGCGGGTTTATGGGCGAGGCAATTCGCCCGCGAACGCGTCGTATCATCCGTCCCCGCTTTCCCTGGTCCCTCCGACAGGCCCTGTGCAAGGAACCGCGGACGATGGATCGCCACCTCCGCTTCGTGCTGCCCGCTCTGCTCCTGGGAGCGCCGCTCCTGGGACAGGAAGCTCCGGTTGCCCCCTCCGCGATTCCGGCTGAGGCACCACCGTCCGAGGCGCCAACGAATAAAGTGACACCGGTCAGCGTCGATGGCCCGCGCGGACTGCTCGGTGTCGCCGAGACCGAGGCGACCCGCTCGGCGCACGTGCTCAAGAATCGAATCGTGCTGCTGCTGCGCAATTTCAGCAGCGCGAAAGACACCGCCGCCGATCGTGGCAAGGCGCTGCTCGACAATGTGGTCGCGTTCGGGCCGGATGCAGTGCCGCTGCTGCTCGACGTACTGCGCGAGGTCGACAAGGGCAGCTTCGATGCTGGCTTCGCCAACGCGGCGTCGCGGGCGTTGTGCGGCATCTTTGAGCGCACGAAGAACAAGGCAATACTCGCCAGCCTGAACGATGCGGTGCAACACTGCGGCGCCGCGGTCAAGGCGGGCGCACTCGACGGACTCGCCCAGCTCGACCATCCGCTCGTGATCGACATCGTCGCACCGCTGATCGAGACCAAGGCGGACGGCGCGGACCCGCTGCTCGCCGCGCGGGCTGTGCTCGTGCTCGGATTCCAGAAGAGCAGCGCGGAGTGCGTCGGGCAGATGCTGCGGCCGCTCCTGACTCAGCAGGGATCTCCGCTACCCGAGGTCATCCAGGCGCTGCACTCGCTCGGCGACCGCGGCGCGATCGAAGCGGCGCACGGCATGGTCGCGAAGAGCGACTATCCGGTTCTTCTGCTGGCGTGCGTGCGCTATCTCGCCGACACGGGCGGGCGGACCTCGATCCCGCCGCTGCGAGCGCTCGTGCTGAGGGCCGATTCGACACTGCCCGACACCCTGCTGAAGCAGGCGATCGACGCCGCGCAGGCGATCGGGTTGCGCGAGACTGACGCCCAATCGGTTGCCGAGGAGCTCTTGCTTGAGGCCTACAAGAAGCTCCGCGTGAGCAGAAAACTGGTGAGCGAGTACGCGCGTTGGCAGCTCGGTCCTTTCCAAACGGCAGAGGCGCTGAAGACCTACGAGGACGAGCTCGAGGTGGCGATCCAGGCCAACCGGAAGATGGGAGTATCAAATACCGGCCGCTACATCGAACTCGCCGAGGATCGGTTGCGGTTTGAGGCGTGGCGCAAGGCGGCGGATGCGCTCGACAAGGCGAAAGACGAGGACACACGCAGCCGCAATTTCTCCGACCGCATCGACGAATTGCGCGCGGTGGCGTTTTGCGGGCAGGGCAAGTACACCGCGGCCGAGAAGCTGCTGCAACAGATCCACCCTGATCGTCGGCAGGAACTGCTGCAGAAGTATCCGATGCTGAAAAAGAAGATGGCCGACGAGCCACGCTACAAAGAGCTCTTCCCGCTGGGCAGCTGAGGGATGGGGTCGCGTTCGTCACCCGACGGCCACGTCTGGCTGCCCGACATTGCCCGGCGGTCGGGGCTGCCGATCCGGCCCGACGGTTGCCTCCTCAACCTCGCTCGGCAGCGCGTGCACGATGCCGCGACACCGAACGATGGATGGAGCGTGCGTGGCTGAGCTACTGCTCGAAGTCGACGATCTTGTTGCTGGCGCTGGCCGCGAACCCGTGCTGCGCGCGTTCTCGCTTCGGCTGGCTGCCGGCGAACGTGCGGCCCTCATGGGCGCGAGCGGCGCAGGCAAGTCGACGTTGCTGCGCGCGGTCGCCGGCTTCATCGCACCGCGCGCAGGCTCGATCCGCGTCAGCGGGAGACTCGTCGCCGACGCCACCCGCTCGATCGCGCCAGCGCAGCGCGGCGTCGCGATGGTCTTCCAAAGCTACGCGCTATGGCCCCACCTGACCGCGCTTGAGCACGTGCGCCTGGTCGCCCACGATGCGACAGAGGGCGAGCGGTGGCTCGATCGAACGCGCATCAACCATTTGGCGGAACGGTTCCCTGGCGAACTCTCCGGCGGCGAGCAGGCGCGGCTCGCGCTGGCGCGGGCGTTTGCGAGCGGGGCTGCGTTGCTCTTGCTCGATGAACCGTTCCGCAATCTCGACCCGCCGCTGGCCGCGGAGTTGCGCTGCGAGATCGCGGATTGGCTCACCGAGAGTGGTGCAGCAGCGTTGATGGTCACCCACGACCCGCGCGAGTCGGTCGAGCTGGCGCAGACGCTGCACGTGATGATCGACGGACGCATCGCCGCGAGCGGACCACCACGCGATCTGCTCCGCGCCCCACCCGACGCCTCGATCGCGCGGCTGCTTGGCGTCGCCTCAGCGCCGGGCGCACCGGTCGTGCTGGCCAGTTCCACCGATCGCGGAGCTGCGCGATGAGCAAAGCAGTGCGAGTCACCGCCGCGGCCGCGGTGCTGCTCTTGTTCGGCGGCGCGCTCTTCTTCCTGCAAACCGGCGGCAACGGCGGCGCGGCGGCCGGAGTGGCTCCGCTCGACCTCTCCACGTCCGATTCGTGCCGTGATTGCCACGCCGACATCTGGGCAGAGTGGCAGTCTTCCTTCCACGCGCAGTCGTTCACCGACCCGCTGGTGCTCGCGAAGGAACAGAGCAACAACTTCCGCAACCAGGCGTGCATCCCCTGCCACGCGCCGGAACCGGTGTTTGAGACCGGGCTCGGCAAGGTGCGCGTGATCGAGCGTGTCACCCAGCGCGAGCGTGGCGTCGACTGTCTGAGTTGCCATCGCGCGTTTGGCGCCGTGGTCGGCCCGGCGATGCGCTCTCCGGGAGCCGCGAACGCGCCTTGCGCTCCGATCGGCGATGCACAGCTCGCCTCACCCGCGCTCTGCGCACCCTGCCACAACCAGCACAACACGGTCGACGAATGGGAATCGAGCCGCTACCCGGCGACCGGCGTCACCTGTCTCGACTGCCACATGCAACCGGTCGAGCGCAAGAACGCGGATGGCCGCGTGCGACGCGGCCGCTCGCACCGCTTCCCCGGCGGCCACGACCTCGAGACGCTGCAGAAGGCGGCGACGATCGAAGCCGCGGTCGCACGGTCCGACGATGGCAGCCGCCGCCTGGTCGTGAGACTCACCAACAGCGGGGCCGGACACAACTACCCTGCCGACGCGCGCCACCGTGCGCTCGACCTCGTCGTGACGTTGATCCAGCAGGATGGCGTCCTGTTGCCGCCGCGCGATGGCGGTCGCGGCTACGGGCGCGAACGCGGGACCGAGCGGCGCCGCTTCCGCAATCCCTACCGCGAGGAGACCGAGCGTCTCACCAATCGCGAGCTCTTCGGCCGCGAGAACACCCAGATCGGATCCGGAGAGACCATCACCTTCGAGGTACCGTTCGATCCCGCCGCCGTGGCCAGCGCTCGCGTTGAACTGATCTACAAGCTGACGCCAATCCAGACCGACGACGAAGGGGTGCGCGTGCATGACCAAGTCATCCTGCTGCGCTGACGCCACGAAAGCGCTCGCGGTGCTGCTCGCGCTCGCCGCGGCGAACTGCGATAGCGGGCCGCACGAGGCGCCGCTCCTACGTCCGTCCGGGATCGCCGCACCGCGAGATCCGCGACCCTTCACTCCTTGGCATTCCGTCGACACTCCGCTCCCGTTCCCATCCACGGAGTGGTTCTGGCAGGATCTTTTCGCCGTCGCGCCATCGCCCGAACCGCTGCCTGCCGACGCGACGGCGGCGGCTGAGATCGCCGCAACACTCGAACGCATCGCGTCGCGCACGCTGCTCGAGGGCGAGGAGGAGCTGCCGGCGCTGGTGGTGCTGGCGCGGCGTGACCTTGCGGCGCTGATCGCGGCGCTCGACGACTCCCGAACCGAAGTGCGCTTCGCCGCAGCGCGGGTCATGGTTCGCCTCATCGCTGCGCGTGAATCGTTAGAGGAGTGCCCGTTCCCGCAGCGTCTGGTCGAAGCCGCCGCTCGCCACCTGCGGGATGTGGCTGACGAGGTGGCACTGCTGCACCTCGAGACGATCGCGCGCGGCGGCTACGCCTGGAGCTGGCCGGTCCTGCTGAAGACCTTTGGCAGGGTCGACAACCACCGCCTCACGGTGCTGCGCATCCGTGCCGCAGCGTTGCTCGCGAAGCAGGGGTGCCTCGGCGGCGTTCCTCTGCTGATCAAGGCCCTGAAGGAGAACACGTCGATCCAGGACGATCTCGCGCGCGACTGGGATGCCTCGTTCCAAACTGCGTGGTGGAAGGAGGAGGCGATCGCTGGGATCGCCGCGCTCGCGCACGACGACTTCGACCACTCACCCGACAGTTCCGACGAGCTGCAGGTGGCCGCAATCCGCCGCATCGAGGCGTGGTGGCAGACGAACCGCATCGCTCTGTGGGCCGCGCAGCCCGCGCTCACCGACCCCGAGCTGATTGTGCGCGTGAAGCAGTTGATCCTCGCACTCGGGACGTTTCAGTTGCGCAACGTCGACAACGCCGCCTTCGTCCTCGAAGGCATTGGACCACCGGTCGCACCGCTGCTGTTCGAGGCGCTCGCCGGCTCGAGCTATCGCGTCCGCCTTCACGTCTTCGCGGTGCTTGCAAATCTCTGCGACGCCATCGCACCGTTCGAGCGGGAACGTTGGCTCGCGCGCTTCGTGCCGTGCCTCGAAGATTCTGACCCAGCCGTAAAGGTGAAGGCGCTCGAAGCAATCGGCGCGACCGGCGTGCCAGCGGCCCTTCCGCACCTCGAAGCGGCACTACAACCGGAAAACCCCGCCCTCTGCGAGACCGCCCTCCGGGAACTTTCGCGCCAGGAACCAACTACGGCGCGCGAAGTGCTACTACGTGGATCGACGAGGTTGCCTCCGGGGCACCTTCTCGCCACGCCGCTCGACGCGGCGCGGTTGCGCGCAGGAGATTTGACGCATCTTCAAAGCTGGATGGACCGGCTGCGAGACGGCGATGCGCGCACCGCGCTCTACTTGAGCTGGATCGTCGAAGTCGACGAACTGTCGGACGCGAAGAACCCGGAGGAACGGCTGCGTGCGCTTCAGCGGATCGAACAGGCGATCCGGGCGCGCGCGAAATCGTGAAGGAGCGCGCCATGTCTTGCGGACGCCCCCTGATGCGTACGGTGCTGCTCATTGGGCTCGCCGGCTTCGCGGCCGGTGACCCCGCATTCGCCGACGGGAAGGGAAGCAAGGGCGCGAAGGGCAACGGCGCCAAGGACGAGGTGAGCAAGCCCGTGGCCGCCAAGCCGGCGAGCAGCAAGCCTGCAGATGGAACGCCGTCGGCGAACAAGCCAACTGCGAACAATCCCGTTGCGGGCGTTCGGCCGCGTGCCGACTCAACCGGTGCGGCGAGGCCCGCCGGCAAACCGGCCAGTCCAGCGCAGTCGAAACCTGCTGGCACGCCGATCGACGGTGGCCGCGGCGGGAAGGTCGAACGCCCGGTGAGATCGGCAGAGAGCACCCCGCCGCCGAGCAATCCGCGGGGTCGCGGCGATCCCACTCGGAAGAGCCCGCCCGCCACCACGTTCCCCACCCCGCGCGATGCCGATCACGCGCCCACTGGCCAAGATGCGCGGACGACCCGTGAGCCGGGATCGCGCGAGCCCTCTTCCCACGAGACAGTGCCGCGACCGTCGCTGCGTGAGCGGCTGCGCGACTCGACGCATGATCGTGAGACGGCGCGAGAGCGCGCTCCTCGGCTCGAGACGCGGCGCCACGATGCCGCCGAGCTGCCGGCGCCAGAACGCACGCTCGAGACGGACGATCGGCGCACCGACTGGCCGTCGAACCAGACCGTCGCGCGCCGACCGCGGCTCGAGTCGAAGCTCGAGACGCTGCCGCGCGCCGTACACCAGATCACGCCCCCGAGCCAGCGCAGCGGCACAACGACACCGACGAACGTCAACATCGATATCGACATCGATGTCGACGTGGCGCGCGCGCGCCATCGCCATGACGGCATCGACGTCGGCTTCTACTTCGGCGATCCGCGCAACCGCCACCCGTGCTACACCGACCCGTATGGGCTCCAATACGGCTACGTCTTCTGCGGCTCGAGCCTCTGGTGGTATTCGTGGCGACTGGGCTACGCGCCTTGCTTCAACCCGTACCGCTACTACTGGGCACCGAGTTGCGACTGGCTCCCGAGCTACTACCCGAGCTACGCGACGGTCTACGTCGTGCGCGACGACGTGATCCTGCCGCCCGCGGACGACCCATTGGCTTCCAGCTCGCCGCCGCCCGCAGCGGGAAGCGCGGTCGACGGCGACGTGGCGCTCGCGGAAGGCTGGACTCACTTCGCGGCGTCGCGCTATCCCGAGGCGCTCGATACGTTCCGCCAGGCGGTGCTGGCCAAGCCCGACGACCCGTTCGCCAAGGTCGCTCTCGCGCAGGCGTGCTTCGCGATCGGCAACTATCCTGACGCAGCGTTCTTGATCCGGCGGGCGGCGGCGCTGCTCCCTGATTGGCCGGTACTCGGCGACGACCCTCGTTCGCACTACGGCGATCCGGCCAACCACTTCGAGCAGATGGTGGCGTTGCGCGCCTTCCTCGAGCGGGTGCCGGGCGAGCCTGCGGCGACGCTGGTGCTGGCGCAGCAGTCCTACTTCACCGGCGATCTCGCTGTCGCGCGCGACGCGTTCGCGCGACTTGCATTGCTGGATCCAGGAGACTCGGTGCCGCAACTCTTCGCGCTGCGGCTCAGGCCGCTTGCGGCTCCTGGCGCGACAGGAATCCGATAAGGCGGCCGAGGCGAGCTAGGAACCGTCGCTTCGCGCTCACCGTCGATCGGCCAACCGTAGCCCGATGATCTCGCGCGGGCGGATGCTGCGCGGGTCGGCGGCGCGCGTCATCCGAAGTAGCTCTTTCGTCACGCGGAAATTACCGCCGCGTGACGCGACGGTTCCGTCGGGGAGCACCACCCACTCTGCAACCGACGCGCAGAAGTCGTATGCGCCGCAAGGCGACCGGTCGGCAGGATCGCGCGCCGACTCGGGCGGCAGGCCACCCGAGCGCCATGAGCCGAACTCCGGCGCTCGCAATACGGTCATGAACTGCTGGCCCCACGGATAGGGTCGCGGATCGCCACTGTGAGCCGCCACCTCCCACTCGTCGGTCGTCGGCAGGCGGCCACGGGCCCACCCGGCGAAGCGCCGCGCCTCATCGGGTGAGACGAGCCCCACCGGAACTCGTTCGGCGCCGTACGCGTGACGGTCGCCACGCCAATTCGCCGGAACCGCGCCCTTCGCCGTCCGCACAAACCGCCACCACTCGAACGAGCTGACTTCGATGTCGTCGATCGTGTAGGCGCCGAGCACAACGTCGCGAGGCGGGTTGTTGTCGGCCGGGAACGAACTGCCGACGCGAAAGCTCCCCGCTTCGATGCGACACGCGCGCGGCGGGCGCGGCCGATGCTGGCGGGCGTAATCGAGTGCGGCGGCAGGCTCGAAGCCGGACGGTGCCTTCGCGGCGGCGAGAACTCCTTCCGCCTCCTCTGGCAATGCCAGCAGATCATGCTGCGCATCGAGGCGCACTTGGCGGTTCGGTGCGGCGAGCGCCGAGACCAGCTGGGCGACGAACTCCTCGATCGGCGACACCCCAATCAGCGCGTCACGGCGCTGCGGAGCCTCGTTGGCGAGCAGCATGCTCAGGAGAAGTTGAATCGGAACCATGTGTCCGCTCCGCTCGCACCGACCTCCGAGCGCCGCGATTCTGGCAACAGCGGTAGCCCGACACTCGGCCCGCCTGCCGGACGCGGCGCGACGAAGACCCACGCCGCGTCGACAACGCCCGCCCCCAAAAACGCCGACGCGACGGTCGGGCCACCCTCGACCAGCATGCGCCGCACGCCTCGTCGCCATAACTCCGGGAGCAACGTCTCGCGCAACGCGTGAGGTGCATGAAGCGGCAGGTGCACGACGCCGTCGGGCGGCGCGACCGCAAAGTCCGCCGCCGTGACCCACCACGTCTCGGCATGCTCAGTCGGAACGAAGCAGCGCGCGAAGTGCGGAATACGGCCGCGCGCGTCGAGGACGATGCGCACCAGCGGGCGCGGCCCCGGCGGGCGCGCCGTGAGCAGCGGGTCATCGGCGAGTACCGTCGCCGAGCCGACCAAGATCGCATCGACGGATGCACGCAACCCATGCACGTGCGCACGCGACTCGGGTGACGACAAGGTCCGGTCGGCGCCATCCGGCACGCTCCAGGCCCCGTCGCACCCCTGCGACCACTTGAGATGCGTCCACGGCCGCGCGCGTTCGATCCATGCAGCGAAGCGCGAAATCAGGGCGGTGGCGGCCGCCGCGAGTTCCCCTTCTGCGAGCACGACCTCGACTCCCGCGCGGGCGAGCTCGGCGAGACCCGCACCCGCATGCCGTGGATCGGGATCGCGCGCGCCGACGACAACCCGACACACACCCGCGGCAACGATCGCGGCGACGCACGGCGGCCGCTTCTTCGTGCCATCACGAGCCGAACATGGCTCGAGCGTGACCACGAGCGTCGCGCCGCGAGCTGCGGCGCCGGCGGCCCGCAACGCATCCTCTTCGGCGTGCGGCTCGCCCCACCCTCGGTGCCACCCCTCGGCGATCACCTGGTCTTCGCGCAGCACGAGCGCACCAACCGGCGGATTGGGCTCGACCGATCCTTCGCCGCGGCGCGCCAACTCAAGCGCGCGGACGAGCGCTCTTGCCTGCGCCAAGGTCGGCGGCGACCAATCCATAACGACTCAGCCCGCCGCGACGAGGTCGCCGGACATCGAAAGCGCTGTCGCGTCGCGGACACGCACCTGCACCACCCGACCGATCATCGCGGCGTCGGCGCGGAAATGGACGATCCGATTGGCCGACGTCCGGCCCGACAGCACGCTCTTGTCACGCTTGCTCGGCCCGTCGACCAGCACCTGCTCGACGCTATCGATGCGCGCCCGATTCCGACGACGCTGGATCGACTCCTGCAGCGCGAGCAGTTCCTGGTTGCGTGCCGCCTTGACCGCCTGAGGCACATCGTCGGGCATCCCCTGCGCTGCGGCCGTGCCCGGACGCTCCGAGTACTTGAAGATGAACGCCTGCACGAACTCGACCCGCCGCATCAACTCAACGGTGGCGTTGAACTCGGCATCGGTCTCGCCACAAAAGCCAACGATGATGTCAGTCGCGAGCTCGACTTTCTGCACCACTTCCCGCAGTCGATCGACAAGGCGCAGGTACGCCTCCGCGGTGTAGCCGCGCGCCATCCGCTTGAGGCAGCGGTTGGCTCCCGACTGCACCGGAAGGTGGAGGTACGAAACCACTGATTCGCAGTCGGTGAGAGCCTGCATCAGATCCGGCGTGAGCAACGTCGGGAACGAGGTAACGAAGCGCAGTCGGAGCAGTCCCGGCACGCGATCGAGGCGCCGCAGCAAACGCGCGAGCGAAGCGTCGCCTCCCGACTTCCGACCGTAGGCGTTGACGATCTGGCCGAGCAACGTCACATCGACTACGCCGTCATCGACCAAGGCACGCACCTCGCGCTCGAGGTCGTCCATCGTGCGCTCGACTTCTGGACCGCGTGTGCGCGGTACGACGCAGAACGTGCAGGCGCGGTCGCAGCCTCGTTGGATCGTCACAAACGCTGAATGACGATGTGGGCGCTGCGACAAGTCGCGCTTCCAATCCGGGAGTACATCGTGATCGCCGAGCGCGACAATCGGTCCACCGCCGCCACGCACTCGGTCAATCAACTCGTCGATACGGCCGAATTCGCGCGTGCCGCAAAGAATGTCGACGTGCGGGAATCGTTGGAGCAGCGCCTGACCTTCGCGTTGCGCCATGCAGCCGAGCACGGCGACGACGAGATCTGGCCGGCGTTCCTTTGCACGCTTCAGCTCATGCAGTCGTGCCCGCACGCGCTCCTCGGCGTGATCGCGGACGGCACAGGTGTTGAACGCGACCACGTCGGCGTCCTCACGGGAGGTCGTAAACGCGTATCGGCGTTCCGCGAGCCGGCCGCGCACGAGCTCGGAGTCGAGGAAATTCATTTGGCAGCCGAACGTCTCGAGGAAGACCTTCGGCGGCGGCGCGGTGACGGGGTTCGAGAGTTCATCCATGGGCTGAGCGAGGATAACGCGCCCCCGACGATCTGCACGACCTCACGACGAGGATGCCGCACCATCGGTGAACCGCGCCTTGTTCTTGCCCCACCATTCCTCCCAGGCCTTGACCCCCTTCTCACGGTCAGCCGCGGAGCCATCGACCATGTTGTGCCGCTGGCGATTCCCCGTAAGCGCAACCAGTGCTTCCTGCGCCTCCTCGCGGACGATCTGCTGCTCGTCTCGAAGAAGCTTCAGCAACGGAGCGATGGCGCCCTTCGCATCGAGCTCGCGCATCGCGCTGATCGCGCGGAACTTCACGAACGTATCCTTGTCGCCAAGAACCGGAAGCAGGAATGGAACAACTGCTGCGTTGCGTTTCTTCGCCAGCTTCTCGACCGCCTCCCAGCGCACCCCCTCGTCCTTGTTCGCCAGCTCCGCGATCAGGCGCTTGGTATCGGCGTCGAACGCCGCAATCGCGTCGGCTGGCGCGCCGCCGTCGGCTTCGGCTGTGGGTTCACGAGCGCCATCTGACGGCGCCGGGGCCGTGGCGATCGCGGTGATGCGCGCCGTGATTCCCTGCACCTGGCCCTTGAGGGTGGTGAGGTCCGATTCGAGCCGCGCCTGTACCAGCTCGATGCGAGTCACCATCTCCTTGTCGGAGCGCAGCTTCGCCAGGAGATTCGAGAGGTCGCTAGTCGAGCGTTCGATTGCCTCGATGCGCAGGAGCTGCTCGGTCAGCGAGTCGCGCAGCAGTGCCGGCTCGCCGGCGAGCTTCTCGATACGGGTGTTCAGGGTCTCGACGCGACCCCGTGCCGCCACCCCATCCTCGAGCAACCGCTCGATGCGGCGCTCGGCGTCGTCGAGTTTCGCCGAAAGGTCGGGACGCGCCGCGAGCCGGTCCTTTGCCTCGATCGACTGCGAGAGCGCGATGCCGCCGAGCGCGGCGCCCACCAACGCGAGTGCGCTGACGAAGCCGCCACCGCGCGGCGCTGCATGCTGGACCGCGGGCGATCCAAGCGCCGCGGCACCGACCGCGGTCGGCAGGCACTTGGCACAGATCATCTTTCCTCGAGAGGTGGTCACACGGCTCTTCTCGAGGTCCTCTTGCTTGACGCTTTCGTTGCAGAGGTCGCAGAAGTAGATCTTCATGGCTTTCCTCGGATCCTCGAACGGGACAAACGTGGCATCCCTCTCAAGCGACGATCTCGGCCACGGCAACGGCGAGCGTCAGGAACCCGGCCAAGAGCGCGATCCCGCCGATCAAAAGCGGCAGACGATCCAAGGCGCTCCGGCGCGGCTCGAGTTCGATATCAGGCGGGATCGTGTCGGTCGCAAGCGCGACCGATAGTTCGTGGCAGCGCGGGCAGTAGAGCGCAGCAAAAGCGATCAACTCTCCGCAGGCCGCGCACGCTTTGATGCGATCGACATCGACATCCTCCTTGGCGCGCGCGCCGCACTGGGGGCATGGATCCTGGTCGAAACGCAAGATCACGCCGCACTGTAGGCACGGGCGCACCCTCTCTCCTGCCTCGCTCGCGCCCACCGCGACGGTGCCACACGCGCCGCAGCGGAGCGCGGAATAGGTCATCAGTGCACCGCAGCGAAGGCACGGTCGGATGCGCTCGTGCCGGCTGCGATCGGGTAATGGCGCGTTCATCGCGGGTCTCCCCGAAAGTCACTTCGAGGTCGCGATGATACGCCGCGCGGCTCAGCCCCGCGTTTTCTCCCACGAGGCATACCAACTGCGCCATCCCGCCACCGCGCTGCCGCGCTGCACCGGATCAGCGTCGATCGAATAGCCGAAGTCCTTCGAGGTCGTCGCGATCAGCTGCTGGTTGCACCGATAGCGGACGCCTGGATCGGCGTCCTCGAGTCCCTCGATCAGCACAACCAGCACGTCCCACTCGCCGCGAGCCGCGAGTCCGGTCGCCGCTTCGTAGCGAACGCTCGGTTCGTTGTCGTCGAGGCCCTCGCGCAGCGCAGCCTCGATCCGCTCCATGCGGGCTGGCTGCTCGGGGTCGCAAATCTGGGCGAGGACCCACATCGCGTTGCTCCGCAGGCGCGCGTTCTCATCCTCAGCAAGACTCGCGACCTGGTCGACCGCGAACACGTCGAAGGCGACCAGCCGGTGCAGGCTGACCATCAGTTCCGCGCCTCCCTGCGTGCGGACCTGCGCGACAATGGTCGAGATCTGGCGCTGAATCTCGGCGTTTGCCGGATGCGACGCGATCGGATCGCTGGCACAAGCGAACGTCGTCAGACCGCCCAAAAGGACCAGGATTCGCCACAGATTCATCGCTCGTCTCCACGCGGAAAATCGTTCCCGTGGAGCATCGACCAGCGAGTCGCGGCCGCTTGAGTCCGAGCAGCGCATGCGCCCTCAGTCGGCGCAGATCGTCCCTGCGGCCAGCGCGCGATCACCGTCGTAGACCACCCCGAGCTGCCCCGGGGTCAGCACCTCACCCGGCGACGCCAGCTCGAGCGTGAGCCGATCGCCATCGGCATCGGCAATGGTGGCGGAAACCGGTTGATGGTGGGCGCGTACCTGAAGCGCGACGGGACGGCCAGCTGCAAGGACATCCGGCCCGGCGAGGCGATTCAGCTCCCGTAGCTTCGCTCGCGAACGCAAGAGCTCTCCGCGTCGGCCAACGACAACCTCGTTGTTCGCGGGATCGGTGCGGACGACGAAACGTGGCTCTGCGGCGGCGACTCCCAGCCCCTTGCGCTGGCCGATCGTGAAGCCTGCCGCTCCGACGTGGGTGCCGACGCGGGTGCCCGCGAGATCGCGGATCGGCCCGTCGCGGAACAGATCGGGACGGCGCTCGCGCAAGAGGTCTCGATAGTCGCCTGTCGGAACGAAGCAGATCTCCTGGCTCTCTGGCTTGGCGTGCACCGGCAGCCCCGCGCGCGCCGCGATCGAGCGAACCTCCTGCTTGGTGAGATCGGCGATCGGAAAGACCGCGTGCGCGAGGGCGCCGCGCCCGACAGATGCGAGCACGTAGGACTGATCCTTGGCGAGATCGCGCGCACGCCGCAGCGCGACACCATCGGGTGCGAGGTCGAGTCGTGCATAATGGCCGGTCGCGAGCCGGTCAGCATCGAGACGCTGCGCGAGCTCGAGCAGCGCTCCGAACTTGATCTCGCGGTTGCATTGGACGCAGGGATTCGGAGTTTCGCCGCGCGCGTAGGCGGCAACGAATGAATCGATGATCCGCGCGAACGGCCCCGCGTGGTCGAGCGCGTAGAACGGGATGCGAAGCGTCGCCGCCACTTCCTCGGCGTCGCGCGCATCGGTCGCACCGCAGCAGCCCTGCCCCTTGCCGCGGCCGCCCGCCTCGACGCCGTTGCGGAGGAAGACCCCGATCACGTCGTGGCCCTGCTCTTGGAGCAAGTGGGCGCTCACCGCGGAATCGACTCCGCCCGACATCGCAACCACGACCCTCACGCTCACCTCCCCGCCAGCCCGCCCCAAAGGACTCGCGCGACCCCGCGTGCCACCGGGCGGCTTGCTCGCCGTCTCCCGCGCCGCAATGATGCCCGGCCCTTCTTCTACCCCCACCGAAGGACTGCGAATGACGCTCGTCCCACTGCTGCTCCTCGACTTGCTCCAGGAAGGGGCGCCCGCGCCCTCCGGCGCCGGCACTCCCGCCAAGACCGCGCCGAGCCTGTTCGGCACCGACATGCTGGTGCCCCTGCTGCTCTTCGTCGTGGTCTTCTACTTTCTCATGTGGCGACCCCAGGCGAAGGAGCGCAAGCTGCGCGCGGCGATGCTCACCGCGCTGAAGAAGGGCGACAAGGTCATCCTCACCTGCGGAATGGTCGGTGAAATCGCCGCTCTGACCGAGCAGGACGTCTTCATCCGTTTCGATGACAAGGACGCGCGGCGACTGCGCTTCAAGCGCTACGCGATCCAGTCGCAGGTCCAGGGCGACGACGCGCCAGCGCCGGCGACAGAGTCTCCCGCCGCGAAGTGACCGGCGCGGGTCACCGCGCGTCCGGACGCCGTCCTCCTCCCTTTTCACATCGAGGGTGAGGAGGGTGGACCGTGGATCGGCAAGAGGTGGGTGCGGCGGCTGAGCACGCGGTGGCTCAGTGGTTCGAGTGCCGTGGGTTTGTCGTGATCGCGAGAAACGTGCGCCTTCAGCGCGGCGAGCTCGATCTCATCGTGCGCCGGGGCGGGACGCTCTGGTTCGTCGAATCGAAATGCCGAACCCGCGCGGACGTCGGGCCGCCGCACCGGGCCGTCGATCGCCGTAAGGTGGCAGCGCTGTGGGCGGCGGCGCGTGAGTATCTCTACCGGACTCGCCACACCGGATCGTTTGGGTTCTTGGTCGCCTCGGTCATTTGGGATCCGCGGCGCTCGAGTCCGATCATCGCGGTGGTGCGATGGCCTTTTTCGCCGCCGAATCGTTGCGGACGGTGACGTTTGCGCTGCGGCGCGGTTCTTCGTGGATTGACGATGACCTTCGCCAGCGGCAACGCACTGACTCGGAGACGACTCGCCCTCATCCTTGGCGAGACCGCCCTCCTCACGCTCGTCTGCGGTGCGGTGACGAGCTTCCGCGACGTGCTCGACTTCGTGGCGACACCCGACGACGGTGCGCGGATGTCGATCGAATGGCCGCGCTACCTCTGGCGCGGGCTCGCCCTCACACTGCTATGCCAAGCCTGCTTCATCCTGCAGGATCTCTACGACTGGCGCGTGACGCGCAACTCGAACCAGACCGCAGTCAAGCTGCTCGAGTCGATCTTCTACGCCGCCGTGCTGATGTGGGCGGTCCATTTCGCGATCGACGCCGGCACGTCGATCATCCCGCCGGACATGGTCGCGCCCTATGTGAATCGGCCGTGGACGTCGCTCGCCGCGCTCTTCGCGGTGCTGCCGTTCGCGCACTTCTATCGCCTGCTATTCCACTGGATCTTCTCGGCGTGGCAGCTGCATGACCGCGTGCTCCTCGTCGGCTCCGGAAGCACCGCGCGCACCCTCGTCGATGAGATCAAGCGGCTGAAAGACCCCGCCTACGAAGTCGTCGGATTCGTGCGCTGCGACGTCGAACCGGTGCTCGACTTTGACGTGCCCTGCCTCGGCACCGCCGACCGGCTGGGGACGATCGCTGCCGACGTGCGTGCCGATCGCGTCGTCGTGGCTCTCGATGAGCGGCGCGGCAAGCTTCCGGTCATTGAGCTCCTGAACTGCCGCCTCTCCGGCGTGCGTGTCGAGGAGGCCGAACTGCTCTACGAGCGGCTCACCGGCAAGATCGCGGTCCAGCGGCTTCGCCCGAGCTACCTGGTGTTCTCCGAGGGGTTCACGCAAGGCCGGATCACGTTCACTGCCAAGCGCGGCCTCGATGTGCTGCTGGCCGGATTCGGGCTGCTCCTTGCGGCGCCGATCGCTGCGTTGACCGCACTCGCCATCAAGATCGAGTCGTCGGGGCCGGTCTTCTACGGCCAGACCCGAGTCGGCAAGGACGGCCGCGTTTTCACCGTTTACAAGTTCCGCTCGATGCGCACGGACGCGGAGAAGGGCGGACCGCAGTGGGCGGCGAAGAACGACCGTCGCGTCACGCGAATCGGCACGATTCTGCGCAAGACCCGGATCGACGAGATCCCGCAGATGTGGAACGTTCTGCGCAACGAGATGTCGTTCGTCGGGCCGCGACCTGAACGCCCCTTCTTCGTCGAGGAGCTGCGCAAGCAGATCCCGTACTACATGGAACGGCTGATCGTGAAGCCGGGGCTCACCGGCTGGGCGCAGATCAACTACCAGTACGGCAGCTCCGTCGAGGACGCGCTCACCAAGCTCCAATACGACCTTTGGTACATCAAGAACCTGTCGATCTTCGTCGACCTGCTGATCGTGCTGCGGACGATCAAGGTGATCGTGCTGCGTCGCGGAGCCAACTAGTACTACTGTGTCATAAACGTAGCGACATTCCGCCGGGGGATGGCACGCTGGCGGCATGGCGGCATGGCGACACACCCGTCTTCGGCGGCTCGACTCGATAGCTACGTGGAGCGCCTGATCGGCGCCGTCGGTCACGCCGATCGGGGTCCTCCGTTGCGCGCCTACTTGACCGGCCTGCTGTTGCCGGGGGCGCGCAAGAGCGTCGAGCCGATGGCGGCCGTGGTGGATCCGCGTCACACGAGTTCTCGGCATCA
>SIAN01000055.1 GCA_009691715.1 Planctomycetota bacterium
CTCCGCTGCCCATGGGGCGCGCGCCACGAAGTGGTGCATCGACTGATGCCGAGAACTCGTGTGACGCGGATCCACCACGGCCGCCATCGGCTCGACGCTCTTGCGCGCCCCCGGCAACAGCAGGCCGGTCAAGTAGGCGCGCAACGGAGCACCCCGATCGGCGTGACCGACGGCGCCGATCAGGCGCTCCACGTAGCTATCGAGTCGAGCCGCCGAAGACGGGTGTGTCGCCATGCCGCCATGCCCCGGCGGAATGTCGCTACGTTTATGACACAGTAGTACTAGAGCCGATCCCCCGACCTACAGCTCTGGTTCATATCGTCAGAACAATGATTATCAGACGTACAATGGGAGCTCGCGCCGGGAGCGTCGAGTCGGCGCGACTCGGACGCCTGAGCTTGCAGATTGGGTAGATATTTTAGATTGACTAGATTGACTAGGCCGCGATCATCTCCCGTCAGGGGACGGGGATTCGATGGCTGTGCGGCCGGCGGTCGCGCAATCGCGGACGATAGGTATGGGTTCACCTCGCGTGAGCTCGCGTCTCGCTCAGTTCGGCGAGCGGCCGTTGCGGCCAGACGAACTCGAAACGGTGCTCGCCGCCGGGATCGACCTCGGTCGTTCGACGCAGCCCACCGTCGCGACAGCGTCGCTTGCAATTGCACGTGAGCTGATGTCGGTCGAGTCTTCGTCGCGACTGTTCGTGTACTGCCGGCTCAATCGAGATGAAGTCGCCGCGCACCTCGTCGATCTCCGCGACCGATTCGCCTTGCCGCTTCGAATCGATGCCGCGACTGCCGAAGTGCTTTCGCAGACGCTCGACGCGATGCGAACCCCGCACGAGGCCGCACGTCAGGCTGCATTCGGGTGCCTGAGACGGCGATGCAGTCAGGTCGTCCGAACGTTTGTAGACGAGTGCCGCGGGTTCGTTCCGGCTATCTCGAGCGAGCAGCACGCCGACTCTCTCGCATCAGCGATTGCGGATTGGATCGAACTGCCGAAAGAGCTGTCACTCATCGCGGCTGCCGCGTTCGGCGGCGCGACGGCCGAGGTCGTCGCGGCGCAGATCGTTCTCGAATTCTCACAACGCGATCGGCGCCAACTGCTCGGTCTCGCTGGCCGTGGCGCGGTCGCGCATTCGAGAGTCCACGCGGGCTCCGTCGCCGACCTTCTGTCTCGCCACTCGTCGCTCGATCGCTTTCGAGTCGAAGTCGCACATGTGGCAGCTTGGGTTCGCGCCTGCGCAGTCCCGCCCGAGTCGACAACGTGCAGGAGTAGGCCATGACGCTTGACCAGCGACTGATCCAGATGGTTGATCGCTCGGCGGCATCCCGGCTGACTGCGGCCGCGACTGCGCTGCTCGAACAAGATCCAGCGTTTCGGTCGGCGTTTCCCTCCGAGGCGTCGAGGCGGAGCAACGTCGCGACACCGAGCCTCGCGAGGCAGATCCAGGCGTGCCTCGACGATCCGGTCGTGCTCAAAGCGTTGCCGGCGCGAGGCGCCAGCACGCTTTCGTCGCTGCTTGAGCTCCCGTGCGACGCAGTGACGCGGCTGACGCCGCCGCAGGTGCAGTCGCTCGCGACGGAGTTGGTCGATACCGCGACGCGGCTCGGCTCGGTGCACGGAGCATCCGCGACGGCAGAGCTCCGCGCCGGTCAGATCGCTTGGCTGGAGGGAGACGACGTTCTTGCTGATCGCCGCTTTGCGAACTCCGAAGCTCAGGCGCGCACCTGTCGCGAATCCTCCAGCGCACTCCTCCACCGCGGCTTGCTCTACGGTGATCGCGCTCGTCTCGATGACGCGCTCGCCTTGTTGTTCCGCGCAGCAGCACTGCGGCCTGGCCACCTCGCCGCACATTGGACCATCGCCGTGTACGCCACCGTGACCCGCCAGTCGTCGGCGGCCGCCCCCCACTGGCGAGCGGCGATGACCGTCGGCACTCACCGTGCGATCCGAGCGCGTGCTCTCTCGCTCGAGCGCCACTTTGCTGCGCTCGCGGATCGGGGCCTCGAACACCCCGAACGCGCGCGCCGGCACTCTGGACGAATGTTCGCCGAGGCCACCCACCATGTCTCCGCCGGAGTCCTCGCGTGACGCATCGACTCGCCGGTCGACCGATCGCTCTCGTAGTCCTGCTCGCAGCGGCGTTCACCGCGAGCGAACTTGAAGCGTCGCATGGTCGTGCGCACTCGCCGGCGGCGCCACGAACGGCACCCGGCACCGGTGGCGGGCCGCAAACTGGGACCGGGACGACGGACTCCGTCCGCTCGGTGCTTCCGCCTCCACCCCCGCCGCCGGCGGCGCGCCCACCCATGTCCAAACCGAGTTCGCCATGAATTGGCGATTTGGTGCGACGTTGGTTGGCATCGGACTCGTCGCCGGATTCGCAGCGTACCGCGATTGGTCCGCCGCGCCGTCCTCGACGCCGTCGATCGCCTTGACAGGCGCGGTCGAAGTCGCGACGCCCCCCGCCGCTGCGCACGTCGATGCGCTGGCCTCGATCGCGGCAACTCGCGTCACCGACGCAGCCTCCACCAACAGTCTCCCCCCCGGCTCGGCCCGACCATCGTTGCTGCCGGTCCAAAGCGCCGTCGTCCTCGTGCAATTCGATCGCGTTGGCGAACAGCAGTTCGCCGCAACGCTAGGCATCCATTCCGTCAGCGCAGAGGCAGACAAAACCGCGATTCGTTTGATCGAACCCTGGATCGATTCGACGATTGTTTTCGCGAGTCCAGGCGATCACGTCGTGCTCGGTGGCGACGGCGTCCAACTCGGACGCGCGGTCGTCGAGGAGCGCCATCTCGACGGCCACCCCCTCTCACTCAGAATCACCGCGCGCGCCCGACTTTGCGGAACGGTCTCGTGCATCGAACAGGATGCCCCGATCTCCGGCGCGACGCTGTTGATCGAATCGGAGGCGCTCACCGATTCGTCAATCAAGCTCGAGGTCAATTCGAGTTTCGACGTGCTTCTCGCCGCGCCGCCTCCGTGGACCGTGACTGCGTTTGCACCGGGTCGCTGCCCGAGCCGCAGGATTGGCGTTGATCCTCGCGAACCGCTCGCAATCCGACTGGCGATCGGCGTGCGTCAGCACGGGCGAGTCGTGAGCGAGGATGGAACGCCGATCGCCGGCGCAGCCCTCACCGTCGGTCGGTTCGGTTCGATCCCAGTCGACGAGCAAGCCGTCGGAACCAGTGACGCCGACGGCAAATTCGAGCTGGACGCAGCTCCGTGTACTGAAATCGTGGTATCGGCGCGCCGCGACGGATTCGCTCCCGCTCGGCTCGAAGTTTCAGCCGACGCAGCAGGCAGTGCTCCAATCGAGTTGGTGCTTCCGCTGGAAACCAGATTCACCGGCAGCGTTGTCGACGAACACGGTGCGCCAGTCGCGCGAGCTCGTGTTCTTGTCGGCAGCCTCAGCGACCATCTTGTCGTCGGCGCGGTCGCGACGGATGCCGACGGTCGCTTCTCAATGCCGTGGGTCGCAGGAGGCCACGAATACCACATCGAGGCAAGCGCGCCCGGATTCGCACCCGTTGATCGCGGTCCATTCGTCGCGCCGTGCGACTCGCTGTTGATCGCACTTCACCGTCTTCCTGACGTGTCTCTGTTCGTTTGCAACGAAAGCGGCGCGCCCATCTCTGGTGCGACAGTGGCCGCATGCACGTCGTACGAACTCGTGGAGCACCAGTACTTCGCAGCCGCGATGCCGACTCGGATCGCGACCTCGGATCACAACGGACGAGCCACACTGCTATCGCTCCCGCTCCTCCCCCATCTCCTCGTGGTCGGGGCAACGGCGTACGGAACACAGATCCGGCGATGGTCGCCCGATTCGGTCGCCTCGATCGTCGATATCGCTCTCCAGCGCGCCGCCGATCTCGAGGTGCGTTGGGTGGACGCGTCAGCACGGCCGCTTGCGGGCATCCGAATCACGCGCGCGCTCGAACTGGCATGCGGCACGTGGACGCGCGTGCCCGCCGCCGCGACCGCGGAGAGTGCCGCCGATGGAACCGCCAAACTCAGCGTCAGCGAGGGCGAGGCTTCGGCGTTTCTGTGCGAGCGCGACGGTTTCGCGCCATTGCTGCGACGCGTTCGAGTCGGAGCCATCGAAGCGACGTGGCAGTGGCCCGAATGTGGCGAGATCGAACTCTGCTTGCCGGCTTCGTACACCGCGCGCGCGAACGCCCTCCACCTGCTTGCGACCCACTCCGAGCACGGCACGATCGCCACAAGAATCGGCGTCGATGGGCGCTGCCGGATCGACGGACTCGCGGCTGGTCCGATCCGTCTGCGTCTCTTCGATGAGTGGTCTTCGTCGTACTGGCATTGCAACGCTGCGGCAGAACTCTCCGCCGTCGCGATCGCCGGCATCACGACGACCGTCGTCTGGCCCGGCACCGGTGGCATCGACCTCGTCGGGCGGGTCGAGGGCGGTCGACGCGATGCTTCGCGTTGCACCGTCGTTGCTCTCGCAATCGAGCGCCCGGGCGAACCGTCGCGCGCGTCGTCGCTCGAGCTTGACGGACGATTCGTGTTCCCCGGGCTCTTGCCTGGACGCTGGCGCATCGTCGCATGCGCCGAACGCGGCGCCTCGATCGACGTCGCAGAAGCAGAGATCCTGCTCAGCGACGGCGCGGCGACGCCGATCCTTTCGCTCGACTGGAGCCGGCGCGAACGGAAGTTTGAGGCATGGGACGCGCGATCGCAGTCCCACCCCGCCGATGCTGTGGTCGAGTGCGTCGCCGGCGATGGCATCGTGCTGGGGCGTGCGGCGCTGGCGAAGGACTGCACGGTCGCGATTCAGGCACCGGAAGGCTCGATCGTCCGGGTGCGCACGGACACCGCGCTCGGCCGAGGCAGTGAGACCGCACTCGCGACGGCAGCCGCATTCCAGCGGTTGCTGGTGCGCGAGTCCGCCACCCTCGACGTCGTGGTGCTCGATCGAGACGGACGCGCCGCCATCGATCGCGCCGTATTAATTCGCGAGACGAGCGCAAATGGTGTGATCGCTTTCGCCGCGCTCACCAATCGATTTGGCCACGTGCTCATCCGCGTAGGCGGCGGCAGGCACGTAGTGTCATGCGGAGCAGTTGAAGCGGCGGTCGAACTGTTCGAGGGCGAGACCCATCGCGCGACGTTGCGTCTGGAGTGACGCAGGTCGGCCCAGTCGCCTTCGCGCGCAACTCAATCCATCGACGAAACCGCCGCGACAAGACAGCCCTGCGACACCGAGTTCAGCGGCTCCTTGCCAAGCCGTATGCCCTTCACCGGGATGGGGAGCTTGACCTTTTGGATCTCCTCGCGGAACACCTCGATGAATCCTTGGATCATCGATGTCCCGCCAGAACAGACGATCTCGACAGGATCGGCGAAGTTCGGCAGGTCCTTGCCCATCATGAGGCGGTTGCGGATGTTCTGCAGCGTGTAGGAGATGAGATTGCGGAAGTAGATCGCGATCGCCTCCTGCTCGCGGCCCTTCGGTGAGCGGATGTCCATCCCGCTCTCCTTGATGTACGTGACCTTCGAGCTCGGAAGGCCGAGCACCGTCGCCGCGTTGCCGTCGATCCAGTCACCGCCGCGCGCGACAGAGAACGTGAGCGCAGGGATGGTCTTGTAGGAGACGCAAACGTTCACCATTCCTCCGCCGAAGCTGATTCCAATGCCGGTGAAATCTTCGGCCGCGAGTTCGGCGAACGTGACGGCATGGCCCTCGTTCATGGGCGTCGCGTGGTACCCGAGCTTTTGCAACATCCCCTGGAACAGTCCCTGGTGGTAGACGATGTTGTTGTCCCTGTCGACCGACTCGGCCGGCACGGAGAAGAAGCACGGTTCGTTAGCGGAGGTCGGCTCGCCAAGCACCTTCTTGATGATCATCTGCATCATCGGCAGCGCCTCCTTCTCCCTCGAGGAGATGAGACCGTCCATCATCGGGCGGCGCGTCGGTCGGCCGAAGACGTTGGCGAGTTCGAACGCCGACCCACCAAGCACGATGAGCGAGTTCTCGTGCACGACATAGGGCACGTTGAGCTTGGTCAGCATCGAACGGCTATGCACGTCGCCCTGGATGTCGAGGAAAGCGTTGCGTTCACAGCGGACGACGATGCCGCCCTTCTGATCGCGCACCGCGGCGAGGATGTTGGCGGTACCGATGTCGAGGCCCTTGCCGGCGAGCTTCGCTGTCGCCGACGAGCGTTCGGCGATGCCGGCCGCTCCGGTCACCGTTCGCGTTCCGCCGTCGTTCCCAAGCTGATCTGCGCTGGCCATGTCTTGTGCTTCCCTCGTGTTTGGACTCTGTCGCCGACCCTCGTCCAATCGACGAACTCCGATCCGCTGCTCAAGATCCTGGCTTGCCGCCGCGAAGAGACTTCATGCGCGCCAGCGCATCCGTGACGTCACTGCCCTTGCGTTCCTTGGCCTCGACCGCGTCGAGGTTGCCTTCAAGCTCTGGGATCGACTGGAACAAGCCGGCGAGATCGACGGGCGCTTCCTCGGCAACCGACGACGCACCGACCTTTCGCCCGATGCGCTCGAGCTGCGACGAAAGTTCGGCGCCGAGCGATTGCAGCCGCCTTTCCACGGCGCCGCTCTCGGCCGCTACGGCAGTTGCTTGCACAGCGACAGGAACGGGTCGCGCGATCTCCTTCCGCAACGACTTAAGTTCGTCGAGGAGGTCCTGCGAGGTGCCGGCCTGCGCGCGCTGACGCAGGACCCGCAACTCCGCATCGAGTTCCGCCTGCCGCGCACGGGACTCGGAAAGCTGTCCGTCGCGTTCGACGAGCCGCTCTTCGAGCTTCCGGAGCTCAAGCGCGCCCTGCCCGACCCGCTCCTTCAGTTCGTCGAGCGACTTCTGCGCGGTTCCCTGCTGCTTCTCCATCTCGGACCGCAGCATGTCGCGAAAGATGGCCGCCGAGTCCTTCAGTAGTCCGGCGCGATCCTCGGGCGGGGTCGCTGCTCCGCGAAGTTCAAACGCGCGGTCGACGGCCCGCTCGATCAGGTCGAGAATCTGACTCGAACGGATGACACGAACCTGGTCGAGGCCCTTCCTCCTCAGCTCATCGAGTGTCGTCCGGGTCGAGCGCAACTGCAGCTCGTTGCGGACATCGCCTAGGAATTCGGTCGCCATTTCCGTGAGCTCCCCTGCCGAGCCGGATGCATCGACGGTGCGCACGACCGACTGAAGTCCATTCAGGCGAGGCGAGCCTCGCGTCACGCCGACCGCCCGGGATCGACCAATGGTCGCGGAAACTTTTCTGATCAGCGCGAAGTGCGTGATCAACGCGGTTGAACCCATCTCGAAGCTGCGACTATGATCCGTCCGACCACACGAGCGCCGCGTCCAGCCAGCCGGACGCTCATGTGGGAAGGTCGCAAATGGCTTGGATCGAATCGATCCCGCTTCCCGCGATGCGCATCGATGCGCGCGGCCGGATCGTCACGGCCAATCGGCTTGCCAGCAAGCTGTTCGAGCGGGCCCCAAGCGCTTTGTTGAACGCCTTGCTGGACGATCTGCGTACCACGACATCCGCAGTGCATGCGCCGGCTGCTGAGGTCCCACTGGCCGACGGAACCCTGCTCCTGTTCTCCGAAGGTGCGTTGGTGAAGGGGCTGCAGCAGCAGGTCTATCACCTGTCGCGCCTGGCGTCGGCCGGTCGCCTCGTCGCCGTCGTCGTCCACGAGATCAACAACGCTCTCTCTGGAATCCTCGGCTACGCGCAATTCCTGCTCGCACAACCGCTCCCTACTGAAGTGCATCGCGACCTCGAGCGAGTCCACGAGGAGGCGTTGCGCACCGCCCGTGTCGCTCAGAACCTGCTGCGCTTCAGCCGTGGCGGTCGCGACGATCGCGCGCCGCTGCGCGTCGACGAACTCATCGCGCGTTGCGCGGAACTCAAGCGCCGCGACTTCGCGCTGCGGTCGATCCGCCTCGGCGTCGATGCCGCGGGGGACCTGCCGATGATCGAAGGCGACGAGGCGCTGCTATCACAGGTGCTGATCAACCTTCTGACCAACGCACAGCAGGGCATCAGCGCGGTTCGTGAGCACGGTGAAGTCACGATCAAGGCTCGCGGGACGCGACGCCGAGTGGTGATCGAGGTGAGCGACGACGGCCCTGGTATCCCCGAGCATCTGCGCGACCGCGTCTTCGAACCGTTCTTCACTTCGCGAAGCGACGGTTCTGGAACCGGACTCGGCCTCACGCTATGCCGAGAGATCCTCCGCGATCACGGGGGCGAGATTCGCGTCGCGCGAGGCAGACCGCGTGGCGCGACGCTCCGTGTGTCGCTGCCGGTGGCGATCAATAGCTCGCTGCCCGTTCCGACAGCCTCGCCACCGCAGATCAGCGCGCCGATCGAGCGCTGCCGCGTGGTGGTGGTCGAGGACGAACCGGCCCTTCGGGAGGTGATCACCCGCACGTTCAGTGGGCACGAGAATCACGTCATCACGTTCGAGCACGGCGACGACGCGCTGCGGTATCTCGTGCGCGAGCACGTCGATCTCGTCGTGAGCGATATTCATCGCCCCGGCCTCGACGGCATCCAGCTCTACGAGGAGCTGGCGCGGGCGCGCCCGGCGCTGCTGCGTCGATTCGTTTTCGTGACCGGCGACGCGCTCAGCGAGGAGACGGCGAGCTTCTTCAGGCGGTCGCGTGCCACCGTAGTGCGCAAGCCGCTACGGCTCGACGAACTGCTCCGTGCCGCACGCAGCGTCATCGAGCAACGCTCCGGCCAGGGCGAGCTCTTCCGCGAGCTGTCGCGCGAGCCGGAACTGGAAACGGAAGCCGGCGCGTCGTAGGCCGTTCGAGACTCGGCTCGCGCGCCGGCAGATTTCGTGCGCCGGCTCAATCGCTCCAGTCAGCGAGGAACAGGTTCGTGTCCCGCGGCTTCGCACCGTGCCGATTGGCTGCCCAGACCAAGAGCTTCCCGTCCGGGCTGAACATCGGAAATCCGTCGAACTGCTCGTCGTACGTGATGCGCTCAAGCCCGCTGCCATCGACGCCGACCAAATAGAGGTCGAAATTCCGGTTCTTCGGGTTCGGGTCGTGCAGGTTCGACGAGAAGATCACTCTCTTGCCATCGGGGAGCATGAAGGGCGCCCAATTCGACGCGCCGTTGGCGAGGAACGTCCGCTTGTTGCCGCCGTCGGCATCCATGATCCGCAGGTCAAGCGGGCCCGGCTTCCACATGCCGAGCTGCATCATTTCGCGATACGCAGCCTCCTCTTCGGCGGTGTGCGGCGTGTATCCGCGGTAAATGATCTGCCGGCCGTCGGGGGTGAAAAACGCGCCGCCGTCGTAGCCGAGTTCGCGCGTCAGCTGGGTGCAATCGCTGCCGTCGACTCGCATCTTCCAGAGATCAAGATCGCCGCCTCGCATCGAAGTGAACACGATCCACGCGCCATCTGTCGACACCGTGCATTCGGCGTCATACCCGGGTGTGCTCGTCAGTCGACACGGTGCGCGGCCATCCGGATCGGCCGAGAAGACATCGAAGCCTGAATTGAACTTCCAGACGTATCCGTACTTCGAATAGTCGGGCGGCTCCGGCGGCTCCGGCGAGTCGACGTGCGTTGATGCGTAGAGGATCCGCTTGGCGCCGGGCAGGAAGTATCCGCAAGTGGTCTTGCCGAGACCGCTGCTCACCAGACGCAATGAGCCGGCTGCGAGGTCCATCGTGAACATCTGGTCGGCCTCGAGGTCTCCGCGCGTCGACTGGAAGATGAACTGATCGCCCTCAAACGAGAAGTAGCACTCGGCGTTCTGGCCGGCAAACGTCAGCTGGCGGACGTTTCGGAGCCGTTTCTCGTCCTGATGCGCCTCGACCGGCTTGGCGCTCCCCTGGTCGTAGCGGGCCATGAACTCGGCAACCGAACTCGCGTCACGTTCGTGCAGATCTCGCAACGGGCACGGACCGAGCGGGCACTCCCCATAGGTCCCGCACGAAGCGATCACCGCTGCGCACGCGACGGTCAACTGCCGCAGGAGGGGGCGAAACGACGCGATCACGATGACAGGCTCCTCAGAAGGGATTCAACCAAAGAGGCGGTTGGCACGTTCGCGCCGACCAACGCCTCAGGACGGTGAACGCGGCGAGACTAGCTTGTCGAAGGCGCTGGAAACGAGAGCCGCCCCTCCCAAGCGTCCGCCGAAGCGGATACTTTGACCACCCCCCCGGCCGCGGCAACGACAGCGCGAGCGCGCTCATGCTCCGGCTCCTGTGAAGGATCTGACGGAGCGGGCGTGCAGCGAACTCGGAACTCGACGCTGCCGCAATCGCAGCGCGCCACCAAGCGGATCGCCATCCCGACGGCTCCGCGAACCGGCAACGCAGGCAACACGAGACAGAGCAGCGCAAGACCCGCTCCCTCCGGATCGCTCGGTCTCGAGTCGACGCCTTCGACCGAACGCTCGACGGCGACACCGCGCCCCTTTGCGGCCAGCAGCACGACGCGTTCGACCGTCTCCAGTACGTAGCCCGCAGTCCGCGGCGGCGCCCCCGCGTCGCCCTCGCCGGGCCCGAGCCGCCGGATCCAACCGACCAACTCTTCCATCCGCGCGAGCTGCTGATCGATCATCCCGCCCACTCGATCCGAGAGCGCGATCCCGGCTTTCAGGAGCTGCCGCACCCCGGCCATCACGGTCAAGACGTTGTTCGTTTCGTGCAGGATCGCCAAGCCGAGGTAACCGAACACGGCGCGGCGCGCGCGTTCGTGATCGCGCTGTGTTGCCTCATCGCCCCGCGGCATGCGTGTCTCCATTGGAACACGACCGCGCTCCGCGAATTTGCTTCGGCCGCGCGCGGGAGTACGTTAGCGCGCCCCTTCGCTCGGAGCGCGCGACGATGATCGAAGTGATTGGACTTTCTAAGGCGTACCCGTCATCGCGAAAGACTAAGGCAAAGTTCGCGATCCGTGATCTCTCGTTCCGTTGCGAACCAGGACGCGTCTACGCCCTCCTCGGACCGAACGGTGCCGGCAAGACGACGACGTTGCGGATCATCGCGACGACGCTCGCACCGTCGGCAGGAACCGTTCGCGTGCAGGGCAAAGGACTCGACCAACCAGCAGTCATCCGAGCGTCGATCGGGTTCCTCACCGGCAATACGGCTCCCTACGGCCGTTTGACCGCGCGAGAAGTCGTCACCTACTTCGGCCGCCTCTTCGCAGTCCCGGAAACCCGCCTCGCCGCGCGCATCGAGACCCTGGCGCACCGCCTCCAGATGCAGGAGTTCCTCGATCGGCGCTGCGACAAGCTCTCGATGGGCCAGAAGCAGAAGGTCGGCATCGCGCGGACGATCGTCCACGATCCTCCCGTGCTGATCCTCGACGAACCGACCGCCGGACTCGACGTCCTCGCGGCACGCGCGATCATCGAGCTGATCCAGACGTGCCGTTCCGAGGGCAAGACCGTGTTGTTCTCAACCCACGTGATGTCCGAGGCGGAAAAGCTCGCCGACCGGATCGGCGTCCTCGTCGATGGTGAGCGGATCGCGGAGGGCACTTCCGCGGAACTGCGCGCTCTCACTGGCGCTCCTGACCTCGAGGAAGCGTTTCTGCGGATCGTCGCGAGCCGCCCGTCGACCGCGCGCTCCACCTGACGGCTCGCAGAATCTAGCGCAACGCGCGATCGAGCCCATCGGCTCAGTCGCCTGTGCCCGCCTTCAGACGATCTCGCGCCGACTGCGCTGCGGCATTGAGCGCCGCGCGCTTCGCCGCGGCTTCGGCGACATGGGCGCGCGCCAGCGTCAGGATCGCCGCATCATCGAGACTCTCAAGAGCGGTCGGATTCGCGCTGAGCGGCCGCGTCGCCGCATTAGATTCGACGGCCCAGTTCAACAGCTCTGGGTCAACCTTGCGCGAGCCTTCGCGCGCGATGTTCAGCAGGATCGGCAGCGCGAACTCGTTGAAGGCCAGCAGGCCGTTGCGCTCGGTGTCGAATTCGCGAAACAACTTGAGGGAGGCGCTGGTCCGATCGCGCCACTCCAAGAACGAGATCGCGGCATCGCCGGACGAGTCGGTCCCGACGAACCATGCCCGCAAGCGCGCAGCATCGAATACCAACGCGGAGTCGACGTCGGTGGCCGCTTTGCCATCGAGAGCCGTGACGACCTGCAAAATATCGGGATCCGCGGGCCTGTCGTCGAGCTGTCCTCTACGTTCTTCGACAGGCTGCGAGAGAAAATCTCCGCGACTCACGAGGAGCTCGACCAGCGCTTTCGCTTGGCCGGCCGTCAACGGTCCGCTTTCCAGTGCACTCAGCACCAGCGGCGGCAGCTTCGAGCCGGGAATGTCGCCAGGATCAATCGCCGACGCAGCCGCTGGCGCCACCGGCTTCGTCGTCGTAGGGGACGCCCCGGGAGCAAGGAAGTACTGCACCGAGGGACCCGATGACGGCGAGCGGGACCTCAGGGTCCGGGCGCGCGGGTACACCCCGCCGTAGCCGCCTCCGCTCGACGTTCCAACAAGCCCGCGGGCGCTCGATCGCGGGCTTCCGAAACCGTCGCTTGCCGGCGCCGACTGCCACGCCGGTGTCAGCGGAAGTGCGATTGAACATGACAGAGTCAGCGCCTCAGAACCGGCAAGCGGTGCCTGCACGAGTCCAATCAGCGTGACGATCGCGAAGCCGATGACGCTCATGGACGATCACTCAATCCCCGGAAAGCTCAATCGCGGTAGTCGGCCGATCAAGCGTTCCAAGCTGACCGAACATCGGTCGCTGGAAGAAACTTCCGCAGCGATTGGGCCCCGGAGGGCGAAGCGGCACGTGGGGCCTTGCGGTCCGACGCAAGCCCGAGTCGGCCGCGTTGGTGGGCGGTAGAGGATTTGAACCTCCGACTCCTACCGTGTGAGGATAGTACTCTAGCCGCTGAGTTAACCGCCCATGAGGGCTGCGGACTCTAGGTGCCGGCCGCTGCAATCGCAAGCGCTGCACAGGCCCGCCACTGCCGCCGCCGACCCATTGGAATCATGGTGCCGAGGGAGGGAATCGAACCCTCACGTCCTTGCGGACAGTGGATTTTGAGTC
>SIAN01000028.1 GCA_009691715.1 Planctomycetota bacterium
CCCGGCTCGGCGTGCCCCGGTCCACGGTGGCGGGCTGGCTTCAACGAGCGCCCCGATTGGTCACCACCGCCGCGGAAGGTGACGCATCCCTCGCCGAACTGAGGCGTAGGGTCGCTCGACTCGAGAGGCGCAACCAGCGCCTAACCGCCCTGCTCCGCACCACGACATTCTAAACTTTCTGTTCGACCTCTCGACACGGCGACGGTACCCGCGCCGGCACGCCCCGTCTTCCCCGAGCCCGTACCTCAGCAACATCTGACGGGATGGAGCCCAAGCGCCACCTCAGGATCTACGACCATCGCCTCGTTCAGCTGGTCCAGAAGACGAGAGATCCGACGATCGCAACCCGGCTCGGCGTGCCCAGATCCACGGTGGCGGGCTGGCTTCGACGAGCTCCCCGCTCGGTCACCACCGCCGCGGGCTGCTCCACGCCCGGGCTGTCGAGATCTCGACGGAAAAGAACAGAATGTCGTGGTGAGGAGCAGGGCTGGCCGTCATCGGGAGGCAGCCAGATCGGCCCGAAGCGTCGCCAGGACCATCTGGTCGACTTCCCTGCCCGACGCCACGACCGCGTCCCAGATCGCCCGCTGGACGAGGTGGAAATCAACCCCGCCCTCGATCCCAGCATCAAGCCGGTCAACATTCAGCCGGAGCCGTCGCACGAACTCGGCCGCCTTCACCGCGGCGTCGCTCGGCATCTCCTCACGCTTCGTCATCGCCATCGTCGTCTCCTGCCCGCGGCGGGACGTACCGCTCGCGCGTGGACGACATCAGGCCTCGATGCGGCGCCGAGCTCAAGGCAAACACGAGCGTGGAATCGTCCGCGTCACCGACAGCGCAAACTCCGTCCGAGGTGAGGGAGGAGGCCGACACTGCACCACGGATCAATGGCGCTCGCGACCCGGCGTGTTGACGCCGACCGACGCGGACGACACGTGCCAATTCGAGCCTGCGACTGAAGGGCGGAGTTCCCATCCGCTGGTCATGCACAACACCTTGGCGCACTGCACCAGCCTGGCCCAGCCGGTCCCATCTGGCGACCTCAGTTCACGACCACGATGTGCGCTTCACCTGCACCCTCACTCACCGAACTGGCGCCAGTCGGATCTGTCCCGCCAACCGAGCAATCTCGAGCTCATCGGGAGACAAGCGCGACGACAGGTATGCGAGTAACTCGTCCTGCCGAGGCTGCCCGAACACCATCCGGTAGACCGCAAGAGCTTTCCGGAGCGATTCAAGCCGATCGGCGTCGCGACTCAACGGAAGCGCCGGAACATGGCGTTCGATGAATGCCTCACCGGGGAAGATCCAGAACGGGTCAAGCTCACTCGCCCCCGAAGGACGCGCGGCCACGGCGAGGTCGAACAGGACGTCCCAAGGGTCTCCCACCACGCTGCCGGGGATTTGCGACGCGAACCTCGCGGCCAGATTCTTGCGTACCGCATGCCCCTTGAACCGATGAACGCGCCCCTCACGTTGTTCGAGGTCGACGGGGTTCGACGGCAGATTCCAGTGAACGATCGCGTGGCAGTACGGATGAAAGTCGAGGCCCTCTTGGCCGACCGACGTGGTCGCGAGCACGAACGGCCAGAATGGCGAATTGAAAGCCGCGCGGACCTGATCCTGACGGGTGGTCGCCGAACCCGTCTCGGCCTTTTCTTCCGCGAGACGACACGCGAACCGAGTCCGCAGCGTTTCATCGGAATGGCGAATCGTGCCGCGGATCGCGTTCGCTCGCAGGACGTCCACGTGAACGATCGAGGTCCGCAGCCCGATCGCCGTCGAGATCGCCTCCGCCATCGTCGGAGCAGCGATCTGTGCGTTCTCCCCTCGTACGCCGAGACCCTCTCGAAGCACATGAACGTACTCGTCGAGCACCGACTGAAGGTTGCCTGCGATCGAGTAGTCGATGACCAGCGTCCAGTAGGACTCCTCCGAATCGGCGCTGCGAAGTAGCCCCATCACCTCCGGCAGGTTGAAGAGATCTCGAATCGCGCGCCCGACCCGTCCTGCACCATCGCGGCGGGCACTCCACGCGCAGGCCGGCTTCATGTCGTCTGCGGGACGAGTCCCTCGCGCGATCGCCCGCAGCGCAACCGTCCCGGGCCCGCCAAGCGACAATCGAGCGACAACATCGACCAGGTCGGCAGGCTTGGGACCAAGTCGAAACTCGCCATCAACGAGACGCCGCGCCTCCTGAACGTGCGCCTCCCATCCCGTGTCCGTCTCGACGCCAGTCTGCTCCTCCACTTCGTCGTCTTCGGCCTCCCCGGCCCATCGTTCGGCAAGTCCGGAGGATTCCCACCAGGACCGAGCCTCTGGCCCAACCTCCGGGTCGGTGAGATCCAGGAGAATTGGAGCGGCCCAGTACCACGACTCATCCGCGCGCGGGGCGTCCGAATCCTGGACGGGCAGCGCAGCGATCCGAGCGGTAATCCGCGCCTTCGCACCGTCGATGGCGACCTGCGTGGATATCGGCGTCCCGGCCGCCGCCCGCATCGCCAGTGGATCCACATCGCGCGCGAGCACGCGCGATGGATAGAGCATTCCCAAATGCGCCATGCCGGTAAGGCGCCCCTCCGATCGCTGAAAGCGAAGGAGCGGGCTCCGCTTCTTCCGGGCCTCGGGCGTGTTCTCTGGGTGCTGCTCTCGGCTGCGGATCATCTCGCGCTCGGCCTCGTATGAGAGAACCGACGCGAGCACCTTCGGGACCAGCCGCCAGGTCGAGAACACGAGTCGTTTCGTCAGCCCGGAGAGCTCCGGCGCATCAAACGGCGCCGTCGGAATGGTGTACGGAAGCGAGGGAGGCAGCCACAGGATCCGCCACGCTCCGCGTCCGATGGTGTCGGCCATCACTGACCGCAGACGCGCATTCGCCGGATCGATCCGACCAAAACGTCGGACTTCATCCCAGTCCAGAAGTGACGACACGTCACCATCGATGATCCTTGCCAATTCCGCTGCGCCATCACCATCGGACGCCTCGTCGAACGCCTTCTTCAACTTGTAGTCGTCCATGAAGTTCAATACGTATGGCGCCGACTTCCAGTACTCGACAATGTCTGGTTGCTCGACGTGCCGCGCCACTCGCTGGAGAGTCAGGTACGAACGCACGTCTCTCTGCTCGAGCGCGATGCCGTCGGACTTCACTTGAACGAGCATCCCGTTGCGATCAGCGGAAGCGCCCAATCGCTCGGTTCGCACCATCACAGAGCGAAGCTCAGCCTCGAGCAGATCACGCGCCGCTGAAAGCCGATCCGTCGACCCGTTCACTACGTCGACCATCGATCGGCGGTACTGCCGAAGGAGTGTTTCGACTCGCTCGGTTCGCACATTGTCGGAGTAGAGGAACCGCAACGTTTCGAGGAAGTCTCGATAGTGATCCTCACCGCCTGCCTCGTCACGCACCGTGTACATCTTGTACGGTGTCGCGGAGAGGAGAATCACCCGCACATTGGGATAGTTGAACAGATGGCTGGCCAGTTCGCTCGCCGGATCGGTCCCATCGAGAAGGCCCTTAAATCGCTGAAACTCGTCCAACACGACGATGTCCGGCTCCAGCGCAGAGAGGCACGACTCGGCCAGCAGTGCACGCAATTCTCCGATGAGCGCCACTCCCTCGGACCATCGAGCGCCGCTGACCGTGCTCTTGCCGGACCGATACACCGGAAGCAAGCTCTCGAGACGAGATCGGAGATCGGGCCTACCCGCCGCCTGCTCGCTCGCCACGGATTCATTCAGCCGATCGATGAATTTCTCGGCGAGTGCCTGCGAGATCGACTCGTCGCGCTCGAATGTCGCGAGGCGAAAGCGAAATCCATCAATGCCCGCGTTCCCGGCGAACAGGTTTTCGGCTCCCGCGCCCGTTATTCCCCATGCGCCGCGGACGAGATGAAACAGGAGAAGTCGTTCGGTCTTCGTCCCGAGGCTCGATTTCAAATCGAGTGATGTGCCGGGCGTGAACGAGATCACGTTCACCTTGTTCTTGTCGAGCTCCTTGACCGTAATCGGAAGGAGCGTGATGCGCGTGGCGAGCGCAACATCGATACCCTCGATCGGATTGATCTTTCGCAGGTTCTGGCGAGCGATCTCAGCATTCGAACAGATGTAGAGGACGTCGATCCGAGTGGTCGTGCTCCACAGATGCTCGATCGCTTGCGCGATGACGCCCTTGGCAACCATCGTCTTTCCGAGGCCGACCTCATCCGCGATCAGGAAGCGCTTTGCAGGATTGGTGTCGAGATAGAGACGCCGAAAGACGTGCTCGGCCGAGATTCGCTGGAAGTCCTTGAGCCCGCCGAGCACCTTCGCAACGTCCGGATGCTGCTTGTCGTGGCTCATGGGGTGAGGGTCTTTCGAACTTTCACGATGGGATCGAGAATCCCCAGAAATCCGGGTGGAAGCAGGTCTTCACCACCGGGGGACGAACACAAATCGGCGACGAAGCGCTCAATCCGGTCGATTTTCACGGGGTCCAGGTCGAGTGCTCGCAGCAGCGTCTCGAGCACGTTCGAGTCGCCCGCGATGTCGGCTCCAGCGAGACCCGCGTTCCCCTCAATGCTACTCGCCGCACGCAACAGCAAATGGGCATCGATACCACCATCTGAAAGGAGAAGGAGGAGGAACCGGAGGACCTGGCGTCGATTCCCGAGTGCAGCCCGCAGCATGCGCTCGCGCCGGTCGGCGGGCATCCCCTCCACCGGAAGGTTCAAGACGAACTCGTCGGCGAGAACACGCTCACCAATTCGGACGACTACATCGAACGCGAAGAAGGAGGTGAGGCCGTCGAACGACGACGTGCCAAGCGGAATCGACTCCGCGGCCCCGTCGGGCCACAACGTCGATGCCCCTCGAACTCGCGTGATCGGTCTGACCCGGATCGTCGTCCGGTCGGGGAGACCTGCGATTCGCGCACCCGGCACCGTGACTCGCATCGAATACGTTTCGGTGGACGGATTGTCCGCGACGCAAACGGTCAGTCCCGCCTCGGCGATTGCACTGCGCGCAGCGTCCAGGCGGTCCTCAAGCTCCCGTTTGATTTTGTCGCCCGGAACGTCCTCGATCGGGATTGGAAAAGGCTGAAGAAGATCGTGGAGGCCACCGCGACCGTCGGCCCCAAGAATCGCATCGATGCCGCACCGGCTCTTCTTGCCCCAGAGTTCGACGAGGAACTCCACCCCGCCCCCCATGAGCGAGCCGGTCGCATTCGCGGACCCGGTCCATAGATGGGCGTCCCATCCGGAATCCGTCACGAAGAGCTTCGCATGCAGCCCGCGGAGGCGTCCGGCCAGGGGCGCGCCATCATCGTCGTCCACCGTCTCGCCTTCGGCATCGGACGAGAACGCGTAGACCGATTCGAAGCGCCGAAGGATGTCGCTCGGCACCTCGGCGAGAGCGTCTGCACGAGAAACAAGAATGTCGCCGGCACCAGGTCTCGACATGTCGCGCAGTGCGGGCGCGGACAGGAACGGCGCGATTGCGAGAAGTCGTTCTCCACGCTCGCGAAAGCCCTTCCACCGAGGTGCGTCCTTCGCTTCGACCCCCAGCGCTCTCCAGAGACTGGTCCCCAATGGTTGGAACCGGAAGCCCTCGAAAGGCTCGGGCGGCACGAACTTCGTTCGCGCGAGTTCACGGGTCATCGTCTCGATTGCCTTCTGCGTGCGAGGCGACACCGGCTGATGAAGCGCCATTCGCGGAAGGGCGGTGACAAAATCGGCGAGGGCGGGCCCCTCTTGAGTCTTGCTCTCACCTTCCTCTCGAACATCCCCTTCGATCGCGACGAGCGTGTCCCACGAGCGATCGAATGTGAGATTCCTCGTGCCGACAAGCACGCGGTACCGAACCGGCCGACCGGCGGCCTCGAATCGGAGCACCCATACCTTCGGGTGGAATGGCCCTCCTTCGGGCTTTTTCACTTCGACGACCGACCCCTCGAGCCAGCCCAACAATCGTTGATCAGCAGGCGGAACCGAGACGTACCCCGCCTGGCAAAAGAGGTGGATATGGTCGGCGTGACGACGAAGTGCCTCAAGCAGCGCCAGCGGATCAGCTTGCGGACGACCGTCGGCGTCCTCCCAGTCGAACAGCGTGAATGCAAGCGGCGCGCTCAACAGTGCGAGGAGGTCAAGCGTGAACGTCGTGCCCACTGCCTCGCTGAACGCGTAGCCATCAGGCGGTCGGAGTGCTTCGAGTAGAAGGCGACGATCTCGCGTCTCGAGCACGATCAGTTCCTCTCGAGGCCGGCGAGGATGTCGGACAGAATCCCGCGGGCGATGCGCCACCGGAAGTCCAACGCCCTCGTTCCAGCCGCGCCGCCCCAAAGTTCGAGCAGTCGCGGATTTCGAAATCGCGACTGGAGCTTCTTGATCGACATCTCGCGGTCTCGCACGAGGGCCACCGGTACAGCCGACTCGGCCGCCGCCGGCGCCCAACCCGTACTGCGGACCCACGCGACCCACTGGCTGACGAACGTTCGTGCCGGCGTGGGGATGCGATGGCCACTTCCATCAACGAGCGGCCAGAAATCGTCCAGGCTCCAGGCAACGAACACGTTGCGCCGGGACTGAATCATTCCGCTCCATTCTGCTAGCGCACTCACGTAGGTCTCGACCTGCTCCTCTCGTCTTGCCTCGCGCGCGAGCAGCAGGTTGTAGAGCAGCGCCGCCCCATTCAGGACCTCCGAGAAGCAGCGGGCCTGGTCGACCTCGCGGCGGAGATCCTCCGGAAGCTCGGCAAGTCGGGCGAAGTCCCAGACGTAGTCGAGCTCGTCGATGAGATCATCGGACCGGCCGTTCGTCACAAGCCACGCCAGCATCGATCGCGGGACGGCTCGCTCGATACGTCCTTGCAGGTAGCGGGCCTCGGCCTTCGAGAGCGCAAAGTCGGTTTCCGTGGGATAGCTCACGGCAGGCAGCGGGATGTCGGAGTCCCACGATTCCATTCCGTGGGAACCGAGCGGCTCGCCGTCATCGGTCAGTTGGCGAGTCCCGCGACGCTCATGGATGCGGTCTAGGTCGGCGTGGTACTCGTCTTGGGAAACTCCGAGCCGAAAGATGCCCCAACGAACAAGACCGGGCCAGTACGTGTTGCTCGGGAGCCTGCGAATCTCGCCGCCCGACTGGCGGCCAATCACGCCCGTATCAGGCAGGCGCTTCAGGATCTCAATGAGCTCGCCTTCGCGCTTGCGAGCGACTCGAGCGACCTCGTTCGATCCGACGCGCTTCCGCTCCAGATCTCGATACATCCACGGAACGAAGAGGTAGTACCGCGCCCGGGTTTGCGGAACGATGGTCCCGGGAAAGAACCGGTCCGCGAAGGCGTCCCTGATGGGCGCGATTCCGAGTTCGTCTCGAGTGTCCTGCTCCCGGAACAGATCCACCACGTCGAGCATGCGACGTCGTTCCTGCTCGGAGTAGTCCAGCCAGGCAAAGAACGAAGCCATGACGCCTTTCAAGCGTTAGCGGCGATGTAGAGCTCGGCTCTTACGAGCAGTCCCCATTGGGCGCAACCGTCCGACACACCCGGTTCTCCGCATCGTGTACGATTGCATGGCGGAATCTAACGATCGGTCGCGAATCGTTACAGCCACTACGAAGACGGCGCTGATCCCATGAGCACCCGTCGCTCGCCTCGTCCTCGCGTCGGCTCACTACGCTCCCCTGCCCCATTCCTCCGATCTTTCAAGTCTTCGCCGTCGTCCTCGCCGGCTAGCTCAACCGCCACCAGCAGCTTGTCCTCGAATACCCGTGCGAGGAGAACCGCGTCCTCAAGGCGCAGTTCTGCCGCCGGAAGCTCCGACTCAGCGACGACGATCGCGTCCGGCTCGCCGTGTGTGGCATCGCCCTCGGCCGCAAGTTCCTCGACGAGTTCGCGTCGATCGTCACGCCAGAGACGCTCCAGCGCTGGCACAAGAAGCTCGTCGCGCAGAAGTGGACTTTCCCGAACAGGCAGCCGGATCGAAAGCTCGTGATGCAGCGGATCGCTGAACTCGTGGTCTGAATGGCCCGCGAGAACCTGACCTGGGGCTATGACCGCATCCAGGGCGCGCTCAAGAGCCTCGGGCACGTCGTCGCCGCGAACACCATCAAGAAGATCCTGAAGCAGCACGGCATCGATCCGGCACCCGAGCGATCGAAGCGGACGACGTGGCGGCAGTTCTTGCGCACGCACGCGGCTTCGATAGCGGGATGCGACTTCTTTTCGACTGAAGTCTTGACCCGCCCCCGATCCTTGTACCACACCTCAAGTTGTACTTTCCGAAGCTGCTGACGTCAGGGGAGCCCGGAGGAGCGGAGCGACGACGGGCTCCCCTGGCAGCTTCGCCGGCGGCGCTGGTGGCATGTAGCCCAGCGCACTGTGCGGCCTGACTTCGTTGTAGTGCCGCCGCCAGCCTTCGATGACGACCTTGGCCTCTTGGAGCGTCTCGAAGATCTCGCCATTCAGCAGCTCGTCGCGCAGATTGCCGTTGAAGCTCTCGCACGCGGGGTTCGTGCTGAGGTACCCGACGCGCCGGGCGTGCTGGAAAAACGCGCTCAACGACTCGCGGTAGCGGAGGATCGTGGCGGGGGCGACGCCGTCCTTCAGGGTCTTTGTCGTGATGAACCCAAGCCGATCGTTGGTCGAGACCTCGTCGAGGAACCGGTCCCCTACGAACTCGAAGACGGCCCGCAGGCGGCCGATGTCCGTCGCGTGCGACTTCGGGCGCTTGCGCGAGCGACTGTACGCCTCGTACTCGTCGAGGAACCCGAGGACGGTCTTCGCCACCCGCGGCACCGCCCGCTCGACGGTGACGACCGTCCCGCGCCGGAGGCTCATCTCGACCTCGCAGCGCAGGTCCTCAGCGACCTTGCGATTTTCGGTCTTCAGAGAGCGTCGCAGTTGGCCGGTCGCCGTCCCGTGCCTTACCCACCAGACCTTTCCACGCCGGAAGAGCGTGACCCTCACGCGGGCTCCTCTCAGCCGGTTGCTCGCATCGCTCCGGCTGGGAGTAGGCACAAAAAAAGCACAGCCGCTTTTTTGCACCGCCGAAAACGAAAGCGGGCGGACCAGCCCAAAGGCTTGTCCGCCCGAGAGTTATCGGCGTGGTAGCGGGGGTAGGATTCGAACCTACGACCTCCGGGTTATGAGCCCGACGAGCTGCCAGCTGCTCCACCCCGCGTCCGTTCGTACTGCTGGGTCCGGCGCCTTGCGGCACTGGCTGGCGATCCTTCGACCGAGATCGAAGGGCCGGGGACAGTACGGTTGGTTGCGGCTGGTTGCAAGGACGGGGCCGCATGGGATGGCGCGGCTCCGGGATCAGCTGGGGCGCGCCCACTGGTTCGGGGGTGGGAGCCAGCCGGCGAGGGCCAGGATCAGGAGCGTGACGGAGGCGATCGCGACGATCACGATCGTGACGGCGCCGGCGAGGGCGGCGGATCCGAGTTGGGGCTGCTCCTTGGCCCAGCTGCGGGCGGATTTGAAGACGATCGCGGGCAGCGGCACGAGTGTCAGGAAGAGGGCGACGAAACAGAACGGCAGCGCGTCTTCGAGCTGGCTGCCGGTCAGTCCGAACGGTGGATTCACTGCGGGGCTCCCCTCGGGGTTCAGGCGCGTCCGCGATGGTCGCGGGAGTATTGCGCAGGCGCCTACGCCGACGGTCGACCGGCCGTTCGGTCGCCCCGCTCGGCCACCGCTTTCTGGATTCGCGCCGAGGACGCCCCTAACCTCCGCCCCCCATGGCAACTGAAGCGCAGCTGAATGAGCATCGGATCGCGGCGTTCTTCGACTTCGAGAACATCATCCAGGGCGTCCGCGACGCCAACTACGACAAGTTTCGGCTCGAGCTGATCCTCGATCGTCTCGTCGAGAAGGGGAAGATCGTCTACAAGCGCGCCTACTGCGACTGGAGCCGCTTCCGCGACAACAAGAACGACTTCCACGAGGCGTCGGTCGAGTTGATCGACATCCCGACCAAGCGCATCAGCGGCAAGAACTCCGCCGACATCCGCATGGTCGTCGACGCGCTCGACCTCTGCTACCAGCGCGACCACATCACGGCGTTCGCGCTCATCTCCGGCGACAGCGACTTCTCCCCGCTGGTGAACAAGCTCACGGAATACAACAAGTACATCATCGGCATCGGCGTCAAGAACTCGACGTCGGAGCTGCTGGTGTCGGTCTGCGACGAGTTCATCTTCTACGAGGACCTCGTCCGCGAAAAGACGCGGCTGCGCCAGCAGCAGCAGCGTCCGGCCGCCGTCCAGGCCGCGGCCGCCGCCGCGAAGATCGACACCGGCGAAGGCGGCAAGCAGACCGAGCTGTTCGAGCTGGTGATGGACGCGTTCGCCGCGCTGCAGCGCGAGAACTACGACCACATCTGGGGCTCGATGATCAAGCAGCAGATCAAGCGCAAGAAGCCGCAGTTCACCGAAGCCTACTTCGGCTTCCGCAACTTCTCCGACGTGCTTGACGGTGTGAAGCGCGCCGGCCTCGTCGAACTCAAGCGCGACCAGCGCAGCGGCAGCTACGAAGTGTTCGAGAGCGGTGGCGGCGGCAACCAGGGCGGATCGAGCCCCGACACGCGGCCGGCCCCCGAGTCCCGCCCGCCGCCGGAACCACGCACTCCGCCCTCGGGCGCGAACGGTGGCAGCGGCAGCGCGCCTCCACCGCCGAGTCCAGGTCCCGAACTCGGCCCGATGGGCGAACCGCTCAGCTGAGCGCTGGCTTCAGCGGCTGCCTTCGGGCTCTGCCAGTAGGTCGAGCGCGAAGCTCGTAGCGAAGTCGAGCCGCTCGAAGGGGCGGGCAACCGCGTCCCGGCGCGTGAGTTCGTGCCAGCGGAGCAGCCGGGCCTTCAACGCCGGCAGTCGATCGACCGTCTTCCCGTTCGTGCGCGGGCGATCGTCGTCGAACTGGATCACGGTCCCGTCGCGGCGCATCACCAGCGACGCGTCGTCGCTCTCGAGACCGAGCAACTCCATCGCCCGCGCCTCGCCGGCGACTTCGCCGCGCGCAGTGTGGAAGTAGGTGTAGCGCGGCACCGCGGTGCCGAACGGCGGAAGCGCGAAAGCCGCGAGGCCAGCGCTCGCAAGAGGCGCCCCTGCAAGCTGGGCGAGCGTCGGCGCGAGGAACGTCAGGTCGACCAGGTGCGTCACGCGGAGCTTCGGCTGGCGCGGGTCGTAAATCACCAGCGGCACGTGGCGCAGTTCGCGCGCGAGCGAGCTGCCGGCCGCCGGCGGCGCCGCCATCGCCAGCGTCTCACCGTAGGTGCCAACGACCACCACGATCGTCTTGTCTTCGAGCCCGCTGCGGCGAAGTTGCGTGAGCACGCGCGCAACCTGCTCGTCGACATAGCGCACTTCGGCGTCGTAGAGACCGATCCACGACGATTGGGACAGCTGGGGGATCACGTCCTCCTCGGCGGCGACCGGTCCGTGCGCGCGCGACGGGTCGTTTTGCGTCGAACGCCGCAGTCGCATGTCGATGACGGCACGCCGCATCGCCGCGACGTCCTCGCGCGGCACGAACCGCGTGGCCACCACCTCCGGCGGATTGAACGGCCGATGCGGGTCGTGGAGATGGAGGAGAGCGAAGAACTGCCACGCGCCATACCGATGGACCCAATCGCTGAATTGATCGACAACGCGCGCCGCCGGCTGCTGCGGAAACTCGCGCCAATCGGCGAATCCCTGATCGAAGTTCTTGGAGCGCGTGATCAACGGATTGGCGGTCGCGCAAAGCGTCGTGCAACCGCGCGCGGCCAGCATCTCCGGCAAGGTGACCAGCGAGTCGGAGAGGAAGCAGCGATCGATGTCGTCGACGCCGTGGGTCGCCGGGTAGAGCCCGGTGAGAAGCGTGGCGACCGCGGGCCAACTCCAGGTCGAGGAGGCGCGCGCCTGCTCGTAGAGGATGCCCTCGCTGGCCAGCGCGTCGATCGCCGGCGACGTGCCGCGATCGCTGCCGTAACTCCCGAGATGGTCGGCGCGGAGCGCGTCGACGGCGATCACGACCACGTTCATCCGCTCGCTCGAGGCCTGCACGCGCGCGCGCCACTCCTGCCGGACGACGCGCGGACGCCCGAACCCGGCGCGCACCTCGGCAAGCCCGCCGCCTTGGCCGCGGAGCGCGAAGCCGATGCGGGCGGTTCGTTCCTCAAGCGCGGTCAGCGCGACTTCGCAATCGATCCAGCGGCGGTCCTCGGGGCGCTCCTGCGGGCGCAGCACGTTCGTCTGCACCTCCACGCCGTCCACCAGCACGGCGAACGTCAGCAACTGCGACGGCGGGTTGACGGTCACGACCGCGGCGCGATCGACGGCGATGCTGAAGCGCAGTCGCGATTGGCGCATGAGTTCGACGTCGAACTCGATCGCGGCGCCGACCGGGAGCAGGAGCGACGGCAGGTTGCCGCCCGGCGTCCGCCCGTCGCGCGGAGCGATCAGCGACCCGACGCTCGGCCTCTGCCCGCCGGGTGCCGGAGCGATGCGCGCCTCCGCGATCTCGTCGAGCAGGTCGTCGACGACGGTCTCCATCTCGAGGTGGAGGCGGCGCCGCTCGAACACGACGACCAGCGTGAGCAGGGCGCCGCCGCCGAGCAGGAGCACCGCCGAGGTCGTCACGAGCCGGGTCGCCGGCGCCCACTGGAAGATCGTTCGCTTCGGCGAGGTCGCGAAGCGTTCGAGCGCCGCCAGGATCACCGCCGCCGTGACGACGACGGCCCAACCCTGGCCGCCACGCAGTGAGTCGATGCCGGGAACGTAGCGCGGCGGCCCATCGGGCCAACCAATCATGGAAACGCCACACGCCAGCGCGACGAGCCCGCCGCGAACCAGCGCCAGGGCCACGCGCCGCGGACGCGGGATCATCGCCAGCAACGGCACCAACCACCAAGTCCGCGCGGTCGCGTCGACGACATGCTCGACCAAGTGCTCGGCGAGCAGGGTGCCGCTCTCTTCGTCGGCGGTCGCATCGACGACCGCCTGCAGCGCCGCGCGCACGAAGGCGAGCGCGAACGCGATCCAGAGCGCGATCAGCAGCCGATCACCAAGCGTCACGACCGGACCGTCCGACGAAGGGGCGGTGGTCGCGGCGGGAGCGGACGTCGACGAGACAGTGGCCGGGTCCATGTCGCGCGGCACGATACGATCGCCGGCGGCATGACGCAGAACTCCACCGATCCAGTGCTGTCGTTTCCGGCGATCGTCGGCTTGACGCTTCTGGCCGCGGTGCTAAGGCTCCCCGGACTCGCTGACCTTCCATTCGCGGTCGAGGAGTCGATCCGCGCCCCGCGCTGGATCGCTGGATGGCTCGGCGCGACACCGTTCGCGGCACGCGCGATCGCGGCGACGGCGGGATTGCTGGCGGTGCCGCTTGCGGCGGCATGGCTCGCGCCGCGCGTGGGGCGCGGCTGCGCACTCGCCGCGGCGCTGCTGATTGCGGCGTGTCCGTGGCACGTCCACGCATCGCGCCTGGCGACGCTCGACAGTGTCGTGTTCCTGACGAGCTTCGCGGCGGCCACTGCGATCGCTGGCGGCTGGCCTGCCGGCCGCGGCGCGCGGGCAAGGCGGCTGCTGTGGCTCGCGACGACGGGACTCGCGGCGGTTTTCCTCGCGAGCCAGATGGACGGACGTGCCGGCAGCCGTTGGTTGCCGTTCCTTTGCGGCGATCTCGCCGTCGGTTTGCTCGGATTCGCGGCGCTCGCGCCTTGGTCGCGCGCTGCCGCCCCGCGCGGGCAGTTGGCCGGGGCGCTGGCGCTGCTGCTGTTGGCGCTGCCGCGCTTCCTGCCGGCGGACGTGGCGGCCGCGTGGCAGGCGCCGCTGCAGGCGTCGATCGCGGCAGTCGTGGTGCTCGCCGCGGCGCTCGTCCTCGGCCGACTGTTCGAAGCAGTGACCAGCCACCGCGCGACGCTCGCGCTTTGCTGCCTGGCGCTGGTGCCGTGCCTGCCCGCTCTGATCGCCGAGCATCAGGACGCTGGCCGCTTCGACCTCGCCGCGCTGGCCGAGCCATTCCGCGAACGCCGCAAAGTGGGTGAGCCGCTCTACGCGGCCTGCCCGGAACTGACCGCGCGATCGCTCGGCGCGGCGGCGCAGCCGATCGAGCTGGTGCTGAGCGACAAGGTCGTGCTGCCGCGCCCCGATCGCGCGGCCTGGGTCCTGCTGCTGCTGGAACGCGGCGAACTGATCGCCGAGCTGCCGCTCCCGCCCGATTTCGAGTCGCGCTTCGAGTTGGTCGCCCGCTCGGCCCACCGCCGCTTCGACCTGCGCCGCTACGAAGCGCGCCTCTACCGCTGCGAGGCGGCCCGATGACCGCTCCCGGACGCCGGCTCGCGATCGACTACGGCCGCAAGCGGATCGGGCTCGCGCTGTGCGACGGGCTCGGGATCTCGATGCGACCGCTGCCGCCATTGCAGAGCACGACGCTCGACGCGGACCTGGTCGCGTTGAAACGCGTCGTGGCGGAGGAGGAAATCGTCGGGGTCGTGATCGGGCTGCCGCTGCAACTCGACGGCGAGATCGGGCGTGCGGCGCAGGAGGTGGCGCTGTTCGCCGCGGTGCTGCGCGAGCAGCTCAAGCTGCCGGTCGACGAAGTCGACGAGCGGATGACCACCAAGGCGGCGCACGCGCTGATGAAGTCCGCCGGCCACCGCCACGCCGATCGCCGCCCACGCATCGACAGCACCGCCGCGATGCTGATCCTGAAGACCTGGCTCGAACGCCGGAAGAACGCGCCGCCCGGTTAGCGCTTCTGGAACTGGCCGCCGGAGTCTTCGGCGAGGCCGTAGAGCAGCGCGACGTTGGGGGCTTCGCCGACGCCGATGGTGTGGATGCGGATGCGCGACAGCTTGTTCCATTCGCGGACCAGGCGGCGGATCTCGAGCGGATCCTGAATCTCGCCGACGGTCGCGTCGCCGTCGGACAGGAAGAACATGGTGTCGATGGCCGAGTTGTAGAGCGTGTCGCGCGTCCCCATCCCGGTGATGCTGAACGCCTCGCGCATCCCGGCGTGGATGTTGGTGCCGGAGTCGAGCTCGATCTTGCTCTCGATCCACTCGAGCACCTTCTGCTTCACGCCCGCCGTCACGGTCGTCACCTTGTTCGACCAGCGCGTCGCCGAGCCGGCGAAGATCACGATCGCGAACTGGTCGCCGTCCGCCAACGCGGTGATCGCCTGCTTCAACTGCTCCTTGGCGACTTCGATCTTCGTGCGTTCGCTGCCCGCCGACGCCTTTTCGAGCATGCTCTTGCTGACGTCGAGCACGAAGCAGATCCGCTTCGACACCGACTTGATGCCGTAGAAGGTGACGTTGCCGGCGCTCTCCTGCTCCCACGCCGCGACCCGCGGTTTGGCCGGGCGCAGCGCGTCGGCCAGCACAAACTTCGCCTTGCTTTCGTCCCACCACCGCTGCCAGACCGGCGCGCTCATCGCGAACGTCTGTCCGGTGAGCAGTTGCAGCGCCTGCGTCGCGTCTTCGAGCACGCGGCCCTGCTCGACGGCGAGGGCCTCGATCAACGGCGCGATCGACTCCTTCTGCGGCACCCGCGCGAGCGCGCTGATCGCCGCGACCCGCACCCGCCAGTTCTCGTGCACCAGCAGCCGCGTGCGCGCGACCTCGATGGCCGGCCCATCGGCCATCTCGACCAGCGCTTCCAGCGCACCGAGCCGCGCCTTCACGTCCTTGTCGTCGACCAGGATCTTGCGCAGCGCTTCGCGCACCAGCGGTAGGTCGGCGACGCCCATGCCCTCCAGCACTGCCACCCGTGTTTCGAGTTCGCGCTCACTCTTCGCCGCGTTCAGCAGCGTGGTCACGCCCTTGTCGCGCTTCATTCCTTCCGGCAGCGAGGCGACTGCCGCGCCGATCGCGCGACCGCACGCCGTCCGCAGCCGATCGAGCGCCAGCGCGGCCGCGGTCGCCTCGCCCACCGCCTTCTGCATCCCGAGGAACTGATTCTGCTGCGCCACCGTGATCGTGCCGTTGCCGGTCTCGACCGCGTGGAAGTACTGCTCCTTCACCTTCTCGTACTGCTCGCGCAGCTTCGTGAGGTCAGCCTCGCCGCGCTTGATTGTCCGCGACATCTCCGTCGAGACGCCGAGCAGCTCGCCCGGCACTTCCTCGCGCCCGAGCCGCGCGTAGAGATCGACCCACAGCGCGCGCTCGCCCGGCGCCGCCTTGCCGTCGACGCGCCGCTCGATCTGCTTCAGCCCGTCGTCGACGTCGGGCCCCTTCGCACCACGCAGCACGGCGCCGGTGGCGTCCACCAGCTTCCGTTGCGCCGTGCGCCGCAATTCGAGCAGCAGCACCGTCCGCTCGACCTTCGCCTGCTTCTCCGCCTTCTCCGAAGCGAGTCGGTCGCGCTCGCCGCGATCGGCCTTCTTCGGATCGGCCAGCGCCTCGCCTTCCTTGGTGAACAGCCGCGACGAAAGCTGCGCCAGCTCGCCCTTCAGCGTCTCCTCGGCGCGCTCGAGCTCCTGGATGCGCCGGCTCGACTCCTCATAGACCTCGAACAGCAGCGGCACCGCGATGGACTGCGGTTTGGCCGCGAGCGCCGAAAGCAGCGCCGGCACGCCGCGCGCCACCACATCGAGCATCTGCTGCTGCTTCGAGCCCGACGCCAGCGCGCCGTCGAGCGCGACCTGCCGGTCCTTGCGCGCCTGCGCCGCAGCGTCGTCTTTTGCAGGGTCTTTTGCGGGGTCCTTCTCCGTCTCGTTCGCCAGCGCCGATCGCCCGCGCGCCGCATCGACCTCACTCTTGCCGAGCAGCTCGCCGTAGCGATCGAGGGCCGTCATCAGCGGCTCGAGCGCGCCCGGCGCCGCCGCTGCCACCGCGGCGTCGATCGCCGACTGCGCGGCCTTCGCGTCGTGGTCGTTGTTGCCGAGTGCACTCTTCAGCGCCGGAACGGGATCTTGCGGCGCCGCTGCCGCGTTCGCACTCACAGCGAAGCCGGCCGCAAACCAAGCGACCGCCGATGTCACAATCCTCGCTACCGCTCGCACGCTCGCTGCGCCTCCGCGCTGGTTCACTGCGCACTGGTTCAAGCCGCGCTCTCTGACTCCGTGCTCTCGAAAGAAGTGGTCGCCGTCGATCGAGCGCTCTTTAAGCCGGGTTTTGTCCAGCCGTCGCCGCCACTTGCGCAGCGGTCCCGACCGTGGTGATCATTCATCTAGGATCGCCGTCGCCGACGACCTCGAACGACCTACCCGGGAGTCTTGGCGACGCGGGCCGCGTCATCCTCCCCTATTTGGTCTTTCTCCGGGTGGGGCTTGCCAAGCCAAACGAGTTGCCCCGCCTGCTGGTGAGCTCTTACCTCACCGTTTCACCCTTACCGCACCGTGTTGCCACGGCACGGCGGTTTACTTTCTGTTGCGCTATCCCTGGCCTTGCGACCGGCGGGTGTTACCCGCCACCATGCCCTGCGGAGCCCGGACTTTCCTCCCGCGAAGAGCTGCACAAGCCTCCTCACCAGCGATCACCTTTCCTGCTCGACCGACGACGACCGCAAGGCGGATTACGCCGCACCCGTGCGGGAGTCAAGGAACGCGTCGCGGCCGTATCCTCCCCCGCCGCGAGGTTGACGACGCGACGCAGACGACACGGCGCTGTGACGGCGGCGCTTCCGACACACGCGCAGGCCACGCGAGCGCAGACGCCTTGAAGCAGCGTGCGGGCCGTTCCGAGGAGACCACGGGTGGCGATGGTGAATGGGGGGATCGGTGCCGTCGCGACGCTGCTGTTGCCGGCGATGCTCGCACGCGACAACGGCGAACTCGAAAAATCTCTATCCGCCGCCATCGACACGCAGCGGATGGTCACGATCGTGCGCGAATTGGTGGCGCTCGGTCCGCGGATGGGCGGCACGCCCTCTGGTGAAGCGGCGGCGAAGTACCACGAGGCACGGTTCGAGGCGGCCGGGCTTGCGTCACAGTCGGTGGTCGATCCGCCGCTGCGCGCGTTCCAGCCGATCTCCCTCTCGGCCCGCCTGTCGAGCGGCGACGAGACGCTCGAACTGATCGACGGAACGCTGGCGCTGCGGACCAAGGGCATCGCCGCCACCGAGCTGCCGATCTACACCGAGGTCGCGGTCGTCCCGTCCGGTGAACGCCACGCACTCCTGCTCGACCGCGCCGCGTTGCGCAGCCGGCCGGACTTCGGCGCGACGCCACCGGCAGTGCTGCTGGTCGCGTGCGAACAACGCGTCGAAACCTCGACGCCGATCCTCGGCCAACCCGCCGGCTTCGAGGGCACGCTACTCACGCTGTCGCAGCGCGAATCGAAGTGGCTGCGCGAGCGGCTCGCCGGCGGCGCGCCGCGTCTTGCGATCGGCGCGGAGGTGTTCGACCAACAAGGGTCGCCGCGCACCGTGTTCGCGGACGTGCCTTCGGCCGCCGCCGACGCCCCCATCGTGCTGTTTTGCGCGCACGGCGATTCCGACTCGGGCGGACCGGGCGCCGATGACAACGCCTCAGGTGACGCGGTCGTGCACGAGCTGGCAGCGGCCTTCGCGAAGCTGGCGCGCGACGACGGCATGACGCTGCTGGTCACCCTGCGCTTCGTCGTCTGGGGCGCTGAGATCCACTCGAGCGGCGCCTGGTTCGAGCGGATCCGCCGCGACGGCAGCGCAAAGCGCCACGCGGCGGTGATCAACTTCGACCAGGCCGGCACCGGCGTCGAGCGCAACTGCGTCTACTTCGAGCCCGACAATCTGAAACGCAACGAGCCGTTGGTGCGCCTCGGCCTCGAGGTCGGCGGCGACTTCGACGGCGAAGAGGGTTTCTGGAGCGAGTACACCAGCAACGCGGCGCTCGGCGGCACCGACTCCTACGTCTTCTCGCCCGGATGGCAGCGCGGCGGCGGTGCCGACGACCTGCCCGCGATCACGATCTTCTCGGCCGCGTTCGGATCGGCCGAGGAGCCGGCCGCGACCGCCGGATTCGCCTCGCCCGGCTGGAAGGGCGACACGCGCAAGATCCGCATCGACTACTCGCGCGTCTACCACGAGACCGGCGACACGCCGGCCAACACCACCGATGCCGAGCCGTGGAACATGGCCTTCGTCGCCAAGGCGGCGGGACTGCTGGCGTTGCGCGTGGCCGATTCGCCGGAGACGATCGCGAAGCTGCTCGATCGTTGAGTCGCGCCCGGCCACGGACCGAGAAATCCTCCATGCCCCACTCGCACCTCTGTCCGCTGCTCGCTGCATTCCTGGTGCAGACTCCGGCCACGCCGGTTCCGCTCGCAGACGGCAACGCGCGCAAGGAGGCGCTGCTGCGCAAGGTCGCCGACGACCTCGACGCCAGCACCGCGCCATTCCTTGGGCGAGGCGGGATCGCGGCGGCGCAGGCGAGGCTGGCCGAGGCGCAGCAGCGGCAGTCGATCTCGACGCTCTTCGCCGCGACGCTGGCGCTGGCCGACGCACGCCTGGCGGTCGGTGAGATCGAGCCGGCGATCGCCGAGTACGACAAGGCGTTGAAGTTCGCGCAGCAAGCCAATGACAGCAAGGCTTGGGTCGCGGCGGCGAAGAAGGGTGCGATCGCGTGGCTGCGCCTCGCCGAGCGGCAGAACTGCGTCGCGCGCCACAACCAGGACAGCTGCCTCTTTCCGTTGAAGGGCGGCGCAATCCACGTCGACCCCAAGGGCAGCAAGCAGGCGATCCTGTTCCTCGAGGCGATCTTGAAGATCGATCCGGGGGACATGGGCGCGGCGTGGCTGCTGAACGTCGCGCACATGACGCTCGGCACCTGGCCCGCCGGCGTGCCGCCGACTTGGCGCATCCCGGAGAGCGCGATCGAGTCCGAACACGAACTGCCGCGCATGCTCAATATCGCGTCGGCGCTCGGCGTGAAGAGTCTCGACCTGTCGGGCGGCGCAATCATGGACGACTTCGACGGCGACGGCGCGTTGGAGATCGTGACCTCGACGATCGAGCCGCGCCAGCCGCTGCGTTTCTTCCGCCGCCAGACGGATGGGACTTGGCTCGACGAGTCGGCGCAGCGCGGCCTGTCGGGCCAACTCGGCGGGCTGCAGATCCACGCCTTCGATGCCAACAACGACGGCCGACTCGACCTCGCGGTGCAGCGCGGCGCGTGGCTCAGCGAGTTCGGGCGCATCCCCAACTCCCTGCTGATCCAGCAGCAAGACGGCAGCTTCGTCGATCGCACGCTCGAAGCGGGCGTCGAGGTGGCGATGCCCTCGCAGGTCGTCTGCACCGCCGACATCGACCTCGATGGCGATCTCGACCTCTTCCTCGGCCACGAAAACAACGGCACGCCTGGCGCGAGCGAACACCCGTGCCACCTGTTCCGGAACCGCGGCGACGGCACGTTCGACGACGTGACCAAGGCGGCCGGGGTCGCGAACCTGCGTTTCTGCAAGGGCGCCGCGTTCGGCGACTACGACGGCGACGGCTACGCCGACCTCTACGTCTCCAACCTGCACGACCTGAATCGGCTGTATCGGAACTTGGGCGACGGCACGTTCCGCGATGTCGCGCTCGAACTCGGCGTCGCCGATCCGCTCGACAGCTTCCCGTGCTGGTTCTTCGACGCTGACAACGACGGCTGGCTCGACCTGTTCGTCGGCAGCTACGAACAGCACGACCGCACCGCCCAGGTCTACGCCTGGTATCGCAACGGTACGACCGGACTCGACTCCGGCCGCTTCTATCGCAACGACGGCAAGGGCGGCTTCATCGATGCGACGCGCGCGGCGGGGCTCGCGCGGCCGATCTTTCCGATGGGCGCGAGCTACGGCGACGTCGACGAGGACGGCTTCCAGGACCTCTACCTCGCGACCGGCGATCCCGAGTTCGGCTCGCTCTGGCCGAACGTGCTGCTGCGCAACGACGGCGGCAAGCGGTTCGAAGACGTGACGGCCGCGACCGGCACCGGCCATCTGCAGAAGGGGCACGGCGTCGCGTTCGGCGACCTCGACGGCGATGGCGATCAGGACCTCTTCGTGCAGCTCGGCGGCGCCTGGATCGACGACCAGTTCGACGACGCCCTGTTCGAGAATCCCGGCCACGGGCGGCACTGGTTGACGGTGCGCCCGCGCGGCAAAGACAGCAACCGCTTCGGCGTCGGCACGCGGATCAAGGTGACGATCGAGGAGGGCGGCGCGACCCGCGACGTGGTGCAGTTCATCGGCGCGCAGTCGAGCTTCGGCGGCAACAGCCTGCAGGCGGAGATGGGGCTCGGCGCGGCGACACGGATCATCGCGCTCGAGCTGTTCTGGCCGAAGGGGCGCAAGACGCAGCGTTTCGAGCAGGTACCGCTCGATCGCGTGGTGGTGGTCGAGGAAGGGAGCGACCGGCTGCAGATCGTCGAGGCGCTGCAGACGGATCGCTGACCAGCGGTGGGCTGGTCCGCGGGCTCCACCCGCCGCGCTACACTTCCGCCCCCATGGAATTTGTCTACGTCGTCGAGCGTTCGCGGCTGTTCGATCTGTCGTTCCCGCACGGCTTCGTCGCCGCGGCTGGCCCGGACGGCGATCGCAAGGCGGCTGCCGATCGGATCGCTCGGATTCGCGCCCACGGTTTCTTCGTCGAGCGGCGCGCCGCCGAGCAGAACTCGGCCTGGAAGCAGGTCATCCCCTACGTCGTGGTGCGCCGCGGCGACGCGATCCTGCTGCTCGAACGCAAGAAGAAGCAGGGCGAGGCGCGCCTGCACGGCAAGCTCTCGATCGGCGTCGGCGGCCACATCAATCCGATCGACGGCGATGTCTTGAACGTCACGGCCTCGAACATCGCCGACTCGAAGAACGCTGGCGCCGGCGCGCGCGACGTGCTGATCGAGGGACTCCGCCGCGAGCTCGACGAGGAGCTGTCGGTCGACGGCACGCTCGACATCCGCATCGCCGGCTTCCTGAACGATGACTCGACCGACGTCGGAGCCGTCCACTACGGACTGGTCGCCGTCGCCGACGCAGGTCAGGCCGAAGTCTCGATCCGCGAGACCGAGATGATGGACGGCCGGTTCGTGCCGCGCGCGCAGTTGCAGGACCTCGCCCGCACGCAGCGGGAGCGGTTCGAGACCTGGTCCTCCCTGCTGCTCGATCAGTTCGAGGCGGTCCTCGCCGCCGACCTCCCGCTCTCCGACACGCTGGCCGCCGCCCCGGGGCGCTGAGCCCCGACTGCGGGCGCCGCCGCCGAATCTTCGCCGCGACCTAGGTCGGCGCGACTCGTTTCCGTGGAGGGTCTTGGAGGACCTTCCATGGCGCATCGCGCATTCCGGCAATCGACCTTCGCAGCACTTCTCGGCCGCGTGCTTCTCAACCCAGGCTGCACCAAGAAAGAGACCGTCAACCACTTCGGTGATGGCTCCGGCGGCGGCGGCAACGACGCCACCGCGCCGGCGGCCGGAGTCGATGACGACGGCGACGGCCTCGAGGATCGCCTCGAATTCCTCGGCTGGGAGATCGTCGTCGACGAATTCGGCTAAGGAGCGCAGTTCTTCTCCGATTCGCTCGCCTTCCGTCACGTGACCAGCGACTTCACGACGGCCGACAGCGACGGCGACGCGCTCACCGACGCCGAGGAAGTGGGCCGCTGGATCACCAACCCTAGCTCGGTCGACAGCGACGGCGACGCGACCGGTCCGGACGGCGACGACTCGCCGGATGTCTTCCTGTTCCACGGCAAGGAACTCGCCCTGCTCCGCACTTCGCCGAGCCTCGATGACACCGACGGCGACAGCCGCAGCGACGCGGAGGAGATCGACGACCCGATCCGAAGCAACCTCGTTGCCGAGCTGCCGCGGCTCGAGATCGAAGCGGTGGGCGACATCGATGTGCGCCTGAACATCGAGTACGCCGAGACGCTCGGGACCTCCACGGAATACGGCACCACGCTGTCGATCGGGCAGAGCAGCAGCCGCGAGATCGGCTCCGCCGACACGCTCGGCGGCTCGCTCACCGTGGGACTGTCTCTCGCAACGGAGACCAAAATCACGATTCCGCCAGCAGTCAAAGCCACATTTCAGAAGTCTGTCGAGCTCGGCGTCTCGTACGAGCACGAGTGGACGTCGACGACCGGCAGCTCGACCGAGATGCCGCAGGAGTCATCGCGCGTCCAAAGCGACTCCCGCGAGCTCACCGAGACCGCCGCGAGCGGCCGGATCAGCGCCGACATCCGGTTGCGCAACGCGGGAACCACCGCCTACACGCTCGAAAACCTGGCGGTGAGCGTGCTCTACCAAGCGCCCGGAGGCGAACCGGGCACCGTCGTCACGCGCACAATGGCGACGCTGCTGCCGCCGATCGACTCGCTGACTCTGTCACCCGGCGAAGTGACTCCGGTCCTGCAAGTGACCTCGGAAGAGGTGAACGCCGATGTCATCAAGCAGTTCCTCGCCCGGCCCGATTCGCTGGTCTTCCAGCCGGCGATCTACGACTTGAGCAACGCGGAGGGGATCAACTTCGATTTCCTGAGCGAGAACACCTTCCCGCGCACGGCTGCGATCCAGATCGACGATGGTTCCGGCTTCGCGCAGACCTGGCGCGTCGGCACCAACGTCGAGCGCACCGACGGCGGCGGCTACTCCGGCATCACGTTGCGCGAGGCGCTGCGCGACACGCTCGGCCTCGTCGAGGGCTCGATCGACGGCTTCGTGATCTCGGCCGAGACGATCGACGGCGTTCCGACCGGAGAGCTCGCAATTGCGAGCCTCGTCGGCCGTTCGTACGAGATCTCTGCCACGACGCCGCCTCGTCCACGCGCCTTCTGGGCGCTGCTTGCCTCGGGGTCGGTCGACACATCTCCCGTCGACCCGGTCGAGATCGTGCTGCGTGCCGGCGACGCCACGCTCGCAGCGCTCGGCTACCCGCGCCAGGTCTTTTCCGACCCGCGCTCGACCGACGGCGACAACGATGGCCTGACTGACATCGACGAGCGCACCATCGGCTCTGATCCGACCAACGCCGACACGGACGACGCCACTCTCGCCGACGGCATCGACCCCTTCCCGCTGATCAAGGCGGCGATCCTCTACGTCGACGCTCTGGCGCCAGGCGGCGTCGGCACCAGCTGGGCGAGCGCCTTCGACAATCTGCGGGACGCAATCGCCGCGGCGATCGCCAGCAACTTGAACGCACCAGGCGACCCGAACGCCGCGCTTGACGATGTGAGCCAAATCCGGGTTGCGGCCGGCGTCTACTACCCCTCCGCCACCGGCAACCGCCTCCACCACTTCGACCTGATGAACTGCGTCCGCATGCTCGGCGGCTTCCAGGGCGGCGAGACGCGCGCCGAGCAGCGCAACAGCGATCCGCTCACCAACGGCTGCGTCCTTTCGGGCGACTACAACAACGACGATCCGACCGTACTCGATCGAGTCACCGCGGTGACGGCGACCACGCGTCAGGACAACGCGAGCACGGTCATCTGCGCCGCCATCGACGCAGTGAGCGGGCTGCCCGTCGACGCAACCGCGATCCTCGATGGCTTCCTGATCACTGGCGGAAACGCGAGGACGGCACTGACCGTCGACGGCGGCGGACTGGCGCTGCTCTCAGGTGCCGTACCGACGCTGCGCCACCTCCTCCTGTACCACAACTCGACGGAGGGCGGCGGTGGCGCGATCTACGGCAGTTCGACCTCGACGGTCGTGCTCGAGGACTCGGTGATCCTCGCCAACTACGCCTAATTCAGCGGCGGCATCGCTTCCGCCAACGCGGTCAAAGCGACCGCGACGACCTTCGAAGACAATGAGGCGGTCTGGGGCGGAGGCGCCGAAGTGGTCGGCCCAAGCTCGGCGCGCAGCCGCTTTGACCACTGCACGTTCGAATTCAACCGCGCCGTCGGAAGCGGTGTGTTCCCCAACAACCCGGTCTATGGCGGCGCCGTCTACGTCGATCGGGTCGATCTCGAGTTCGACGGCTGCCGCTTCTCCGGCAACAGCGCGGTTCCTCCGGGCTTCGAGTCCAGCGGGGGGGCCGCTGTCTGGATCCACGACAACAGCTCCGGCGCGCGCGTGCGCTGCCAGTTTCTGAACTGCGAGATCGTGAACAACGACAGCGGTTCGCGGCCTGGCGGCGCCGTGACAGCGGTACCGACCAGCGCCCCGATCGAGTTGCGATTCGTGAACTGCACGATCGCCGGGAACCGCAGCGTCATCGCGAGCTACGTCAATTACTACCCGGGCGCGTCGACGGAATTCAAAGCCAACCTAAACGCGTCGTCGGGCGGGATCGCGGTGCGCGCGCTCGTGACGACAACGATTGAAAACTGCGTCCTGTTCGCGAACTCACGCGTGCTTCAGCAGTTCGACACCAGCAACGGCAACTTCGGGCCGGCGTACACGCTCACCGATGAAGCAGATCAGGTCTTCTGGGGAACCGACACCGACGCCAGCATCCCCCAGGTCACGGCCTTCAGCCATGACGGCCTCGTTTGGTTCTGGACCAACCTCACCAACATCGTCCCGAAGCGCACGCTGATCGACGAACTCTCGGAGTGGTCCGGTTCCGGCAACCTCGGCGGCGATCCGCTCTTCAACAACCTCGCGAGCGGCGACGTCCGGCTGGGTAGCGGGTCGCCGTGCATCGACGCCGGCACCAACTTCGCCGACGCCAATCTATTCACCGCAGGACTGCAACCGCTGCCAGCGGTCGACTTCGACCTCGACCCGCGCATCGTCGATGGCGACCTCGATGGCTCACTCGATGTCGATCTCGGCGCCTACGAGCGACAGCCGTGAGCGCCCTTTCGTGGGGCGCTGGCACCTGGCGCGCGCGACGGGCGCGGCTCGTGCCAGCGGCGCTGCTCGTGGCGCTGGCGACGGTGATTGTGGTCGGAGCCACGATCGATCGCTCCCCGGATCGGACGCTCACATCCGTCGACCGCGCCGCCATCGAACGGAACGCCATCGAACACAACCTCGCGCTACCGTCCGCGGCAGACGAGGAGTCCGCGCTGTCCTGGTCAGCGGAGCATTCGCCCGCCTCCGGAAGCAGCGATGCGGAGAACGAAGGCGAAGGGAATCGCGCGGAACTGCCTGCCGCCACCTCGGCGCCGCGAACCGAGCCGACGACGCTCCTCATCGGCGCGCTCGGCGCGCGCGGTGCCGAGGCGCATCTCGCGCTGATCGACCAGCGGGGGAGACGCCACGAACTCGTTGCTGGCGCAGACGGTCGCTTCGAGTTCCCCGCGATCGCGCCGGGCAACACCCTCCTTTCGATCGAGGGCGTCGATGGTGCGCGAGCGGTGCGGCAACTCGTCGCCCGCCCCTTCCCGCCGACGCGAGTTGCGCTTGAATTCGGGCCACCAGCGGAGTGGGAGATCGAGGTGCGCGATGGCGACGGTGCCGTCGCTGGCGCACGCGTGGAACTCGATGGCCGCGTCCAACTCGCCACTTCGGCCACTGGCCGGCCGTTCCTGCTCATTCGCGCCGACGGTCGGGCGACCTTCGGCGGGACGCTGCTTCTTGCAGGGACCGCGCGCGCGAGCGCCGTCCGTCGTCACACCGTGGTGCTCGGCGCGGCGGCGACGTGGACCATCGCAGCGGCAGCGCCGGGTTCCATCACGGTCTCACCTTCGCGTCTGGTCGAGAGCCGCTACCCGTGGCATCTCGTCCGCGCGGCGCTGGCCGAGTCGTGCCTGCACCAGCGCTTCGACGACCTGCCTGAAGGCGTGGTCGAGTGGAGCGCGACGTCCGCCGACGGCGCCGCCTCAACGCGATTCGGCGTCGTCCGGCTGCGTGCCGGCAAAGTCGCCGACCTGGCGCTCCCGTGAAATGGGCCGCGGCGCAGCGAGCGCCGCCAGCGCGAGCAGATGCGCCTTGCTGCGGACGCCGGCGTGCGCTTCGGCGAGCTTGACGAACGCGTCGTGCACGAGCGTCGAGCGCGGCGGCCGGCTTGCCGGTCAGGTAGGTGGCGGCGAGTGCGCGCAACTCCGCATGCACGACCGGGAAGAGCGCGTCGGCGGCGAACGAAGCGCCGGGGTTGCCGGAAGTGCCATCCACGCCGCGGAGTGTACGAGCCCGTTACGCTGACCGACACGGGGGAACTTCTCCTCGCCCCGGAGCGCGCCATAGATCCGATCCGCTATCGACGCGCACGCGAGCTGTTCGAGCGCGCCGCCACCACGCCGCTCCCGGCCCGTTCGCGACTGCTCGATGAGACGGTCGCCGATGATCCGGCTTTGCGTTCGATGATCGACGCGCTCCTCGCGGCGGATTCGGGCGGAGCGTCGGCGGTCGAGCGCGCGCTGGTCAACGTCCGCGACGGCGTCGCCAGCGACCTCGTGAGCGGCATCCCGGAACGCGTCGGTCCCTACGCGATCGTGCGACGGATCGGCGGCGGCGGCATGGGCGTCGTCTTCGCCACGCGACGCGACGGCAGCGAAACCGTCGTGGCGCTCAAGGTCGCCGGCCCCTTCCGCACCACTCCCGCGTTCGCACGCCGACTGGAGCACGAGGCGGCGGCGCTTGCGCGGCTCGACCACTTAGGCATCGCTCGTGTGCTCGATTCCGGCGTCGCGACCACGCCGTGGGGCGAGCAGCCGTGGATCGCGATGGAGCTGGTCGACGGCGAGCCGTTCACCGCCGCGGCGTGCTCCATCGTGATCTCAAGCCCGACAACGTGCTGGTCACGCGCGACGGTGTGAAGGTGCTCGACTTCGGGCTCGCGCGAATGCTCGACGACGAGTCTTCGCGGCTCACCGCCACCGGGCAGGTGATCGGCACCCTTGCCTGCGCGAGTCCCGAGCAGGCCAACGGCCGCGAGGTCGACGCGCGCTCCGATCTCTATTCGTTGGCGCTGCTCGCCTACGAGGCGTTCGCCGGACGGCTCCCGTACGACGTCGGTCGGCGCGGGCCCGCCGAGGCGGCGCAGTTGATCGAGCGGCAGGAGTCGCTGCCGCTGCCGATCGCCGACGCGACGCTGCCCGCCGAGCTTGGCTGGATCGTCGGGCGCGCGCTCGAAAAGGAGAAGTCGCGGCGCTTTGCCGACGTCGCCGCATTCGTCGCCGACCTGCGCCGCTTCATCCGGCACGAACCGGTCCTCGCCCAGCCGCCGGGACGGCTCGACCTGCTGGCACGCTTCACCCGCCATCACCGGCCGTTGGTGATCGCAGCGGCGGCGGTGCTGGTGAGCCTGATCATCGGCGCGTCGGTCGCGACGTGGCAAGCGAAGGGCGCTCACGACGTCGCTCGCCGTGCTGCAGCGGCGGACCGGCGATTTCGACGGCGCGATCGCGACGCATCGTCGGATCCTCGCGATCCGCGAACGGACCCAGGGTCGCGCGCATGCGGAGACGCAGAAAGCCCTCTACAACATCGCGCGCTGCGAGCTCGACGCCAAGCGCTTCGAGGCGTACGAGCGGCTCGCCCGCGAAGTGCACGACAGCCGCGTCGCAACCCTCGGCCGCGACAGCGTGCTCACGGCGAACGCGGCGGCGCTGCTCGCACGCGCCTGTTTCGAGCTTGGTCGACCCCTCGAAGCGGGCGAACTCTGGCTCGAAGCGCACGGCACACGCCGCGGCGCGCTCGACGAGTTGCGCGGCGCGCTCGAAGCTGCCGGGCCCGACGGCGCCGAAGCACTGCGGCGCGCCGACGTGGCGCTGTCCGCCATCGATGCCGCGGGACGCTGAGGCGCCGCCGTTACAGGAAGCGCCCCGTCTCCCCGCCGCGGGACTTGAGCTGATCGAGGAGTTGCTTGACCTCTTCGCTGCGCGACTTCGGACAGACCAGTGTCACGTCTTCCGTGCGCACGACCACGAGGTCCTCGACGCCGATCAACGCGACCAATCCATCGCCCGCATCGACGATGTTGTTGCGCGAGTCCTGCGCCAAGAGCTGGCCGAGCACTACGTTGCCGCCGCCGTCCGCGGCGCTGGCGCGACCGAGCGCCAGGAACGAGCCGACGTCGTCCCATGCGTACGCCGGCACGACCACCGCGCGCCGCTCCGCCCCCTCCATCACGGCGTGGTCGATCGCCATCTTCGGCAACGTCGGGAAGACGCGCGCCAGCGTCGCGGCGAAGCGCGGCGTGCCGATGTCGGCGCCGATCTCGGCAAGGCCGCGGGCGAGTTCGGGCATCTGCCGCGCGATCTCGGCCAGCATCGTCGCAGCGCGGAACGCAAAGATCCCGGCGTTCCAGTAGCAGCGGCCGCCGGCGACGTACTCGCGCGCCCGCTCGAGCGGCGGCTTCTCGTGAAAACGGGCGACGTCGAAGCAGGTGAGGCCTTCGCGCGCGCCGAGCGCCGCGCCGCGTTCCACGTAGCCGTAACCAGTCGCCGGGCTGGTCGGCGCGATGCCGAAGACGATGATGCGCCGCGGCTCCTCGGCCAGCAGCGCGGCCGCCGCGTTCGCCGCCGTCGCGAATTGCGCGGTGGTCGCGATGCGGTGATCGGCCGGGCAGACGAGCATGCTCGCGGAACGATCGCGCGCTGCGACCAACGTCGCCGCCAGCCCCACCGCCGCCGCCGTGTCGCGCGCGGCTGGCTCGCCGATGAGCTGGGACGGCGGGACGTTTGGAGCCTGCTCTGCGGCCAGCGCGACGTGCGTCTGGCCGGTGATGACGAAGGTGCGCTCGGGCGGAGCGACAGCGGCGGTGCGTTCGAGCGTCGCGGCCAGCAGCGTGCCTCCGCCGCCGAAGGCGAGGAACTGCTTCGGTCGCGCCGCGCGGCTCTTCGGCCAGAAGCGCGTGCCGGAACCGCCGGCGAGGACGATGGCGTAGTCGATCGCGGGTTGCATCAGAAGCGCTCCGCGGGCATCGCGGCACGGCGCGACGACGTCCGCGGCCGCTCGAACTGCACCTCGAAGTCCTCCCTCGGCAGCGACACCGGATTCCAGACAACGTAGGGCGACTTGTAGGGACCGAGGAAGACGAATGCTCCGACCTGCCGTTCCACCAGGGAGAACAGCAGATTGGCTGCCCAGCCGACCAGCGGCAGGTCACGGACGAAGCCCAGCCCGCTGCGCAGCTCGGGATAGAAGTCGAGTCGCAGCCGGTCCGGGCCGAGGGTCCCGCTCCCGCGCAGGATCAGCGGTTCGCCCTCGAGCTCGACCTTCGACAGCTTCACGTTGACCCCCTGAAACGCGAAGTCGATCGCGCCTCTGGTCCATCGCGGCGGCTCGGCGGCGCCCGACGATTGGAGCGCGACCAGCGGGAGCACGGCCGCCGAGTAGAGCTTCTCGAAGATCGGGATGCTCCAGAGCTTGGCGTCGGCGATCCGCAGCGATCCTTCCGCCTCGAGATGCGTCACCTCGGCATCGCGGAACACCGACCGCGCGTGGCCGCGCAGCCCGATCGCGAGGTCGACCCGTCCCACCAGCGCGCGCATGCTCGGGTGGTCGTCGCCGAGCAATCGGCTCACATCGGCCGCTTCGAGCTCGAACCGTCCATCGAATGGCATCTCGCCCGCGAGTTCGAGCGCGAAATGGTTCTTCTCCCGCGGAAGACGGCCACCGGCGAAGTCAGCGGCGATCCACGGGAGCGAGAGTCGACCGCCGTCGAGCAGAAGGTCGGCGTCGAGGGCGGCGAAGCGCTCGTCGCCGAGCTGGAGCGTCACGCCGACGAGCGACCCCGACGCACGCACGTCGGCGACCGTCCCGAGCTGGCGTTCGAGCACGAAATCGGCGACTTCGAGGCGGCCGGTCAGTTCGCGCAAGGCGCCGCCGGTGTAGAAAGTCCAGCCGCGCGCATCGATCGAGCCGCGCGCCGTGAGCCGCGCAAGCGCGTCGCCGCCCGGCGCGAGCTGGAAGGTGAGCTCGCTGATGACGGCGCGCGTGCGGCCGAGCGGGCCGAACGGCCGGAGCGCGACGCGACGTTCGTCGCCGAGGATGAGCTCGAGGAACTCGCCGAACGAGAGCCCATCGAGATCGACATCGAGCCGGGCGAGGAGACCCTGCTCGGTCGGCTCGAACGTGCCGCCGCCGACGATCGCGCGGGCATCGCCGACGCGCCCCTCGACCCGTCCGAACGAGACGTGACCCGACGGGAATTCGATCTGCATCGCGCCGACTCGCCACGACAGCGGCAACGGCAGCCAGGGCGGTGCGGCGGTGATCTCGGGCGGTTCGGTCAACGGCGCGTCCGCCGCCCGGTCGGGCGCAAGCTCGAGGGATGCCAGCCGCGACTCGGCGCCGCGAAGCTCGATCGCGGCGCGTCCGCGCAACGCGCCACGCACGGAATCGCGTTCGATCGACCGCACCACCGCGGGCGCGAAAGTCGCGAGGGCCACGCGCAGTTCGGGGCCGAGCGAGATCGCCCGGAAAGCGAGGTCGAGCGGCTCGAAATCGGTGGCTGCGGCATCGGTGGCGTGCTCGCCTCGCTTCAGCGTCGCGTAGCCGCCGCAGACCTGCGCAGTGAGCCCTTCGTCGCAAAGCTCGATGGCGAACGGGGCCGCGCCGCTGCGCCGGAGCACGATCGCGCCGGAAAGCGCATGCGCCCGGACCCCGGCTCCGACGGTGATCGCAGCGCCAAGCGGTCGGATCGTGATCGTCTCCTCGAGCGGCGCGCCGCTCGCCGGATGGTTGATCTCGAGATCGACATCGAACCGCCCTTCGGGCGCGAGCGCCGCGAGCCGCTCAGCAAGCTCCGCGCCGCCGGCAACGCGGCACGCCTCGGCGAAGTGCGCGTCCCATTCGAGTCCGCGCCCGCGCACCCGGATCGAGAACGGGGGATCGGGTACGCGCGCGATCGTGCCGTCGACTTCGACGCTGCCGCTCCCGGCGGTTCCGCGCACGCCCTCGATATGGACGCCCGCATCGTCGACCCGCACGGTGCCGCCGCTCAGCACGACCGGATACGGAAACGCGCGAGGCGCGAGCGAGACCGCCCGAGGCGTGAGTGCGAGCGACAGGGTGAACTTCGAGGCGGCGTCGAGCTCGTAGCTGGCGACCACCGCGAACGTGCCGCCAAGACCGAGTTCGCGCAAAAGTTCGGGGATCTCCGGTCCGATCTCGCTCTCGACGGCCGCCAGCAGTTCGTCGTCGATCGCAAGCGCTTCGCCCACGACGTCGCCCCTCACGATGTTGCCGTCGATCGTGCCGCCGGCCTCGGCGCGCCCACCGCTGCGCGAATGGCCGGAGATGCCGCGGAACCACGAATGATCCGGGCTCGCGAAGACGCGGCCGTGGATGCGCTCGAAGCGCATCGGGAAACCGTGGCGGCGGTCGTCGGCCATGAAACCGCGGAACACGCCGGCCATGCCATCGATGCCGATGTCGAGCTCGAGGTGGAACGGCACCTTCCGCCCCGCTTCGATGTTGGCGAGGCACGACCAGCGCCCTTCCGGCTCGAAGGCGTCGAGCATCATGCGGCCGATCCGGTCGTTCCGCAGCGCCGCCCGCATCGCGTCGTCGAGAGTCGCGTGGTCGAATCCGATCGCCAGCTTGACCGCGCACGCGCCGGCGACGTCGTCGATGCGGCCGGAGATCGAGAGCGCCGCATCGCCGCAGCCACCGTGCAGCCCTTCGATCAGCAGCGCTCCGTCGCGCAGCGCAACACGCCCGCCGAGGCGTTCGATCAGGAGCGGGACCTGCTCGGGCTTCAGGGCAACGTCGCGCAGGTCGACTTCGACCGAAGGCACCCACGCGCCCGCGCGATCGACGAGTTGCGCCGCCAACGCCACCCGCCCCGTGAGCGCGTTCGCTTCGAGCCAACGGGCGATCGGCGCCGCAACCGTGCGTCGCATCGCCACCAGATCGAGCGGCTTCGAGCGATCGACCCGCGCCTCCCCGCCAAGCAACCGCCCGGCGCGAGCAGTGGCCGAGAGTTCCAGCGGCACCGCGCCGCACGCGATCAACTGCCCCGTGATCGTCGTCGCGCCGTCAGCTCCCGGCGTGACTTCGAGTTGATCGATCGCCAGCGTCGCCGCCACTTCCGGCGCCAGGAATTCGCGCAACCGCCGATTGAGCGGCCCCGCACCACGCACCTCGAGCAGACCGCCGTCGATCGAGAGCGGTGGCGGGTCCGCCGGCTCGGCACCGCCATCGCGTTCGAGCGCCTGCACGTCGAACCGCCCGCTTTGCTCCTCGGTCAGCACCAGCCGCGGACGGTCGAGCGCGACGCCATTCAGGCGCGGCGGGAAGAACGAGACGTCGAGCGTCGCGCTGCTCGCGGTGAAGAACGGTTCGCGCGCGCCGGGAAGCGTCGCCGCGATCTCGTGCACCTTCAGCGGCCGGAAGCGCGGCCAGTCGAGTTCGCCGAGAGTGAGCTCGACACCGGCGATCCGTCCGACTGCGGCAGCAACGAGTCGCTCATCGAGCCGCGTGAACGCTGCCACCGCCGCGATCAGCGCGACAAGAAGCAGTGCGTTGCGAAGGCGCCGGCGCCAGCGAGCGGCAGTCGGCAATCGCCGCCTTCCGCTGGCGGCGATGCTCATGCGTGCGCCGCGAGCGCCTCGCGGACCGTGCCGCGCCGCGAGGAGTGGTAGACGCGGGCGACACGCCGTCCGAGCGAGCAGAGCACTTCGTAGGGCAGCGTCCCGGCCAGCGTCGCCACTTCCTCGACTGGCAGCGCGGCCGCGCCGTCGCGGCCGATGAGCGTGACCGGCTCCCCCACATTCACTCCGCGGATGCGGCCCACGTCGAGCATCGTGTAGTCCATCGAGACGCGTCCCACGATCGGCGCGCGCGCGCCGCAAACCAGGGCGAAACCGCGGTTGCCGAGACGCAACGGCAGTCCGTCGTTGTAACCGACCGGGACCGTGGCGATGCGCGTCTTGCCCGCGGTCCGGTGGGTGCGCCCGTAGCCGATCGAGGTCCCGGCGACGACGTCCTTCAGGAAGATCACCTGCGTGTGGAGCGATAGAATCGGCTTCAGCCCGCGTGCCGCCGCCCCGCTCTCCGCCGGAGCGATACCCCAGAGCGCGCCGCCCGGACGCACCAAGTCGAGCTCGGCACCCAGCGAAGAGAAGATCGCGGCGCTCGCGGCGGCGTGCCAGAGCGGCTGGCCGAGCCCCTCCTGCCGCACCGCGTTCCGCAGTTCGAGGAACTCCTCGAGCTGCTCTTCGTTGCCGCGGTCCTCGCCCGAAGAGGTGCCTGCGAAATGGGTCGCGACACCTTCGAGCTCGAGCCACGGGTTCTTGGCGATCCGGCGCAGCAGCGCGAGCGCGCGACTCGGCAGTACGCCGAGCCGTCCCATGCCGGTGTCAACCTTCAAGTGCACCTTGCAGACGTGCCGCTGACGGCGTGCTTCGCGAGCCAGCTGCGCGATGCGCGACTCGGAGTGGATCGCGACGGCGAGGCCGTGCGCGACGACCTGCTCCTGCTCGCCGTCCACGATTGCGCCGAGGATCAGGATCTTGCTGCCGATGCCGGCGGAACGCAACTCGAGCGCCTCGCCTGAATCACCGACGCCGAAGTGATCGACGCCAAGAGACTGCAGCTCGCGCGCGATCTCGACGGCGCCATGGCCGTAGGCGTCCGCTTTGACCACCGCCATGACGCGAGTGGCCGGAGCGAGACGCTTCCGGAGCAGTTGGTAGTTGTCGCGCAGGTGGTCGAGACGGATGTCGACCCAGACGCGATGCGGATGGATCAAGAGCGGGCTTCGAGCCTCCGTTCGGCCTCGGACACGCGCAGGTAGAGCGGCAACACCGTCGGGATGCGATCCCGTTCGCCGCGCAGGAAGCGCTCGCGCGCGAGTTGCACGATGCCAATGGCGTCTGGAGCGACGTCCTTCACCGTGGGCTCGCGACCGAACAACTTGCAGCCATCGCCGACCCAGACCGCCTCTTTCGGCAAATCGTGACGGATCACGTCCGGAATGCCGATCACCGGCGCCTGGACCATGCGCGGCAGCCCTCCCTGCCAGCGATAGACGGCCGCATACGCCTCGCCCTGCTTGGCGTCGACCAGGGTCACGACCGGCCGGGCCTGCCATCCCGCATTCAGCGCGAGCGCCGTCAGCGAATGGATCCCGAGCAACGGAATTTCCCAGGTCCACGCCAGCGTGCGCGCGACCGTCACCCCGATCCGGAGTCCGGTGTAGGAGCCAGGCCCGATCCCAACCGCCACAAAGTCGGGCCGGCGCAGCCCAGCATCTTTCAGCAGACTCTCAACCGAAGGCAGCAGGAGTTTGCCGTGCGCCAATCCCTCGGTAAAGCGGGCGACGCGCGGCGGATCGGTGTCGTCGAGCGCGACGGTCCCGACATCCCCTGAAGTCTCGATGGCCACGCCGACGGCGATGCGACCCACGGCACCCTCCCTTCAAAAGAGTTGCGCTCAGGAGGCGCCGATCGCTCGCCGGAGAAAGTCCGCCAGCTGATCGGTCAGCGCCTGAACCAGCGTCGCATCGGCACCTTCGACCATCACCCGGCAGACCGGCTCGGTCCCCGAGTAGCGAATGACGATGCGTCCCTGGTTTCCGAGCCTCTCTTCGGACAAGGAAAGGATTTCCTTGAATCCGGGGACGGTCTCGAGCTTCGGCCGGGAGCTCACGCGAATCTGGGTGTTCACCTGCGGCGCCCGGGAGAACCCGGCGAGCGCCGCCGACAGGGCGATCTTCCGGCGAGCCAGGATTTCGGCGACCCGGACAGCGGTGTAGAGCCCGTCGCCGAGGAATTCGAGGTCGGCGCCGAAGATGACGTGACCCGAAGGCTCGCCGCCCAGCGACAGTCCGCGCTCTTTCAGGGCCGCCGAGACGTGCCGGTCCCCCACCGGCGTGCGCATCAATTCGAGGCCGCGCGCTTCCAGGAACAGCCCGAGCCCGAAGTTCGACATCACCGTGCCGACGACCGTGCGACCGCGCAGCGACCCGCGCGCCAACTGGTCGGCCGCGACGGCCGCCAGGATCCCGTCGCCGTCGACGACACGTCCGGCCTCATCGACCAGAATGCTGCGGTCGGCATCGCCGTCGACCGCCAGCCCGAAGTGGGCACCGCGAGCACGCACGAGCTCCGCAACCGCCTCGGGATGGAGCGAGCCGAAGCCGGCGTTGATGTTCTTCCCGTCGGGCTGGTCGCCGATCACGTGCACGGTCGCGCCGAGCCGGAGGAAGAGCGTCGGGCCGACGGCGTGAGCCGCACCGTGAGCCAGATCAAGCGCGATCACCAGTCCGCGCAGATCGGGTCGACCGGCGGCGGCGATCAGTCGCGCGAGGTAGCGCTCGCCACCCTCGGGATGGAACTCGCGCAGGTCGCGATGGCCGCCATCGCCGCGGGCGTCGGGGCTGTCGCCCGCGAGCGCTGCCGCGAGGGCACGCCAGCGCTCCTCGACGAAGTGCGCCTCGGCGTCGGCGAACTTCGCGCCGTGACCGGTGAAGATCTTGATGCCGTTGTCTTGCGCCGGGTTGTGCGATGCCGAGATCACCGCCGCGCAGCTCGCGTCGTAGTCGTCGATCAGGAGCGCGAGTCCCGCCGTCGGGAGCACGCCGAGGTCAATCGAACGGATCCCGTTGCGCGACAGCCCGGCCGTGAGCGCGCGCGTGATCTCCTCGCGGCTCGCGCGCGTGTCGCCGCCGATCAGCGCCGGCTTCGCCGCGTCGCCGTGCGCTCGCAGCCAGTCGCCGAGTGCTTGGCCGAGGCGCACGACGCTCTCTTGCGCGAGCGGCCCGACCCCGGCATGGCCGCGCACACCGTCGGTGCCGAAGAGAGCCTCAGTCGCCATTCCCTCCGCCTTTCTCTCGTCCCTCGACATCACCCTCGCGCGCCGGCGGCTGCCATTCGACCTCGACCACGCTCGGCTCGCCCGGCGCGAGCGAAACCTCGAGATCCTCGGGGAAGTCGGCGAACTTCACGATCGCCACTTCGAGCGTCCCGCGGTCGGTGCCGGCGAGCTCATGGGCACGTACGACGAGCTCGACCTGATCGCGCGCGAGCTCGAGCTTCAGCCGATCGATCGTTGGCCCCTCGACGAGCGGCGCGGGAGCGCTGAACTGGACCTTCCGACGCGGCGCCGCCCGCTCGCCGGGAAAGCGCAGCCGCCAGCCATCGCTCCAACTGCGCGTCTGGTCGGCGCGATGGAGGAAGTCGTCGTTGCACACCACCTGCAGAGGCAGCTCGAAGACGCCGTCGGGTTCCGCCACCGCCACCATCTTGCGGCGAAACTCGAGCGTGACCCGGAGTCCCGGCACGTCCTCGCCGACCGCGCCCGCCATCCGCAGCCGATCGCGCCACTGCAGCGCGAGCCCGACCGTCTGCGTCACCTGGCGGCTCTGGCCGTCGAGCACGATCCGCTCGAACAGTTCGCTGCGCCGTTCCCAAGCGTCATCGACGGCGCTCTTCGGACCGATCAGCGTGATCTCCGGCGGGCGTACCAGCATCGTGCGCGTGCCGCGGTCGAATCCGGGCGCCGGGCTGCCGACGAGCGAAAGGTCGTCGGCTCCGATCGACAGCGTGCGGCGCGCCTCCGGCTCGACCCGCAGGCGCAGCGGCGGATCGATCTCGATCAGACCGCCCGCGCCAAGCTCGTTGCGCAGCTCGGAGATGCCGTCGAGGTCGTCCGGGCCGGCGATGAGCACGCCCTCCTTCCCGAGTCGCAGGAGCAGCGTGCGCCGGCGCGCCTTGATCCGGTCGAGCGCGTCCTTGGGCCCCTTCAAGTGAAGCGTCAGGAAGTCGGGCCGCGGCCGATCAGCGACGACCAGCGGTGCCGCCGGGTCAGCGCGCTCGACCACCAACAGCTTCGAGCCCTGTTCGGACGACTCGGTCAGTTGCGCCAACTGATCGGCGTCAACGTACGCGAGCTGCACGGTGAGTCGATCGCTCCCCTGCACCTTGGCATCGAGCAGATCGAACAGCACCAACGCGAACAGCAGCGCCAGCAGCTTTCGGGCGAGGTCGTGCAGGAAGATGCGGCGCAGGAGCTCGCTCATCCGCGGCCTCCTGCTTGGCGCATCTCGCCGGCGGCGAGCGCGTCATCGAGGAGCCGTGCCAGCTCGCGCGCCGACTTGACGCGCTTCAGCTCGCCGCGGGCCGCCACCGAGATGTTGCCCGTCTCTTCGGAGACGACGACCGCGAGCGCATCGGTGTCCTCGGTCACGCCGACGCCGGCGCGATGGCGGGTGCCGTATTCGGCGCCGATGTCGGGATTCTCGGAAAGCGGCAGCAGGCAACCGGCGGCGGCGATGCGGCCGTTGCGCACCAGCACGGCGCCGTCGTGCAGCGGACCGCCCGGCTGGAAGATGCTCTCGAGCAACGGCGCCTTGAGCTCTGCGTCGAGCTCCACGGAACCTTCCATGTAGGTCTGCAGACCGGTCGCACGCTCGATCGCGATCAACGCGCCGACCCGCCGCCGGCTCATCCGCTCGGCCGCTTCGGCGAGGATCCGACCGAGCGACGCCGATCCCGGTGCGAAGCGACGGAATGCCTGCGTCTCACCGAGTCGCGTGAAGGCGCGACGCAATTCCGGCTGGAACAGGATTACGGCGCTCGGCACCAGGATCTGCAGCGAAGGGCGCAGCAGGAGCTCGAGGCGGGGCAGCGCGCCGGCAAACCGCTCGAACACGAGCTGCACCACGAGGAACAAGGTGAAGGCCGCGATCAACACGCCGCGCAGGATCCCGAGCCCCAGCGATCCGCGCAGGAATCGGAGCACGAAGTAGCAGCCGATCCAGAGCAGCGCGAGTTCGAACAGCGGTCCGGGCCCGAGCAGGTTCCTCAGCAGTTCCGCCGGGTGATTCATCGCGCCGGCTCCGTCGTCGTTCCGGCGAGCGCCGCGAGGACGCGCAGAACGTCGACGCTGGCGCCCGCGTCGTGGACGCGCACCAGCTCGCAGCCGGCCGCGAACGCCGCCGCGGTGGTTGCCAGCGTCGCGGCGTCGCGCTCTGGCGCCGCCTTGCCGGTGAGCGCGCCGAGGAACGCCTTGCGCGAGGCGCCGAGCAGCAGCGGGTGGCCAAGGCTCCGCAACGAGCCGAGCGCGGCGATCAGGTCGAGATTGTCCTCGAACCGCTTGCCGAAGCCGATGCCCGGATCGAGGACGATCGCATCATGCGCGATGCCGGCCGCCTGTGCCGCCGACGCGCGGGCCATGAGCGTTGCGGCGACTTCGGCCGCGCAATCGTCGTAGCGCGGTTCGACCTGCATCGTCGGCGGCGTGCCCTGCCGGTGCATCAGCACCACGCCAGCGCCCGAATCGCGGATGACTTGCGCGAGCTCGGGATCGTCGGTGAGCGCGCTGGTGTCGTTCACCAGCGCCGCGCCGGCCGCGATCGCCGCGCGCGCCACCGACGCTTTGGTCGTGTCGATGGAGAGCGGCACGTCGACGCGCCGAGCCAGCCGTTCGAGCACCGGCACGACCCGCTCGATCTCCTCGTCCGCGGACACCGGCTTGGCGCCGGGTCGGGTCGACTCGCCGCCGAGGTCGAGCAACGCCGCGCCGGCAGCGACTTGCTGCAGGCCCCGCTCGACCGCCGAATGGAGGTTCAAGCGCCCGCCATCGGAGAAGGAGTCGGGCGTGAGGTTCAGCACCGCCATCACCTGCGGTCGGGCGCGCGACAGTCCGAGGACGCGGCCGCGTAACCGGAGCGTCCGCGTCGGGCGCAGGAACTCCGCGAGCGCCGACGCAAGCGCACGCTCGAGGGCCGCCAACGGGTCGGACGCCGAGGTCGCGAGCAGCGCGCGGCGAACGACGACGTGCGACTCGTCGCTGTTGCGAGGGCCCGGCAGCACGAACGCGAATTCGTGCCAACGTCCGTCGGCGCCGCTCGGCAGCGCCGTTCCTGCCGGCCAATCGCGGCGCGGCAGGCGGAGCGACCGCAACTCCTCGCGAGCGACGGAGAAGCAGGCGCGACCGTCGTCCGGCGCGAGCGCGGGAGCGCCAAGCCGTTCGGCGGCAGCCACCTCTCCGAGAGCCGGCAAGCGTCCCTCGATCCAGAGCACTCGGGTCGCGAGCGACGACCGTGCGCTCGCGGGCGCGCCACCGGTCGTCATGGGACCGCCGGCTCTCCAGCCGGAGGCAGCCCTTCGTCCGCGAGCGGAAGCACGCGGCGTTCGGGCGCTGCGCTGCCCGGCTCGGCGCGCGGCATCTTTGGTTTTTGCGGCGGCGGCGACGGATGGCTGCGTTCATAACAAGCGTGGGCCTCGTCCGCGGTCGCCCCCTCGACGATCGCAGCGATCTCTTCGCCGTGGATCGTCTCGTACTTCATCAGCGCCGCGGCGATGCGATCGAGCACATCGCGGCGCGACTCGATCGTCGCGCGCGCCTGCCGATAGCACTCGTCGAGGATCTTCTTGACCTCGCTGTCGATCAGCTTGGCCGTGGCTTCGCTGAACGCGCGATTCCGGACCAACTCTCCGCCGAGGAAGACCCCGTCCTCGCGCTCGGCGAGGTTGACCGGACCGAGCACGTCGCTCATGCCGAACAGCGTCACCATGTTGCGGGCGATGTCGGTCGCCTTGCGGATGTCGTCATAGGCGCCGCTGGTCACGTCGCCACAGCAGAGCTCCTCCGCGAGCCGCCCGCCGAACGCGAAGCAGATCGTCCCGAGCATCTGCTCGCGGCTCTGCTGGTAGCGATCCTTCTCCGGCAGGATCATCGTCGAACCGAGCGACATCCCGCGCGGAACGATCGTCACCTTGTGCAGCGGCTCGACGCCCTGGTGCAGGAAACCGACGAGCGCGTGCCCGGCCTCGTGATACGCCGTGACACGGCGCTCGCTCTCGTCGAGCGCGCGTCCCGACTTCTCGCGACCGAAGCGCACGCGGTCGCGCGCCTCCTCGAAGTCGGCCATGTTGACGCGATCGCGGTTGAGCAGCGTCGCGCGCAATGCGGCCTCGTTGACCAGCGAGGCCAGCTCGGCGCCGGAGAATCCAGGCGTCGCGCGAGCCGCCTTGTCGAGTTTCACGTCGGCATCAAGCGGAACGTGACGCGTGTGGACCGTCAGGATCGCCTCGCGCCCCTTCACGTCGGGCAGATCGATCACGATCTGGCGATCGAAGCGGCCCGGCCGCAGCAGCGCGGGATCGAGGACGTCGGGCCGGTTGGTCGCCGCGATGAGAATGATGCCCTCGTCGGTCTCGAAACCGTCCATCTCGACCAGGATCGCGTTCAGGGTCTGCTCGCGCTCGTCGTGGCCGCCGCCCATGCTGCTGCCGCGCCGACGTCCCACGGCGTCGATCTCGTCAAGGAAGATCAGGCAGGGCGTCTTCTCGCGCGCCTGACGGAAGAGATCGCGCACGCGCGACGCGCCGACGCCGACGAACATCTCGACGAAGTCGGATCCGCTGATCGAGAAGAACGGCACATCGGCCTCGCCGGCGATCGCCTTCGCAAGAAGCGTCTTTCCCGTGCCTGGCGGGCCGACCAGCAGCACGCCGCGAGGGATGCGCGCGCCGATGCGGGAGAAACGCACCGGGTCCTTCAAGAACTCGACGATCTCCTTCACTTCCTCTTTGGCCTCTTCGATGCCGGCGACGTCCTCGAAAGTGATCCCGGTGCGCTCCTTGCCGACCAAGTTGGCGCGGGCACGGCCGAACGAGAGCACGCCGCCGGTGCCGTTGGCACCGCGAAGCTGCCGGAACACGAAGAACCAGAGCACCGCGAGGATCAGCACCCACGGCAGGAAGTTGACCAGCAGCGTCAGCAGCAGCGGATTGTCTGGCTCGTAGCGCAGCGCATCGGGTTCGGCCGGCAGGCCGCGCCGCTCGAGTTTCACGTCGAATGAAGCGAGCGCATCCTGGGTGCGGCGCAGGTCGACCGCCTGCGCGTTCTCGGGCACGATGAATTGGCGGCAAAGCGGCTGCCCCGACCGCTCGACATCGACGAACAGCTGTTCGCAGGAACCTCCAGCGCGAGTCCGCGGCAACGGGACTATCCACGCCTTGATCGGGCGCGCCGAGCCGTCGCGCAGTTCCACCAGGAACGCCGCTTCGCCGAGCCGCTGCGGCGCATTGCCCACCAAGTCGCGCAGGTCGGGCATCAGCCGTCCGGCCTCGCCCGGCGGCAGATCGCAGCGGTAGGACTCGCGCGCGACGATCTGCCCCGCTTCGTCACGGCGCACCACGATGCCTTCGAGGCGCGAGTCGCCGCGCTGCTCCACGCTTTCGATCGAGCCGGTGTAGAGGTTGCGCAGGAACTCGTCGAGCTCGATGCGCGAGGAGCGGATCGAATCGGAGAACCCCTCGATCAGCAGCACGAGTCCGAACAGGATTCCGAGAAAGATCAGGACCGCGGGCAGGCCGCCGCGCGGTTTCTTCCGGTCGCCCCGCTTGCCGTCATCGCGCGAATCGTCCATGGGCTCGCCTCCGGCGATCAGCGGCGATCGGTCAGCTCGCCGCGCGATGACGCCGAAGCGCGCGGGAAATCGGACTCGAGGCCGTCGACAACGCGACGCGCGACATCGAAGAACGCCTCAGACGTCGCCGCGTTGAGTGAGCCGCTGCCTGCCGCGAGGAACTCGGCGCGGTCGCTCACTGAATAGGTGCGTGCGACGACTCCGGTCCGCGCGTCGCGCACTTCGATTCGCACGCGGGTCATGACGGAGGATTCCAGGACCTGATCCTCTGCGTCCTCCGAGAGCACGCGTTGCTCGAAATCGACGATCGTCCCGACGAGGACAACCTCGGCTTGTTCGAGTGGCACGATCGAGACGCCCGGCCGGCTCGCGAGCTCCTTCGCGACCTGGCGCGTGAGCTCCACTTCGAGGTCGCGGTAGAAGGTCTCGTTCACGAACAGCGGCAGGTGGATGCGTCGGTGACCGCGCTGCGTGATCGACCCGACGCTGTAGCCGCAGGTCGCCAGCGCCAGCAAGGCGATCAAGAAAGTCATCCGACGCGTCCCGGCAGCGACGCTCACCGCAGCCGCCCTTCGAGCGGCGGCGGCTGCAGCGTGTCGACGCTGTGGATCGAAAGGTCCCAGCCGTGCTGCTCGAGCAGTTCGCGTGCGCGTGCGGCAGCTGCGGTCGACGGATACGCGAGCGAGACGTTCGCGAGGTGCATACGCGCGCCGCGCTCTTCCTCGCGGACGAGGTACAGGTCGGCGCGCAGCAACTCGCCTTGCGCGATCATCTCGTCCACCTCGCTCGCGCGCTGCAGCGCCAGCGCGCGGCGCTCGCCGTTCGGCCGCTCGCTGAGGTACCGACGATAGTCACGCGCCGCGCGCAGCAGCGGTGTCAGGTCATAGGCAGGTCCGCGCGCGTCGAGCTGCCAGGACTCCGCGCGCCGAAACGCCGCGAGATCGGCCCATTCGGAATCGGGATAATCGGTCACGACCCGATCCCACCAGGCCACCGCGTCCTCGAATTCCAGGCGCTCGAAGCGGTAGCCGGCGATGGCAGCGACGGCGTCGTCGGCCCGCTCCGACGACGGAAAGCTCGCAGCGAACTCGCGCATCACTTCGGCGCCGCGCTCGCGACCGGAGAAGAGGTCGCCGAACAGGAACCAAGGTTTCTCTGCCAAGTAGTCCGCGCCGATCGCCCAGACGCGATCTTCGCACTTCGGCACGTATGGCGACCACGGGAAGTCGCGCAGCAACGACTGGTAGTGCCGGAAGGCCTTGATCGGCGCGCCGTCAGCCAGGCGCGCTTCGGCGGCGACGAACAGCGCGGCCTGCTTGCGCGCGCCGTCGCTCGTGCGCTCGAGCAACGCCTCGGCGCAGTCGATCGACCGATCGATCTCGCCGGCGGCGAGGGCCCGCGCAGCCTCGTCCTGAAGCTGCGGTTCCGACAGGTCCTCGATGTCGACCACGTCTCGACCAGCGGCGCAGCCGGCAGCGATCGACAACAGGAGTGCCGCGATCGCGCGTGAACGACCTGGTCGTGAGCGCTCCGGTTCAACCACGGCGGGGACTCCTTCGCTGCGACCCGCGCGTTGCCGCCCGCGGTTTTCGACCACCGCCGGCGTCGGCGTGCCAGGCGAGGTGGAGATCGACCAGCCGGCGCGCGCGCGCCAAGGTCGGCGTTGCCGGCGCCGCGACGGTGCGCAGCGGCGCGGCGAGCAACGTCCGCAGCAGCGTCGCTGTGCGCCCGTCGATGGCAGCCCCTTCATCGGCGCGGTCGAGGCAGTCAACGCAGACGACGCCGCCGCAACCTTCGACGAAGCGCGCCAGACGGCGTGGGGAACCGCAGCGAACGCAGCGGTCGACATCGGGCGTGAGGCCATGCGCTGCGAGCAACCGCAGGTCGAACGCCAGCAACAACATCACGATGCGGTCAGGCTCGATCGTCTCGAGCGCCGTCAGCGCGCGCTCGAGCAACGCGTGGGTCCCGCCTCCGCCACCGACCGTCTCGAAATGGAGCACGCGTCTCAGGAGTTGCGTCGCCGCCGCGTGGCGCGCGAGGTCGCTGCGCAGCGCCGGGTGGCTGGTCGTGATGCGACGCGCAAGCAGCAGTCCGAGATCGCGCCCATCGATCATGCTGATCGTCACGCGGCCGCTCACGAGCAGGTCGAGCGGGCCTTCGTAGCCATTTTTCGACCGCCATGCGCCGCGCGCCATCACCGCGACGCGACCCAGCGCGGCCGTGAGGAGATGCACGATCTGGCTGCTCTCCCCGTAGGGGAAGCGCTGGATCACGACGGCTTCGGTCTCGACTCGCTGCGCCATGGCTGCCTGTCGCGACTGTCCGCTCCACCGTGGGCGGGCAAGGCGCGGAGGCTAGCCGATTCCGGCGGACGCACGTCGCGCAACGCCTGTTGCGCAGCGTCGGGTCAAGCGGCGTGGTGTCGAGCGCGAGGCGCAGCGCATCGATGCGGGCGCGCACGATCCCGAGCGATTCACGCGCCCGGTCGAGCCGTTGTTCGCGCTCATGCGCCAGACGACGCTCGACTCCAGACGCCAACCCGGTGAGCAGGCGGATTTCGAGAGCGATCGCCACCAGCGCGGCCGGCGCGACCCAGGGTGCCATCGGCGCCGACGCGAGGCGGACGACGGCGACTGCGACGGCCACGTCGATGAGCAGCACCGAGCCGACCACTCGGATCGAGGCGACCTCGGGTGGGCGCGTTCCGTGACGCAGCCACGCGAGTGCGCCGAGCGTGGTCAGCGCCACTGCCACCACCGTCGCGAGCATCCCGGTCGCGATCCGGTCGGCAGCGGAGAGCGCCACGACGACACCCCCGACTGCCGCCAAGCCGGCGGCGACGAAGCGCGCACGCCACCACCGCTCGGCGGCGGGCGGCAGCGGCGGAGATCCTGGCTGCCTCCGGGACGAAGCCTGCGAAACCACCAGGCACGCCTCCACATGACGACGGCGATGCTACGCCGCCCGTGGACCGGCCCGTTCGGGGGAACTCCCGCATGCGTTCGTCAGCGCGAAGTGATCCCGCGTACGCGGCCGCCGACCGCACGCCTCGATGCGCTCTCGAGCTCCGCGCCGGTCGTCGGATGGACCTCGGTCCACCACAGCTGGTCATCGACTTGGGCGCCACCGGGTCGCGTCGCAACGAACCGTCGCTCAATCAACCAGACCCACTCGCGGCCGTTGGCGGCGATCACGCCGAGCTCTGGCACCGACCGAGCGAGCGGTCCGAACGTGGCGAGCGTCACCGCGGAGCCGAGCTCGCTCGACAATGAGTAGAGCGCGGCGCCTTCACCGCGCTCGGTGGACGCGAGCGCAAAGCAATGGTCACCCGAACGGCTCGCCGCCAGTCGGACGACTCCGGGCAACTCGATCGACTGCCGCGCACCATCGGCGAGGGCGATCCGTTCGACGGAGCCGCCGCCAACCGGACCACCATCGATCGCGACGAACGCCGCAGGCCCGGCGTCGCCACCCGCGAGCGCCAGGCCGACCGGTCGCCCGTGAAGCGCGTGCTCCGAGGGCGCCGTGCGGCGGGTGAGATCGGCGACGAGCAGCCGGCCGTCTCTCCCGTTCAGCATGCGCGTGGTGACCGCGATCCAGTCGCCCATCACGGCGCAATCGACCAACTCTTCGCGGCCATCGGCGGCGAGCGGGAGCAGGGTCACGCCGGGCGAGATCGATTCGCCAAGCACCAGTTCACGCACCCCGACGGAGCGTTCGGCGACCAGCACGCGGTGGGAGTCTTCGGCGGCGACCAGCCACGCCGAAACCAGCCGCGAGGAGGTTCGGTGCACCTCGAAGGAGTCGATCTCGCGATTGATCTGCGCGGCGTCGAGCAGTCGCACTCGCAACAACGTGCGGCCGTCGCCGACCGCCTCGCGCGTGAGGACGGCCATCGCGTCATCCGCAGTCAGCGCCAGATTGATCGGTTCCTCGCCATCGGGGAACGTCGCGACGGTCAGGTCGTCGAGCGCGATCAACGTGCCATCTTCCTTGATGACCGCGGTCGCGCCGCTCGCCGCAAGGACGCCATCACGGCGCCCACGACCGCGTCGGATCTCATCGAGAGAGCGCTGCATCGCGTCAAAGCGCAGGACCGTGGAGGACGAATCGCCGCGCTCAATGACCATCCACAACAGCGGAAGGTCGCTCCAGAGCAGCGCCGGATCGCACAACTCCACGACGTTCGACACGATCGGCTGGAGCGCCCCGCGGTAGACCTGCGCCTGCACCAAGAGCGTCGATCGCGGCAGTTCGCGCGCGTCGAGCGGAAGCGCAATCTGGATGCAGGCCGCGCCGGTCGGATCGGCCGTCGCGGCACCGATGAAGACCTGCCCGATCTCGTTCGTGACCGCCAGCAGCACCTCTTCGCCCGGCCGAGCGCCGCGGACGAAGAAGTTGACCACACCGTCTTCGCTCCGTCGGTAGAGCTCGAGACCGTCCGCGGCGCTCGCTGCCGATGTCGCGAACGCGGTCGCGATCGTGAAGGCAGCCCCGATGAGCCAATGACGGGCGGGAAACATCGGGCACGGCTCTCCGCGGAGTCGACGGGGATTCGATCCGACCGCGGGATCGTACCCCATCCGTTTGTCGGAGCAGGAAGCGCCACAACTACGCCGGATTCGAGCGAAGGTTGGTGCCGCTCACGGAACGCGGCCCTGGGGGAGTCCCCGGCGCGGCCAGCGTTGGTCGCCTAGGACGCCCATGCACCGCGGCACGGCGTCGCGCGAACCGCGGGCGAGGATGGAGCTGCTGGTGGGAATTGAACCCACGGCCTCGTCCTTACCAAGGACGTGCTCTACCTCTGAGCCACAGCAGCGTTGAAGTCAGGCGGCAGTGAGGCGCCCATTTCGATCGGTCTTGCGGTCTGCCGACGAGCGTCGCGAGCGTCACTTCCTCGAGTCGGGCGGCACATCGAAGGATGCCCCACCAGCCGACGGCGGCGGAGCTCCCATCTCTGCGTCACGGGCGGCCGACCGTGCTTCCTTCTCCTGCCGAGCCTGTTCGACCAGCTTGTCGAAGGCCTCGGGAGGGATCATCTCGAGGGAGATCTTCCCGTCGAGAATCTCCTTGAGCGCGATCTGGATCGGACCGCGTTCGCGCTCTGGATGGTCGATCACCGAGGGTGCACCGCGCACCAATTCGATGATGCGCTTCTGCAACAGCACGGAGAGGCGGAAAGCCCCGCCGACACGGCGTTTGGCGGCCTCAATGCTCTTCAAATCCATCCGGGTCTCGATCCTTGTCGACTCGGCGGTCTCACCGGGGACTCCACGACTCCCGCCGCTGGCCGGTGCGAGCCCCGGGGAAACGCGGGAGCCTAGTCTCGGCTCCCGCGCGACGCAAGGCTTGTGCGAGCCTAGCGGCTCTCGGCGACTTCGTATTCCTTGAGCTTTCGTTGAAGCGTCCGCAGGCTGATGTCGAGAACGCCGGCGGTCTTAGTTCGGTTTCCGCCATGCTCCTTCAAGGTCGCCAGGATTGCGGCCCGTTCGAGCTCGCCCATGGTCTGGCCGACGTGGAACAGACCACCGACACCGGCGGGAATTCGCTCGACCAACGGCGGCGGCAGATCCTCGATGCCGACCGACTCATCGGTCGACATCACGGCCGCGCTCTCGATGACGTTGCGCAGCTCACGGACGTTGCCCGGCCAGTGGTATCCGGTCAATCGAGAGAGCGCTTCCGGCGTGAAGCGGCGTGCGGTGAGACCGTTGTCCTTCACGGCCTGGTCAAGGAAGGTGCGCGCGATCTGCGGGATGTCTTCGCGACGGTCGCGCAGCGGCGGCAGCTGGAGGCTCACCACTTTCAGTCGGTACAGGAAATCCTCGCGGAAGCGCCCGTCCTGGACGCGCTTGTCGAGGTCCTGATGGGTCGCCGCGAGGATGCGCAGGTCGACGGGGTCTTCGCGCGTCGAGCCGAGCGGCGTGACGACGCGGGACTCGAGCACGCGCAGCAGTTTGACCTGAAGCGCCGGCTCGAGCTCCGCCACTTCATCGATGAAGAGGGTGCCTCCATGCGCGGCCTGCAGTAGTCCCTGTCGTCGCTGCACAGCACCGGTGAATGCGCCCTTCTCGTGGCCGAACAGCTCGCTTTCAAGAAGCGTCGCCGGCAACGCGGCGCAGTTGATCGCCACGAATCGCCCGTTCTTGCGCGGACTGTTCTGGTGGATCGCGCGCGCGACGAGTTCCTTGCCAGTGCCGCTCTCTCCAGTGATCAGCACCGTGATCCGAGTCGGGGCGACCTGCCGGATCACGTCGAACACCCGTCGCATCGGCGGCGAACGGCCAATCAGGTTCTCGAAGCCGTATTGCGAATCGAGTTGTTGGCGCAGCTGCGACACTTCGGCCTCGAGCGAGCGGCGATGAACCAATTCACCGAGGATTCGCAAGAGCAGCGTCGGGTTCACCGGCTTGGTGACGTAGTGGTAGGCGCCTTCCTTCATCGCCTCGACCGCCGAGTCGATCGAGCCGTGGCCGGTCACGATCAACACTTCACAGCTCGGGTTCTTGCGCCGGACTTCGCGGAGCACGTCGAGACCCGACATTCCGGGAAGCTTCCAATCGGCGATCACCACCTCGGTCTCGCCATCGACCTGAGCGATGCCTTCTTCGCCGCGCGCGGTCTGGGTGACCGAGTAGCCCTTGGTCTCGAGGTACTCCGCCATCGCCTTGCGTACCGAATCGTCATCCTCGATCAGCACGATCGATGCGGTCAGCCGTGGTGTCGGAGAGCTTCCTGCGGTCGCCATTGCTCGCTCCACCATCGCGTCACATTGACACTTCCGCCCTCATTCAGGGCCTAACTGGCGCACAGCGGCCCTCACCACGCCATCGTTTCGTGGGAAGCGCCAAGTTGACCAACTCGCGTGCCACACCGCGACAAAGGTTGCTGGCGTCCGGAAACTACCTCCCAGCTCGGCCGCCTCGAGCGGCGCATCTCAAGCGGTTTTCTCCCGGGCGACGAAGCAGGACCAATCGACTGTGATCGCGCAGTCGCAGGGCTTTTTACCGCACCCCATTTCGCCACGGTGAGCCTCCGGCATGGCCTTCAAGGGCGACCTCAGGAGCGTCCAGCTCGCCGATCTTCTCCAGACCTTGGCGCAAAACCGCCAAGAGGGGGTGCTCAGCGTCACGTCGCCACATGGCAACCACCGCGTGATCATCTCGCGCGAAGGTGTCTCGTTGCTCGATCCGACGATCCTCGGCCGCCGCCGACTCGGCGAGATCCTGGTCTTTGCCGAGGTGCTCTCCGAACAGGACCTCGCGGCTGCGCTCCGTGAACAGGCGCGCACGAAGAAGTTCCTCGGCGAAGTCCTGGTGCGCAACGGCAAGTTGCCGCAGGAGACACTCGACCGGATCCTCGCAATCCAAGTCGACGAGGAGATGTACGAGCTGTTCCGTTTCACTGGCGGAACATTCGAGTTCGCCGAATGCGACGTCCCGTCACTGCTCCGTCGCAACGGTCATTCGGTGCGGCCGCTCGGCGTCGCGCAGGTGATCTTCGAGGCCGCGCGTCGGCTCGACGAGTGGGCCGAGATCGAGCGCGTGGTGCCGAGTATCGATGGCCTCTATCTAACCGAGTGCGCACCGGAAAGCGTGGGAGACGACGAATCCTCGCGCGAAGTGCTCGCCCGTCTCGACGGCCGGAATACGGTGCGCGACGTCGCCGACTCGTTGCTCGACTCGCCGTTCAATGTCGCCAAGGTGCTGGCCGCGCTGATTACGGCGCGCCGCGCGAGGGCCGCCAGCGCCGAGGAGTTGCTCAACGCCGCGCGCGCCCTGCTGGCAGAGAACCAGAAGTCGCGAGCGTTGCGACTGCTGCACCGACTCGGGACGCTGTCGGCGCAAGCGTGTCATCTCGACTCCAGGCTCGCCGAGATGTTCATGCTTGCCGGCGATGGGAAGGCCTCCGCGAAGATGCGCTACAAGATCGCGGAGGCCGCGCGCGCGCAGGACCGCCTCGACGTCGCGCGGCGTGAATTGGAGGCCGGTCTCGTCGATTCGCCGGGAGCTCCTGCGCTCCTCCAGTCGTTGGTTGCGGTGCTGCGTCAGACCGGCGACGGCGAGGCCGAGCTGAGTCGTTTGCGCGAGCTTTCAACCAGCCTCCTCGAGACCGGCAGCAACGACGTCGCGCTGGCCACGATGGAACGCCTGCTCGAGCTGGCCCCCGAGGATGGAGTCGCGCGCCGCACCTACTCCGATCTCTGCCTTCGCTTGCACCTCCGTGACAAGGCGATCGAGGCGCTCGAGAAGGAGGCGGACCACATCCGGCGTCAAGGGCGCGTCGCCGAGCTCCCGAACATCTACAAGCGAATCCTCGCGATCGACGCTGGTCGCAAGGACATCAAGCGCGCGCTCGCCGCCGCAACCCACTCCCGGGCCGAGCGGGTGGCTCGATCGACTGGGGTCGCAGCCGCAGCGCTGGCTCTGGCGCTCCTCGGCGGCGTCGTCGGCTGGCGCCGCCACATGAACGCCCAGCGTCTCGCCACCATCGACGATGCCGGTCAGAAGCTCGCCGCAGGTGACGCAGAGGGGGCGCGTGCGCTCATCGACGAAGTGTTGTCCTGCGACCCGCCGCCGGAAGTGACTCAGCCCGCCCTGCGGCTGCTCGATCGCGTCGATGAGTCGATCGCCGACGCCACGCGCAGCCGACGCAGCTCCCGCGACCAGCAGCTCTCGACCGAGCTCGCATCGATCCAGCAATCGGTCGAGCTCCGGCAGTACGACGTCGCGCTCGCCGCCGCGGTCGAACTGTTCCACGCCCAGAAGGAGGCCTATCTCTCCGACCGCGTGCGCACGCGGCTGCAGTCCATCACGCAAGAGTTCCTGGGGCACGTCGCACGGGCGAAAGAGACGGCCACCGGCTTCCGGGCGCCAACTCGCGACGACGAGGTCGCGCCGGCGTGGAAGACGATGGACAGCGCGTTTCCGCTCGACCTCGTGACGGCGGCCACGCGCTTGCGCGAGATCGCGTTCGAGGCGGCACGCGGGCTCGAGGGTGACGTGCGCTCATGGATGCACGATCTCGTCGCGGCGGCCGACGTGTTCCTGGCGCTCGAGCAGCGAATGCGCCCGGAGCTCGAATCGCTGCGCTGTCAGAACGACCGCCTCGAACGACTGAATTCGTTGTCGAGCCAGTACATCGAAGCGGCGCGGGCAGCGCAGTCCGGCGACGTCGAGCGCGCTCGCGAACTGCTGAAGCGGGTGCTGGCCGAGTACGGTGACGGAGAGCTGGCGAAGGTCTTCCAGGAACGCATCGCACGGCTTGATGGAGCGGTCGCCGCGATCGCCCAGGTCGAGGCCTTGATCGCGGCCGGCAACATCGAGGGCGCGAACGCGGCGGCGCGCGCAGCCGCCGATCAATACCGGGAACTGCAGCTCCCTGCGACGCCGTTGATCCCGATCGCGATCGACTCGCTGCCGCACGGCGCGCGCGTATTCATCGACGGGTGCGACGCTGGCGTCACACCGCTGGTCATGCGCTTGCCCGCCAACGGCCACGCCGAGATCGAGGTCAAGATCCCTGCGCGAGCGCCGCAGCGCACGACGCTCTCCGCCGAGTCACCCGCGCGCTGCCTGATCGAACTGCCGCGCCGCACGATCGCGAACGCAGGCCTCAAACTGAGCACCATCGCCGCGCCGATCTGCAACGAAGGGCGTTTCGCGGTAGCGGGGCGCGACGGCTCGCTGCAATCGCTCACGCTCGGCGACGACGGCATCGTCGCGGTCCATCGCCACGCGAGCGGTTCGCTGTCCGGAGCACTGGCGTCGCCACTCGCGGTCCCGGGAGGCTTCATCGCCGCGCTCTACGACGGCCGCGTCGTTCGCCTGACCGACACGCCCGACGGCCTGATCGAAGTGTGGTCGCGCCCGCTCGACGACCAATTCGCCCACTCCCCGGTGCGCTGCGGCGACGAGATCGCCGTCGTCGGTGCGAGCGGACGGATCGCGTGGCTCGATCTCGACAAGGGCACTCCGACCGGGACGCTCGCCCTCGGAGTACGCATCGCAGCCGCCCCGATCGAGCACGGCGGTCGCCTGCTGGTGCCGCAGGTCGGTGGCCGGATCGCATCCATCGCGCTCGCGACGCACGCACTCGATTGGGAGCTTCCGTTCGGTCACGATCTGGAGCATGGACTGGCGTGCTCCGGCGAGTTCATCTGCGCTCCGACCAGCACCGGTGAATTGCTGATCATCGACGTACGCGATGGCACGCTGCGCGGCGTCGTGGTGCTTGGCGCCACCGCGACCGCCGCACCGCGCGCCGCCGACGGCATCGCCGATTTGCCGCTCGGCCACCACCTCGTCCGCATCGACCTCGCGACCGCGACCGTCACCCACACATTCACCGACCTCGCGCCGACCGCGACACCGGCGCTGATCGATGGCCGGCTCTGGGTCCCATGCGAAGCGGGAGTGCTTCAAGTGATCGACCCGCAGACGGGCGAGGTCCTCGAGCGCACGCGGCTCGGCGGCGGCTCCTTCGCCGGCGCGCCGCTCGACTGCGAGTTCGGCATCGCGCTCCTGTCGCGCGACGGCGACTTCGTGCTGCTCGAGCGGTAGGGCCGAGCCCCCGCCCCGCTCCGCTGAACCGGGCGAAGGACCGGCGCGGCCCGTGTTCAAGCCGGCGTAGACTCCCGCCATGCTGTCCAGCGAGGAGCGAACGGGACTCCGGTTCACACTGCTCGGCGGCGGCGTGCTCCTGTTCGCGCTGCTTGCGTGGCTCGGGTTCTTCGCGGACGCGCCGACGCCGCAAGCGACACCGGCTGACCTGCCACCGACGCTGCTTCCGATCGGGCATCTGCGCGGACGCGCGGTCGACGCCAACGGCGACTTCGGGCTCGTCGCCCGCACGCTCGAGGTCGACGGCGTCGCCGGACACAGCGACCACCGCGTGCTGCCGGCCGACGCCGGCCTGCCCGGCTCGTTCCAGGTGCGCGCGTTGCCGGCGGGTCGTTGCGCGGTGCGCGTTGCGGCCGAGGGCTACGTGACAGCGACTCGCAACGCCGAGATCGTCGCTGGCCAGACCCTCGACCTCGGGACGGTGGCGTTGCTGCCGCTCGCGACGATCACCGGACGAGTCGTCGATGCGGCCGGCGCCGGAATCGCCACCAACGCGAGCGTCCGTCTCCGCAGCGAAGATCGCGAGGTGGCGCGGGCCGCCTGCGACCGCCACTCAGCGTTCCAGTTCACGGCCCTGCTTCCCGGCCGCTACGAGCTCGACGTGCCGGGCGCGGGCGACGACGATTCAACGTTGGCGCCGCTCGTCGTCGACATGACGCGCGGCGGCATCCGCAGTGGCCTCTCGTTGCAAGTCGTGCCCGCCCTGCGACTCACCGGCCAGCTCGTCCTGCCCATCGGCAGCGATCCACCGCGCGCGCTGCGCGTCGGCGAGTTCGAGGCGCAAATCGTCGGCGACGGCCGATTCGAGCTCGTTGGCTTGCGCGCCGGCTCCGGTGTGGCCTCCGTGCGGCTCGCAGGATGTGAGTGGCACGACTTCGGGTTCGCGCTCCCCTCCGCCGCGGTGACCTTCACGTTGGCGGCCGTGACCATCGAACAAGCTGCGCCGCCGCTTCCAACCCCGCCCCCGGCACCGCGACCGCCGGACGCTGCGGGCGGCACGGCGACGCTGCACATCCTCGTCCGCGACGACGTCGGACAGGGCTGCGCGGCGGTGCTGCGACTCGTCGATCCGACCTCGGGGGCGCTGCAGCGGCTCGCCTACACGACGCATGCCGGCGCGGCGCGGATCGAGGCGTTGCCGGCGGGGACGTGGCGAGTCGATGCCGAATCAGGCCGGCAGATCGGGAGCTCCGCGGTGTCGCTGCGCGACGACGCCGTCGCCGAACTCGAGCTCAGGCTCGCCGACCCACCGCCCTGACGCCCGACGCCGCGCAAGGGCGCACATCTCTGACGCCCGATGCCGCGCAAGGGCGCGCATCCCTGACGCCCGACGCCGCGCAAGGGCGCGCATCTCTGACGCCCGATGCCGCGCAGGGGCGGCATCGTCTGGCTCAGGTCGCCGTGACGACCTTGCGCTGGCGCAGTTGCTTCACCACGAAGCCCTTCTTGATGCACCGGGTGCACGCGAGCACGCGGGTGTACTTGCCGTCGACGATCGCGTGGA
>SIAN01000007.1 GCA_009691715.1 Planctomycetota bacterium
CGACCTGCCGCGCCGGCTGCAGATCCCGCCGCCGGCCGTTGCGGCAAGTGCACCAATGTAGTGACAACTTTTGAGCCGAAATCGACGTAAGTCCTTGTCAGGACTCATCTGGCTTTTCTGAACTGCGGAAGTTGGGCTAACTTGCGCGCCGTCGCTGAACCGCCCGGTTTGATCCGAACCCTGCCCGATGCGGATCAAGCGTGATCGCACCATGGAACACGCTCCGGTCGCTTGGCAACGCCACTCGCTCCGTCTCCTGCCGACGCGGACGATCTGGAAGACTTCGGACTGCTTGCGCCGCCTCGACTTTGCTGTGCACCAGGGATTGGGAAGGAGCCTCGCTTGAGCATCGCGCTGATTCGGCAGTCGCTGGCGCACGTCTTGCGCCCGCTGGCGGGCCTCGTCGTCTTCGTCGTGTTCGCTAGCGGGCTGCGCGCTCAAGCCCGCGTCGGGTCGTTCGTCGACGGCGAGCGTCCCATGTACATCGAATGCAGCCCGTGGGTCGACGGTCAGTCCGTCCACTTCGAATTGCGCAACCTCCCCGCTGGCGCAAAGGGGCCGCTGCTGATCTGGAGCCTCGGCACCGACCTGATCGACCTGACCGCGCTCGGCATCCCGGGCCATCTTGGTCCCGACCTGACCCAAGGCGGTTTGATCATCATGGATGGGGCCACGTTCACCTACGACGACGTGCTGCCGACCGGAATCGCCGGGCTTCCGGTCTACATCCAGGCCTCCGTGAGTTTGCCCGGCGACGCCGGACGCCTGAGTTCGATGACCGTCTGCTCTGCGATCAACCCGGGCGACGATCCCGGCACCACGCCGACGATCAAGTTCCCGCTGCCGCTAACGGTCACGGAATGGACGGCGCCCGGACACCCGACGTTGCAGCGCACGCAAGAGGCGATGCGCGTCGGTCTCCCGCTGCCGATCGGCCAGGTGCAGGAAACCGCGGGCGTGCCGCAGCTGACGATCCTCGGCGCCAACGAAGGGCAGTTCTCGACGCTGGCGAAATGGCCCGACGGCAGCGTGAAGTGGGCGCTCTGCGAGTGGCGCGCCGACCTTGCCGCGGGCGGCTCATCGACCGCGTATTCCGTCGACAAGGGCAGCGGCAACTTCGGCGGCACCAGCCTCGCATCCGTGAGTGGCAGCGTCGTCACCGTCGACACCGGCAGCGTGACGGTGAAGTTCGATCCGGCGTCGAGCAGCCTCTTCGACAGCTACGTGCGCGCCGGACGCGAGGTGTTCGACACCGCGAAGGGCAACTTCCCGCGTTTCTGGGACAGCGCCGACGTCGAATGGACGTGGCACGAGGACGCGGTCGCGCTCCGTCGTAACGGTCCGGTCCGCGCCGAGATAGAAGTCAACGGCCGCTTCACCCGCAGCAGCGCGGCGGACGACGCCGATCGCGTCTACGCCCGCTTCTACGTCGAACTCTCGAAGGGCTCGGCGGCTGCCAAGGTGACCGCGTCTCTGCGCAACTCGGCGGTCTCGTTCCCGGAGCACCTCTTCTATCGGGGGTTCACCTGGCGCGGCTACCTGAACGAAGCCGGCGTCCTCGAGGTGCGACTGCCACAGATGTCGATCGACGGGCTCCCGCCCGGCACTTGGAACGGCACGCTGCCCGCGTCCACCGACACCGCACTGTTCGACCAGGGCTTCGCGAAGCTGAAGAAGGACGATCTCTGCTACGACGCGAACTGGTCGACCTACGTCCCCTTGATCGAGCGGTTCGGCGACGACGACTTCGCGGTCGAGGGCGTGCAGGCGCGAGTCGGAGCAACTTACTTCACCGGCGACGCGACCACCGGCTACCGCACTGCCCAGCATGTCTTCGCCGCAACGAGCTTCCTCGAACTGAATGCGCCCGGCGGCGGACGCGGCGTGATGGTTGGCCTTCCGTACGCCCGCTACTACTGGCCGATCAACGTCGTGGCGGAGGGCGACGCGAGGATCGAAGTGGGATTGCTGCCGCACCTCAACCCGGCCAACGCCCACGCCTACACGCTGACGTACGCCTGCGCCGAGACCCGCTTCTTCTGGGTGATGCCGGAAGCCACGCCTGCGGCCGACCCGATCGCGGACAGCTACTCGCACGATGCGCCACTCGGGGCCCGCGCCGAGACCTGGGTCTACAACCAGTCCGACGTCTGGCACTGGAAGCTCATCAGCAAGACCGAACTCGACGAATACACCGCGCACTCCGGGATCCGGACGCCGCAACCCGCGGCCTCGGGTGTCATCCGCACGATCTACGAGTACTCGAACACGACTGGCGCTGGCGGCAACAGCTGGGACGAGACGCGCCGCTTCTATCAGTGGTTGCGCGGCGGCCTCGGCGGAGCGGCGGTCAATTCGTGGATGGAAGCGATCTACAAGGTCGACAAGATGCCCTGGCTGATCGACGACAGCTCCATCTCGCAGCGCCTCGGCATCCGCAACAAGACCGCCGCCGTGACCAAGAAGGACGACTACTACAACAACTCGAAGCACACTTACTGGCAGATCGTCCCGGACTGGGGCTTCGCACGCGGCGAGACCTACCTGCTCGACAGCGGCCGGCACATGAGCGAGACGCTCCTCGATGACACCATCTCAGCGAACGTGAAGCCGGACGGCAACTTCGTCTGCAGTACGTTTGGGGCGATCGTCAACGTGGCGCTGGCCGTCCTCGACTACTACGACGAACCGGCCCTCGCGACCTGGGTGCACGACATCTGCTTCCAGTGGTCGAACGTGGTGTTCCAGGTCGACAACAACTTCGGGGTCAGCACCACCAAGCTCGGCTGGCAGGCGACCGTCGGGACCGCGCCTGGCACGGCGCTGAATCCCGACGGCTACATGATCTCGTGGGACGCCGGGAAGTCGTCCGACAGGGCGACCTACGGCTACATAACGCAGGGCTGGACCGACATCCGCAACGGCGCGCAGGCCTACGAGCGTTACGTCCACTACCTGCGCGAGCACGATCCGGCCGATCCGCTGATCAACGACCTGATGGCCCGCAGCGAGGACTGGTACCACTACGCACACCGCTCGATGCGCGACGACTGGAACCAGCTCACCGGCGACTACTACATCCTCGACGTCTTCCGCGGCGACGCCGGTGACCCCGCCGCCGATCCGTTCAGCGAGCCGGGATTCACCATCGGCATCGACGACGGCGCGGGTTACACCTTCCACTCACTCGTCAACCTGAAGCTCGACAACGCGCTCTCCGAGACCGCGTTCTCCTACGGCGTCGAACTCCACAGCAGCATGGGCAAGAGCACCTTCGACGCGTCGATCAACGACCCGGTGTTGAACGAGTTCATCTGGCGCTACCTCGTCCACTACGGGAAGTTGAAGCCGTGATCTTCGTTACGGCGCCGCGCGAAACCTTCCAGCGCTGACGCCGCGAGCGAACCAAGACCTCGGCCGCCCGCCGCCCGGTTCGCCGGTCGGCGGGCGGAACTTTTTTCGGGGTGGAACGGCGTGCGATGTCGCTTCAGAACCGCCTCTCAGACACCGAATTGTCCAGATGTTGCACGTTGCACCTGGGCACTCGGAGGTCTTTCACGACATGTCGAAGCACTTCACGGTTCCGGCGCTGGTCGCGGCGCTCGCTCTCGGGGCGAATGCCCAGTCGACATCGACCTCCTCGATGGGGTCGTTCGTCAGCGGGGAGCGGCCCTACTACCTCGAGCTCGACCAGTTCTCCGACGGCGCCCCGTTCACCGCCAAGTTCATGAACCTCCCGGAGTACGCGACCGAGCTCACGCTCTACATCTCTCCCACCATCGTCGTGGCCAAGCACCCCGACAGCTCGTGCCCCGGCACCTTCGGCATCGAGATCGCGAAGGCGACCGCGATCAAGGTCAGCGGATCGAGCTACAGCGGCACCGTCGATGCCAAGACCTGGAACGGTCCAGTCTACGTGCAGGGTTACTTCAAGACCGCCGCCGGCGGCCGGCTGACGTCGTTGGTCGAAGTGCATCCGGACGAGGCTTTGACGAGCGACCCGGCACCGACCGTCACGCTGCCGATCCCGCTACTGACGCAGGAAGTGCTTCGCGCGGGCAAGAAGGGCTTCGATCGCGCCGCAGCGCCCGTGCGCGTCGGTGTCCCGTTCCCGAAGGGCCTGGTGTTCGAGAAGAGCGGCGTCCCGCAGCTCACACTCACCGGCGGCCCCAAGGAGGCGCAGTTCTCGACGCTCGCCAAGTGGAGCGACGGCAGTTGCAAATGGGTCCTCGCCGAATACCGCGCGGATGTGCTGGCCAGCGTCGTGCAGTCGACCGTGAAAGTCGACAAGGGCGTCGGCAACTTCGGCGGCAGCGACCTCGCCAGCACCAGTGGCACCGTGACGACGATCGACACCGGCTCCGTCAAGCTCACCATCGACTCGACCAAGTCCGACCTGTTCCAGTCGGTGATTGGCAGCGGTCGCGATCTGATCTCGACTTCGGCCGGCAACAAGCCGCATTACTGGGACGCCGCTGACAAGGAGTGGACCTGGCACAAGACCGCCGTCCGCACTCGTCGCAACGGTCCCGTGCGCAGCGAGGTCGAGGTCGACGGGATGTTCACCCAGACGACCTCCGCGACCGACGCCAACCGCGTGCTGGTGCGCGTCTATCTGGAGGCGTTCAAGGGCTCGGCCGACGTGCGCGCGACCGTCTCGTTGCGCGACACCAGCGTCCAGTTCCCGGAGCATCTGCAGTTCCGCGGCTTCACCTACCGGATGCAACTGAACGAGTCGGGGCCGTTCGACGTGCGCATGCCCAAGCCGGCGCTGCTCGGCGACGCCACGACGCTCCTCTCCGGTGCGATCGCCAGCGGGCAGGACGCGAGCTTCGTTACCGGATTCGTCAAGCGCAGCGACTACCAACTGCAGACCGATCCGAACTCGATCTCCTACAAGGGTTTCCTCCTTCGCAACGGCAACGATAACTTCGGCGTGGAGGGCGTCTGCGCCCGGATCGCGAGCACCAACTTCTGCGGCTCATCGTCGACCAACTACTTCTCGCCGGAAAGCGAGTTCTGCGACCCGTCCTTTGTCGAGGTGAACTCGCAGTCGTCGGGCCGCGGCGTGGTCTTCGGTGTCGAGCACGCCTGCCGCACCTGGCCAGTCGGACTCGATGCCGGCGGCGACGGTCGCATCGAGGTCGGCTTGCTGCCGCACAAGCCGGCGAGCGACACCCATCTCTATCCGCTCACCTACGCGTCGGCGGAAACGCGCACGTTCTGGATGCGGTTCGAGTCGAGCCGCGCGGCCGACCCGATCGCGGTCGCATCGAGCTTCGACTACCCGGTCGCGGCACGCGCCGAGCTGTTCGCCTACAACCAGTCCGAGGTCTGGCCGTGGAAGCTCGTGAGCGAAGCCGACGCGAGGACCTACCAGACCTTCGCCAACATCCGCACGACCGGCGCCGACACCTGCAACCCGCAACGCACGAACTACCGCTTCGCCGGCGGCACGGGTGGTGGCAACAACAACTGGGAGGAGACGCGCCGCTTCTACCACTGGCTGCGCACCGGCAACGGCGGCAGCTTCCAGCACTCGCTGATGGAGGCCTACTACAAGGCCGACAAGATGGCCTGGAACATCGACGACGGCCGTCTCAGCGACCGTCAGAAGATTCGCAACTCGAATGCGTCGGTGACGCGCAAGTCAGACATGTACGACGGGAGCAAGCACACCTTCTTCCAGGCAGTACCCGACTGGGCCTTCGCTCGCGGCGAGACCCATCTGCTCGACGCCGCGAAGCCGCTGGCCGAGACCATCCTCGACAAGAGCATCTCGCCCAACGTGACTCCGAACGGCAACTTCGTGCCGGCCACCTACGGTGCAGTGACGAGCGCCGCCTGCGCCGTGCTGCAACTCGCGCCGAACCCGGAGCTCGAGGACTGGCTGCACACGATCATGTTTCAGTGGTCGAACGTCGTCTTCGCCAAAAGCAACGACTTCGGCGTCTCGACCACGACGCTCGGCTGGCAGGCGCCGATCGGCACGCCGGAAGGCAGCGCGACCAACCCCGACGGCTTCATGATCACGTGGTCGGCCGGCAAGTCGTCGGACAAGGCGGTCTATGGCTACATGTCCCAGCTCTGGACCGACCTGCGCGGGATGTCGATCGCCTACAACATCTTCTCGCACCATCTGGCCGAGAAGGCGCCTGCCGATCCGCTGCTCGACGACCTGCTCTACCGCTCGCCTGACATCTATCACTACGCGCACCGCGGGTTGATGGACGACCACAACCGCAACACCGGCGACTACTACATCACCGACGTGTTCGCGGGCGACGCCGGCAACAGCAAGCCCAACCCACTGACCGCACCCGGCGCGTTCATCTCCACGCCGAACTCGAGCGGCTACGCGAACCAGTGCATCGTGAACTTCCTCCTCGACTTCCGCCGCAGCGAGAGCGCCTACAGCTACGGCGTCGAGCTGAACCGCAGCATGTCCGAGAACACCTACCAGCACATGGTGAACGACCCGATCCTGAACGACTTCATCTGGCGCTACCTGGTGCACTACAAGGTGATCAAGCCCTGATCGACGAAAGGCCTGGCCAGCGCGGCTCCCCCCCGCCACGCCTGATCTTCGCGTGCCCGCGCCGCCCCCCCCGGCGCGGGCACGCTCTTTTTCACGGCGATGCGGTCTGGCGCGATCAGCCGCCGCGCAGGCGCGCGAGAAGCCGCGACTTGACGCTTCGCATCGCAACCTGCTCGCAGGCATCACGACGCGACGACGACAGGAACAGCGGCGCCGTCTCCGGCGTCGCCGGTAGCAGGCCGTGGCTTCCGCGTGCCAGCCCCGGATCGAGCGAGATCGCCTGCATGCGGTAGCGGAAGCCCAGTTTCTTGCGGAGCAGCGTCGCCGCGAGGCGGAGCTTCAGCGCCGGCACGTCGGGCGCGAAGAAGAGCTCGCTCGGGTCGTAGCCGGGCTTGCGGTGGATGTCGACGGTGCGCGCGAAGTCGGGCGCGCGCGCGTCGTCGAGCCAGTAGTGGTAGGCGAAGAAGCGATCGCGCGCGCTCAACGCCACCAACTCACCGGCGCGCTCGTGGTCGAGACCCGCCGCGTGCTTGCCGGCGGCGTCGAGCACGCGCTCCACTCCGTCGGTCCGCTCGAGCAACGCCTGCACCGCGGCAAGATCGCAAGGTCGCCGGACGTAGACATGCGCGATCTGATGATCGGCGACCGCGAACGCCCGCGAGCCGCCAGGATCGAGCAGCTCGCCGCACGGCCCATCGCGCACGCTGAGCCAGCCGCCGTCGCGCAACACGCGGTTGATCGCGACGGCGCCGCGGACCTCGTCGATGCCGTACTCGGAGACCACCACGACCTCGCGGCCGGTCGCGCGCGCGTGGTCGATCAGCTTTCCGGCTTCGATGTCGACCGCGGCGACCGCCGCGGGAATGCGCGGATCGCGCGGGCCGAAGCGCTGCAGGTCGTAGTCGAGGTGCGGCAGGTAGACCAGCGCGAGGTCGGGCTCGTGTCGCTGCAACACAAAGAGCGCCGCGTCGGCGATCCAGCGGGTCGATGCAATCGACGCGGTCGGCCCCCAGAATTGGAACAGCGGAAAAGTGCCGAGCTTCGCGGTCAGTTCCTCGCGCAGCTCCGGCGGATCGGTCTGGCAATCGGGCAGCTTGCGACCGTCAGCGAAGTAATGCGGCCGCGGCGTGATCGCGAAGTTGGCGCCCGAGTGGAAGTTGAACCACCAGAACAGGTTCGCGGTCGTGACTGGCGGCGACGCGGTCGCGAGCTCCGCCAGCAGCTTGTCGCCCTGCACGAGGTGGTTGCTTTGCCGCCACAACCACACCTCGGCCTGGTCGCGGAAGTACCAGCCGTTGCCGACGATCCCGTGCGTGCGCGGCAGCGCGCCGGTCAGCAACGTCGCCTGCGCGGTGCAGGTCACGCCCGGCAGGACGCCATCCATCGGCGCCACGAATCCGTCGCTCGCAAGCGCCTTCAGCCGAGGCGCGTGGCGTAACAGTTCGAGAGTGAGGCCGACGACATCGAGGACGAGGACCTTGCGGGGTGCCATCGCCGCATGATCGCCCGGGCGCGCCGCGGAGGAAGCCCCGGCTTGCGGGATCCCCGATTTGCGGGCATGAACATTCGGTCGACGGCTCCGTCGAAGGTGGATCGAGGACGCGCTCCGGGGGATTGCTTGCGACTGCTGCGTTCGATCAAGCCAAGGAGAGCGGTGGAAGACGACCGCGCGCTGGCAGAGGCCGCGTCGCGAGGCGATCGCGGCGCCTTCGACCGGCTGGTCGATCGCTACCTCGATCGCACGCTGCGGATCTGCGTACGCATGCTCGGCAACCTCGACGACGCCGAGGATGCGGTGCAGGAGACCTTCTCCCGCGCGTGGTCGCGACTGGCGAGCTTCGCCGGCCACTCGACGTTCGGCACCTGGGTCACCTCGATCGCGTTGCGCCACTGCACCGACGTCGACCGCGCGCGGCGGAGCCGGTTGCGCCACGTCGCCGCGCTCCCGCACGACTTCGAACCCGACCGCGACGCCGTGAGCCGGACTGCCGCCGCACCGCCGCGCCAGGCCGAGCAACGCGAACTGCTGCGAAACCTCGACGCAGCGCTGGCGCAACTGCCGCCGCGGCTGCGCACGGCGCTGACGCTGCGCACCATCGAGGGGCTCGAGTACGAAGAGGTCGCCCGGACGATGGGCACGACGATTCGCTCCGCGCGCCTCTACGTCTGGGAGGCGCGCCAACGCCTCACCCGCGAGCTCGGCCTCGGCGAAGAGCGCGGCGCACCGGCGGAGGGACCGCGATGAGCCACTGCCGTCTTGCCCGCGACTTGCCCGCCTACGTCGATCGCGACCTGCCGCTTGACGCATCGCTCGTTTTCGAGGCGCACCTCGCCGGTTGCGACAGCTGCGCCGCAGCGGTGGCCGCGCAACGCGCGCTCGACGACGCGCTGGCCGAGCTGCCGCGACCGCGACCCGCCGGCCCGGAGCGAGTTCGCCTGCTGGCCGCGATCGCGGAGCGCGTCGACTCGCCACCGCAGCAAGTTCGTCGATCGCCCCCGATTCGCTGGCTGCGCCGAATCGCCGTCGCCGCGGCCACTCTCGCGCTCCTGGTCGCAGGGGCCACGCGGTGGCTGCCGCGCCGCCCGTCGCCCGAACCCGGTCCGCTGACCGCAGCCGAGATCGCCGCTGAGATCGCGACCGAGTCGCTGCCCGTTGCCGGGATCGATTCTCCGTCCGAGGAACCGCCGTCCGAGCAAGCTCCGCCGAGCGCCTTCGCTGCGGCCGACAGCGAGCCGGCGCGACTTGCAGCGCCGCGAGGCGAACTGGCGGGGATCCTGCGTCGACTCGGGAGCGGCCACGCGGCGGCCGAGGGTGGCGACCTGCTGACCACTTTCCTGGTCGCGGCGCAACCGCTCTCCGAACGCGGCGTTTCGCTGACCGCGCTGCTGATGGCGCTGCTCCATGACGAGGATGGCGAACTCGCCACCGCGAGCGCGGAAGTCCTCGGCGCCGCCATCCACAACGGTGCGATGCGGCGCGATGAACCCGGCCTCATCGGCAGCCTCGAGCGCGCCCTGCGGCGGTCTGACCGTGGCGCGGCGATGCTGCGCGCTTTGGCGGCGATCGGCACGCGCGGCGCATTCGAGGCCATCGCCCGGACCGCCGCGCAACCGGCTCTGCGCGAACCGGCGCTGATCGCGCTGGCCGCATCGGGGCGGTGCGATCTGCAGGATGAGCTCGAGCGCGCGCTGGTCGACGATCTGCGCGGGCGGGCCGACGATGTCGCGCGCGCCGAACGGGTGGCCGCGCACCTCGTGCTCCCCCATCCGGAAGCACTGCGGACGCTAGGAGCGCTGGCGCGAGCGGGCCTGCGCGAAAGCTGCTCGCGCGCGGTGCTGACGCGCGCGACGACCACCGCCGTTCCGTTGCTCGCGGCCGCGCTGCGTGGCGGCGAAGGAGCGCTGCGTGGCGAATCCGCGTTGCGCGATGACGCGATCGCGCTCGCACCCCTCTGTGGCGATGCGGCACTCGCATCGCCGCTCGCGGTTGCCGCGAGGCATCCAGGTCCTGCCATCACCGCGATCCGTGCGTTGCGTGCGATCGGCGGCAGTGCCAGCCTGCTCGCGCTCGCCGAGTGGCGAGCGGAGGCGAGCCCCAGTCGCACGCTCGCTCACGCCGCCGAAGACGCCTTTTCCGCGATCGCCGACGGCCTTGACCGCGCAGCGCTCAATCGCGCGATCACCGCCACCGCGCTCGCCGACGCACCGATCGCCGCCGCATTCGCCGAGTTTGCGCTGGTCGCCGATGGCGCCGGAGCGGCGCCGCTGCGTGCCGCACTGCTCGACCATCCACTGACGCCGTCCTGCCTGCGCGCGCGCACGGCCCTGGCATTGGCCCGTGGCCACGAGCCGTTCCCTGCAGCCCGCGCACTCGAACTGCTCCGCGGCGCGGCGCCCGACTCGACGGACACCGACAACTCCGCCGGCGACGCCACTGGCGGGAGCGACGACTCCACTGGCGCAAGCGGCGACGGCGGCGACGGCGGCCTGGTCGCGGCGCTGCTCGTGCTGCTGTACGCGGAAGGGCATGACCCCGCGCTCCGCGACGGCCTCGCGGCACTCGACTGGCGCGCGACGCCACCGCGGGTCGCGCGCTTCGCTGCCGCAGCACAGCGGGTGCTCACCGAGCAGTCGATCGACCGCAGCGTCGACCGCCTGGGCTCCCTGCTCGCGCTCGGGCCGTAGCCGCGACTCGGACGCGCGGCGCACCGATGGCGCAAGGCCCATGGACGCCGCTCCGCGGGATCCGTCTCACCGGTGCGCGCGGCACTCGCTGCCGCTCCGTTTCCGTGCTCGAAGAAGGCCCAAAAATGCTCTCGTCGCAACTCTTCGCCAGCTTGCTCGCCATCGGCATGTTGCACCTTGGCGCGATGACTCCCCTCGCGAACGACGCGAGCGATTCCGACACACCGGCGATCGCTCCGCGACCGCTTGTCACCCAGCGCCACTCGATCGCTGCGTTCACCGCGTCGATGCGATCGTGGCCGTCGAGGCTTCGACTGCTTCCGCTGCGGGATCGTTTGAGTCCCGAACTTGAATCAAGCTCGGAGCAGATCCTCGCCTACGACACCGACGCGATGATCGATCTGGTGCGGTTGGTGGTCCAACCGCGTGACTGGGAGGGCGACGAGGGCTGGAGGGTTGAACCGATCCATTCGCGCCATCTGCTGATCACGGCGCCTGCCGAGGTGCATGCAAAAGTCGGCGAACTGCTCGCAACGCTCGAACGCGACCTGCTGCCGAGCGAACGGCTGGAGATCCGACTGCTCGACGGCGGCGTCGCGGCGTCGGGAAGATCGATCTGGGTCGACCGCGCCACCGCCGATCGGCGCCTTGCTGCGAGCCCGCCTCGTCACGTCGCGCGCATCGGACTGCGTGATCTGGTCGCAACCGGCGGCGAATTCGGCAAGGCGCACGACTACACCGAAGGTTGGGACTCGCACCTGGCGCAAGGCACGTTCGCCGCGGACCCGATCCGCGGTTCCTGGCTCGACGGGCTGCGCGTGACAGCGTGCGGAACACGGGTCGACGGTGGTGCGCTCGTGTCGCTGATCGTCACTGCCGCCGAACCGCTCGCGCCGACCGAATCGATCGAGCTCGACACAAATGGTCTCCTCAACCTGAAGCCTGCGCTGATCGAGCGTGCGACCGCGGGCCGGGTCGACCTTCCGCGCGCCGGCTTCGTGTCGTTCGCCGGCACTCTGCTGCTGACCGAGGGCAACGTGCTCTGGCTCCCGGTCACTCAACAGACCTCGATCGGCCCGGTCGATCGAACGCTCGAGATTCGCTGCGAGCTCGGATCGAGCAAGGTCGCTGCGACCATCGATCCGGTCATCGTGAACGAGGGCGATGGCGAGGGCCAAGGCGGATCCATGCGCTTCTGCGTGCGCCGACCGCCCGGTTTGATTGTGCCCTCGATCGACGCGATCTCGCCCTTTGAGTACGAGAGCAACTCGACTGTCGGCTGGTTCAACCAACAGTTCAGCGGCGACTTGAATCTCGCGTCGTTCGACGACCATCCGGACGCTGACTTAATCGTCGAGGTCGCGCGCAGCGCCGCGATACCGGAGGTCGAAGAGATGTCCGGCTGCCAACTCTGCCCGATGGGGGGGCACTACCTGCTGACACTGCTTCCGGTAGCGGCCAACGACCGCGTGACTCGCGCCCTCGCCACCATCTCGCCTCCTGAAAGCGGCGCCACCATTCGCGGCCGCGTTCGCGTCGGCGGCGCCGTGCGCGGCGAATTCGCCCTGCCGATCATGATCGATCGCACCGCTGTGCTGTGGACTGGATTGCAGACCCCGGCGATCCGCGGCTGGAAGCAAGAGGTTACCAACGAGGTCGCCTGTGCCTCGCCCGTCATCGACACGGTGATCGACGGCATCGCGTTGCGCTTCGAGCTGCTGCGCTCGGTGCGCGGTGAACTCGTGCTCGACGTCCGCGGGACGCTGCAACTCCTCGACGAACTACCGAAGCTGATCGACCTCGGCGACGCTGCGCATCAGGTGGTCCATGGTCTGCGGGCGAGTATCGGCACACTGAACGACCGGGTCACGGTGCCGGCGAAGGGCGGCAGCGTGACGCTCGGCGGCGACGTGCAGCTCGAACTCGAGGTCACGCCGAACTGAACGCCTTGACTGACTTAACTGAACACGGTCGCGCGCCAGCGAGAGCGCGCTTCCCTCGACGGCGCGGCGCGGCGAGACTGCCGCGTCGCGCTGTCGCGTTCCCACCCGTCGCCTCATGACGCGGGAGGCCTTGGCAAGCGCCACGGAGCCCGCGATGCGCTACCGCCGACTGGGTTGGAGCAGTTGCAAGGTCTCGACCATCTCTCTTGGCAGCTGGCTCACGGTCGGCTGGACCATCGACCAGTCGATGACCAACGCGCTGGTGAAGCAGGCGTTCGAGTCAGGCGTCAACTTCTTCGACACCGCCGACGTCTATGCGCGCGGGGCCGCGGAGTCGGCGCTCGGGATCGCGCTCGCGCCCCTGAAGCGCGCCGACTACGTGCTGGCGTCGAAGTGCTTCTGGCCGATGAGCGACAACGTCAACGACCGCGGCCTGTCGCGCAAGCACTTGGTCGAGTCGGTGCACGCGTCGCTCGCACGGTTGAAGACCGACTACCTCGACGTCATGCAGTGCCACCGCTTCGATCCCGACACCAGCGTCGACGAAGTGGTCGACGCAATGAGCGACCTGATCCGGCAAGGCAAGCTCCTCTATTGGGGCGTCTCGTGCTGGACGGGCGCGCAGATCGAGGCGGCGGTGGCAACGGCGGCCGCCCGCGGCGGCTACGCGCCGGTCTCGAACCAGCCGCCCTACAACCTGCTCGAACGCGACATCGAGCAGGAGGTGATCCCGAAGAGCCGCGCGGCGCACGTCACGCAAGTCGTGTTCAGCCCGCTCGCGCAGGGCTTGCTCACCGGCAAGTACGCCGGCGGCAAGCTGCCGGCCGGCTCACGTGCCGCCGACGACAAGAAGAACTCGTTCCTCAAGCCGCGCCTCACGCCGGCCAACCTCGCCCGCGCCGACAAGGTCGCCGCGCTCGCCCGCGCCGCCGGCATCGCCCCCGCGGTCGCCGCGCTGGCCTGGACGCTCCGCACGCAAGACGTCGCCTCGGCGATCGTCGGCGCCTCCGGCGTGGAACAACTGAAGGAGAACCTCGCGGCCGCCGACGTCGACCTTCCGGCCGACCTGCGCGCGGCGCTCGACGCGGTCTGAACCGCGACGCACCGCCGACACGCACCGCCGACACGCACCGCCGCCACGCACCGCCAACGCGCACCGCCAACGCGCACCGCTACGATCGCGGCGCGATGTGCACGCGCATCACCGGTCGCCTGCGACGGATGCCCTCCATGCCAAACCACTCGGGTAACCCGCTGCGTGTCGTCGCGCTGCTGGTGCTGCTGTCGCTCGTGAATGGCTGCGCCGGTTACTACGCGGGTTGGCACTACGCGCCGACCCGCGAGGTCCATCTGCTCCACGTCGCGGGCGTGGCCGATCCGGTCGCCGAGGTCACGGCCACGCTGGTCGGCGTGCTGCGACCGCAAGACGACGGAGGTGCGAGGCGGCCGCGGCGCGTGCACGCCCGGCTCGAAATCGAGAACCGCTCCGCCACCACGCTCGAGTTCGCGACCACGCAGACGCGCCTCGGCGCTGCAGGCCTGCCGCCGCTCGTTCCCATGGAGCACGAGCCGCTGACTGTCGCGCCGAGCGAACGCCGGCGACTTGACCTCCACTTTTCGTTGGACGAACCGGCCGCCACCGGCGACGCCGTCATCGCCGACTCGGCGCTCGACGAACTGGAACTCACCTGGAGCCTCACCGTCGCTGGCGGTGAATGCCGTGGCCGCTGCCGGTTCCGGCGCGCCAGCGCCTGGAACGACCCCTACTGGCGCGATCGGTGGTACGGCGATCCGTGGCACCGCCGCTCGTGGTGCGAGCCCTTCGGCGGGCCGAGCTGGTACTGGCACGTGAACCGGCGTTGAGCGGGAACCGACACCGAGAGGACTCCGCGCCGCGCAACGTCGCGTTCGTCTGCGATCCCGATCCGCGGCGGCTCGGCGAGAGCTTCCTCGAACGACTCGCGGCCGAACTCGCGCGCGCGCCGCGCGGCACGCTGGCGCCGCACCTGCCGGTGCTGGTCGTCACGCCGACCGCGCGCCTGCGCGATCACCTCACCTGGCTCACGACGCAACGGTTGCGCGCCACTGCGGGCGTCGAGTTCCTGCTCCACCGCGACCTTGCAGAGCGCGTGCTGAGGAACGCGCGGCAAACCGTTCCGCAGGCGCTGCCGGCCGCATGGCTGCGCGCGCTGGCGACCGAGCGGCTTGCGGCGGTCGACGTCCCGCTGGCGCGCTACCTCGCGGCGCAACCGTCGGCGCTCGCACCGCTGCTGGCGACCTTCCGCGACCTGCGCGACGCCGGACTCGATCACGCGTCTCTGGCGCGCATCGGACCGCGGCTCGGCGCGACCGCGCGCGACACGATCGCGCTGTTCCGCGAATTCGAGGCGCTGCAGACCGAGCTCGAGTCGTCTGGATTCGGCGACAGCGCCAGTGCGACTCGCCTGGCACTGACCGCGCCCGCTCTGCCGGCGCAGTCGCTGCTCCATTACGGTGCCTACGAACTCGTCGGTGCCACGCGCGCGTTGGTCGCGCGGACGCAGCAGGAATGCGGCGGCGCGTTCTTCGTGCCGACCTCCGGTGCAGATCGCGCGAGCGTCGCGCTTCACGCCGCGCTCGACCCAGCAGCGGCGGCAGCAGCGGCGGCAGCAACGGCAGCAGCCGCGACGACGCCTGCGCCCTCGGCTTGGCCACACCCCGCCCGCTGCCTTCGCCAGAGCGCCGCGACGCCGCGCGACGAACTGCGTTTCGCGCTGCGGCAGCTGCTCGCCTGGCACCATCGCGACGGCATCCCGTTCGAGGAGCTGGCGATCCTGGTCCGCTCGCCCAGCGGCTTCGAGGCTGCCGCGACCGCGGAGGCTGCGCTGCTCGACCTGACGCTCGACACCAGCTTCGAGACACCGTTCGTCCTGCAGGGTGGCACGGCGGGTCTCGCGCTGGCGCTGCGCCATCTGCGCTCCCCTTCGGATCGGGTGCTGGCGCGTGCGGCGCGGCGCCAATGGCACAGCGAGTGGCCCGCGCACGACGAGCTGGCGCAGCAGCTCGATCGTGCCACGCGGTTCGCCGATCGGATCGCCATCGTCCGTGGACTGCTCGCCGCCGACGATCCGGCCGGTGCCGCACTCGATGCGGCACACCTCGTTGCAACGCGTCTCGCCGAGACGCCGTTCGCAACCTCGCTTCCGGCCGCCCGCACGGGCGCGATCGAACTCCTACTGGCGCTGCTCGACGAAGCCGCACCGCGCCCGGCCGGCGGCACGCTGCGGTTGCTGGAGCTGCATCAGTCGCGCGCGCTGCCCTTGCGCCGCGCGGTCTGGATCGGCGCCAACGATCGTCTGCTGCCGCGACCGGGCAGCGAGAACTTCTTCCTGCCCGACGCCGACCGAGCGGCAATCACCGCGGCGACCGGCCGGCCGCTCGCACGCCACGCCGACAGCCGGGCCGACGAGGAGTTGCTGGCCGACTGCGCGATCGCCGCCATCACCGAAGAGCTGGTCGTGAGCTGGGCGCGCAGCGATGGCGAGCGCGACCTCGCGCCCTCGCCGTGGATCGATCGACTGGCGCCCGGTGCGCCGACGCGCGCGCTGTCGCGCCACCCGCTGCATCAGCTCACCGAGCTCCACGCCACCACCGGGATGCTGGCGCCGAACGAAGCGCTGCTGCTGCGTTTGCCACCGGGTGGCGCGCCCGCCGGCGGACCGCCGAGTTTCACTGGGCCCGACGCGCCGACGTTGGCGCGCGCGTTCGATCGCGCGCGCGCAACCGAGTCGTTCGACCCCGACTGCCTCGACTGGGACGGCGAAGTCGGGCCGATCACGCTCTCCATGCTGAGCCCGAGCCGGATGGAACGACTCGGCCGTTGCCCGCTGCAGCACTTCTTCGCCGACGTGCTCCGGGTGCAAGAACCCGACGAGGAGCCGACCAGCGGCGAGCTCCCCACCCGCCTGCGCGGCACGCTGTTCCACCGCGCGCTCGAAGAGCTCTGCCGCGCGCGATTCAGTCCGGCGCCGCCCCGCCCCCCGCCTTTCGCAAGCCCAGAGCACGCCGCGTTCCTGGCCGAGCTCGAGCAGGACCTCGCCGCGCGCTTTGGCCGCCTGCTGCGCCACGACGATTTCGTCGGCGCGCTGGCGCCGGCGCTTATGCCGCTGCGCATCGCCTGCTGGAGCCGCGAACTCGCGCGTTTCGTCACGCGCGATTGGTCGCGACTGGCCGAACTCGGCATCGCCAGCGGCACGTTTGAGGAACCGGCGTGCGTCGATGTCGGTGCGAAGGATTGGCCGCTCTGGCTCCGGATGCGCTTCGATCGCGTGCTGATCGACGGCAGCGGTGGCGAGATCGTCGGCGATTACAAGTCGGCGCGCAGCCTCGCCGGCCGCGCGAGCCTGACCGAGGCGCTGCGCGGCAACCAGTTGGCGCTGCCGCTCTACGGCCTCGCGCGCCTCGCACTTTCCAAGCCGCTCGCCGGCCTCGAGCTCTACTCGCTGCATCCGCGCGCCACTGCGAGCAGTGATGACAGCGATGGCGGCGGCGACGGCGGCAACTCCAACACCGACGAGCGCGACTGGCTGCACGAGCTTGACGTCGCCAAGCTCCTCCGCGCGCGCGACGAACTGGTGGCGACGCTCGAGACGCTCGACCAGCTGCGCACGGCGGGCTCCTTTCCGCTGGTCGCCGATCGGGGTGGCGATCGCGGCCCATGCGGCAACTGCGCCTACGCGCTCGCCTGCCGGCACGCCCACGGACCGACTCGCGCACGCGCTGCGGCTGCAGCGGACCACCGCGACTGGTACGCGCTCGCCGCGAAGAAGGCGCAGCGATGAGCACCCCTGGCGCCGCGTCCTTCCCCGACGCCGCCGCACGCCTGCGGGCCGCGACCGACTTCACCGTCAACCTCGGCGTGACCGCGGGTGCCGGCGCCGGCAAGACCAGCCTCCTGATCGAACGGCTGCTCGAAGCGCTGCTGGTGAAGGGCATGGCACTCGACCGCGTGGTCGCCATCACCTTCACCGAAAAGGCCGCGGCCGAGATGCGCGAGCGCCTCCTCGCGGGACTCGATTTGGTGGCACGCGGTCGCGACGCCGCCGCGCGCAGCAGCGATCCGGCCGCGCGAGTCGTCGCTCGCGCAATCGCTTGCGGCAAGCCTTCGCTCGATCTGCTGCGGACGCGCGCGCAACAGGCGCTGCGGGCGACTCCGCGCATCGGCACGCTCCACTCCTTCGCGCTCGCGCTGCTCCATCGCCACCCGCTCGAGGCGAGCGTGCCGGCCGACGTTTCCATGGACTTGGGCGACGGCTTCGCGCGCCACGTTCGCGCCGAGCTGCCGGCGCTGGTCGAGGCCGCACTCGTGCGTGAAGGCGACCACGGTCCGGCGGCGCGCGCGCTGCACGAGCTCGAAATCGACGATCTCGCCGAACTGGTGCGCAAGCTCGCCTGGTTGCCCGATGCCGCCGGTGGCACGCCCCCGGCGTTGATCGCGCCGCTGTTCGACACGATCGAGCGCGAGCTCACCGCGGCGAGGCCGTTGCTGCCGGAAAAGCAGGGCCGTGCGGGGCGGCTCTACGCGCACTGGGACGCCACGCTCGCGCTGATCCGTTGGGTGCGGCAGAACCCGCCAAGCCACGCCAAGCGCTACGCCTTCCCGCCCGCGATCGCTGAGTTCCTGGTCGACGTGACCTCGGGCGCGAGCGTCCCCGCACCAGGGCTCGATCTGGAGCGTTGCCGCGAATGGCTGATCCTCGCCCGCAAACGACTGCGCCGATTGCAGGCGCTCGATGAACCGCGCGTGGCGGCGCTGATCGATGCGGCGACTCCGTGGGCCAGCGAGTTGCGCGCGTCGTTCCTCGCCGGCGGAGCGATCTCGGCAGACGGCGCGCTGGCGGTGGCGGCGACGCTGCTCGCCAGGCATCCGGCCGTTCGCCACGACGAGGCGGCGGGCATCGACGCGCTGTTAGTCGACGAATTCCAGGACACCGATGCGCTGCAGCGCGACCTCATCGTGTTCCTCTGCGAGCGCGCCGACCGGCCACCGGCGCCACGCGCCAGCGCCGTCGAACTCGCGCCCGGTCGCTTGTTCCTGGTCGGCGACCCGAAGCAGTCGATCTACCGCTTCCGCGGCGCCGACCTCGACGTCTGGCAGGAGACGTTGACGCAGATCACGACGCAAGGCGGCGTCGAGCTGATCCTGAAGACCAGCTTTCGCAGCACGGCAGAACTGGTCGCGCCGGTGAACCACTTCTTCGCCGCTTGGCGCGATCCCGAGAACGACGCTGAACCGCGCTTCGATCCGCTGCACGCCGCGCGCGGCAGCGATCCGAGCTCCGGTGTCGAACGCTGGAACGTGACTCGCCCGGACGGCGACCAGTCCGCCGAGATGCGCGCCGAGGCAGAGGGGCGCGCGATCGCGGCGGAGATCGCCACGTGGGTCGCCGCGCCGACCGCGGGGGGCGCACCGCCGCGCCGCCTGCGGGACGTCGTGATCCTGCTGCGCCGCCTCTCTGCGTTGCATTGGTTCACCGCGCCGCTGCGCGAACGCGGGCTCCCGTTCACCGTCAGCGGCGGGCGCACCTTCGCGCATCGCACCGAAGTCGGCGAGCTCGCCTCGCTGCTGCTCGCGGCCGCCGATCCGACCAACGAGATGGCTGCGCTCGGCGCGCTCCGCGGCGGGCTCGGCAGCGTAACCGACCGCGAACTGCTCGCACTGAAGCAGTGGCGCGGCACTCTTTCGTGGCGCCGCCTGCTCGATTGTCCGCTCGCACCGGCGCGCGAACTGTCCGCGCGGCTCGAGCGACTGCACGCCGATCTGGCGCGGGCACCGGTCGCCGCCGCCCTCGCGCGTTTTGTCGAGCAGTCGCCGCTGCTGCCGATCGCGGCGTTCGCGCGCGACGGCGAGCAACGGATCGCGAACGTCCGCAAGCTGGCCGAGCAGGTCGAGTTGCGGGCGCGCAAGTACGGCCTGCCGCTGGCCGAGGCGCTGCGCGAGGTGATGGGCCTCGACGAAGCCACCGAAGGCGAGAGCGAACGGTCGTTGGCCGACGACGAGCTGGATGGCGTGCGCATCCTCACCATCCACAAGGCGAAGGGGCTCGAGTTCGAGCAGGTCTTCGTGCCCGACCTTGCGCAGCCGCGGCGAAGCGACCGAAAGCTGGCGCTGTCGGTCGCGCTGCTGCCCTCGGGCGACGGGCCGCGCCTCGCGGTCGCGATCGAGCCGCGCGCGGCGGCGGCTTCCGCGAACGCCGCGCAACTGCTGCGCGAGGAGCGCGATCGCGCCCATCGCGACGCCGAATCGAAGCGGCTGCTCTACGTGGCGATGACGCGCGCGAAGCAACGCCTCGTGCTGGTGTCGGCGGAAGGCGGGAGGCGGGGCGGGAGCTTCGCGGAGGCGCTCGACGCGCTGCTGCCGCCGGAGGTGCCGCGCCGCGTCGTCGTCATGCCTGACCGCGAGTTCGCGCCGAGCCCGGCGCTGCTGCTGACGACCGCGGTCGCTGCGGCGGCTGTGGCGTCGTTCGAGGCCGCCCGTTCGGCCGCACGGGCTCCTGCGCCGCGTTTCGGGAAGCCGTCTGGCCACGACGGCGACGCGACCGCGGCGACCGACGGAAAACGCGCTCACGACTCCGCGAACGGCGGCGACACCGAGCAAGATCGGGACTTCGCCTTGCTGCTCGGCGACGTGCTCCACGTCGCCCTCGCCGAGCGCGGCCCGCAACAGCCGCCGGAGCCGGCCGCGATCGAACGGGCACTCGCCACGGCCGCGGCGCCGCCGCGACGGCGCGAGGCGCTCGCCACCGCGGCGCGCGCGCTCCTCACCGGCGATCCGGCACGAACTCTCTACGCGAAGCTGGCGCATGTACGCACGGTCGCGATCGAGCTGCCGCTCAACCTCTGGCGCGACGGCGTCGCGTGGCGCGGCGCCGCCGACCTCGTCTTCGCCGATGGCGACGATCTCGTGATCGGCGACTGGAAGAGCGACCGCCTCGACGATGACACCGCGCTGGCGCAACGCCACCGCGCGCAGCTCCATCTCTATCGCGACGCGCTCGCAGCGGCGTGGCGCATCGCTCCACCGCGCACCGAGCTGCTGCTGTTGCGCCACGGCCGACGCGTGGTCGTCTGATCGCAGCGCCGGTACACTCGCCGCCCCGAACGTTCCATCCGTCCGGCGCGCTCCGAGGATCGCCATGACCGCCCCGCTTCGTCTCGGCCGCTTCGAGTGGCTGACGCCGCCGCGTAACTCGCTCGCGCTGCTGATCGTGGCGCCTCACCCCGACGACGAGGTGATCGGACCGGGTGGCCGCGCCTGCCTGCTGGCGGAAGAAGGCGTTGGAGCGATCGTCGTGACCGATGGTGCGCGCGGCGCCAACGGTCGCAGCGAGCCGGGCCTCGCCGCCATTCGCGAAGAGGAGTCGCTCGCGGGTCTGCGCGCGGTCGGCGCGAGCTTCGGCTGGCTGCTCGGTCTCAAGAGCCCGGCGCTGCAAGCCGATCCGGTCGGCGCCGCTGCCGACGCGATCGCCGCTGCCATCGAACGCTTCCGCCCCGCCGTCGTCGTCACGACGTCGCCGTACGAACGCCACCCGACCCACCTCGCCACCATGCGCGCGACGCTCGCGGCCGCCAGCCGCTGCCCGCGGCCGCCGAGGGTCGAAGGGTTTCCGGTGTGGGATCCAGTGCCCGGATTCGACGGTGTGAATGAAGTCGAGGTCGGCAGCGTGCTGGAGCGCAAGCTCACCGCCGTGCGCTGCCATGCGACGCAATGCGCCGATCGGCCGTTCGACTCGACGGTACGCGCGCAGATGGAGCGCGATGGAACGCTGTCGGAACTGACCGGCAGCGGCGGGGCCCGCTTCGTCGAGCGGTTCCTCGACCTGAGCGAACTCGTTGCGCCCGGCGCACCGACGCTGCGCGCCTGGCTCACGCGCCGGTTCGAGGCCGACCTCAACACGCGGCTCGGCAACCCGTGAGCGCCGTTCCGCCCGCCACGCTCCACGCCCGCCTCGTCGACGCGCTTCCCGACCTGTTGATCCGGCTATTCGCGCGTCCCTACGTCGCCGGTGAAGGGCTCGAGTCGGGACTCAATGTTGCGCGTCGCCTGCTCGAAGGCGCCGGCATCGTGACCACGCTCGACCTGCTGGCCGAAGAGGTGAAGGACGCGAGCCGCGCGCAGGAGAACCTCGCCACCTATCTCGAGATGGTGCGCGGCGTCGCCGGCGAGACGGCATTCTGTTCGCCCCGCGATCGTCCGACACTCTCGCTCAAGCCGTCGTCGTTCACGACCCGCGCGCTCGACAAGGGCGGAGACGCGCGCGGCTCGCGCGAGGCGATCGAGACGATCGCGGTCGAGGCCCGGCGCCTCGGCGTCGCGCTCACGATTGACATGGAAGATCACACCTGGACCGACTGGACCCTCGAGGTCGCGACCGCCCTCTTCAAGAAGGGCTTCGACGTCGGCACGGTGCTGCAGTCACGGCTCCATCGCACGGCGCAAGACCTGGCGCGAATTCCGGAGGGGATGCGGATCCGGATGGTGATCGGCATCTACCTCGAGCCGCCGTCGATCGCGCTGACCGAGAAGCCGGCCATGAAGGAACGGTTGCTCGAGCAGTGCGCGCAACTGCTCGACCGCGGTGTCTACGTCGAGCTCGCGAGCCATGACGACGCGGTGGTAAGGCGCTTCCTGCGGGAAACGATCACGCCGCGCGGGCTTGGCGGCGAGCGGTACGAAATCCAGATGCTCTATGGCGTGCCGCGCGCGCCATTGCTGGTCGCCATCACTGGCGGGACACTCACGCCCGCACAGCGCGCCGCCCCCCCCGTGCGCTTGTATGTGCCGTTCGCGACGGCGTGGGATCAGGCGACCGCCTACTGTCGGCGTCGACTACGGAACAACCCGGGCATGGCCACCTATGTGGCGCTCAATCTCCTGCAGATGCTGCGCGGCCGCAGCCCCGGGATTGCGCAGTACGAAACTGCCGTAAGACGATTGCGCGGCGGCGCATCGAACTGACCCGCGGCATTGACGCCCGATCGACTGCGGCTACAATTCCCGGCCATTGGCGTGCGCGGCCGACCTATTGCGCTCCTGCTCATCGCTCGTCGCGCCAATGCGAGCCGCTCCCCCCCGAGCGACCGAGTTCTTCATGACGCCAGGCGGCCCGAAGCCAGCGCTCGAGGTGAATCCGTCATCCGAGTGATGGATCGACTGAAGCGCGCACAGCAGACGAAGTGGAATCATCCATGAGTATGAACGATGTCGAATTCGTGACCGGCAGCCCCGATGCATCGGTCGCCCCGCCCGCAGCCGGGCGCTCGCGCTGGACCCCCGATGAGCTCGAAGCGACGTTGTCCGACGCTTCAAGCCATGTGCGCTACCTCTTGCGCGAGCTCTCGCAGGGCAGCGAAGTCGCGGCGAGCGAGCTGAAGAGCCGCCCGGTCTCCTACGCCCAGGTGCAGCGCATCTGCAACTCGCGCGGCAAGGAGGCGTTGGTGCAGCCCGGTTTGCGTGGGGGCAGCAAGTGCTACTCGCTCCATTCCGCCTACCGCACGTTGATCGCCCGGTTGGTCGCTGACGCGGCCGTGCCGCCGCCGGCGCCGCCGCCGAAAGCGCCCGGCGAACGCAAGCCGCGCATGCCACGCCACTCCAAGTACGGTTCCGCGCTCGATGGCGTCGCGACGCTGACGGCGCCCGCGGCGCCCGCGGCGGCAGCATTGGCCCCGGCGCGCCGGCTCTCGCAAGGGACGCTCGGCCGCGCGCTCGCGATCCCGGCCGAGATCGAGATCGAGTTCTGCAAGGAACTGCTCGGGTTCATGAACGGGACTGCGAACGGGACGCGCTACCGGATCATCCTCGAGGACGTCGGCTACAAGCTCGAGGCCTGCTGAGCCCTCACGCCCGAAGCCGATCGATCACCGCCCCGGCGATTCGCACGAGTTGCCGTGGCGGTGGCCGCTTCCACCGCCATCATCCGCCCTCGCCCGGCGACAGCGACGCCTCCATCGCAGCGGCGCACGGCGCGGCCTGGTCGTCATCGAGTGAATCGAGGTAGCCGTCCGGCAGCGCCACCTTCTGCGTGCCGCTTTTCTTGCAGCGGCGGGCGCGGATCGCGGTGAGCGGATAGGGCGTCGCGCGATCGAGCGGAGCGATCAGCGCCTCGACCTCTTCGAGCGAGCTCGCACGGAACAGGGCGTTGCGCACCGGGCCGCTCGACGGGAAGCCTTTCAAGTACCAGCCGCACCACTTGCGCATCTCGAGCACGCCCGAGCGCGGCCCGTAGAGCTCGATCAGCAGCGCCACGTGATGCTTCAGCACGTCGACCACGCGGCCGAGGTCGGGCGGCGGCTCGGGCTCCCGGCCGGCGAACAGGGCGGCGAGCTCCGCGAACAGCCACGGCCGGCCAAGGCAACCGCGTCCGACGATGACGCCATCGCAACCGGTCTGGCGCATCATCCGCAGCGCGTCCTGCCCTTCCTGGATGTCGCCGTTGCCGAGCACCAGGATCCCAGGCGTCGCCGCCTTGAGCTCGGCGATCGCCTCCCAGCGCGCCTGGCCGTCATAGAGCTGCGCGGCGGTGCGCGCATGCAGGCCGATCGCAACGCAACCTTCCTCGCGCGCGACTCGCCCCGAGGACAGGAATGAGAGGTGATCGTCGTCGATGCCGAGGCGCACTTTCACGGTGACCGGCACTTTGCCGGCGTTCTTCACCACGGCGCCAACCAGGCGCGCCATCAACTTCGGCTTGATCGGGATCGCGGCACCGCCACCTGCCGCCGTGACCTTGCGCACGGGGCAACCGAAGTTGAGATCGAGGTGATCGACGGCGTCGTGATCGACCAGTAGCCGCGTCGCTTCACCGAGCCAGCGCGGATCAGAACCGTAGAGCTGGAGCGAGCGCGGCGACTCCTCGGGATGAAATGACGCGAGCTGCTGGGTCTTCGCGTGGCCTTCGACCAGGCCGCGGGCGATGATCATCTCGCTGACGTAGAGGCCGGCGCCGAAGCCGCGGCAGAGGCGGCGGTAGGCCTGGTTGGTCACTCCCGCCATCGGCGCGAGCACGACCGGCGGATCGACCTTGAACCGGCGGTAGTCGAGCGCGGCGAACTCGCCAGGCGCGGCCGGCGGACATGGCAGCGCCTGCGGCGCAATCGCGTCGCCGCTATCGTCCGCGTCCGCCCTTAGGAGGGTCGAATCCATGAGTTCCTACGTCCACATTCCGCGGTCGGCTTCGGCAACGCGCAACGCTTTGCTCGCGTTCGTCGCCTTGCTCGCCGCGCCGTTCTTCGCTGCCGGTTGCGCCGGTCCGCTGGTCTCGCTCCAGCATGAGTCCCATCCGACCGGCGGAAAGTACCTCGTCTCCGCCACCATCGAGGAGTGGCCCGGCGGCTTCTACTCGACCGCGATCACCATCCGGAATCGCAGCGATCGGCCGCTGCGAGTGAAGCCGGGCATGTTCCGCCTCGAAGGGACCGCGCCGACCGGCTTCGTCGCGGTCGGCGACACCCTGCTGTTCTTCGGCGAATGGGGCTGGCAGATGCCGGAAGTCATCAGCCCGAAGAGCACCGCGCAGGGCGAAGTCTTCTGGGAGATCCGCGGCACCCGCGTGCCGAGCGGCCCAGTCCGCTTCGCCGCCACGCTGCCCGACGGCGACCACGCCTTCGACTTCAACCTGATGCAGTGAGCCGGTGACCAAACCGACATTCTGTGTCTGGATCAGAATGTCGGTTTTGTCACCACTCCTGCTCGTCCTTCAACTGGCGGCTCATCAGGTCGCGTACGGCGCGCGACGGGTCCTTGTCCTGGTGCAGCACGGCGTACACCTGCTCGCAGATCGGCATCTCGACCTTTCCCCGCGCCGCGAGTGCGTGGACCGCCGCCGCCGTCCTCACGCCTTCCGCGACCTGCTTCATCGACGCGACGATGTCAGCGACCCGCTCGCCGCGACCGACCCGAATGCCAACCGCGCGATTGCGGCCGTGCGGCGAGATGCACGACGTGATCAGGTCGCCGATGCCGGCCAGCCCGAACATCGTCTCGCGTTGCGCACCGAGCGCGACCCCAAGCCGCGCCATCTCAACCACCCCACGCGTCAGAAGCGCCGCCTTGGTGTTGTCGCCGAAGCCGAGTCCGTCGACAATTCCGCCGGCGATCGAGATCACGTTCTTGAGAGCGCCGCCAAGCTCGACGCCGAGCGGGTCCGAGTTGGTGTAGACCCTGAAGCGCTCCGTGTTCAGCAGGTCCTGGATGCGCAGCCCGACGCCGCGATCGACCGAAGCGGCGACGACCGTCGTGGGCATCCGCCGCGCGACCTCCTCGGCATGGCTCGGTCCGCTCAAGACCACCACGGGCACGTCGCCGAGTACCGCGCGCATGATCTCGGTCGGTCGCTCGAGCGACTCCTGCTCGATGCCCTTCGTGGCAGTCACGAAGACCCGTCGTTGCGTGTCCAGCGACGGCTTCCAGCGCTCGAGCGTGGCGCGCAGGTACTGGCTCGGCACCACGGAGAAAACCACCCCTTCGCCCGGCTCGGCCCCGACGGCACCCGTCACCACGACGCGATCGGGCAGCTCGACTCCCGGCAGGTAACGCGGGTTGCGCCGAGTGCTCGCGACTTCCTTGGCGTAGGCCTCGTCGTGCATGGCGAGGCGCACGTGCACGCCCCGCTCGTTCAGGACCAGCGCAAGCGCCGTCCCCCAACCACCACCGCCGATCACCAAGGCACGATCCATGATTCCGCTCTCCGCGGGCGCGTCGTGCGCCGTCACGCCTTGCGTCGGCCTGCCCGCGACTCTTCGCCGCGCAGCAGACGACCGATGTTGCTCCGATGCCGGACGATGATCAGCAACCCGACCACCAACGCCATCCACTGCACCGAACGCGCGACCTCGCACTCGGTGTAGCTCGGCAAGAGGAAACACGCGAGTGGCAGGGCTGCCGCCGCCGCCAACGACGCCAGCGAGACGTAGCGCGAGGCGAGGAAGACCGCCAACCACGCCAGCGCTGCGACACCCGTCGGCGCCGGTGCCACCGCCACGAACACGCCCGCCGCGGCGGCTACGCCCTTGCCGCCCTTGAACTTCAAAAACAGCGGGAAGACGTGGCCGAGGATCGCGGCAACCCCGACCCACAACGCGAAGCTGTCGCGCTCCAGCGCGCCGGCAGCCGATGCGAAACGCCGGGCGACCCACACCGGCCCGCAGGCCTTCCCGAAGTCGAGCGCGAACACCACGACGAACCACGGCCTGCCGAGCACGCGGCCGACGTTGGTGGCGCCGATGTTGCGGCTGCCGTGCAGGCGCACGTCGACGCCGCGCGCGCGGCCGATCAGGAACCCCATCGGCAGCGAACCCGCGAGGTAGCCGGCCAGCAGGAGGAGTGCGTCGCTCGGAGTCATGCGCCTCGGTCGAAAAAGGGGGCCGGGAGCATAAGAGCGCCTAACAGAATGTCGGCTGCATTCGGCCGGCTGCGGACGCCTGGGGCTTCGTCGACCTCCATCGGCGACCCCATTGGGTCGCCTGCTTCGGTCTCCTCGTCCCAGACGCCCTCGCTCGGCCTCGGTGCGACGCGTCCATTCTGTTAGGCGCTCTAAGGGTGATGCGCGCGACGGGCTACCATCCCGCCCCTTCCCGCAGGAACGAAAGACGTCATGGCAGCCATCCCCGTCGTGTTCGTGGGCCTTGGTCCGATCGGCCGATCGACGCTCGCGTGCGCGCTTGCGCGTCGCGGACTCCGGATCGTCGGTGCGTGCGATGCCAATCCGGCGCTGGCCGGCAAACGGCTGTCGGAGCTCGTCGCTGGCGCGCCGAAAAACGTCCGCGTCGTCGCCGAAGTGGCGGCATTTCGTGGGCTGGCGCGCGGCACCGTCGCGCTGGTCTGCACCAGCTCGCAGCTGAAGAGCGCCGCAGCAACGTTCCGCGCTCTGCTCATGAAGGGCTTGCACGTGGTGTCGAGTTGCGAAGAGCTGGTCTTCCCATTCCGCCGCTCGCCTCGACTCGCGCGCGAGCTCGACTTGCTGGCGCGCAGGAAGAAGGTCGCGCTGCTCGGCACCGGCGTCAATCCGGGCTTCGTCCTCGACCTGCTGCCGGCCGCGCTCACTGGCCCGTGCCTGACGGTCACGGCCATCCGCGCACATCGCGTCGTCGATGCCGCGTTGCGCCGCGGGCCGCTGCAGCGCAAGGTCGGCGCGGGCAAGAGCGTCGCGCAATTCAGTGCCGAAGCGGCGGCCGGCACGCTCGGCCACGTCGGACTCCCCGAGTCGGCCGAACTGCTCTGCGCCGCGCTTGGCTTTGGCCGGCCATCGATCAGCGAAGAGCTGAAGCCGGTCGTGGCGACGCGACCGATCGAGACACCGTTCGTGCGCGTCGAGCCGGGCCAGGTCGCCGGCATCGACCACCGGTTGGTCGCCGTCGCGAAGAAGGGGCGGGTGGAACTTCACCTCGAGATGTACCTCGGTGCCGAGTCGCCACGCGACGAAGTCGAGATCGACGGCGAGCCCAACATGCGCGCGCGCCTCGAAGGCGGCACGCCGGGCGATCTGGCGACCGTCGCCGCGCTGCTGAACGCGGCGGCCGCGATGGGCGCGGCGGCACCGGGTCTGCGCACGGTGCTCGACGGCCCGTTCCCGCTCTGCCGCGCGCTCTCCTGATCGGCGCCGCGCGCGATCCGCCTCAGCGCTTCGCCGCCAATCGCAGAATGCCACGCGCCGCATCGAGCGACAGGTGGAAGTGCTCGAGGAAATTGAGCCCGACCAGCGCCTCTCCGCCGCCATCGTCCTGCAACGGGAGGACCACGGCTTCGACGTTCGTCACCTTCGCCCCGTGGAGATCGAGGCTCGACAGGAGCACGACCGGCGCATCGAGCCGGCCGCTCGCCGTCGTGACCGTGACCGTGCGCAACGGCCGGCTGCGGTCGATCTTCAGCCGATCGGCGAGTCCCTCGCTGATCGCGGTGATCGAGGCGCCGGTGTCGACGATGACCGAGGCATCGAGACGATCGCTGAAGCGCGCCGTTGCGCGGACCGCACCACCGCCGCGTTGGAATCGGATCTCGACTGCATCGCCGGCGGCGCTGCCCTGCGGCGGCGCGAGGCTCGCGAGCAGGGACTCAAGCGCAACGGCCTGGCGCGGGTCGAGGCTCGCCGCCTTCGCCAGCACGATCCGTGCGCGATCGCGGTCGCCGAACTCGTAGTAGGCGTAGCCGAGCGAAAGCAGCAGCCCGGGATCTTCGCGGAATCGCCGCAGCGCCTGCTCGAGCAGCGCGATCGCGTCGGCCGGCCGCGCTTGTGCGCGCGCCGCCTCGCCGGCATGGAGATAGGCCGCGCGCAGCGAGTCGATCAGCGGTCCGTCGCTCGCGCCGGAGATGCTGGCGGCATCGACGAACCAACGCAGCGCCGCCTCCGGTTCGCCGAGATCGAGCAACGCCAGGGCGTAGGCGTGCAGCACCCGCGGCTCGCGATCGAAACGATTGGCCGCGCGTTCAAGCGCCGGCAGGAACGCGTCGAGCTGCTCGTTCAGGCGCGCTTCGCGCAAGGCGAGCTCGAGCACCGCCGTCGACGGCCGTACCCATTCGGCTGCCAGCGCCGGCTCGAGCTCGGCGGCGGCGAGGTAGTGGTCGAGCGCGAGGGAGTAGTGCCGGCCGGCGGCGTACCAGCCGGCGAGCTCGCGCCGTGCACCGGCATCGCGCTCGAAATGAGTGGCCTGCAGCGCGCTCCAGTCGAGCGGCCGCGCGTCGAGCGCGCGTTCGAGAGCTCCCGCGAGCGTCACGACCGTGGCGCGACCGTCGACCGCCGCGCGTGCGAGCCCGACCAAGCTGCCGCGATCGTCGACGACGAACTGCGGTTCGGCCTCCGACGTGGTCGTGACGACGACGAAGCACTCGCGCTCTTCGCGCTCGACGATCACAAAGCGCTCGTCTTCGCTGCGTGTGAACAGCGTGACGCCGATCGTGAGTGGGTCGAACCGTGCCGGCTCCGCCACGCCCGAGAGTGCCGAGGGCGGGCTGAGAAACGCCAGATCAACACCGTCGAGCCCTAGCAGCGCGAATTCTTCGCCGCCGCCGGTGATCCGCTCGGCCCCGTTCAGCACGGCGAGCGGCACGACGACCATGCGCGCGCCTCCGACCGGCACGACGAATCCTCCGAGCGCCCGCAGCCGGCGCCCGTCACGATCGAAGCTCTCGAGCGCCACCTCCGCAGCCGCGAGATCGAATGGCGCGGCCGCGGGCGTGGAACTTGGCGAGCGCTCGGCCTCGTCCAAGCCGGTCGAGCGCACCTCGGTCGCGGCCGCCGCCGAGGTGTCGTCCGCCGAGCCGATCGTGGCCGAGTTCGGCGGAGAGCTCCTGCCGATCGCCCCACCCATCGCACCGCTCATCCCAATGTCGCCGGATCCCGACGCGCTCGATTTCGGAGGCTGGCCCAATCCTGCGATCACCACCGCCGCGATCACCACCGCCGCGACGACGCCCGCCGCGAACCGGCGGCGCGCCGCCTGCCGAGCCTGCGGCGTGGAGAAGCGCGTCCCGCAGGCAACGCAGCCGCGCGCGCCGGTCGGCAGCGCCGTGAGACAGCTCGGGCAGCGACTTGCGACGCTCATGCGGAGGATTGTTCCGGTGCCACGTGCGTTCGCCCCGACTACCGTCGGTCGGAGCGGCTCTGCGGTCGAAGGTACACTCCGCGCCCGCTGCCGGGAAAAACGGACGTTCTTTCCCATCGGTCCCGCGCAACGGCCCTTCGAGGATCCGCTCCCATGCTCGTGACCGCACTCCTGACGGCTGTCCTCACTGGCAGCGTCGATCCGCAGCCGCAGGCCGCAAACCCGCCACAGTCTGCGATCCCCTCGCAGGACGAGGCCTTCACGTCGAAGTCGGTCGACGGGATCACGGTTCGGTACGACAAGTCGATCGAGATCGCACCCGCCGACTTCGACGCGCTGCTGTCGTCCATGCGCCTCGCGCGCAGTGTGGTGAAGAACGGCCTCGGCATCGAGTTGCCGATCGAGCCCCTGATCACGGTGCGCCAGGTCAAGGAGAGCAAGCGCCTGTTCTACACCGATGGCGCCGACAAGATCTTTTTCGACTTCCCGTCCGAGCCCTACGTGACACGACTGCAACTCGGCGACGAGCGCGTCGTCCGATATGCGCTTCCCTGCTACCTGCAGCTCTGGCTTTATCGCTCGCTGACTTCAACCGCGGGCCTCGATCGCCGCATCCTCGAATCGCTGGTCGACTACCTGACCTTCCTCTACAAGCGCGAAGTCGAGCGCATGTCCCCGCAGATCAAGGCGCCCGAAGCGCCCACGGGGCTCGGCGCGTGCTGGCACCAACTGGAGACGATTCACCCAGGCGGGACGGCGTTCATCCTGACGAACCTGTCGAGCCTCAAGATGCCGGGCCATCTCGTCGGCCAGAACCTGCGCGACATCGCGGTCGCGGTGACTGAGGACGCGGGGATCACCCGGTTGTTCGACTCGATCACGCCGACGGAGCCGCTCCTCGCGGCGGAAGAACTGGTGCCGAGCGCCCCCTTGGTCGCGGCAATGCAACTGCGCACCGGCCGATTGGCGCTGTGGAACGGCGTGCCGCTGCTCGACGCTGGCATCGATCCGATCCCGGTCGCGATTCGGGTGAACGACTTCGAGAAGATCTTCCTGATGGCGATCAGCGTCGCACCGGACAACAAGGTGCGCCGCGAGCCGCCGCAGATCCGCGACATCGAGGTCTGGAAGCTCTACTGGGAGTTCCGGCCCCGAATCCTCCTCGCGCGCGACAACTTCGACTACCACCTCGTGCTACGCGAGTTCTTATCCCGTTTCGGCGATCGATCGATGAGTCTGATGCCGTCCCCGGCGATGCGAGTTCTGGCCGGTACGCCCCACTGGACCTCGATCGCCGGCATCAAGATCGGACGCAGCGGCGACCGCTTCTACGTCGCCCGCGTGACGCCGGAATCGGCGCCGGCCAAGGCCGGACTCGTCGGGGGCCTCGAGCTCACCGCCATCGACGGTCGCGCACCCGACCGTGTGCTCGGACAGTTGGCCGACTTCGTGCGTCAGTTCGACTCTTGCCCGTCGGTCCAGCGCGCCGAGGCGGTCGCCCTCGATCAGCTCCTCACGGGCAAGAACGACAGCGAGTGCACGCTCACGCTCCGCGACCCGACCAAGCCCAAGGGGAAGGCGTACGACGTGAAGTTGATGCGCGTGCTGCCCCCCAATCCCAAGCCGAGCCCGCCGAGCGTGACGCTCGACGCGCGCGAAGACCAGATCGGCGTGGTCAAGATCCACAGCTTCGCCGGCGACTCGCTTCAGCGCTTCGCGGCCATCGTGGATGACTGCAACAAGCGCGGCTTGAAGGGCATCGTCATCGATCTGCGCGGCAACGAGGGCTTCAGCCTGATCGAGCAGAACCAACGCTACTTCAGCGCGATGCTCGGGCGCCTGTTGCCGGTCGATGCCGGCAAGATCGTCATCGGCACGGCGGTGCGGCGGCAGCGGGCGCAGTTCGAGAAGTCCGTCGCGACCGAGATCGTCATTGAGCGCACGCCGGGCGCCAACCCCTTCGGCGGCCGCCTCTGCCTGCTCGTCGATGCCTGGACCGGCGGCGAATCGGAGTGGTTCGCGCTCGGTTTCCAGCAGGCGAAGCTCGGACCGGTGATCGGGACGACCACCGCCGGCAGCGTCACGGTGCCCAAGCCGTTCGATCCGAAGAACGAGTCGCTGACGACGAGCGGCATCGACATCAGCCTTCCAAGCAGCGCGGTCTACTGGCCCGATGGCAGCCTGCTCCAATCGCGAGGCGTCTCGCCGCAGATCGAGGTGACCCAGGATCCGGTCGACATGCGCATCGGCCGCGACACCCAACTCGAACGCGCCGCCGCGGTGCTGCTCCAGTCGCCGTGACCTGATCCGTCCCGCTCCGACCGGCCGTCACCGCGTCCGGGTCCGCGCGGGTCAGAAGTGGATGCGACCGGTGAAGCTGACTTCGCGCACATCGGCGCGTGGACAGACGACCTGACCGTTGGCGACCACGAGGACGACGCTCTCGGTCGTCTGCTTCATGAGGCGGCCGCGCAGCCGCTGACCGTTGCGGAGCACGACGGAGGCCTCGGGCATGTCCTCCTCGCGCCGGAATTCCGGCTCGGTCGAGTCGAGCAGCGAGATCTCGCTCAGATCGAACGCGCATTCGCCGGCCCCGATCTTGAGCGTCAGTTTGGTGTCGCGGACGCGCGCGATGCGCCCGCGAAAGAGGTGGCCGTTCCCGAGTTGCACGATCGTCTCGGACCCTTCGAGCGCAGAGCGCGGAGCACGCGGGGCCGCGATCGGCGGGAGGCGCTGCCGCGGCGCCGTCTCGACCACGACCAACGGGGGAGCAAGCTCCGGCCGGGCTGGCAGCTCGGTGGGCAGTTGCGCCGCGCGCTCGACGGGCAGATCGACGGGCAGCTTTTCGGGCAGCTTTACGACCACAGGTTCGGGCAGGGCGACGGCGCTCGCTTCGGTCGGCGCTGCGACTGGGTCGACGGTCACTTCGGCCGGCGGTGCCGCCGCGAGCTCGGTCGTCGCGGGCATCACCAGTGGAACCACCACTGGAACCACCGCTGAAGCGGCCTCGGAGCCCGCAACCGGCGTGTTCACTTCGATCGGCCGCAGCGGCACGCGCGGCGCGACCGCAACCGTCGCAGGGTCGGCGCCGCGGCCGAGATCAACGGCACCGCGTCGGTCGAGCTCGAACAGGAGTGCGGCGGTCAGGGCACCGGCAACGAGCATCCCAGCCGCTGCGACGACACGCCGGCTGCGGCGGATCGGGAGGATCGGCGCGAGCGGCGGTTCGGCAGCGACGGCGGCCTCAACGAGGCTCAGCGGCGCGCCGCTCGAAGCGTCCGGCGACGATTCGATCGGGCCAGCGGCGTCGACTTCGGGAAGTCCGTCGTCCGACTGCGCCGCGACCGGCGCGAGATCGCTCGCCGCCGCCGCCAGCGCAGCATCCGCCTCGGCGTCGACTTCGTCCTCGTCGTTCGCGAACGCCGCCACTTCCGACTCGTCGGGAGTGAGCCAACTCGGCAATCGCGGCGCCACGGGCGACGCTGCAGCCGTTTCTTCGATCGGTTCGGCGATCGGTTCGGCGAAGGCGCCCGCACTCGCGACCGCATCGAGCGCGAAGTCGTCCTCCACCAGCAGGAACTCGTCGCCGAGGCTGTTCTCGGCGGTCGGGAGCGGAGTGAGGGCGGCGTCATCGAGATCGAGGAGGAAGCTGTCGTCGGGCAGGAAGAGGGCGGCATCGGCCGCACGCTGCGCCACCATGCGGGCGGCGTCGGGCGCCGTGACGCCAGCCGCCTGGTTCCCGGTCAATTCGTCGCGTCGGTCACTCATGGCAGCCTCGCTCCATCCGTCGATGGTCGCGCGCACCGCGAGCGCGCACGACCGTCTCGGCCTCTTCGTCGGGCGGACCGGCCAAAGTTGATGGTGGTGCACGCGAACCGTCGTCGTGATCGGAAAAACGTTCCGGTACCCTCGATGCGCACCATTGAGTGCACCCCTCGGCTCCCGTATCAAGCGCGACGCACAGCGCGGCCGAAGTCACGACACCGCCTCGACGCGCAGGAGCGCGATGCCCCCATGCTCGAAACTCTGCGCGCGCGAAACTCCTGCCCCCGGCCGGTCGCATCGCGGCCCGCGCTCGCGCTGCTATGCCTCGCGCTGTGCGGCTGCTCGAACGTGGCGCCGTGGCTCGATCGCAGCTACCTGCGCGCCGGCCCGGTCGCGATGAACGAAGAACTGAAAGTCGACGCCGAGACCGAGAAGGAGACGTTTCTGGGCGTCGGCGCGACGCTAGGCACACTGCTCGAAATCGAGCGCACGCGCGCCGTGGGTCTCGAGGCCGGGATCGACGCGTACAACCTCGATTCTGGAAATCTCGACGGCTACGGGTTCCGCTACCGCGGTGGCCCGCGCTGGCAGTGGAACCTAGACGGCCACGTGCGTCCGAGCGTCGGCGTGGGCGCAAGCTGGACCGACTTCCACTTCCATGACCACCAGCGCGGCAGCGATCCCGCCGGACTCGGCGCCTACGCCGATCTCGGCTGCGACTGGATGCTCACTCCGACCTTCGGCATCGGCGCGCGTCTTCGCGACAATTTTCGGTACGACAACGCCGATGAAAACCACGGCTTTCGCAACGCGATCGAGTTCGCGCTCGAAACCGTCTGGCGATTCTGAGGAGCGAGGCGATGGGCCGTCGACCGTCCTTGTGGTGCCTGCTGGCTGCGGCGCTCGGCGCCGCCAGTTGCGTGCATTCGCCGCTGCCGACGACCATGGCCCCCGTAAGCGCGCGCGCGCGGGCGGAACCGGCGAGCGCGGCCACCGTCGCCGTGCTCGATTTCGACGACGCGCGGCTCAGCTTCGAGCGAACCGAACGCGCCATCGACGAGCGCTCGATCGGCGGGGGCCTCGTCTGGCAGGACCGCTTCTGGAGCTTCCACTCGGCAGACGGGACGCTGTTCTCCGATCCAGCCTCAGCGCCCGAACTGCGTGCCCGCATCACCGGCGACGGTGCGTTCGCCTGGTACCCCTTTCCCAACCACGGCTGGGGCACGCCCCTGCCCGCGACGCTCGACATCGCCCTCGCCGACTATGTTGCACTCCATCTTGAGCAGCGCCGCGTCTTCGCCAAGGTGATCCGCTGTGCCGACGCCACGACGGCGGTCGCTGCCGGCGCGACGCTGCTCCTCAGCGGCCGCATCGATCACTTCGGCGCGATCTTCGTCGAACGGCGCGACCCGCTGGTGCCACGTCCCGATGACTGGGCGGAGTTCCGTCTGCTCGCAGGCGCCGACTACACGGTGCGACTCACCGCGAACGACGGCGCCGGCAATGCCTACGAACGCCGCTGCCGAGCGCGCGAGGACCTCGGCCGGCTGCAGGATCCGCTCGAGCACCACCGCGGCCGCCAGCGCGAGCCGCACTGGCAGCTCGACGCCGACGGATTTCCGGCGATGGCAGAAAGCGACATGACCGGGCACGCGCGTCTTGCGCTCGAGGCTGCCACCGTGCCGTTGATCGCTGACCTCGAAACGATGCTGGTCGCGGCAGCCCCAACTGCCGGCGCGAACTGAGCCGGTCGCTGCGGGTAATCACCTAGGCACGCCGCGCGGCAGGCGGGTGCGATCGCTCAAGCGGCAGCCCCGCGAGCGCCGAAGGTCGCAGGGATGACCCACCCGAGGGATCCACCCTTGCCGCGAACAAACGAATCACGCCGCATCCGCTGTCTCTGGCTCGGCACGGCATCGACGCCGCCGCCCGCGCTACGAGACGCGCTTGAGCAACTGCACTGCGAGGCCGCCTCGACCGGCGAGCTCGCGATCGTGCAGCGGCGCCTCGCGGCGAACGAGATCGAGCTCCTCCTGATCGAGCCATCTCACCCTGCCGCTGCGGTGCTGTTCGCGAGCGGTCGTCCAGAGGGCGTGGCGTGGGTCGTCGCCGGCGAGCCGGTCTACAACACCGACGGCGAGACAGACCCCGACTGCGATTTCATCGCGGCAGAACAGTCGCCCGCTTCCTGCCGGCGCACGCTCGATCGCGCGTTGCGGCGCGCGAAGCAGGAGCGGACGCTGCTCATGTACGGATCGCAACTCGAGCGAGTACACCGGTTCGCTCGCATCGGCAGCTTCGAGATCGACTGGAACTCGCAGCGCGTGCTGTGCACGCCGCAGGCATGCCGCATCTTCGGATTCGATGTTGCGTTCGGCGAACTGCCGCTTGCGGAGTTCGCCGACCTCGTCGGCGGCACGGCAAGCGACTCATGGCATGTGTGGTGGTCGACGCTCGCGTCGGGATCGCCGCAAGGCGCGTTCGAGCAGCGCATCAAACGCGCCGACGGCACCGACCGGGTGGTCCGCGTTCATGCCGAGCGCGTGGCGTCGCCGTGCGGGGCCATCGAGCTCCATGCGATCGTCCACGACATCACCGATCGGCGCCGGGTCGAGGAAGAGCTCGAATACCAGGCGAACCACGACGACCTCACCGGACTCGCCAACCGCCGCCAGTTGCACGAAGCGCTGGCGCGGACGCTGCGTGAAGCGGTGCCTGGCGAGGAATGGGTGGCGGTCTTCTTCCTCGATCTCGACCGCTTCAAGGACGTCAACGAAAGCCTCGGCCACTCCGCCGGCGACCAGCTGCTGGTCGAGATGGCGAAGCGCCTGCGCGCCGCGGTCCGCTCGGGCGAGTCGATGCGGCGCCGCGGGCGCACGGCCGATGCGATCGCACGTGTCGGCGGCGATGAGTTCGCGGTCATCGTCGGCGATCTCGGCCACCCCGAAGGCGCCGCCGTCATCGCCGATCGGCTTCGGGAGGCGTTTGCGCAGCCGCTGGTGCTCGGCGGTCGCGAGATCGGTCTCACCACCTGCGTCGGCTATGCCCGGGTGCAGGCGCACGCCGGCGAGCAAGGCGACGCCAGCGAACTGATCGAGCAGGCCGAGACGGCGATGCACACGGCCAAGGAGCGCGGCCGCTCGACCTGCGCCTGCTTCGATCCGACCATGCGCCACGCCGCCGACGAGCGGATGCTGCTCGAGGCGGCGATGCGCCGCGGACTCGAGCGCGGCGAATTCGAGGTCTGGTACCAGCCGCGCGTCGACTTGCGCAACAGCCGCATCGTCGGCTTCGAGGCCCTGGTGCGCTGGCGCCGGCCCGAGCATGGCCTAGTGCCGCCGCTGCAGTTCATCGGACTGGCAGAGGAGTGCGGCTTCATCGTCCCGCTCGGCGCGTGGGTGCTGCGCGAGGCGTGCCGGCAGGCCCACGAGTGGCGCCAAGCCGGGTTCGCCGGACTGCGGATGGCAGTCAACGTATCGGCCGTCCAGTTCCGCGATCGAGCGTTGCTCGAGACCGTGTTCCAGTCGCTGACGGAGGTCGGGTTGCCGGCCGACGCGCTCGAGATCGAGCTGACCGAGAGCACGATCATGGACGACGTCGAGAGCGCGCTTGGCACGTTGAAACTGCTGAAGGACCGCGGCATCCACCTCGCGATCGACGACTTCGGCACCGGCTACAGCTCGCTCGCCTACCTGAAGCGCCTGCCGCTCGACTGCCTCAAGATCGACCGCTCGTTCGTGCAGGACATCACCACCGACACCGACGACGCGGCCATCGCGTCTCTGATCGTGACGATGGCCCACCGCCTGCGGCTCGAGGTCGTCGCCGAGGGTGCCGAGACCGAAGAGCAGGTCGAATTCCTGAGGCGCGAAGGATGCGATCAGGTGCAGGGCTACTACTTCGGGCGGCCGCAGCCGGCCGCGGAGTCGACCGTTCTGCTCGAGCGCCAGTTGGTGCAAGCCTCGGTCTGACCGCGGTCGCCGGTCGCTGAACCGACGCGTCCCCCGGCGAGTTTCCCTCCCGAACCGGGCGGCTACTGTCTGCACGCCCCGTCTGGAGGGATTCGATGGATGTGAAATTGACTGGCGAAGACGGCCGGCGCGCCACCAACTGGCGCGCTGCGGTGGTCGTCGCGCTCGCTGGCATCGCCGTCTGGAAACTCGCAGGCGACGGCGACTCGCTGCTCGATCCGACGGCGAAGCCACGCGAGGTCTCGCCGCGTAGCGACCTCGAACCGGGAGAGCGGGCCACCATTGCGCTGTTCGAGCGCGCCTCGCCGTCGGTCGTCTTCATCCGCAACGTCGCCGTCGAGTACGGCGTGGGCACGCTCATCCCCACCGAGGCGCGCGAAGGCACCGGTTCCGGATTCATCTGGGACGGTGAAGGACACGTGGTCACGAACTACCACGTGATCCACGCCAGCAACGGGCTCGAGGTCACGCTCGCCGACCACACGACCTACCCAGCGCAAATCGTCGGTTACGAAGTCGAGCAGGACATCGCGGTCCTCGCCGTGGATGCGCCAAGAGAACGCCTGAAGGCTCTCGCCGTCGGCACATCAAGCGACCTGCGGGTCGGGCAGAGCGTCTACGCCATCGGCAACCCGTTCGGCCTCGATCAGACGCTGACCTCGGGGATCATCAGCGGTCTCGGCCGCGAGATGCCTGCCAAGTACGAGGAGGTCGGACGCGGCCAGCGCTTGCTGACTGACCTGATCCAGACCCAGGCGCCGATCAACCCCGGCAACTCCGGTGGCCCGTTGCTCGACAGCTCCGGTCGCCTGACCGGCATGAACACCGCGATCGTCTCGCCGTCGGGCGCGTCGGCCGGCATCGGCTTCGCGATCCCGGTCGACACGATCAACCGCGTCGTGACCGAACTGCTGCGTTTCGGCCAGGCCAGCCGCCCGAGCCTCGGCGTCAAGATCTTGAACGATCATGTGTCGCAGACCTACGGCGTGAAGGGCGTGGTCGTGACCGAAGTCGTCGCCGGCAGCGGCGCAGAACGAGCCGGATTGCGCGGTGCCGATCCGCGCCGGTTCTCACGCCTCGCCGATGCGATCGCGCGCTGCGACGTGATCGTCGGCGTCGCGGGCACGCCGGTGCGCAACAGCAGTGACCTGTTCCGCGCACTCACTCACCATCAGGTGGGCGATTCGGTGGTGCTCGACGTGCTGCGACAGGGAAAGGCCATCGCCGTCGAGGTCGAGCTGAAGGATCTGCGGCAGTGAGCGAGTGGCGACCCGCGCGCCGCGCGGCGGTCGGCACGATGCTGGCGCTCCTCGCGGCATGCGAACGGCCGCAACTCGTGCCGACGAGCCCGATCGAGGGCGGTGCGGCGCACGGCGCTCTGGACGACGCGCCTGACCCGACGCCAATGGCCCACCCGACGGCCGAGGTCGCCACGGAGATGCCATCCGACCCTGACGCACCTGACCCACGGGCGCGGGTGAAACCGGTCTTTCGCGGCGGGAAGCCGCCCGATCCAGGCGAGGAAGCGGTGAAGCCGGAAGCGCGCTGGTTGCAGTGCGAGCAACACGACATCGAGGTGCGCGGCAAGAACCTCCGCAGCTTGCGGATCGGCAAACCGGGCTGGCCAGAAGTGCTGCTGCTGCACGGGGCGCGATTCGACTGCCGCACCTGGCTCGAGCTCGGGACGCTCGAACTGCTGGCGCACAACGGCTTTCGAGCCGTCGCCATCGACCTGCCGGGCTACGGCAAGAGCAAGGAACTGCCGGCGAAGAGCGAGGAGTTCCTCTGGTCAGCGTTGCCGCTGCTCGATCTCAAGAAGCCGATCGTGATCTTCCCTTCGATGAGCGGAAGCTTCGCCTTCCCGTTGGTCCTCGCCCATCCCGATGCCATCACCGCTCTGGTGCCGATCGCGCCGGTTGGCGTCGCCGACTTCGGCCCACGGCTCACCGGCTGCGAACTGCCGACGCTGATCGTGTGGGGCGAAGCGGACACGGTGATCCCGATCGCACAGGCCGAGACGCTGCACTTGCTGCTGCGAAAGAGCGAAAAGCTGTTGATCCCGAAGGCCGGCCATCCCTGCTACCAGGACGACCCGAAGACGTTCCACGACGGACTGCTGCGCTTCCTCGCGCCGTTCAAGCCGACGGGGCCGCAGCCGGGGGGAGTGCGACCGGCGCAACGCTGACGCGGCGGAAGAACAGCGCGTACTCGCGCGCGCCACGAACGCCCTTCTCGGCCCAGAACTCGGCTTCCTCGACCAGCTCGCGATCGCCGACCAGCAACGGCTCGCCGAGCTCGCGGAAGAGCGCCGCAGCTTCCTTGCGCGGCACGTGGAACGGCGGTCCGAGCTCGCTCGGGCCGTCGAATTCGATGCCGACCAGCAGCAGTCGTCCGCCCTCACGCAGGGCCCGGATCAGCGTGCGGGCGTAGTCGGAGCGCCGCACCCGCGGCAGCGCGATCAACGCGGCGCGGTCGAAGATCGCGTCGAACTGGCCGTGGCGCACCGGGTCGAGCGCGAACAGGTCGCCGCACCAGAATTCGAGCCGATCGCCGAAGTGCACGGTGAACGGCGGCGTCGCATCGGGCCGCGCGGCGAGCTCGAGTCCGTTTTCCTGCATCAACTCGATCCGGGCACGCTCGGCGACATCGATGCCGACGACGCGCGCGCCCTCTGCCGCGAGCCACGGCAGGTCGACGCTCTTGCCGCAGAGCGGCACCAAGACCCGCGGTGCGGCCTCCCCCGCGAAGAGCCGCTCGCGCTCCGCGACCAGCCACGGCTGCGGCCGCTCGCGATGCCAACCGGTCCTTCCCGCTGCCCACCGCTCTTGCCACCAGTCGGGCTGCGCAGCGCTGCCGTCGGCGCGCCAACTCGGCGGTCGCTTGGCCAGGAACGCGGCGACGCCCTCGTTGGCGTCGGCGGTCGCCATCAGGTCGCCGCGGTAAAGCCGTTCGATGCGAGCGAGCAGCGCTTCGACGCGATCGGCGAGATCGAAGCGCGCCGCGCGCGCCGCGAAGCGCAGCGCCGTACGCGACTTCGACAGCCACTCACGCGCGATCCAGTCGCGCGCCGCCGCCTCGGGATCGTCGGCGAGTTCATCGACGAGTCCGCGAGCGAGCGACTCGTCGGCGGCGACGGCTCGACCGGTGGTGAGCATCCGATCGGCGAAGGGCTGGCCGACACGCGCCGGCAGCAGCAGCGACGCGACCGGCGCGAACACGCCGAGATCGACCTCCGGCGTGCCGATCGTCACGTCGCGCGCCGCCACCAGCCGTTGCGCCAGCAGCGCGAGCTCGAGCCCGCCACCGAAGCAACGGCCCCGGAGCGCCGCGACCGTCGGGATCGACGAAGCCAGGAACTCGCGGACAAACGCGTGGAACTCGACCAGGAACGGCCCGATCGCCTCGTGCCGATGGTCCGGGATGCTCGCGCCGTAGCTCCAGTGCGGCCCGCTGCTGCAGAGAAGCAATGCGTGAGGTTCCGCCGCGAGCGTCGAACGCAACGCCGTGCGCAGCGCAGCCACGAGCGCGCGATCGATGACGTTCCCGGGCGGCGCGGCAAGCCGCCAGACGCAAAGCCTGCCGTCGTGCTCGTGCGTGACCAGGAGACGCGGGTCGGTCGGTCGCGGATCGCTCATCGGCCGCACATTGTGCCGCGAACTCGCCCGCGGCGGGAGCGCCTCGCGCTCGCACCACGGCGCCTTCGGCTTCCACCGAAAACGCGACCGCCTCGCGGCGAGGTGCCGCGAGGCAGTCGCTCGGGTTGTTCATGCTGGATCAGATCACGAAAACGTGTTGAGCTGGTCGATCAACTTCTGCTTCTGCACCGGGTCGCGCACGTACAGAGACGTCGCACCGATCACGTGGGCCGTGATCTTCGCGTAGTCCGCGGCGCAGAACGTATCCGGCGTCCCGTTGCAGTGCTTGAGCTGGCGTCCGATGGCGCCATCGGCTTTCGCCTCGCCGATGTACGGCGTGACCAAACTCACGAGCTTATGGTAGTGCGTGCTAGGCATGGGTCGGCCCTCCGTCTGATCACTTCGACTTCAGGGCCGGCGCCGCGACCGGCTTGGCCGGCGCGTCGCGGAACATCCGATCCGCCGCGGCAGAGCCCGCGACCAGGCTCAAGAGTTCCCGCACCGCCTTGCGCATGTCGTCGGCGTGGGCGTTCAGCTCCTCGCAGATGATCTGCGCGTCGGCGGGGATGGTCGCCGCGCCCTTGCTGGTCTCGGAGATGGTCTCGACGCAGCCTGCCAGCAGGTCGGCACCCGGGCCGAGCGAGCCGACCAGCGAATCGAGCGGCTGGGTGATGCTGCGCATCATGAAGTACGACAGCAGCGACGCCGTGACGACCGCGACGAAGGAAAGCTCGAGCGCCCAGGTCTTGTCGCTTTCGAGCTTCCCGACGCGGTTGGCGATCAGGACGTCGAGCTGACGATCCGCCGTCTCCCAGAACGAATAGGACACGTCGAGCGCCTGGTTGCCGGCGTCGACCAGCGCGGCGCGCTGGAACGGCGGCGTCTCCTCGCTCGCGAGATCCTTCACCATCTTGATGAAGGCGGCCGTGCGCTCCTGGTACTGCGCCAGCGCCGGCGGCACCTCGTTCTGGAGCGAATCGCTGGTTCCGTAGAAATTCCGGTCCTCGTTCAAAGCCGTCTTGGTGCTCGCGACGACGCGATCGTGGTCCGCTTCCTGGAGCATCGCCGCCTGGACCGCAAGCTGGATGCGCTGCTCCGGCGACGGCGCGCCTTTCGACACCACGTCGGCGGCGAAGGCGATGACCCGCGCCAGGCGCTCCTGCGTCTGCGGCAGGGCGAGCAGCGTGACATCCATCATGTAGTAGCTGTCGAGGTTGGGGTCCAGGATCAGGTTCGACGTGTCGCCCGCGTGCACGATCATCGTGCGCACGTCGGCGAGCAGATGGTCGTAGCGGGCGTCGAGATCGCTGCCCGACATGCCGGCCGTCTCGGCCTTCGCGGCCAAGTCCTTCCACTCCGCGCGCGCCGTCGGGACGCGGATGTGGGCGCGATCGCGCTTGCCGAGCCCTTCGTCGGTGAACTGGAGATCGGCGCCGACCGCCTTATCGGCGGCTTCGAGCGCGTTGAACGCCGAGTCAACCATCAGTTTCGCGGCGGCGAGCGAGGCCGCGCCGTTCTGCGCGTCGGTGCGCGCCTCGCGAGCGGCGACCTAGTGCGACTGGAGACTACGCATGAGCGACTCGCAGGGCCGCTGATACGCGTTGCCCTGGATCTCCTTCGAGCCGAAGTCGATGTGGACGTCGATCGCGCTGGTCACGAAGAAGGCGAGCACCGCGATCGGCAGCGCGAAGCTCGTGGCGATCAGCGAGATCTTCTGGGCGATCGTGAGTTGGTGGCGACGAGATTCCATGAACAGGGACTCCCCCTTACTTGCGGAGACGTGCCTCGATCCAAGGAGGCGTATTGGACTTCAAGGGCGGGCGACTTGAACCGCGCACGGTCTTGCGGGGGGAAGCTCCCCTGCCACGAACCGTCGAATCCATCTCCGACGAGCTCAGGGCGCAAGCGCTTCCCCGGGCTGACACGCCGTCCGCTCACCCCCCCGGCAGCAGCGCCCCCGCGATCGCGACTCTCTCATCGGGGGCCAACCTGAGCCGATGCTCGTTGCGAACGTAAGGGGCTCCGAGGTGAAGGGTCGCTTCCTCGCCGAGTGCGGGGAGGTGGACGGTGCCGTCGGCGGCGAGCGGAATCAGGAATGCGCCGGTGGCGACGTGCAGGCCGATCCAGGTCGGCCGCAGCGGTGGCGGGTCGACTTGCACAAAGGTGGTCGCCCGCTCTTCGAGCAGGAGGATGCAGCCGCTGCCGGTCGGTGCGATGGCGCCGAGGCGGCGGCCGAAGCGGGCGCGAGCACCCGCGGTGAAGGCGATCACTTCAACCGCGGTGGCGTCCGCGCGCGCCTCGATCGGCAGTCCGACTTCGCCCTCGAGGTCGGCCTGTACCGAGAACGCCGCGGCGGGCAACTCGCATGCGCGGCCGGTGTCGCGCGCGATGCACCACGCGCCCGGCGCCGGCTCGCCGTTCGAGAGAAGCGCGGTGCAGTCACGGCGCACGACGGCGCCGGCCGGCGCCAACTGATCGGCCTTGCGTTCGTGCCAATCGAGCCAGACCGCTGCAGCAGGATCCTCGCTCCGCGAACCGGCGTCGATCGCGACCTCGATCGAGCGCCAGAAGCCGAACGCCTCGTCGCTGGCTTCGCGGCGCGTGAGCCGTCCGCCGGCCAGCAGCACGATCCCCCGCGGCCTGCCCGCCGACCAACTGAGATGGTCGCGATCGAGCGTCACGACGTCGAAGCTGCACCAGGTTGGATGGCGCCACGGTTGCTCGGGAAAGAGGCGCACGCGACCGGAACGCGCGCCTCCCGGTTCGAGGTCGCGCACTTCCGCTCCCGGCAGCGGTGCGCGATCGGGCGACAACCGCTGCAGTTCGAACTCGATGGCGACCTGTGCGCGGGCGTCCGTCGCCTCGATCACCAATCGCGCCAGCACGCCGCCGCCGTCGTCGCGGGCCCGGATCGTTCGCAGCAGCCGTTCATCACCGGCAACGGCGAGGTTGTTCGCGACGGTCGCCACCGGCCGGCCGTCATCGCCGGAGTCGAACGCGAGCGCGTGCCACTCCGAGGCGGAAAGAGCGGCGAACCGGGCATGAGCGAGGCCACGCTGTGCCGTCGGGGTGCCGCGCCGCGGGGTGAGGATCGTCCCGAGCGCGCAAAGGTCAAGTGCGAGCAGGCCGTCCGCGTCGCAGCGCGCTACCAGGTCGACCACGCCGTCGTCGAGCAGCGAGACCGAGACCGGCTCCAACCCCACCTCGACGCGGCGCGACTCGAACTTCTCGGCGAGCCAGGCCGGCGGCGGGTCGTCGGCGACGAGCGAGGCGAGTGCGATGGCGGCGGCGGGTCGGGCAAACATGGGTCGGGAGGATACGGCGCTCCGGGGAGCACACTTGTCGGCGGCCGCACTATCGTTGGCGCCCTTCGTTCGTAGGAGTCGCCGCCGGGGGAACCTCCGACGGGACGGGTTCACGTGGAACCAATGCCGGTGGAACGAATGCACCCGGAACGAATGCAGGCGGAACGAATGCACCCGGAACGAATGAACATCGACGTGCAGCGGATCAAGGCGACGGTCGCGGAGAAGGCCGCGAAGCTGCACCAGATCCGCAGCGAGGTCGGCAAGGTGCTGATCGGCCAGGACGAGATGGTGTCGCGACTGCTGGTCGCGCTGCTGACCGGCGGTCACGTCCTGCTCGAAGGCGTGCCGGGACTGGCGAAGACCACGGCGATCCGCACGCTGGCGCAGGCGATCGCCGCCCCCTTCCGCCGCATCCAGTTCACGCCCGACCTGCTGCCGGCCGACCTGATCGGCACGCTCATCTTCAATCCGCGCGAAGGCAGCTTCACCACGCGCAAGGGGCCGATCTTCTCGACGCTGGTGCTGGCCGACGAGATCAACCGCGCGCCGTCCAAGGTGCAGTCGGCGCTGCTCGAAGCGATGCAGGAACGGCAGGTCACGATCGGCGAAGAGAGCTTCCCGCTCGATCCGCTGTTCTTGGTGCTGGCGACGCAGAATCCGATCGAGCAGGAGGGCACCTATCCGCTGCCCGAGGCGCAGGTCGACCGCTTCATGCTGAAGGTGAAGGTCGGTTACCCCAAGCCCGAGGACGAAAAGAAGGTCGTCGCGCAGGCGCTCGACGCCAGCGTGATGAAAGTGCTGCCGGTTGCCACTCCGCACGATCTGATGGAGATGCGCGCCGCAGTCGAACTGATCTATCTGGATGAGCAGGTGCGCAACTACTGCCTCGCGCTGGTGCAGGCGACGCGGGATCCGGAGCGTGCCGGCTTGAAGGACCTGAAGCCGCTGATCGCGTTCGGGGCGTCGCCGCGCGCGTCGATCGCGCTGGCCGTCGGTGCGCGGGCGCTCGCCTTCCTCGACGGCGCCGGCTTCGTCACGCCGCAGCACGTGAAGGACATCGCGGTCGACATCCTGCGCCACCGCGTGCTGCTCTCCTACGAGGCGGAGGCCGAGGGCATCGACTCCGACGCCGTGGTGAAGCGGCTTCTCGCCGCCGTGCCGGTGCCGTGAGCGGCACCGAGCGCGCGGGCGAGACCGTGGCGATGGCAGACGGCGCGGACGATCCGGTCAGCGCGGTGCTGCGCCAGGTGCGGCGCGTCGAGATCGTCGCGCGCCGCGCGGTGAATGACCTGCTGGCGGGGCAGTACCACTCCGCCTTCCGCGGCCGCGGCATGGAGTTCGATGAAGTCCGCGAATACCAGCCGGGCGACGAGATCCGGACCATCGACTGGAACGTCACGGCGCGCGCGGGAACGCCGTTCATCAAGCGCTTCAAGGAGGAGCGCGAGCTGACCGTGATGTTCCTCGTCGACGAGTCGGGTTCAACCGCGTTCGGCAGCGGCGTGGAGACGCGCCGCCGCGCGCAGGCGAAGTGCGCCGCGCTGCTGATGTTCACGGCGCTCGCGAACCAGGACAAGGTCGGTCTCGCGACCTTCGCCGACGGGCCGCGCCGCTACTTCCCTCCGCGCAAGGGGCGTGGCGCCGTGTTGCGTCTGGTGCGCGAACTGTTCGGCGCGCCGGAACCTGCCGCGACATCCTCGGACACGTCCTCGATCACCACCTCGATCGGCCCCACGCTCGACTGGCTGAACCGAGTGCAGAAGCGGCGCTGCGTGTCCTTCCTCCTCTCCGACTTCCTCGACCCGGCGCTCCACTCCCCCGCCTTCGCGCGCACGCTCGCCGCCACTGCGCGTCGCCACGACCTGATCGCGGTCGAACTGCGCGACCCGCGCGAACGCGAGCTTCCGGCTGCCGGCCTGATCACCTTTGTCGACCTCGAGACCGGCGCGCGACGGACGCTCGACAGCGCGAGCGCGAACGTGCGCGACTGGTGGCGGCGCAAGCAAGCCGCGCGCGAGGCGGCACTCGCGGAACTGCTGCGCCGCTGCGGTGTCGACCTGCTCGCGGTGACGCTGCCCGACGCGACCGCGCCGATCCGGCCGGGCCGCGACGCGTTGCTCGATGAATTCAGTGCGCAACTGAAGGCGCTGTTCCGGCGGCGGGAGCTGCGGCGATGAGCGCGGTGAGGCGCGACGAACCGCTGCGCTCCAAGGTGGCCGAGAACGGCCCGGTGCGCGCCTGGCTCGAGCTCGAGCCGGCCGCGCCGCGCCTCTCCGACCTCCCGGTGTTGCGAATCGTCGTCGACGCGGCGCCGGGCGTCGTGATCGAACGGCCGCGCTTCGGCGAACTGGTCGCCGACTTCCGCATCCGCGACTTCCGCGAACCACGTCCGCAGACCATCGACGGCCGCGAGCGGACGATCCAGGAGTACGTGCTCGAACCCCAGAGCTCGGGCACCCAGATCGTGCTGCCGTTCCCGATCGGCTTCCTCGATCGCCGCCAGGACGGCGACGGTCAGCGTCACGTGGTCGAGACCGAGTCGCTGACGATCGAGGTCGCGTCGCTCGCCGGCGATGCCACGCCGAGCCTCACCGCGCTCGCACCGGCAGAACGCCCGGTCGCGATCGAGGCGCCAACGCTGCTGTGGTGGCCGTTCGCGGCCGGCGGGCTTTCGCTGGCGCTGTTCGTCACGGCCTGGCTGCGCCGGCAACGACTGGCGGCTGCGGCCGTCCCGCCGACGCCGCTCGAGCTCGCCGAGCGCGAACTCGCCCTGCTGCTCGCCCGCGATCCGGATGGGCAGGGCGACGTGAAGCTCTTCTTCGTCGAGCTGACCGCCATCGTGCGCCGTCACGTCGAGCGCACCACCAGCGTGCATGCGCCCGAGCAGACGACCGAAGAGTTCCTGCGCGCGATCCAGGGCCATCCCGCCTTCGACGCGGCGAGCGGCACGCGACTGCGCGCCTTCCTCGAAGCAGCCGACTTGGTGAAGTTCGGCGGCCAGCGCCCGCACGTCGAGGCGATCTCCGCCAGCGTCGCGCGCGCGCGCGAGTTCCTTCACGAGCTCATCGCGACCGGCCCCGTCGCGACCCGCACCATCGCCAACGGAGCCGCGCGATGAGCGGCACGCTCGCGGGACTGCGCTTCGGCGAGCCGCGCGCGCTGCTCGGGCTGCTGCTGCTCGTCGTCATTGCCCTGTGGCTGGCACGCCGCGGCCGCGGCGCGCTCCGGTTCTCGAGCCAGGCGCTGTTCGACGGCGCGCCGGTCACGTTCGCGCAGCGGCTCGCCGGCTGGCTTGCGCGCGGGCGCTGGCTCGCGCTTGGTCTGCTGGTGATCGCACTGGCGCGGCCGCAGCGCGGACTCGAAGAGCATCGGCTGCGCGCCGACGGGATCGCGATCGTGATGGCGATCGATCGTTCCGGCTCGATGCGCGCCCTCGACTTCGAGCAGGACGGCCAGCGGCAGGACCGTCTCACCGTGGTGAAGCAGGTCTTCCGTGACTTCGTCGCCGGCCGTGACGGTCTCGGCGGAAGACCCGACGACCTGATCGGCCTGGTCTCGTTCGGCGGCTGGCCGGAGGAACGCTGCCCGCTGACGCTCGACCACGGGGCGTTGCAGGACGCACTCGCTGCCGTAGAGATCCCGGAACCATGGGCCGACGCTCGCGGCCGTCCGGTCGCCGATGAGCTGTATCAGGAATCGGTCGCGACCGCGATCGGCGATGCGCTGGCGATGTCAGTCGAGCGGGCGCAGGCGGCGCCGGCGAAGAGCAAGGTGGTGATCCTGCTCTCCGATGGCGAGAACACCGCCGGCGTGCTCGACCCGGTCGAGGCGGCCGAGGCGGCGCGCGATCTCGGCGTGCGCGTGCACACGATCGGCGTCGGCACGACCGGGCGCGTGCCGTTCCCGCAGCGCGACCGTTTCGGACAGGTGAGCTACGTCGCGATGGACGTGCAGCTCGACGAGAAGACGCTGCGCGCGGTCGCCGAAACGACCGGAGGACGGTACTGGAATGCGCAGGATCGCACGGCGCTGACGCATGTCTACGAGCAGATCGACTCGCTCGAGAAGACGGCGGTCGAAGCCGGCGGCTACGTCGAGTGGCGGGAGCTCTACCGTTGGCTGCTGCTGCCGGTCGGACTGCTGCTCCTGTTCGAGAGCGTGCTCGGCGCGACGCGACTGCGGACGCTGCCATGAGGACCTGCTGATGTCGGCGCTCCATTTCGACGATCCGAGCTGGTTGCAGGCGCTCTGGCTGCTGTTGCCGTTGGCCGCGTTGCTGATCCGCGGTGAGCGCTGTCGGCGCGCATCGACACTCGCGTTCCTGGCGCCGTCGCGCGCGAACGAACTGCTGCCGCCGATCGGCGGAGCGCGACCTTGGCTCGCGATCGGCGGCCAGTTGCTCGGCGGCGCGGCGTTGATCGTGGCTGCGGCCGGACCGCGCGCCGGCGTCTCGGTCGAGCCGGCGCGCCAACGCGGAGCCGATCTGATCGTCGCGCTCGACGTCAGCAAGTCGATGCTCTCGGCCGACGTCGCGCCGAACCGGCTCGAGCGCGCGAAGTCGGACGTCCGCGACCTCGCCGACAGCGTCGTCGGCCACCGCCTCGGCCTCGTGCTCTTCGCCGGCCGCGCCGTCGTCGCCTGCCCGCTCACCACCGATCGCGCCTTCTTCCTCGGCGCGCTCGATCGCGCCTCGCCCGCCAGCGCGCCCCGCGGCGGCACGGCGATCGGCGACGCCCTGCGCACGGCGCTCACCGCGCTGCCCGCGGCCCACGACCGCGACCAGGCCGTCGTGCTGCTCACCGACGGCGAGGACCACGACTCGTTTCCGATCGAGGCGGCCAAGCAATCGACCGAACGCGGCGTGCGCGTCTTCACCGTCGGGTTGGGCGATCCCGGCGAAGGCGCGCGCGTGCCGGTCGCCGGCGACGACGGTGGCTCGACGTTCCTGAAGCACGACGGCCAGGAGGTCTGGTCGAAGCTCGAGGAGAACGTGCTCACCGAGATCGCGACGACCACCGGCGGGGCCTACGTGCCCGCGCGCACCAGCGCCTACGACCTCGGCAAGCTCTACCGTGACCACCTCGCGCAACTCGCGATCGGTGATCTCGGCACCAGCCGGCGCCAGCGGCACACTCCGCGCTTCCAGTGGTGCGTCGCGGCCGGACTGCTGTTGCTGCTGTCATCGAGAATCCTCGGTGAACGGCCGAAGCGCCGCGGTGCCGCACCGGCCACGCCTGCGCTCCTCGGAACGGCGGCGGCGCTGTTGCTGTCGGCGTTGCCCGCCAGCGCACAGGAAGCGCCGCGCGCCGCGCAACGGGATGCCGCCGCAGCGGTCGAGCGCGGCCTCGGCCAGTTCGATGGCGGCGATGCGGCGTTGGCGCTCGCGGAGTTCGAGACTGCCGCAGCTCTGCTTCCGGCTGAACTCGCGATCGCCTTCGATCGTGGCTGTGCGAAGCTCGCCGCGGGAGATCTCGACGGCGCCGATGGCGACTTCGCACGGGTCGCGGCAGCGCGGGACAGCACGCTCGCGGCCAAGGCGCGCTTCAATCGAGCGGACGTCGCGGTGGCGCGCGCCAGGAAGGCGCTCGGCGACCAGCCGGAGGAGGCCACCGGCGAGACTCGGGCCAGCGCCGTGGACGCAATCGAGACGGCGATCGGTCATCTGCGTTCCTGCCTCGCGCTCGCACCCGACCACCGCGATGCGCGCGCCAACCTCGAGCAGCTCCGCGCCTGGCTCAAGTGGATCGCCGACGTCTGGGCGCAGCGCGACCGTGAACAACGTCGAAAGGATCTCGACGTGCTCCAGTTCCTCGACTGGCTGTTCGGTGAGGAGGGCAAGGTGCGCGGCGCTGCACGAGCGCTCGGCCGCGAGGATGACTCACCGTTGCGGCGCGCGGCGCAGGAAGCGTTGCGACTCCAACAGAAGTCGCTCGAAGACGAATTGCCGGCACTGAAGGAGAAGTTGGCAAACGTGGTACAGGAGGCGGCCGAGGCCGCGAGCGCGCCGTCGGCGCCGGGAGCCGGAACGCCGCCCGCCCCGCCTTCTCCGCCGCCCGATCCGGCGCAGTTCGAGGCAGCGATGCGCTCGCTCGCGGGTGCGGTCGACGCGATCGGTGCGTCGATGGCAAGCACGCGCCAGGCGCTCGCCGGCGGGCAGTGGACGCTCGCGGATCAGTCAGGTCATGCCGCACAGCAAGGACTCGAACAACTCTGGTACGCGCTTGCCGACTTCGGCGGACTCGTGCAGCGCGGACTGACTGGCGCTGATGCCCTGGTCCAAGGTTGCGAGGCATTCGACGCCGCGGAGCCGCAGCCGACGCTCCACGAGCAGGCCGAACGGAACGCAACGCTTGCCGAGGTCCTGGCGCCGCACGCGGAAGCGGCGCAAGGACAGCAGGAGCTGGCGGCGGCTTGCGCCAAGGCGATCGAGTCGGCGCCGGCCATCGCCGAACAGGCGCGTGCGGCGGCGGCGGCGCTCGGATTGTCCGACGCCGCGACCGCGCTGCCGGCCGCGAAAGAGGCGCAACGGTTGCTGAAGGAGATCGCCGACCTGCTGCCAAAGCAGGACCCGAAGGACGAACAGCAGCAGGATCAGAAACAGGATCAACCGCCGAAGGAACAGCAGGAGCAGCAACCGCAGGAGCCGAAGGACCCATCCGAACCGAAGCCGCCCACCGACCCGAAAGACGACGGCCAGCCCTCGCCTGAACGCAAGCGCGAGCAGGCGCAGGCGTTGCTGCGCAAGGCTCTCGAACGGGCGAAGCAGAAGCACGACGAGCAGCAGAAGGCGGAGCAGGCGGTGCTGATCGGGCCGGGAGGCGTCGACCGTGACTGGTGAGCGACGCTTCCGCTCGCTGCGGCACCTGCTGGTGGCGTGGAGCGCCGGACTCCTCTTCGTCTGCTTCGCCGGGGGTGCGGACGCGTTCGCGCGCCAGGTTCCGCGCGTCGAATGCACGCTGGCGCGCGACACGGTGTTCGAGGGCGAGCCGGTCGACTACACGATCGCCGTGCTCGACGCCGAGGCCTCGCCGCCCGACCTGTCGGAGTTCGCCGAGTTCGACGTCGCGCCGATCGACTCCCAGAGCATCCACTCGAGCCAACTCTCGATCGTGAACGGCCGTCGCCTCCGCGTCGACCGCGTCGGGATCGAGTACCGCTATCAGCTCGCTCCGAAGCTGCGCGGGACGCTCACGGTGCCCGGCGCCACCGTCATCGCCGATGGCAAGACCTTCCGCGGCAACACGCTCACGCTGACGGTCACGGCTCCGGACGATCAGGGGCGGCTGCGCCTCATGCTCGAAGTCACGCCGAAGGAGTGCTACCCGCAGCGACCGGTGGTATTGCGCCTCGCCATCGCCGTGCGGCGTCCCGACGGCGACCCGCAGGACCGCGATCCTGTGCTGCTGCTCAGCCAACTCGAGTCGCCTGAGCCGCCGATGCTGCGCCTGCCGTGGCTCGATTTCCCGACCGGACTCGGAGCGGACGACTGGGTGGCCTGGCTGCAACCGCAGCAGATCCGCGGCGGTCGCGGCGGTTTCGCGATCAACGAGAAGCCAGTGCAAGGCGGAGTGCCGTTGTTCCTGTTCAACGATCGACCGCGCTACGCACAGTTCGATCTCGGTGGCCGTCGGGCGACTTCGGCCGACGCCCCTCTCCTCGACGGTCTTAAAGGCGCCCCCGGCGAGTGGTACGTCTATTCGCTCGAACGACGCTTCACGCCGACGCAATGCGGCCGCTTTGACTTTGCGCCGGCCTCGCTCAAGGGCCGTTTCATCGCTTCGCTCGACGGTCGACGCGCCAACCTCGACGACCTGTTCACGCGCAGCGGTGCGGCCGACTTGGTCGTGCGCGAGCCGCCAGCGGAAGGGCGCCCTGAAGGCTGGCGCAACGCGATCGGCGCGTTCAAGCTCGCGGCCGACATCTCTCCGCGGACTGCACGTGTCGGCGATCCACTGACGCTCACGCTTCGCATCACCGGGAACGGAAACCTTGACGAACTCGTCGCCCCCGACCTCGCGGTGTTGCCCTCCTTCACCGCGGCTTTCCGGGTCCATCCCGGCACGGCCGAAAGCCGCGACGGCGCGCGCCTCCTCACCTGGAGCCTTCGACCACTCGCGGCGACGACTCGCGAAGTGCCGCCGATCCCTTTTCCCTGGTTCGATCCCGAGAAGAGCCGCTGGATCGAGACCGCCACACCACCGCTCGCGATCGAGGTGAGCGAGGCGATCGCTCTCGACCCTGGCGCCATCGTCGCCGCGCCCAAGGCGCCACGTGCCGGCGCCGAACTCGCGGCGCAGCAGGGCGGCGTCTTCGCCCACGATTCCGATCCACGCTCTCTCGGCGACGAGCGTGCCGACTGGCGAGCACACGCGCTCTTCTCCGCTTCGCTGCCGCTCGCGACTCTGGCTCTGCTCGGAGCGCACGGGGCGTGGATCCGCCGCCGCGCCGATCCGCGGGCGCAAAGGCGACGCAAGGCGCTCGGCCGCGCGCGCGAACGCTGCGCGCTGGCGGAGCGAAGCGGCGGCGAAGCGCTGTCGGTCGCGCGCGACCTGCGCGCGGCGCTGCTCGGGTTCGTCGCCGATCTCGTCGACGGTCGCGAGGAGGCGTTGACGGCGCGCGAGGCGATGGAGGCGCTGGTCGCGGCCGGCGTCGATGCCACCCGCACAAACTCGCTCAAGTCCGTGCTCGACGAGCTCGAGGCACTGCGGTTCGGTGGCACCCCGCCGCCCGTCGCCGCGCTGTCGGTGCAGGCTCGAGGACAGCTCGACACGCTCGCCGCGGCGCTCGCGCGCAACGGAGCGCGGCGATGAGCGCTGCCGCGTCCGTGCGAGGGGTCGCCTCGGCCGTGCGGGCAATCGCGCTCCTGACCTTGCTGCCGGCCTGCACGAAGGCCCCGGCGCTGGACGAGCTTGATCGGTTCGCCGATGCCAACCAGAGGCTGGCGCAGGCGACGTCCGTCGAGGAGTGCCGCGCCGCCGCATCCCGCTACGAGGAGCTGTTGGAGCGCGGTGGCGACAACGGCGCCGTGCTCCACGCGCTCGGCAACGCCTGCTTCCGCGCCGGCTCGAAGGGCCGCGCGATCGCAGCGTGGCAGCGCGCGCGCTTGCTGCACCCGCGTGACCCGTGGCTCGCCGCGAACCTCGTGCAGGCACGGGCTGGATTGCCGCCGCAGCCCACCGCACTGACGGACGAACTGCTGTTCTGGCGCGACGACCTCTCCGAACGCGAACAAGCCTGGGCGCTGTCGATCAGCGTGGCGCTCGCGTGTGTGGCATTCGCCGTCTCCCGCCGGTCGCAGCGGGCAAGGATTCCCGCACGCGGGCTCGCTTGGTTGACCACCTTCGCAGCGCTCATCTGCGCAGCGACATTCGCGCGCACCGTGCAGCAAACCGCATTCACCCGCCATGCAGCGATCGTGGTCGACCCGGGTGCTGCGCCGGCGGTGGTGCGCAAGGGCGACGCCGACAGCTTTGAGCCGGCGCTCACGGAACCGCTCGCGGACGGCGTCGAATGCCTCGTCGTCGGGGAACGCGGTGACTGGCGGCAAATCGAGTTGCCCGGGGGACTCTCGGGGTGGGTGCCGGCGCAGCGGCTCGCGATCTGGTGATCTGTTGAAGTTTGCCGCTGTTGAGCTTGTGAACTTGCGCGCTGGTAATGCCGCGATCGCGGCCGCTACGATGCGCCGCGGGAATGGCCAAAGCACCTAGAAGGAGCATGCCATGTCGACGACCCACCGCCGCCCGATCCACGGTGAACCACAAGGTATGAGTGCGATTGTCCCGGTCGTGCTCTGCGCAGTCGTTTTGATCGTGGGACTCGTGGTCTACTTGCTGTCTGGCTGAAGGGACGAGGGCGCAACTTCGTCGGACGGCTCGCCGAGTTCAGAGACGAAGCCGGTGGGCGATTCCGATCCGGCTGCCGCTGCGACGGCAGCGGCAGCGCCCGCGCAACCCGACGCGTCGCGCGCGTCGCCTCTACCCAACCTCTTCGATCGCGCAGGTTTCGACGCGAAGCTCGCGTCGCTGACCAGCGCGGCCGACGCCATTGTGCTCGGCGACGAGGTGTTGCATCGGACCGGTGAACAACCGTTGGCCGATCGCTGCAGCGCGCGCGCCCTCGAGATCGATCCGGCGAACGCCACAGCGAAGAAGAACCTCGATGTGCGCAAGGTCGATCCGCAGCGCGACTTCCCGGGCCTCGATGAAATCCAGGGCAGCCCACAGACGTGGATGCTGCGATCGTTCTTCAGCTTGAAGGGCAAGGAGCTCTCCCGCGCGCAACGTGTCGTCGAGCTTGAGCGCTGGACGAAGCAACGCGCGCTCATCGACGCGCGCATCGCCGAGGCGACCGGCGACCCGTTCCTCGACAAGGTCGACCGGATCCGCACCAGCCTCGCGACCAAGCCCTATTTCGAGACGTTCGAATACGACGTGATCGAGAGCACCCGCCCGTATGCGCTGTTCGTCGAGCTGAAGGGCAACAACTTGACCGAACGCGACGCTCGCCGCGCCGCGGTCGAGGAAGTCTACGGGCCGTATCTCGCCGCCTACGACCGCTCCATCCACGACTACCTCTGGCCGCTCTCACCCGCGCCGCCGAAAGACGATCCGGCCTTCATCGTCTTCATCCTGCTCGACGAGTCGAGCTACGGACGCTTCTTCAGCGAGTTCGAGGGCAGCAGCGGCCACCCTGGCATGCGCGCCCACTACACGCCGGTCGAGAAGTGGTGCTTCACCTATTCGCCGGAACTCGAGAACCGGCGCGATCCGGACTTCATCGAGGGCACGCAGTCGCTCCTGCACGAGATCACCCACGCTTGGGTCGATCGGCTCGCCACCGACGACAACGGCCGCAGCTACAAGATCAGCAATGTGCAGACCCACTGGTTCAACGAAGGCATCGCCGAGTGGATGTCGTGCCATTTCCTCGACGGCGACGCGGTGAAGTTCCAGCCGTGGAAGTCGGGGCGGATGGACGAGATCACGCACCGTCCGAAGGGCGTCCGAATCCCGTTCAAGGCGGCATTCCACGTCGCATCGAACGCGGGCTACCTGACCGCCGAGGCGGCGACCTTCGCCAAAGAGCAGAAGGTGGTCGACGAGGCCCAGGCGATCGGGATCATGCAGAGCGGCTTCTACGCCGACATGTGGCTCTGGATCTTCTGGCTCGAATACGCGGACGGTGGCAAGAACCGGAAGTTGTTCCAGGAGTACGCCCGCCGCGAGCTGGCGGGCCGTGGCGGCACCGAGGCGTGCGACAAGATCTTCGCCGACCTGCTCGCTCGTCCCGACCTCGAGGCGCAGGTGGACGCCTTCCACGACGCGATCGTGAAGGGCACGCTCAAGTTGCCCGATCGAGAGCTGACGCTGGAACAGCAATCGCGCTGAAACAACGATCGCGCTCGACGGCGAATTGACTGCGACTTCACGGTCAGCCGTGCGTGACGAGCTCGCTCTTCGCCGCCGCGGCATCGACCGCCGGATGACGCGCGAGCCACTCGAGCATTCGCGACTCGGTGCCGAGGTCGGTCCAGCCGGCGGCGATTGGCAGCGTGGCGACGACGAGCCCCGGCGCGCGGCCGATCACGTCGGCCGAGAAGTTCGCCGCTGGCAGCGAGGCATAGGCCTGCGCAAACGGCTCCGCGCCGAGTTCGCGGCGGAGAAGCGCCCTCATCGCGCGAGTCAACTCGGGCAGTTGATCTTCGAACAGCTCGAGCAGCGCGCGCGCGGTCCCGAGGAGGACCATCGTGTTCCAGAGCGCTTCGCCCGATGCGAGCAGATCGCAGGCGAGCACCGGCGCCGGCTTCTCGACGAAGCGGGCGACGGAGTCGAGCCCTTCGTGAGTCGGCGCGCCGCGGACGATCCAGCCGTAGTCGCTGTTCGCCGCATCGGGTCGTGCACCGATCAGGACCAGTCGACCGGGATCGGCGCGGACGGACTGTTCCGCCGCGCGCAGTGTGGCGCGGAATAGCGCCTCGTCGGCGACGCCATGATCGGATGCGGCAAGCAGCACGATGGCATCGGGTGCGCGCGCCGCCAGGTCGAGCAGCGGCAACAACACGCCGGCCGCCGTCCCGCGATCACACGGCTGCACCACCAGCGCCGTCCCGCGGAACGCAACGAGCTGCGCTTCTGCGCGCTGTACCTGCGAGGCATCGACCACAACTGTGACCTGCGCGCCGGAAGTGAGCGGCGCCAACCGGACGATCGTCTGCTGCAACAGCGAGCGCCCTTTCCCGAAGCGGCAGAACTGCTTCGGGATCGATTCCCCGAACAATCTCCGTGTGAGTGGCTCGAGCCGGCGGCCGAATCCGCCAGCGAGCACAATGGCGTGGAGCTCTCCGGTAGTCGCCGTCTCGCTCCAGATCCGCATTGGACGATCCATCACTCTTCTCCGTGCCTGCACCGCACATCGGAAAGGAATGCCGTCTGACTTGAGGGCATTTCCACCGAAACGCCGGCGGCGACACCAGCCCAAAGCGTGCCGACCCGCTTCACGTGGCCTTCACGGTCGCTTCACGGAGTCGTCCTAGCTTCCGCGCCCGTCACGAAAACCAGCCATCGTGGAGGCGTTCATGCAACCGAGGACCTTGATCCCCCTGCTCGCCGGCGCGCTCTTCACCAGCGCCTTGGCGTTTCCGACCGCAGCCCGCACCGGTGCCGAAAACGACGTGGTGAAGGTCGATGCCAACCTCCCGGCCTACAGCAAGGTGGCGGGCGTTTCCGGCAACTTGAATTCGATCGGCTCCGACACGCTGAACAACTGCATGACGCTGTGGGCGGAAGGGTTCCGCTCGCAGTACCCGGCCGTCCGCATCCAGGTCGAGGGCAAGGGCAGCTCGACCGCGCCACCGGCGCTGATCGCCGGCACCGCGCAGATCGGCCCGATGAGCCGCGAGATGAAGGCGACCGAGATCGACGACTTCGAGGGCGAGTTCGGCTACAAGCCGACCGCGATCCGGGTCGCCATCGACGCACTCGCGCTCTACGTCCACAAGGACGACCCGATCGAGAAGCTCACGCTCGCGCAGGCCGACGCGCTGTTCGGCAAGCAGCGCAAGCAGGGCGCGGCGACGGCTGCGCTGACCTGGGGTGATGTCGGCGTGACCGGCGAATGGGCCGCGGTGCCGGTGAGCCTCTACGGCCGCAATTCGGCGTCGGGCACCTACGGCTTCTTCAAGGAGCACGTGCTCAAGAACGGCGATTACAAAGACACGGTGAAGGAGCAGCCGGGCTCGGCTTCAGTGGTGCTCGGCGTCACTGAGGACCGCGGCGCAGTCGGTTACAGCGGCATCGGCTACCGGACCTCCGGTGTGCGTCCCGTTCCGATCGCGAAGGATGCGACGACCGAGCCGTCGGGCGTCGGCGCGGCGGAGGTCTACGGCGGCAAGTACCCGCTCACCCGCTTCCTCTACGTCTACGTCAACAAGGCGCCGGAAAAGCCGCTCCACCCGCTGGTGAAGGAGTTCCTGACCTACGTGCTCTCGCAGCCGGGCCAGCTCGGCACGCTGAAGGACGGCTACTTCCCGTTGCCGCAAAACATCGCGGCGAAGGAGCTCGCGCGCATCCAGTGATCGGACGCGAGTGACTCAAATGACCATGGACGGGCCGCCGGACGCTCCGCAGAAGAGCGCGTCGGCGACTGCGCTTTCCAGGCTGACCCGTCGCCGCCGGCAGGACGCGGCGGCGCGCGTCATCGTCACCTGCGGCGGCGGCGCGATCATCGCGAGTGTGCTCGGCATCTTGCTGTTCCTCGTTGCCGAAGTGATTCCGCTGCTGCAGTCGACGCAAGTGGAGTCGTCGGCGCCGATCGCCGCGCCGAGCTCGGTTCCGCTCGCGGCACTCGGCGACGAGGGTGGAACGCACGTTGTGCTGCTTGGGGCCGATGGCATCGCGCGCGCCATTCGCCGTAGGGATGGAGCGGTCGTCGCCGAACAGGCGCTCTTCGGGACGAGCGATGACGACGCCATCACCGCGACATTCACCTGCGGGAGCGCTCTCTTCGGCGACTACGGATTCGTCGCCGGCAGTGCGGACGGCCGCGCGGCGAGCGTCGCGATCCGGTTCGAGCAGCAGTTCACGGACGGCGTCTCGACCATCAGCGTGCGGATCGAATCGCCGATCGAGTTCGTCGTCGACCCAGACGGCGGACCGGTCAGCGCCTGCGCCGCGAGCGCGCGCCAACTTTCGACCGCGATCGTCGCGGCACGCGCCGACGGGGCACTGGTGCTGGTCGAGTCGGCGGTCGAGCAGAACCTCTTCACCGGCGAGCGCACCATCAAGAACTCGAACCGCAAGCTGCCTTCTGCGGCGCCCGTGCGGACGCTCGCGCTGGATGGTCGCCGCGAGAACGTGTTCGGGGCAACTGCGGATGGTTGCCTGCTGTGGTGGAACCTGCTCGATTCCGAGAATGCCGATCCGCGCGTGACGGTGGTCGGCGCGCCGATCACGGCGCTCGCGCTCCTGCTCGGCGACCAGACTCTGGTCGTTGGCCAGGACGACGGGTCGCTCACCAGCTGGAACCGGCTGCAGCGCGGCGGCGGCCGATTGCAACTGGTCCGCACGCACGACTTCCCGCGGATGCGGTCTGCCGTCGTCCGTCTGGCGCCCTCCTGGCGCGATCGCACGTTCGGCGCGCTTGCGGCGGACGGCACGTTGCGACTCTGCTACGCGACGACGACGCGGGTGCTGTGGGAGGGCGCGGCTCCGATCCAGGACATCACCGCGCTGGCGCTCGCACCGAAGAACGACGGCGTCCTGCTGGCCAACGCCGGCACGATCCAGCCGCTGCGGGTGCAAAGCCGTCATCCAGAGGCTGGCCTCGGCGCGTTCTTTGGCAAGGTCTGGTACGAGGGCTACCCGAAGCCCGAGCACATCTGGCAGTCGAGCTCGGGCAGCAACGAGGCGGAGTCGAAGTTCGGCTTGACGCCGCTGCTGTTCGGGACGCTCAAGGCAACGCTCTTCTCGCTGCTGTTCGCCGTGCCGCTCGCGCTGATGTCGGCGATGTACACCTCGCAGTTCATGCACTGGAAGCTGAAGCGGTGGGTCAAACCGGCGGTCGAGCTGATGGCGTCGCTGCCGAGCGTCGTGCTCGGTTTTCTGGCCGGGCTCTGGCTGGCGCCGCGCATCGCCGAGTTCTTCATCGTGGTGCCGCTCTTCTTCGTCGCCGGGCCACTCTCCGTCCTGCTCGCCGGCTGGCTCGGCGACCGGCTGCCGTCACGCCTTCGCCACCGCTTCCCCGATGGCACCGCGGCGCTTGGCTCGATCGGCGTGCTTGCACTGGCGCTCACCTTCACGATCACGCTCGCGCGACCGCTCGAGAGCGCCTGCTTCGGCGGTGACTTCCTCAGCTGGATGCGGGACTCGCTCGGGATCGCCTACGACCAGAAGAACTGCGTCGTGCTCGGACTGGCGATGGGGATCGCGGTGATCCCGGTGATCTTCGCGATCGCGGAAGACGCGTTCTCCAATGTGCCGCGCAGCCTCGTCTCCGCGTCGCTCGCGCTCGGTGCCGACCGCTGGTACACCGTCACGCGCGTCGTCGTGCCGACCGCCAGTCCCGGCCTCTTCTCCGCGGTGATGATCGGGTTCGGACGCGCCGTCGGCGAGACGATGATCGTCGTGATGGCATCGGGCAACACGCCGGTGATGGACTGGAGCCTGTTCAACGGATTGCGCAGCCTTTCGGCCAACATCGCCACCGAGATTCCCGAGGCGCCCGAGGGCAGCACTTTCTATCGGACGCTGTTCCTCGCGGCGCTGCTCCTGTTCGCCGTGACCTTCGTCGCGAACACGGCCGCGGAACTGGTTCGCCAGCACCTGCGCCAGAAGTACGCCCGACTGTGAAGCCCTCGCCCCACCCACCGACGGCGCCGACCAAGCGCCCGCTTTCCGGCCGCGCCTTCGCCTGGCTGTGCGGCGGCGCGCTCGGCTTCAACCTCCTGCTGGTGATCGGCCAACTGGCGCTGATCGCGTGGAACGGCTTGTCCTACTTCTGGCCGCACGATCTCGTCGAGTTCGTGCGCGTCGATGGCACCAGGCGGTTGGGTGAAGTGCACGCGCGCGAGCGTTTCCGACCCGACGGTCACGATGCGACCCTCGAGCTGCCATGGCGCGTGCAGGTGAAGGGCGCCAATCGCGAGCTCACCGGAACCGATTTCGAGTGGCTCGACGTACGCGACGTCGCGCGCAGCTCCACCCCCGCCAACGCCATCCACGTCGAGCGTCTCGAATGGGGCAACTTCCACGGCTACCTGGGCGAAGTGCGGCGCGGCGACGAGGTGCTGGCAAGCGGCGGCGCGGCGTGGCCGGCGCTCGAAGCACTCATCGAACGCAAGCATGAAGCACGCGCGGCGATCGCCGAGTTGGAGCAAGGCGATTTCGGCGACGTGAACTACGAGCTCGAGCAGCTGCGCCTGGCGCCCCAACGGCGCGAGATCGACGCCGATCAGGCACGGCAAGACGCCAGCTTCGTCGAGCTGTCCGAGCGGATCGCGGCGCTGCGCACGGCGCTCGACGCCGAGACCGCGCACTTCATCACCGCGGACGGGCGCGAAAGCGTGCAGACGGTCGGAGCGATCGTCCATGCGTTGCGGCCGAACGAACTCGCAACGCTGGCGCGGCTAATGATCTGGGCCAAGCGCCTCCTCGCGTTCCTGGTCGACGAGCCGCGCGAGTCGAACACCGAGGGCGGCATCTTCCCGGCGCTGTTCGGCACCGTGCTGATGGTCTTCCTGATGTCGGTCGCGGTCGTCCCGCTCGGAGTTCTCGCCGCGCTCTATCTGCGCGAGTACGCCCGGCAGGGGTTGCTGGTCCGCATCGTGCGGATCGCCGTCAACAACCTGGCCGGCGTGCCGTCGATCGTCTTCGGCGTGTTCGGGCTCGGCTTCTTCGTCTACGGCATCGGTGGCACGATCGACCAGCTCTTCTACGCCGAGGCGCTGCCACAGCCGACGTTCGGCACCGGTGGCATCTTGTGGGCGGCGCTGACGCTGGCACTGCTGACGGTGCCGGTGGTCATCGTCGCCACCGAAGAGGGACTTGCCGCCGTGCCGCGCGCGGTGCGGGAAGGGTCGATGGCGCTCGGCGCGACCAAGTTCGAAACGACCTGGCGGGTCGTGCTGCCAGCCGCCGCTCCTGGAATGCTGACCGGCGTGATCCTGGCGATCGCCCGCGCGGCCGGCGAGGTCGCACCGCTGATGATCGTCGGGATGGTGAAGCTCGCGCCGGCCCTGCCGGTCGATCACCACGCGCCGTTCGTCCACCTCGACCGCAAGTTCATGCATCTTGGCTTCCACATCTTTGACGTCGGCTTCCAGAGCCCGAACGTCGAGGCGACCAAGCCGCTGGTCTTCGCCACCGCACTGGTGCTGCTAGTGCTGGTCGTGGCGATGAACCTGGTCGCGATCCGGCTGCGCAACCGGCTGCGCCAGCGCTACGCGAGCTCCGCCGTATGACCCCCACGACGCCCCCGCTGCAGGCCGACGACACCATCCTCGCCGTCGACGCGCTGCGGCTCTTCTACGGCGACTCGCCAGCGCTGCATGGCGTCACGCTCGCGATCCCGCGGCGGCAGATCACTGCGTTCATCGGTCCGTCGGGCTGCGGGAAGTCGACGCTCCTGCGCTGCTTCAACCGCATGAACGATCTGGTCGACGGCGTCCGCATCGAGGGCGATGTCCGCTTCGAGGGCCGCTCGATCCTCGGCGCCGCCCTCGATGTCAATCTGCTGCGCAAGCGCATCGGGATGGTGTTCCAGAAGAGCAACCCGTTCCCGAAGTCGATCTACGAGAATGTCGCCTACGGACCGCGGGTCCACGGCACGACTCGCACCGGGGAACTCGACTCGATCGTCGAGCGCAGCCTGAAGAGCGCAGCACTCTGGGACGAGGTGAAGGACCGCTTGCGCGCCAGCGCGCTCGGACTGTCAGGCGGCCAACAGCAGCGTCTGTGCATCGCGCGCGCCATCGCCGTGCAGCCCGAAGTAATCCTGCTCGACGAGCCGTGCTCCGCACTCGACCCGGTGGCGACCGCCAAGATCGAGGACCTGATGCTCGAACTGAAGAAGGACTACACGCTGGTCATCGTGACCCACAACATGCAGCAGGCGTCGCGCGTGAGCGACCGGACTGCGTTCCTCTACATGGGCACCCTGGTCGAGTACGGCCGCACCGACGAGCTCTTCGTCAAGCCGCGCGAGAAGCAGACCGAGGACTACATCACCGGTCGCTTCGGCTGAGCGCAGCAGGCGAAGCGGCGGATGCTGGCAGGAAGGGCGATCGCTCGGCAAGCTCACGGCCGACCCGTTGAAATCAGGAGGTTGCTCCGATGTTGCTACCGCTCTTCACCGCGCTCGCTCTGACCGCGCTCAGTGACTGCCCTGACTGCAAGTCCGAGAACCTCTGCGCCCCCCATCAGGAGGCCGAGCAGAAGGGCCTCGAGGCGGCGCGCGGCAAGATCCGCTCGAAGGACGTCGGCGAGCGCCTTGCCGCCATCGAGGCGGCCGCGGCGCTGACCAAGCTGCACGAGAACGCGCCGAGCCGAGCGGTCGCCGACGCGATCGCGATCGCGCTCGACGACAAGGATTACAAGATCCGCACCACGGCGGTCGAGAAGCTGATGGCCGGACAGCACGCCGACGAGACCGTGCGGGCGCTGGTCAAGGCGCTCGGCGATCTGCGCTCCGCCTTCGCCAAAGTCGGCCAGAACAACGACGGCAGCGATGACGAGGGCGCTTCGATCTTGAGCCGCGACGGCAAGCGCTACACGGACGCCTTGATCTCCTCGCTCGGCAAGCTGAAGGACGATCGCAGCGTGAACGCGCTCGCCGACATCCTGAAGCAACTCGGCGCCGACGCACCGAGCGAGTTTGCGGAGCCGGTCGCGGCAGCGCTGCTCGAGCTCGGCTCACGCTCCGCGATCGACGCCGTGATCGATCGCATGGTTTCCGCGGAAGGCACCAGCAACGGTGCCAAGGGCGGCGGTGGCGGCGGTGGCGGCGGCGGCGGCGGCGGCAAGGGCGGCGGCGGCGGCAAGGGCGGCGGCAAGGGTGGCGGCCGCGGCAATGGGCCTGGCAACCAGTCGGCCGACGAAGGCCAGCGCCGCGCCATCCACGATGGGCTCGCCAAGATCGCGGCCGACAAGCACCTCGGTGAAGCGCCGGCCTTCGACGATCAGGTCGCGCAGCACTGGCGCGACTGGTTCAAGAAGTACGACGGCAAGCTCCCGGCGAAGCTCGGCAAGCTCGACGGCGCCCCGATCAAGGTCGCAGCGCAGTAGCCGCGCCCGCGAACGAAAAAGGCCCGACCGCCGGTCGCAGGCGGTCGGGCCGTCGCATCACTTCAACGTCGATCAGAACGCGAGCTGCACGCGCATCTGCGCGACGGTGCTCGTGCCACCTTCACCGAGCGCCGGGTCGACTTGGTTCAGGTCAATCCGCGACAGGTCCCACATCACGCGCACGTTCGGGTTGGCTTACCAGTTGAGGCCGACGGTCTGGCTCTGCAGCGAGCCGCCCTTCACGCCGCCGCTCGCCTCGGCGCCGTCCGACAGGTCGATCGCCGACCAGCGCAATGCCAGCTCCCAGGCGCCGCCGCCGCCGTTCTCGAACGCATTGGCGAAGGGCTTGGGGTTCTGGAACACCGCCTCGGCCGGTTTGAAGCGCCTGGCCTCGCCCGTGAGCATGTACGAGCCCTGGACGTACCAGCCGTGGAACCGCGGGTCATCGAGCGCCGCCGCCTTGTTCATCTCGGTCTTGGTCCAGATGTACTCCGACTGCAGCGACCACTTGTTCCAGATCGCCGCCAGCTCGGTGCCGTAGCGCCAGTCGACGTCGGCTTCCTTCATGGCGCCCGTGTTCACGAAGTTGCCGAACAGGTCGACTTCCGGCTTGCCGGCGTAGGTCACGGCCTCGCCGCCCCGACCCGCCACTGATCGGCGCGTCATCGCGGCGCCGACATGGACCATCTGCTTGCCTTCCTTCTGCCACAGTGGCGTGCCGGTCACGCGCGCCGTCAGGTTGTAGGCGCCATCGCCGGTGGCGACGCTGTTGTCGGAGGAGTCTTCGCGGAAGACGCCGGCGGCCCAGGTGAACCGCTCGACCAACTTGGCGTCATTCCCCTCGCCGGTCTCGACCTTCCAGTTCTTCGACACCAAGAAACCGGGGTTGCGATTCGGCGCGAAGATGTTCGAGATCGCCGAGCGCTCGATGAAGGTCGAGTCGTTGCTCGACGTCATCGCATCGAGGCCGAACGGCTCGTACATGTGGCCGGCGCGGACGTTCGGGACCCAGTCGCCGAGGTTCACCATGCCGGCGTAGACGTCCTTGTGGCCGACCGTGCCCTTGGCGAAGTCGTACTGCCACTTCCACTCGAAGTGCTCATACATCAGCCCCGACAACTGGAGCCGCGCGCGGCGCAACTCGAACCCGTCCTCGAGCGGACCGATCCCGGTCGTCGCGGCCTGATCGTTGGCGTTGCCGGAGAAACGCTTGGTCGCCTCGAAGTCGTCGTCGCTGTCGTTCCACTCGCTCTCGAAGTGGATGCGGCCGCCGATCTTCAAGTCGAACTTCCCGTCCGGCGACGTCAGGCGAAGGCCGTCCTTCCAGGATGTGCGCAGGGCATCGCCGGCACCCTGCTTGTCTTCGATTGCCTTCAACCGCTCGCTGAAGGCATCGAGGCGCAGTTTCACGGCGTCGTCGTTCTGTGCGGTCGCTGGCGCCGCCAGCATCGGGAGCGCACATGCCCCGAGCGCACTTGCGACCAGGTGTCGTGCCAACCTGCTCATGCGGACTCCTCGCAAAGGAAAGCGAAACGTGGCGCGAGGAAGGTAGGCGACTGGTGTGAAGACCGAATCAAGGCCAGGTGAAACGCGCGAGCCTACGGCGCGCTTGCCCGCGCGAGGCGCAGGTGGCGGATGACCTCGCCGTCGACCAGGAAGACCACGTCTTCCGCGACGTTGGTCGCGTGGTCGGCGATGCGCTCGAGGTGGCGCGAGACGGAGAGCAGGGAGACCGCGCGTTCGACCGTCGAAGGATCGCTCTGCATCACCTGTTGCAGGTCGGCGAAACGGCGGCGGTTCTCGTCATCGACTTCCTTGTCCTCGAGGCAGACCCGACGGGCGAGGTCGACGTCGCGTTCGACCAGCGCGTCGATGCACTCGTGCACCATGTTGCGGACACGCTCGGCCATGCGGCGAAAATCCTGGGCTCCTGCGATCGGCGGTTGCTCGCACAAGACGGCTGCGCGCTCGGCGATGTTCTTGGCCAGATCGCCCATCCGCTCGAGGTCGTTGTTGACCTTCAGCACCGTGATGATGAAGCGCAGGTCAGTCGCCACCGGCTGGTGGAGAGCGAGCATCTTCAGGCACTCATCCTCGACTTCGAGCTCCTTCAGATCGATCGCATCGTCGCCGCGCAGCACCTGCTCGGCGAGGTCGCGCCGCCGGTCGATGACCGCGCTGATGGCGAGATCGGTCGCCTGCTCCACCATCCCGCCCATAGTCAGGAGCTGCTTCTTCAGGACCTCGAGATCGCGCTGCAGGTGCTTGGTCATGTCCGTTCCTCGGAGAAGTCAGTTCGCGTCGCCAGCCGAAGCCGCGTGCTTCCCGTCGCCTTCGGTCGCGGCGAAACGCTGCCCGCCAGCAGGCGCCTCGAAGCGAACCCGGAACGTGCTGCCGACGCCCGGCCAGCTTTCGAGCGCGACCGTCCCGCCGTTCGCCTCGACCAGATGCTTCACGATCGAAAGGCCGAGCCCCGTGCCGGGCACCTCCCGGGTCCGTGCCTTGTTGACGCGGAAGAAACGCTCGAAGACCCGTCATTGCTCGGCCGGCTCGATGCCGATGCCGTCATCCGCGACCTCGAGCACGGCGGCGGCGCCGTCCTGGCGCGTCCGCACCACCACCCGCCCGCCCGCTGGCGTGTACTTCAGCGCGTTGTCGATCAGATTGTCGAGGACCTGTTCGAGCGCGAGGGCATCGACCAGCGCGAACACCGGAGCGATTTCCGTTTCGAGCTTGAGCGGCTTCTTCGCGGCCGGCGAGGCGAAGCGTTCGACCGCCTGCATCGCCGTCGCCGCCAGGTCGACCGGAGCGCGCGCCGGAGTGTCGGCTTCGGCGCGCGCCAACTGCAACAAGTCGGTGGCGAGGTCGGACAAACGCTGCACGTGAGCGCCGAGCTTGCCGAGGAAGCGCTCGCGGACGGCCGGTTCCATTGCGGTGTCGTCGACCAGCGTCTCCACCAGCCCGCGCATCGCGGCGAGCGGGGTCTTCAGCTCGTGCGAAACGTTGGCGACGAAGTCGCGCCGCACCCGTTCGAGCCGGCGCAGTTCGGTCACGTCGAGCAGCGCCGCGACGGCGCCTCCCGACGGCAGCGAAGCGGCGCGCACCAGCAGCACCTGTTCCCGATCGCCTTCGACGTGGCGCACTTCGCGGCTGTGCGCACCATCGGGTCTTACCTCGCCGCCTTCGAGCCGCAACGCTGCGATGAACTCGGGCGCGCGCAGCAACTCGACCAGCGGGCGCCCCACCGCGGCGCTGGCAGGCAGGCCCAGCATCCGCCGCGCCGCCGCGTTGCAATGCAGCAGGCGCTCCTGCGGATCGACCGCGAGCACGCCCTCGGCGAGCCCTTCGAGCACGACCGCCAGTTTCGCGCGCTCCGACTCAAGGTCGTGGAGCCGTTCGCGCAGCCGCAACGACATCCGATCGAACGACCGCGCCAGCTCGCCGAGTTCGTCGTTGCTGCCCTGATCCAGGCTGCCGTGACCGAGGCTGCCCTGATCGAACCGAGCGTGGTCGCTGCCATGTTCGCTGAGACTGACCCCCGACTCGCCTTCGGCCAACGCCGTCGCCGCGCGAGTGAGCGCCGTGATCGGATGGGTCAGCCGACGCGCGACGAACAGCGCGATCACCAGCGCCACCGCCGTTCCGGCCGCGACGCCGGCGAGGATCGCGCTGCGAAGCGAGTCGCGGCGGGCATCGAGGTCGGGCAGCGGCAGCGCCGCGCGCACGAAGCCGATCCGCCCGCTCGCTCGCTCCTTGCACCGCAAGGCAGACGTAGAGCGTCGGCTGGCGGGTCGTCGCGCTGACCCGTTCGTTGACGCCGCGGCCGCCGGCGGCGGCGGCGCGGAACTCGGGGCGTCTAAGGTGGTTATCCATCTTCGTGGCGCGCTCGGCCGAATCAGCCAGCACCCGACCGTCGGCCGCCGTCACCGTGAGCCGCGAACCGATCGCCGACCCGAACTGCTCGACGCGCCGCTCGAGCCCCGGATCGCCGCCGCCCTCGAGCGCGCCGCGCACGGCCTCCGCCAGCAACGCCGCCTGCGCCGCCAGCGACTCCTCCACTTGGCTGCGTTGGTCCTCAGCGGCGAAGCGGGCCACCAGGAAATCCACGACGACCGCGTTCACCACGACCAGGAGCGCGTAGCTCGCGAACAGCTTCGCTGCGAAGCGGGGACGCAACGGCCTAGTTCCGATCGTCGCGGAAGCGGTAGCCGACGCCGCGCACCGTCTCCAGCCGCTCGCGCTCGGCGCCAAGCTTCTTGCGAATCGAACGCACGTGGACGTCGATGTTGCGGTCGAGCACGACGGCATGCTCGCCGATGGCTCGCGACAGGAGCTGGTCGCGCGTCAGCACGCGACCGGGGTGCGAAGCGATGAAGTGGAGCAGTCGCAGCTCGGTCGGCGTGAACGTGACCGGCTCGCCGCGCACGACGACCTCGTGGCGCGCGCGATCGATGACGAGCCCGGTGAACTCGAGCCGATCGTCATCGGCGCGATCGGGCGCCGTCTGCACCCGGCGCGCACGCGCGCCAGCAGCTCCCGCGGACTGAACGGCTTGGTCACGTAGTCGTCGGCGCCGAGCCCGAGCCCGACGACGATGTCCGCCTCCTCGCCCTTGGCCGTCACCATCACGATCGGCAACGCCCGCGTCACGTCGTCGGCACGCAGCCGCCGACACAGCTCGAGCCCGTCGATCCCGGGCAGCATCAGGTCGAGGATGAGCGCATCGGGCAGTTCCGAACGGGCCAGCTTCAGGCCGGCCTCACCGTCGCAAGCCGTCACGACGCGAAAGCCGTCGCGGGCGAGGTTGTATTCGATCACCTCGAGGATGTCGGGCTCGTCCTCGACGACCAGGATCTTCTGCCGCTTGAAGTGCACTCCTTCACCGCGGGCGGCGGCGTTGGCGCGACGGCACGCAACGGCGTCTCTGTTGGCGCGTCTGCCTTCGAGCGGGGGAAGCCTAGGAAGCCTCGTTGAAGAAGCGGTGTGGGCGGGATGAAGAAACCGTGAAGCCGCGCCGACTCGACGGCGCCGGGTAGCGCCCCCCGCTGACGGGCGTCTCGAATCGGGAGGTTTGCCCATGGAGATCCGCCGCATCGTCTTCGCCACCGACCTGTCCGAACTCTCGTTCCAGGCGTGGCCGGCCGCCCTCGAATTCGCGCGCAAGTGGAACGCGCCACTGCACGCGGTCTGCGTGATCGAGGAACCCTACGCCCTCGCGCCCTACGAGCAGTACGGAGCGCTCCTGCGCGCGCTGCAGGAGATGCGGCCCGAGATCGAACAGCGGCTGCGCGACCGCGTCCGCGATCGCCCGCCGGAGGTCGTGGTCGAGACCGCGGTGCTCGAATCGGCCTCGCCGGCCAAGGCATTGGTCGACTACGCGAAGAACCTCGGCGCCGACCTGATCGTCACGACCACGCACGGGCGCGGCGGGCTGTCGCACCTGCTGCTCGGCAGCGTGACCGAGCGGTTGCTGCGGACGGCGCCGATGCCGGTGCTGGTGGTTCGGGTGCACGATGGCGCGAAACTGGAGTGACGCGCCGACGGTCACGCCTCAGCGCTTCGGTTTCTTCTCGTCCGGCTTCCCATCGTCCGGCGTGCCACCACCCGGTTTCGCGCCGCCCTGCTCCGCGACCGCACGGGCCGCACGAGCGGCGGCCTCCGGGTCACCGAGGTAGCCGTGCCGGCGTGGCTTCAAGTCGTCGTCGAGTTCGTATCGGAGCGGAATCCCGGTCGGGATGTTGAGCTCGACGATCTCCTCCTTCGGGATGTTGCCGAGGTACATCACCGCTGCGCGCAGGCTGTTGCCGTGGGCGGCGACCAACACCCGCTTGCCCGCCTTCAGCGCCGGCGCGATCTGCTCGTGCCAGCACGGCATGAATCGAGCGACGGTGTCGGCCAGGCTCTCCCCGACCGGGAAAGCGTCGGCAGACAACGCGGAGTAGCGCGGATCGCCCAATTCCGCATCGCGGCGCGGATCGCCGGACTTGAGCGGCGGCGGCGGGATGTCGTAGCTGCGGCGCCAGATTTTCACCTGCGCCTCGCCGAACTTCGCGGCGGTCTCCGCCTTGTTGAGCCCCTGCAGATCACCGTAATGGCGCTCGTTCAGCCGCCAAGTCGCATGCACCGGCAGCCACATCTGGTCGAGCTGCTCGAGCGCCAGCCAGAGCGTCTTGATCGCGCGCTTCAGCAGGCTGGTGAAGGCGACGTCGAAGCGCAGCCCGGCATCACGCAGCAGCCGGCCCGACTCCTCCGCCTCGCGGACGCCCTTCTCCGACAGGCCAACATCGGTCCAGCCGGTGAAGCGATTCTCCTGGTTCCAGACGCTTTCACCGTGGCGCAAGAGGACCAAGCTCTTCATTCCGCGCTCCGCGTGGGAAAGGCCGCGCACTCAAGCGCCGCGCTGCGGCCCAAGCAAGCGGCCGTGGACGCCGACCGCGCGTCAGGGGCGTCGAGCGTCATTTCCCACTCGCAGACGAGGTGAGGGAACCCCTCCCCACTTCGCTCGCCCACGACGAACCGAGTCCAGTGACCGCCACGGGGACCGGGGTCGTTTCACCTCCCGCGTCGGCCCCACGGCACCGCAATTGACTCTCCGTCGCGCCGCTGCGGTTCAACGCGCTGCACGCCGATCGATGAGGGAGAGCCCCGTGACGCACGACCCGACCGCAGCGCAGGTGACGCTTGCGCCCACGGTGCCCGCGCGACGGTCGTTCTTCGCTCGCCTCGCAGGCTTCGCGATGTTCGCCTCGCTCGTCGCGAGCTACGGCACGTTCGCCGTGATGGCCGGTCGCTTCCTCCTGCCCACGCACTCGCGACGGAAGGCCTGGCGTCGGGTCGCCGAGATCGGGAGCTTCCAGCCCGCCACCACTCGCACCGTCGTCGCGCCGTCTGGCGAGCGAATCGTCGTCGCGCGCTGCGCGATCAATGGCGCCAGCACGCCAGCCACGGTCACGGTCGACGACTTCGTCGCGCTCTCCTCGACCTGCCCCCACCTCGGCTGCCAGGTCACGTTCGAGCCACAGCACCAGCGCTTCTTCTGCCCCTGCCACAACGGCACGTTCGCGCCCGATGGCCGCGCGACCGGCGGTCCGCCGTTCGAGGCGGGGCAGTCGCTGCCGCGCTACCCGCTCGACCTGCGCGCGAACCTGCTCTACATCGAGGTTCCGCTCGACGGGGTCGCGGGATGAGCAAGCTCACCTCGTTCCTGCGCGAACGCCTTCCGGTCGATCGCGCCAAGCTGCGCGAACTCACCAACGAACCGGTCCCCCATCACCTGAAGCACGGGTGGTTCTGCCTCGGCGGCACGCCGGCCTACCGGTTCGTCGTGATGATCGTGACGGGGATCCTGCTCGCCTTCTACTACGAGGCGACGCCGACGCGGGCATGGGAGTCCGTGCGCACGATCAGCGAAGACGTCGCCTACGGCTGGTTCCTGCGCTCGATCCACCGCTGGGCCGCGACGCTGATGGTTGCCGCGGTCGTGCTGCACCAGATGCGCATCTTCTTCACCGACGCCTACCGCCGGCCGCGCGAGCTCAACTGGCTGATCGGGATGGGCCTGCTGCACTGCACGCTCGGCGCTGGCTTCACCGGCTACAGCCTCGTCTACGAGCAGTTGTCGTATTGGGGCGCGACGGTCGCGGCCAATCTCACCGACAACGTGCCGTGGATCGGTGCGCTCTTGCGCCGACTGCTGCTCGGCGGCGACGAGTACAACGCCCACACGCTGTCACGCTTCTTCGTACTCCACGGCGCGATCCTCCCGGTCACGATGATCGGGCTGATCGTGCTGCACGTGACGCTGATCCGGCTGCATGGCATCGCAGAGTTGCGCTTCAAGGCCGATCAGAACAGCGCGCCGCGCTTCTTCGACTTCTTCCCCGACCATCTGCTGACCGAGCTCGCGATCGGGTTGGTGCTGATGCTGCTGCTGGGCGTGCTGGCGTCGCTGTTCCCGGTGCCGATCGGCCCGCGCGTCGACCCGCTCTTAACGCCGGATGTGATCAAGCCGGAGTGGTTCTTTTACGTCGCGTTCCGCTGGCTGAAGTTGTTCAGCGAGCGCGCCGCGTTCGCGAGCCTCGGCGCCATCGTCGTGGTGATGGCCGCGTGGCCCTTCATCGACGGCTTCATCCGGCGCCGACGACCGGGCAGCGAAGCAAGCGTGTTCGTCGGGATCGTCGCCGTGCTGGCGATCGTCGGATTGACGGTCTGGGAAGCGCTTGTCGCGCACTGATCAGAGAACGGACGATGAGCCTCGAGCTGAAAAAGGTGGTGATTGCCGCGCTGGGACTGCTGTTCCTCGCATCGCTGGTGCTGGTGCAGAAGCTCGAGATCGACCGTCGCGCGGTCGAGTCGCATCTGGTCGCGGAACCAATCGTCGTGCCGGCGGCCTCGAAGCAGTGCGTCGACTGCCACGATCAGGCGACGCCGGGGCTCATCGACCACTGGAAGGGCAGCACCCACGCGCAGAAGGGCGTCGGCTGCATCGAGTGCCACCAGGCCGAGAAAGGCGACGCCGACGGCTTCGACCACTACGGCGCCCACATCGCCGCGATCGTGACGCCACTCGACTGCGGCCGCTGCCACCCGACCGAAGCGCAGGAGTTCGGCGCCAGCCATCACGCCAAGGCCGGCAACATCCTCGCCTCGCTCGACAACCTGCTGGCCGAGGTGGTGGAAGGTTCGCGCGTGCCGATGAGCCCGCATTCGCCGACGCCGGGTCGACCCGACGTGACCCGCGTGAATGGACTCGCGAGCGTCGAGGCGGGTTGCAAGCAGTGCCACGGCAGCAAGGTGGCGATGCTCGGCAAGGACGGCGCGCTGATCACCGTCGACGACCTGAAGCCCGACGCGCACGGCAAGCCGACGAACTTGGCGGTTCTGGCGGACGTTCAGAGGCGCGACGGCAAGCCCTTGATGGACAGCGGCACCTGGCCCAACACTGGCCTCGGCCGCATGAACCTCGATGGCTCGCTTGGTTCCTGCGCCGCCTGCCACAGCCGGCACGACTTCTCCGCGCGGCGCGCCCGGCAACCCGAAAACTGCGGCAAGTGCCACCTCGGCCCCGACCACCCGCAGAAGAAGATCTACGAGGAGAGCAAGCACGGTGTCGCCTACCGCGACTTGAAGGAGCACATGAACCTCGGCGCCAAGGAGTGGGTCCTGGGCGACGACTACTCGCAAGCGCCGACCTGCGCCACCTGCCACATGTCGGGCAACCTCCGCAATGGCGGCAAGGTGACGCATGACCCCGGCGAACGGATCAGTTGGACCAATCGGCCGCCGGTCAGCCTCGCGATGGACACCGACGCGAAGCACGCCGTGATCAAGGAGACCGATCCGGAAAAGCGCGCCGCGCTGATCGCCGACGGCGGCAGCAGTTGGCAGGAGAAGCGCCAGCGCATGACCGACGTCTGCATGCACTGCCACCCGCAGGACTACGTCGGGAGCTTCTACAAGCAGTACGACGACCTCGTGATCCTCTTCAACGAGAAGTTCGCCAAGCCGGGCCAGGCGATCGTCGCGGCGCTGCGCGGGCAGGGGCTGCTCACACCGCAGGAGTTCGACGAGGAGATCGAGTGGACCTGGTACTACCCCTGGCACCATGAGGGCCGCCGCGCGCGTCACGGCGCCTCGATGATGGCGCCCGACTACACCCACTGGCACGGCATGTACGAGGTGGCCGACCGCTTCTACGTCGAGCTGATCCCGCAGGCGCGCGAGATCGCCGCGCACGCTGCGGCCGGCGGCAAGCAGGCGGAGGCCGACGCGGTGACGAAGGTGATCGACGACATCATCGCCCGTCCCGAACACGCGTGGAGCAAGCGGAAGGAGTGAGCGGCGGGCTCGCGCTCACCAATCACGGCGCTGCACGAACCATGCGGTCAGCGCCACCAGCACCGCCGCGAACACGGCCGTCGTCCCGCCGACGTACCAGCTGTCGAACTCGCCAGCCGTGGCCGCCACTCCGCCGAACATCCGCTGCATCGTCTCCTGCGAAAGGTGCTCGCTGGCCAGCGCCCACTGGTTGAGCGCCTTCAGTTCACCGCACTTGGGCAGCACGTGGTGGACGCCATCGAGCACCGCCAGCCAGCGCGGCCCGATCGGGAGCTGCCCCTGCGCAGCCAGTTCGCGAAACGTGTCGACGCCTCCGGCGGTACTCCACACACCGAGCGCGCCGAGGGTCGCCAACGTGGCGTGCCGAGTCAACGCGCCCACCAGCAGCGCGGCCGGATAGAGCGCGGCGAAGATCAGCGTGCAGGGCAGCGCGCAGCGGACCAGCGCGAAGCCGCCGAATCCGGTGGCGCAACGCAGCGCCACCGCGCAAGCGCCGAACAGAAGCAGCCAGAACAGCAGCACGAACAGCACCGCTGCGACGTACTTGTAGAGCACCAGCCGAACCCGCCCGACCGGACGCGCCAGCACGAGGTCGAAGCTCCCCTTCGCCAGCAGGTCGGGCAGGGCCGACGCGAACGCCGAGATCAACATGATGAGGCCGAAGAAGCCGGCGAGCTGGTCGGCGACGCCGGCCTGCACCAGCGCCAACAGCTCGGCCGGCGAAGTGCGATCGAGCGTGGTCGAGGTCGCGCCAAAGAAGAAGCTCGCGCGCGCGCCGCCCACCAACTCGAGCGGGCGCTCGACGCCGGCACCGATGCGCCAACGCGTGCCGCCGCCAGCAGATTCGCCGTCGTCGTCGGCGACGATCTCGCGAGCGAAGACCGGACCGAAACCACCAGCCATGTAGCGCGACTCGATCGCGCTTCGCCGTTCGTCCGGCGCGATCGGCACCTCGAAACGCCATCCCCTCAGCAGGCGGCACATCTGGTCGACGTCGCTCACGTCGCGGAACCGGATCTCGACAACGCGCATCCCGTCGATGCCAAGCGGGAAGTCATCTTCTGGCAGCGGAGCGCGGGGAGCGCCGACCTCGAGTTCGATTGAGATCGACGCAGTCGTCGTAGGGCCGAACATCCCCTGCTTGCGCGTGACGGAACCGAGCTTTCGCGACGTCGACACGAGCGCCGCATCGGGATCGGCCGGCGCGACCGAGGTGCCGGCGAAGAAGAGCGCGATGCCGAATCCAAGCAGGCCGAGCACCCAGACCACGCGCTTGTCGCGCGCCTCGCGCCAGACGTCGCCGACCACGGCAAGGAATGCGCTCATTTCCCTTGCTCCGCGTTCGGCGTGCCCGGCGCGCTTTGCGTGTTCGGAGCGTCCTGCAGGCTCTCAAGGAAGACCGCCTCGAGGCTCTGGCGTCGGGTCGCGAGCCCGCGGATCCCGAGCCCGCGCGCGCGCAGGAAGTCGACCACCGCGTCGATCTGCTCGTCACGCTGGAGCGAAAGCTCGACCGCAGCGCCAGCACCCGCTCGGGCCGAACCGAATGCCTTCTCCAGCTCGCCCAGAAGCGCCTCGCCGGGCGGTGCCGCGAGCGTGACGGTCAAGCCGCGCTCGTCCTGCGTGAGCGCCGCGACCGTCCCTTCGCGCACCAGCTCGCCTTGGTGCAGGATCCCGACGCGATCGCAGAGCTGCTCAACCTCGGACAGCAGGTGCGAGTTGAGGAAGATGGTCTTTCCGGCGCGGCGCTGCGCGTCGAGGAGCGCGCGGATGCTCGCCCGCCCCACCGGATCGACGCCGTCGGTCGGCTCATCGAGGAACAGCAGCTGCGGCTCGCCGATCAGCGCTTGCGCGAGGCCGAGTCGCTGCTTCATCCCCTTCGAGAAGCTGCGCACCTTCTTTTTCGCCACGTCGGTGAGACCCACTTCGCCGAGCAGACGTCGCGCGCGCGTCCTGGCGGTCGAACGCAGGACGCCGGAGAGGCCGGCATAGAACTGGAGCGCGCTCTCCGCCGTGTGGTACTCCGGGAGGCGATGGTCCTCCGGCAGGTAGCCGACCGGTTGGCGCGACGCCGTCCGCCGCGAACTGACGCCGAGCAGCGCCGTCGTACCGCGGGTCGGGCGGACGATGTCGAGCAGGATCTTGATCAGCGTGGTCTTGCCCGCGCCGTTCTGGCCGAGCAGCCCGAAGATCTGCCCCGGCTCGACCGCCAGCGAGACGCCACGCAACGCCTGCGTTCCGCCGCGATAGGTCTTCCAGACATCCTGCGCGACGATCGCCGCCATCGCTCGCCGCTCCGCCGCTGTCCTCGAACCGCGGTTCCAAGGCGGCGGGATGGTATCGGCGCCCGGGCGCGCAGTCGCATCACTGCACGGCGCAGTCGCATCACTGCTCTGCGCAGCAGCTCCGCACCGCGAAGCCGCGCCACAGCGTCAGCGCCGCAACGCATAACGTCGTGACGCCGGCAAGCGACGCGAAACGGGCACGCCACCGCCCACGCACGCGGCTCCCCACCAGCGCCACGGCGACGAGCGCCGGCACCGTCGCCGCACCGCACGCCATCAGCGCGAGCGTGCCCGCGAGCGGCTCGCCGACGACGGCGGCGAGCCCGACCGCCGCGGCGACCACCTCGCCGCCGCGACGCATTGGCAGCGAAATCCAGCGCGGAACCACCCGCGCGAGTACGCCGAGGAAGGCGTAGCTCAAGAGGCGACCGCCGTGGAACGCGGCCAGCCGACCGAGTCGCCCTTCGCGCCGCGCCGCGAGCAGCAACGAGAAACCGCCGCACATGCCGATGCAGTGGAGCGAACTCGCAAAACCGAGCGTCGCTGCCATCGCGACGGTCGCCGCGACTCCGTTCACGAGCTGCCCACCGCGCGCGCCTTCGAACCGAGCTCCGGCGGCTCGAATCGACCGAGGAACGCAAGCAGAGTCAGGCTCCAGGTGAACACGAAGTAGGTCGTCGCCGCCACCAGCGGCGGAATCTCGCGCACGATCCAGTCGCCGCCGAAAAGCAACGGCTGCGGCCGCGACAGAATCGCGTAGTAGCCGATCAGCCAGAGCAACACACCGGCGATCGACGCCAAGACCAACCGGCGCGGCAGCGGCGCGGTCGAGAACCAACGCTGACCGATCACGTGCAACGCAACACCGAGAACCATGCCCGTGGCCAAATAGAGGAGCACGCCGGTCGACAGCACGAAACCGTCCTCGCTCGCCATCGCCCTTTCACGCAGCGGAAAGGTGAGATAGACCCGGATCAACTGCAGCGGGTCCTTGCCGACCAGGAGCGCGCCGGAGCCGCCGATGATCGATCACGAAGAAGCCGCCTCCGAACGTGCTCGGTTGAGCTACATCGGACACGCGCTGCCATGGCCGGTGATCTTGGCGTGGGCTGCCTACCTGGTCTTCGGACTGATGTACTTCGTCTTCCACCTTTGAGCCGGCGCGCAACTCCCAACAGCGCCGGGCGCGGCCCACGGGAAGTCGCGGACCTACGGTTGCGTTGTCTCGGACATCGAGCGACCGCTCGCCGGGACCATAGTGCAAACGATCACCGCTTGGGAAACTCTTCCCGAAAACGTCGAGGCCGCTTTCCCGGCTCGTGCGAGAACCAAGCCTGTCCACCACTGCCGGTGATCGCGGCCTCGCCCACCGTCGCATCCTCGTCGTCGACGACGAACTTGCGCTACGCAAGAGCCTCGCGCAGCGCTTCGAGGAAGAAGGAGCCGACGCCACCACGGCCGACAACGCGACCATGGCGCGGAAGGCCATGAAGGAGCGCGACTTCGACCTCGTCGTGCTCGACCATCGCCTGCCGGACGGAACCGGCCTCGCCCTGCTCGAAGAGCAGAAGCGCGCCGGCTCGACTTCGACCTTCGTGATGATGACCGCCTACTCCTCCGCCGCCGACGCGGTCCGGGCGATGAAGTCCGGCGCAGCCGACTACCTGCAGCAGCCGTTCAATCTCGACGAGCTGATGCTGGTCGCTGAACGCGCGCTCGAGAACGTCGCGCTGCGCAGCGAAGTGACGCGGCTCCGTTCGCGCCAGACCGGCGCCGACGGCGTCGCCGGAATCGTCGGCCGCAGCGCCGCGATGGCGGAGCTGCGCGGCCTCGTGCAGCAGGTCGCCGTGTCGGGCGCGCGCAGCATCCTGATCACCGGCTAGAGCGGCACCGGCAAGGACGTGGTCGCGCACGCGATCCACGCGTCGAGCCCCGAGGCCGATCGCCCGTTCCTCGACATCACCTGCACCGCGCTGCCCGAGGCGCTGCTCGAGAGCGAGCTGTTCGGCCACGAGCGCGGCGCGTTCACGGACGCCAAGACCTCGAAGCGCGGCCTGTTCGAGGAGGCGGAAGGCGGCACCATTTTCCTCGACGAGATCGGCGACATGCCGCTGTCGCTGCAGGCCAAGCTGCTGCGGTTCCTCGAAGCGAAGAGCTTCCGCCGCGTAGGCGGGCTGAAGGAGATCAAGGTTGACGTGCGCGTGATCGCCGCAACCCATTGCCGGCTGCCCGAGCTGATCGAGAAGGGACTGTTCCGCGGCAACCTCTACTACCGGCTGAACGTGATCCCGATCGAGATTCCGCCGCTGGCACAGCGGCGCGAGGACGTGCCCGATCTGCTCAGTCACTTCGTGCGCACCTACGCGCGCGAGCTGCGCAAGGAGGTCTTCGGGTTCGACGAGGAGGCGATGCGCCGGCTCGCCGCCCACTCGTGGCCCGGCAACATCCGCGAGCTGCGCAACTGCGTCGAGCGAGCGGTCCTGCTGGCGCGCAGCCCGCAGCTCACCGTCGCCGACCTGCCGCCGGAAATGCGGCGCGGCGAGGTCGCCGCCGCTGCCGCGACCGGCGGCCCGTTCGTGCTGCCCGAGCGCGGCGTCGTGCTCGAAGACGCGATCCGAGGCCTGCTGGACCAGTCGCTGGTGCGCACCAGCGGGAACAAGAGCCGCGCGGCGTCCTTGCTGGGCGTCCACCGCGACCAAGTGCGCTACTGGGTGAAGAAGTACGGCCTCGATCGGTGGGTCCGCCGCAAGCCGAAGCCGGGCGCAACGGCCGAGGCACCGGTGTGAGCCGACCGGGGGCGAAGTCCGACGCTGTCCGCGTCCTGATCGTCGACGACAACCGCGACTTCGCGGAAAACGTCGCCGGCCTCGCCCCGACCGTGGCGCACGATCACGCCACCGCCCTCCAATTCGCCGCTACCGAGTCGTTCGATGTCGCGATCGTCGACCAGAAACTGCCCGACGGCCGCGGCACCGAGCTGCTCGCCGAATTGCGCGAGCTCCTGCCCGACCTGGTGACGATGGTGGTCACCGCGTTCGTCTCGCTCGACAACTCGCTCGCCGCGCTGCGCGAACGGGCGTTCGCCTTCGTCGGCAAGGACAGCGATCCCGACGAGTTGGTCGAGACCATCGCCCGCGCCGCCGAGAACGCCCGCCTGCGCCGGGAGAACCGGTCGCTCCGCCAGCTGCATGCGGCGACACTGCTGGCGATCCCCGACTTCCTGCTGCTGGTCGATCGCGCCGGCCTGGTCGAGTCCGTGAATCGCAGCCACCAAGCGCTCTGCCCCGGACCACCGCAGCTCGCCATCGGCCGGCCGCTCGACGACATCGTCGCGCCGTTCGTGCTGGAGCAGAGCTCGCTCAAGGAGTGGCTCGATCGAGTGCGCAGCGGCGACGCAGCCGCCGAGCTCACCCTCGAACTGACCGATCACGAGGGCGCCCACCTCATCGTCGGACTGCGCGCCGTCGCGCTCGAGGCCGTGCACCAGCCGCTGGTCCTGCTGCGTGCCGTCGACCTCAGCGAACGAATCGCGCTCGAACGGCGGCTCGCCGAATCGGAGCACCTCGCCGCGCTCGGACGCCTGGTCACGTCGATCGCGCACGACTTGCGCAACCCGCTGGCGGGGATCCGCGCGCTGTCGCAGTTGCTGCGCCGTTCCTGCGGCGGCGTGCCGCGTGACGCCGAGAACCTCGACGAGATCCTGGCGCTCGCCGACCGCATGAGCGCCACGCTTTCCGACCTGCTCGACTTCGCCCGGCCGGGAACGCGCCGCGACGAGCCGCTGCAGCTCGCGGAGCTGCTCGCTTCCCTGGTCGTGGCGGCACGCCTCTAGCCCGCGGCCGAGTGCCACTCGATCGAGCTCGAACTCGGGCAGACGTCGCCGGCGGCGGTGGTGGTGCTCGGCGTACGCGAACGGGTGGAGGGGCTGTTTGCCAACCTGCTCGACAATGCGCTTCAGGCCGCGCCGTCCGGCGGCCACATCCGGGTGACGCTCTCCGTGGTGGACGACCATGCAGAGGTCGCGATCGAGGACGACGGCGCCGGGATCGCTGCGGAAGTGCTGCCGCGCCTGTTCCAGCCGTTCGTGACCACCAAAACCCGCGGAACGGGGCTCGGCCGTCGATCGTCAAGAAGAACGTCGACGCGCTCGGTGGCTCGATCGAGGTCGACCGCTCGCCCAAGTTGGGCGGCGCACGGTTCACGGCCCGCCTGCCGCTGCGCCGCCCAACTCGCAATGGCAGCGGCTCGAACCCGCCGCCGCCGCCGCCACCGACACTCCGCTCGCCGTAGTCCGCTACCGCGAGCCCCCCGTGCCGCGCGCCATCCGCCGCGCGCCCTCCGCCACCGATGGGCAGGAGGGCGGCGTGCGGTCAGCTCCCGCCGGGCCGGTTCAGCTTGCTGTGGCGGATGCTGTAGCCGAAGTAGACGACGAACCCGATCGCCAGCCAACCCAGCAACCGCATCCAGTTTTCCTTGCCAAGCCCGTAGATCATCGCGCCGCACACGAGAATGCCGAGGATCGGCACCAACGGCACCAACGGCGTCTTGAACTGGCGCGGGAGGTTCGGGTGCTTGACCCGCAGGATCCAGACGCCGGCGCAGACCAGCATGAACGCGAACAGGGTTCCGATGCTGGTCATGTCGCCGACGATGTCGCCGGGCACGAACGCGGCGAAGAGCCCGGTCAACACGAAGAAGATCCAGTTCGATTTCCACGGTGTGCGGAACTTCGGATGCACTTCGGAGAAGGCCTTCGGCACCAGACCGTCCTGGCTCATCGAATAGAAGACGCGCGACTGTCCGAGCAGCATGACCAGGATCACCGAGCTGAAGCCGGCAAGGATCGCCACCGTCACCGACTTGGCGAGCCACTCGTAGCCGGGCATGTAGGTCGAGATCGCGTAGGTGACCGACGCTTCGCGGCCGTGGGTGCGGAAGTCCTCGACCGTCGCCATCCCGCTCAGCACGTGCGAGAAGAGGATGTAGAGCACGGTGCAGATCACCAGCGATCCCAAGATGCCGATCGGCATGTCGCGCTTGGGATTCTTCGACTCTTGAGCCGCGGTCGAAACCGCGTCGAAGCCGATGAAGGCGAAGAAGACGACGCCGGCCGCGCCCAGCACGCCCATGATCCCGCCGTAGGCGTGGGTGACCCCGCCGCTGTCGACCATGGTGGTCGGCGCCGGGATGTACGGCGTGTGGTTGGCCGGGTTGATGAATGACCAGCCGAGCGCGATCACCAGGATCACCAGCGCGACCTTGGTCACGACGATCACGCCGTTCAGCAGCGCCGACTCCTTGGTGCCGCGGATCAGCACCAACGTCAGCAACAACAAGATGACCAGCGCCGGGACGTTCATGATCCCGCTGACGGCGACGCCACCCTCGACGGCCGCCATCGACTGGAATGGCGAATGGCACCATTCGTAGGGCACCTGCCACCCGAAGTAGTCGAGCAGTTTGTTGAGGTACTCGCTCCAGGCGATCGCGACGGTGGCCGCGCCGATCGCGTACTCGAGCACCAGGTCCCAGCCGATGATCCAGGCGACGAACTCGCCCATGGTCGCGTAGGAGTAGGTGTAGGCGCTGCCGGCGATCGGGATCATCGACGCGAACTCGGCGTAGCAGAGTCCGGCGAACGCGCAGCCGATGCCGGCGACGATGAAGCCGAGCGTGACCGACGGACCGGCGTGGTCGGCGATCGCCGCCGCCGTCCGGGTGAACAGCCCGGCACCGATGATCGCGCCGATCCCCAGAGCGATGAGGTTGACCGGACCCAACGTCCGCTTGAGTCCCTTCTCCGAGTCGCCCGCCTCAGTCATCAACTTGTCGAGCGGCTTCTTGATCCAGAGATTGGCCATGGGTCAGCGGTCTCCTGCGAACGGGTCGAAGCTGCGGCTCACGCCGCGGCAACCTTGCTCTTGTTCTTCTCAGCCGCTGCCGCGCGCAGCAGCATGACCGACGTGTAGATCACGACCAACGCGATCAGCCACTTCATCCAGTAGAGCGGCAGGCTCTTCACCACGTAGGCAGCGATCAGGACGGCCGGCACGCCGGCGATGGTGAGCCCGAGCGCCGCGCGCGGCGAATAGCTGCCGTGGCGAATGAAGGAGACGCTCGCCATCGGCATCAGGAAGGCGCACGAACCCATCATGATCGGAAAGCCGGTGTCGGGGTTCATCCCGAGCATCGCCACCATCACGAGGCACGGCGCGTAGAGACCGACGCCGATGGTCATCAGCGCACCGAGGACGAAGTTCCCGACCACGCCGATCGCGAGGTCGCCGCCTGACAACCCGATCGCGGTTCCGCCCTGCGTGCTGCCGATGTGGTCGCGCACGAAGGCGGCGAGGTCACGGAGGACCGGCCACTCGGAGGATTCGGCATCCCCGAGCTGGCGGAAGACCAGCACTCCGCAGAGCACCAGCAATGCCAGGCCGATCCCGATCTGGATCGGGCGCCGCGGCCAGCGCGCGACGATTGGCGCGCCGAGCAGCGAGCCGGCGATCGCGGCCGCGATCATCCAGACCAGCGTGGCGATCTCGACCTTCACGACCTCGATGTAGATGTAGGCCTGCGCGATGGTCGGCAACGTATGGCCGACGTTGAGCGTGCCCGGCAGCAGGCGATCGTCGATGGTGCGCCGCGCGCGATAGAGCGAGGTCGTCGTCGCGAACGAGCCGATGCCGAGCGTGTCGAAGAAGTCGGTGATGAAGCCGACCAAGAGGTGCCACCACGACGGAGAGACTGTCGCGGCTGGAGCTGATGCGGCGGAAGCCGGCGGCGCGCGCCGCGAGGCGAGCAGCGCTCGGGCCCAGAACAGCAGGAAGGCGGCGCCGACGACCCCGAGGCAGACGAGGAGTGCCGCTTTCGGGTCGAGCATCAGGTCTTTCCCTCCACGAAACGGGGAAAAGTACCGGCGCTGCGTCTCACGCGCAACGCCGCGGACCCGCGTCGCGACTTGCCGCTCGCTTCGTCGCGTTCAGCGCGTCGCCTGCGGCAGGAGGATCGTGAACACGGCGCCGCTGCCCGGCGTCGAGCTGACCGAGACGCGGCCGCCGTGCGCCTCGACCAGATCACGGACGATCGCGAGGCCAAGTCCGGTGCCAGTCGGACGGGTGGTGAAGAGCGGATCGAAGATGCGCTCGCGGTGCTCGGCGGCGATGCCAGGCCCGTCGTCGGCGACCACCAGCACGACACCGAGCGGATCGCGGCGCGCGCGCACCTCGATGCGGCCCCCGACCCCCGACCCCCGACTCGCGGATCGCCTGCGTCGCGTTGCGCACCAGGTTGGCGAGCGCCTGCGCCAGTTGCTCGGGATCGGCGTAGGCCGTCGCGTCCGCGGGCTCGCAGCGCGACTCGACGACGACGCCTTCGCGCTCCTCCACCATCGCAAGGGACTCGTCCAGCATCGACTGCAGCGCGAAAGTGCGCTCCACCGGCCGCTTGCCGCGCGCGAAGTCGAGCAACTGCGAGGCGAGGCGCGCCGCCTGGCGCGAGCCGCGGCCGATGCGGTCGAGGTGGGTCGCGACGCCGGCCGGCAGCGCGCCGCCATCGGGAGCGATCTCGCGCTTCAGCAAGTGGAGGCTGGTGTTGATCCCGCCGAGCGGGTTCTTCAGCTCATGGCTCACGCTCGCCGCCAACTGCCCGAGCGTTCCGAGCCGTTCCGCCTGCCGCACGCGTGCATTGTGCAGCGCGAGGTAGCTCTCCAGCATGATCGAGAGTTCGAGATCGAGGATCTTGTGCAACGCTTCCAGCATCCGCTCGAGCCGCGCGCTGTCGCCTTTCACCGACGCGAACGTAAGCCGGGTCAGGATCGGCCGGATGCGCGCGATCGCCAGCGGCACGAAGCGTTGCGGCAGCCCGACCTCGACGTGGCGCTGGCCGATGCGCGAACGCAGCTCAAACCAGCGCGCGTCGTGCGGGCCAGCCAGCATGGTGGTCGCCCACTCGCGCAGCGACCGCTTGAGCCGCGCGAACTGGGTCGCGTCGGAGAGCACGCGCTTCGCGTCCTGATCGCGCAGAATCGCGCCGTAGAAGTCCTCGACCAGCTCGTCGAGGACGGCCGGGAGAGCGGGCAGCAGCGAGTGGAGCAACGCCTCGTCCGCAGGCCCGAAACCGGTGTATTCGCGGATCTGCGTGAAGAAGGCGTCGTCCATCGACGCGCTCAGCCCTTCTTCGACTGCAACTTCTCGCGTACCTCAGCAAGGCGTTGCTGCGCGGGTGGGGAGAACCAGAGGTCGACCCACGCCTCCTGCAGCGAATCGTGCTGGTTGCGGATGCGCAACAGCACCGGATCGCGCGCGGCGGCCTTGTTGAAGTGGAGCGCGACCGGCGGGTTGCGCGCCCATTGGCGCAGCCGATCGAGCGCGATGTCGATCACCTTGTCCGGCTCGGCGAGCTCGTCGGCGAGACCGAGCGACAACGCCTGCTCGCCGACGTGGGTCTGGCCGCCGTAGACCACCTGCGCCCACGCTGCCGGCGTGAGCTGCGCGCGGGTGATTTCGAGGCCCGCCTGCGGCAACGGCAACCCGAGCGTGCTCTCCGTCAGCCCGACCCGCGCCTCCCCCTTCGCCAGCACGCGCCAGTCGGCGCACATCGCCAGCAGGCAACCGCCGGCGACCGCATGGCCGTTCAGCGCGGCGACCACCGGCCGCGGCCAGACATAGAGCTGCGCCAGGAGCCCCTGCAGCCGATCCAGGAACAGCAGCATCCCGGCGCGATCGAGCTTTTCGAGCGCCAGCAGGTCGAGCCCAGTCGAGAAGAAGCGTCCGTCGCCGGTGATCAACAGGCCGTTCGCGTCGGCCACCGCCGACGTTCGCAGCACATCGAGCAGCTCCTCAACGAAGGCGGGCGAGAGCGAGTTGCCCTTGCCGCGCGCGAGGCGCAGCACGGCGAGCTCTTCGACCCGCTCGACGCGGACGAACTGCCGCTCGGTCCCGTCGGTCGTCCCGCCTGCGTGCCGTTCCGTCATCGCAACCTCCAGCCGCCGCTTGCGGCTACCCGTCGATCCCGCGTTGCATCCAGGCGAGCGCCAACGCCGCCGCCCACCCGCCGACAGCGCCCGCGATCCGCTGCGCCTCCTTGCGCAGCGCGAGCGAAACCTGCGGCTCCGGCGCGTCGGCGTCCGCTGCCACCGCGAACAGCCGCGGGATCCAGCGCGGCACCCGCTTCTTGAAGTCGCGGTAGCTGTCGCCCCAGGTGCGCTCGAGGACCGCCTCCTCGCTGCGGATCACGCCCGAATAGAACAGCAACAGCGCGACGAGCAACGCGAGCGCGCCCCACGCGTCGGTGAATGCGAGTGCGAGGCCCACGGCGACGCCGATGTTGCCGACGTAGAGAGGATTGCGGACGCGGCAATACGGCCCGAACACGATCAGGCGATGAGTCTGGATCCGTCGCGTATCGCTGCCGCGGGTGAAGTAGCAGCGCGCCCAGACCCGGAAGAAGACGCCGAACAGCACCACCGGCAGCGCCGCGAGCGCGAAGTTGATCCGCGGCGCCATCGGCAATTTCCAGGCCAGCACGGCCACCCCGAACACGATCACGCCCCAACCGCGCCAGACGAACAGCAGGTCCTTGAAGCCGCGCGGAGCGGTCGACTGCGGCGCTGCAGCGGCATTCGCCGTCGCTGCCGCTCGTGCTGTCGTCGTCGAATCGGTGCGCTCGGATATGCGCTCGCCCATGCCCTCTTTCGTCCGGTCGGCTCGCATTCATTCGGCGACCGTTCACGTCCGCTCGTCGAGCGCCGCCAACCGTCGCCCCGCCGCGGTGAACGCCGCCTCGAGGCGGACGAGCGTCGCGACAAAACTGGCGCGGGAGAATACCGAGCGCACGACGAGGCCGAAGCTGCGGAACGGCGTCACACGCTCGCGATCCGTGACGATCGGCAACGCGAGTCGCTCCGCCGTCCCCTGCCAGAACGCGAGGGTAAAGAGCGCCATCAACAGCCCGCCGGCGCGCGCGAGCGAGATCCGCGGACTCGGGATCGCCGCCATGAACGGCGCGAATCGCGGTCCGAGCGTGAGCGCGCGGCGGAGGAGCTTCCGACGCGCCGCCGCCACCGCATCCACCGAGGCCGGGCGACCGGTCGCGGCTAGTTCAGGGAGGTAACAGACGCCTTGCGCGGTGTCCTTCTCGAGATCGCGCGCGACGTTCGCGAGCTGGATCGCCTCGCCCACTTCCGCCGCCAACGCCACCCGCTCGGCAGCCAGCACGGCCGGCTTTCCCATCTCGACGCGCGCCAACTCCTCCGCAAAACACATCGGATGGCCGAGCACCTCGAAGCAGTAACGCGACAACTGCGCGTCGTTCCGCAGCATCCCGCCCTGCGCACCGAAGGTCGCGACTGCCCAACGCATGCCGCCGCCCATGCGCCGCACCAGGCTCACCACGACCGCCTGGTGAGCGACCGGCAGCGTGACGAAGACGCGATCAACGCGGTCCGCATGCGCCAGCAGCAGCAGATAGACCGAATCGCGGGCATCGCGCGCCGCTTTCGGATCGAGCACTGGCGGCGGTGCTAGCCGAGGCGGCAGCAACGCACGACCGCCCGAAGAATCGAGCTCGAACGGGGCGAAGCGCGCCAGGAACGCGGCCAGCGCTGCATCCTTCGCCGCGGCGTCCGCCGGCAGGTCCTCGCACGTGTCGAGCATCCGGCAGTAGAGGTAGGCGACCGCCAGCGTGCGCGCCATCCGCGGCGGCAGCACCGCGATGCAGAAGGAGAAGCTGCGCGCGGCGTAGGGCAGAACGCTCCAGACGAACCGCTCCGGATCGGTCGTCGCCGCCAGTCGCGCAAGCGGCGGGGCGTGGCGATCGGCGCGCAGGTTCTCGACCAGCCGCCGCGCAAGATGGATCGTCGCGCCGATCAAGGTCTTCGTCGTCTCAAAGGTCGAGCGCCTTCAACAGCTTCTCGTAGTGCTCGAAGCCCTCTTCGCGCCCCTTCTTCCAATTCGCGAGCACGGCAGCGATTCGCGCCGGCTCCTTCTTCGGCAGCTTCGCCGTGTTCGCCGCCAGCAGCTCCTCGACACGCCTCACGAGGTCGCCGATCCACGGATTGCGCCACCCGCCTTCAATCAGATCCACTCCGAGCTTGAGCGCCTCGGCCGGTTCCTTTTCGACCTTCTGCCAGAACTCGCGCGCGCCGTCCTTGGTCACCTTCTCGATGGCAGCCAACTCGCTCGTGTGCTTCTTCGACCAGGCCGCGCAGGCGGCGACCCCATCGAAGTCCTCGAGGAAACGCAGCGCCATCCCGAGCCATGGCGCGCCGCTCACCTTGGTCAGCTTCTCCTTGCCGAGGCTTTTCTCGATCGCCGCCGCAATCGCCGTTGCCGTGCGATCGACTGCCAGCTTCGCCTTGCTGGCCGCCGCTTTCTGCGCCGTCGTCGCGGCCGCAAGCGTCTCCAGCCGAGCCGCGACCGCATAGAGCGCCGCTGGATCGACCGCGCGCTCCGGCTTCTGATCGGACAAGGTCGCGAGCGAGGCGGCGACCCGCGCTGGATCGTCGCTGGTCATCCCCTCGCACCACGCCAACTGGTTCTCCGCCTGCGGCCAGTTCGGTGCATGCGGCCAGCCCCACAACGTCCGCAAGTGGACCAGCGGATAGTCGGCTTCGCGGAAGGCAACGCGACCGTCGACGCTCTGCGCCCACTGCACGTTGGCATCCTCGGTGCCGTGCAGGAACGCGATCGCCTGGCCGTGATTCGCCTTCGCCAGCTTCGACGACATCCACAACGCGCCCGCGTGGCCGACCACACCATTGACGTCCTTCGGATACTCGCCCGCGTACTCGAACACGAAGAAGGAGCCCTGGCTGTGGCCGTAGAGGAAGGTCTGGCGCACCTTCCACTGTGCTTTCAGCTCGTCCAGGATCTCATGCACCTTGGTGCAAGAGTCGCGCCCCGCCATGAACTCGAACGCACCGGTCGACTGCAACTTCTCCGTGCCTTCGAGCGAGACGACGATGTCGTCGGGCCGGAACTCTCCCGGCGGGTGGTTCCAAAACGTCCAGCGGTAGTCGAGGCCGTTGCCATGCAGCACGACGGTGAGGTTGGCGCCATTGTCGGCGTCGTAGCTCTTCGGCACGAAGTACTCGTACGGCGCGCCGCTCTCGGACTTCCACTCGTAGGCCGCGCCGACGCTCTTGTTGCCGGGCGCCTTCTGTTCTCGTCGCTCGTCGACCCCTCGCACCCTGCCGTACCCGCCGTTCGCCACGCCGGAGAGGAGCACAAAACAGTTCAAGGCCAGACCGCTTGGGCGAGCCATCGAATGCACGTGAAGTTCCTCACGGAGCCGCAAGGGCCGGCGGAGCGCGGACCCTGCATAAGAAAGCAGAGCGCGTTCGTCGAATCCGTCACGCGCTCGCAACGATCGCGCGTTTCGGGCTGCGACTTGACCGGTGCGCGTTGCCGGGGGAGAGTCGCGCGCCGCTCGGATCGCACAGGATCGCCATGACGCACTCGACTTCGCGCAACGCCGGCGCAATCGCCGTCCTCGGTCTGCTCTGCTCACTCGCGCTGCCGTGCCTCGCCGGTTGCGGCGATGGCGATGCCGCGATCTCTCCTCCGACCACGACCGCGACCGGCGTCGTGATCACGGAACTTGCGACCGGCTCCGGCGAACTGCTCGGCGAACCGCTTCGCGATGGCGACTACGCCGCCGTCCACTACGACGCCCGCATCGCGCGGATCGGTGATGTTGGCGCCGCTGGAGGCGGCAGCGGTGATGTTGGCGCCGCTGGAGGCGGCAGCGGTGAGACGGTGCCCTACGACAGCACGCGCGACGCCGAACCGTTCGTGTTCAAGCTCGGCACCACCCACCTGCTGCCGGGATTCGCCGACGGCGTCCGCGGCCTGCGCGAAGGGGGCCGGCGCCGCCTCCTCATCCCGCCCGACCAGGCGCACGGATCCAGCGGCCGCGGCCGTGTGCCGCCTTACGCCTGGCTCGAGTACGAGGTCGACCTGATCGCGCTCTTCCGCAAGGGCAAGGACGGCCTCCAGTACTGGATCCTCGAGGCGGGCGACGGAGAACCGCCGACCGACGGCAACTATGTCGCGATCGAACAGAAGACCTTCGTGCTGGAAACTGGCCGATTGCTCTCCGACACCGACAAGAGCGGCAGCACGCTCGGCTTCAAGCTCGGTGATTTGGCGGTGATCCCAGGCCTCGACGCGGCCTTGCGCCTGATGAAGCCGCGCGCGCGCTGGCAGATCGCGCTTCCGCCGCCCCTCGCGTTCGGCCCGCTCGGGATCGGCGTGCACCTCCTTCCGGGCCAGGACCTGCTGATGGAGGTCGAGTTACTGCGCGTCGAACGGCGCTGAGACTTCCTGCCACTTGCATCGGCGCCGTGCGGCGGCAATCTCTGCGCTTGGGCACCCTGCTCCGAGAGACCGGCAAGACGAGGACCGCTCTCGGATGAAAACTCAAGCACGTTGGTTGGCGCTGGCCGTTCCGGTCGTCGTCATCGCTTTTGTCAGCGCCAGTTGGTGGTTCGGTCGCGAACGGATTGCGCTCACGCCGAATGGCGCCCGCGCGTCCGCCGACTCGGACCGCACAGCGTCAGCGCCTGCGCCGGCCGACGCCAGCCCGCTCGCTGCGGCGCGCCAGCCCGATCCGAAGGCGCCGCCGGAACCGGCTGCGACCGCGATGCCCGCGACCTACCTTGCGGCGCTCGGCACGCTCACCGGCCGCCTGCTCGAACCCGACATGACGCCAGTCGTCGGGCTGCCGGTCTCGGTGGTTGAACTCGAACCTTCGCGCTTCCTGCTCGATGCGAGTGTGCTGCTCGACGATGCCTACGTGCCGCCGTCGCTCGAGACCGCGCGCACCACCACACACGACGATGGCCGCTTTGAGCTGGTCGGCCTCGAACCGCGCGCCGTGCATCTGCTCGGCCTCGACCTCGGCGGCCCGCGCAGCAACTTCCGCGTCATCGACCGCTCGCCAATCCCCGGCGAGGTGGTCGACCTCGGCGACATCGTGCTCGAACCGTTCGTGACGTTCATCGGCCGCATCGTCGACGAGGAGCAGAACCCGGTGGCCGGCGCGCGCGTGCGTGCCTCGAACCTGCCGTCGCTGGTGTTCCAGTTCGGCGTCGAAGAGATCCGGCGCGGCTGCGGCGTCATGGTCGAGATCGTGGAAAAAGCCAAGGCGTTCGAGCTGCCCAACGTCGTCTGGGAGTTCGAGCGGCTGATCCCGATCCCGACGACCGTCTCCGACGAGGAAGGGAACTTCCGCCTACCAGGCGTCCCGATCGGCATGGTCACCGTGGTCGCAGACAAGGCCGGAATGAAGGCCAACACCAAGACCCAGCCGTCCGGCAAGAGCAAGGAGCGCAAAATCGGCGACTTGGTCTTGAGCGAGGGCTTCATCGTCCAGGGCATCGTCGTCAACGGCACGCAGACGCCGGTCGGCGGCATCGACGTCCTGGTGGGGATTCGCAATCCGGCGGTGCCGATTCCGGTCGCGCTTCTGCAGCCGGCCGGGCGCACCGATGGCGACGGTCGCTTCGCCTTGAAGGGACTGCCGCAGGGCACCGACGCCTACGTCGCGACTCGCGCGTCGCGCGGCCAGCCATTGATCGTGCACGGGCCGTTCAAGGCGATCGATGAAGATCTGATCGTGCAGTTGACGCCGCCGAGCGGCTTCATCGCGCGGATCACTGGCGCGGACGGCAAGCCGGTGCGCGACGCGGAGCTCTTCATCGCGCCCGACCCAATCGAGGGCGGCGCCCCGCTGCCGCCGATCCTGGCGCCGCCGATGCAGCGCCTTACCGAGACGGTCGAGATCGACGACGGGATCGTGAGCGTGGCTGGGCTCGATTTCGGCAAGTACCGCCTGATCGGACGAGCGGCCGACTACGCGTTGGCACAGACGACGATCGAGGTGACCGACCCGCCGCAGACCTTCGACCTCACCTTCGCTCAGGCGCACACCCTCGAGCTCACGGTGAAGGGCGCGGCGGAAAAGCAGCCCCTCGAATGGGCCTTCGCCAGCCTCTGCCCGAAGGGGGTGTTCGAGCGGCCGGTCGCCCGCGGGCGCACCAATCGCGACGGCGAGGTCGCGCTCGAGCGCATCCCGGCCGGCAAGTACACACTCACCGTCCAGCATCCGTTGAAGGCGACGCAGGAGCTCGAAGTCGACGTGCCGTGCGCGCCGATCGAGGTCGCACTGCCGCTCGGCGGCAACCTGAAGGGGCGCGTGCACTCGGCCGGCGCCGACCCGGGCAAGTCGTTGTTCGTGATCGTGTTGCCGCGCGAGCAGCGCCGCCCCGACGCCGCAATGCCGACCTTCTCGGCGACCGCTGACACTGGCCACTTCGCGGTGGTGAACCTCGCCGTCGGCAGTTACCGCTACGAGATCCGCGACCGGATCGTCGGCAAGGGCGCGCTGGCGCTGTTCGAAACGATGCGCGACGACCCGCTGGCCAAGGGCGAATGCGAAATCCGCGAAGGCGAGACCACCGAGGTCGACCTCGACATCAGCGGCTGGAGCGACGGCCCGATCGCGCAACTCTTCGGCAGCGTGCGGATCAACGGCACGCCGACGCCGGACATGTCGGTCCGGATCGAGGGGCCGCGCAAGATCACCATGAAGACCGATGCGACCGGCGGCTTCATGTTCGAGGCGCTGCCGGCCGCGAAGTGTGTGCTCACGGTGCAGGGACTGAAGGGTGACGGCGACCTGTTCTCGCTCGCATCGGTGCTCCATCGCGAGGAACTCGAACTCATCGGGGGCGAATCGCGCCAGCTCGACCTCGCACTCGCGATCGCGGCGGTGAGCGGACGGGTGAGCGGTCCGGGAATCCTGCCGGCGGGACTCGGCACGACCGTGATGCTGCGCGGGAGTGACGGCGGCACCGGCCAGTTCGCGATGACCAACCCGTTGACCGGATCGTTCGAGATGCCCTACGTTCCAGCGGGCAGTTACACGCTCTTGGTGCGCAAGGCTGGAGCGGCGCCCTGGCAGTCGTCGGTCACCGTCGATCCGGCCGTTGGCAACGTGCGCGTGGATGTTGAATTGGTCGCATCGGTCACCGCGAGCGGCACGTTCGCGCTGCCTGACGGCGACCTGCCGCCAGCACCCGACGATCGGCGCAGCTTCGCCTTCCTCACGCTGGTCGACGCCGCGGGGCAGTCGGCGGGACGCGGCAGCGTCGATTGGGCGGCCATGAGCTTCACGATCCCCGACGCGGCGCCAGGCGACTATCAGGTGCAGCTCTGGCGCGGCGACAAGGTCGTGGTGGTGCGCCAACTCGCGATTCCGCCCGCCGGTCTGCGCGATGTCGCGCTCCTGTTCGAGGCGCCAAAACCGGAAGAGAAGTTCGAGAACCCCTTCGGCGCAGCGCGCGGCAGCTTCGGTGGCGGTCCGCCCTTCGGCGGTGGCCGCCCGGGCTCGCGCGGCCGACCGGGGCAGTGACGGCGCGGCGGTTGCTCCGCGGCCAGCCGCGCGGCGGTTGCTTCCGGCTCGTGCGATGGTTTGCTGCATCGCTGACAGGTCTTGGCAAATCGGGCCGCGGACGGATCGTCACTCACACCGGCGATCGTGCGCCGTAGCGGGCCTCGGGAGAGTTCGTCGATGCGGGTCGCCACCTTGCTCCGTTTGCCGTCGCTCGCTCGAGCCGCAGCGCTGCTCGCGCTTGGCAGTCTTGCGGTCGCTGCATCCGTAGCGCAGGCCGACCCCACCCTTCACTTCGGGCGCTCGTCGTGGCGGCAGGTCGCGGTCGTGCAGGGCAGCCTGGCGACACGCACCGTCGCGCTCGTCAATGGCACCGCCGAACTCGTGCATCTGACACAGATCACAGCCGAAGGTGGCGCAATCGCGGTCACGGTCGTGCGCGACCGGCAGCGCTTCCCGATCGAGCTGTCGAAGCCGTTCGACATGGAGATCCCGGCGGCGACGCAGATTCGCCTCGAAGTCGCGATCGACGCCAAGGGCGGCTCTCTCGGCGAGGCGAAGGGCAAGGTGACAGTGACCGCCGACGCCGCGATCGCCGGAAAGTCAACGCTCGAGCTGCCGATCGAGTGGGAAGTGGTCGAGCCGCCGAAGCAAGACGAAGACGAGCTGCCGATCCCGAAGGCGAATCCCGACTGGGCCAAGTGGACGACCGACGGCCCGCAGCCGCGCCTCGAGTGCGATCGCTACTCGCATGACTTCGGAAAGGTGCTGTCGGGCGAGCGGCTCGAGACCTCGTTCAAACTGAAGAACACCGGCGAAGGCGACCTCGTGATCATCAAGGTCGGCGCGCAGTGCCACTGCACACTCTCCGAGCTGCGCCTGCCCGACCGCGCCGTGTCGCCGAAGGAGCTGAAGACCAAGGAAGCGTACGGGACGCTCAAGCCGGGCGAGGAGGCGACCCTCGACTGCAAGGTCGACACCGCCGGCATGGGCGGCGGGACCCACAAGAAAGTGCAGATCTACACCAACGATCGCGCCCGCAGCCCGATCTCGATCGACCTCGTGCTGGTGGTCGACAATCCGTTCCAGTTCTCACCGGCCAGCATCAGCTTCGGTCAGGTCCGCTCCGGCCAGCAGGTCGAGCGAACGGTGCGCATGTCGTCGATCGACCAGGGAACCTTCGCCATCGTCGGCCACGACCTGCCGCAGCCGCAGGTCGTCGACATCGACTACAAGGAAGTGCCGACGCGCCGCAACGAGCAGTGCGCGTGGGAGATCACGCTGAAGAGCCGCGACGGACTCGTCTGCGACGAGCACATCGGCCGCCTGAAGCTCGCGCTCGACCACGAGCGGATCCCGACGATCGACCAGCTCCACTATTCGCTGCGGGTGCTCCCCGACGTCGAGTGGACGATCGACAAGCGCAAGTCGCCGGCGAAGCTCCTGCTCGGCGTCGTGCAGCCGGGCGTGAACGACGTGCGCTCGCTGGTGCTGGAGAACAAGAATCCGACGCAGCCTTACAAGGTGACCAGCGCCGTCGTCACCTCGCGCATCCCCGTCGACGTGTTCGCGACCGAAATCGTGACGCTCGAAGAGGGGCAGCGTTACGAGGTGAAGTTCAAGGTGATCAAGCCGCCGAAGACCAAGGCGTTCGCGGGCGAGCTCGAGATCCACGCGGAAAGCAAGACGCTGCCACTGCTCAAGCTCAACTTCAGCGGAATCTGGTCGGGAAACGTGCTGCCGGCCGATTCCGCGACACCAGCGGCTCCCGGCGGCGGCGCGCCGAAAGGCCGCTGACGGGGGTCGCGGCAGCGATCAGCCGCCGTCGGGCGTGTTGCGCTTACGGCGAGGCTTAATCTCATCATCGGCGTTGTCCGCGGCTCGCTCGGTATCGGCCGCGTCCGGCTCGATCTCCTCCTCGGAACCGTCACCGGTGTAGCCAAGCTGCTGCAGCGCTTCGAGATCGGCCGCGCCGAGCCGCTCTTCCACCATCGTGTGGCGCTTGAACCCGCGGTCCTCGTAGTCCTTGAAGATCCGTGCGATCTGATCCTGCATGCGGCGGCAGACATCGGCGCGTTCGGCCGAAAGATTGTTTCGCTCGCCCGGGTCAGTGGCGAGATCGAACAGCCACAGGCCCGGCTTGCGACACTTCGGGCCGTACCAGATGAGCTTCTTGTTGTCGCCGCTGATCAGCATCGTCTTGTCGGGGAACTCCTCGGCGATCACCGGCAGTTCCGGCAGTTCTCCGCCGCTGAACGCGCCCGCGAGGTCGAAGCCCATGAACTCCGATTCCGGCGCCGCGATGCCGGCCCGCAACAGCAGCGTCTGTGGCACATCCATCACACGCACCCGCTCCGGCACGCGCACGCCGCCCGGCGGGTCGCCTTCGCGCCGGTCGAGCTTCACCACCAGCGGCACATGCACCAGCTCGTTCCAGAGCGTCGTGCCGTGGCCGAAGCCGTCGTGCTCGCCGAACTCTTCGCCGTGGTCGGAGACCACCAAGACGATGGTGTCGTCCCACAGCCCCCGTTCGCGCAGCGCATCGCACAGCGCGCCAAACTCGCGATCGTTGAACAGGATCTCCTCGTCATAGAGGTCAAGCACGTGCTGCAGGTCGGCGGGCGGCAACGGCTTGCGCTTGGTGAGTTCGCGCGCGTTGGTGCGGGCCGGCGTGATGCGTCCGTCGTAGCCGCCGCTCCAGACTCCGCGCGTCGCTTCGGGCGGGTCGTAAGGAGCGTGCGGATCGATGGTGTGGACATAGAGGAAGAACGGGCGATCCTTCTGCTGATCGAGCCAGCCGAGCGCCGATTCCTGCACCTGGTTGGCGCGCGAATCGCCGCGCTCGCGCGCCTTCTCGACCGCCTCGAACTTGGAAAAGCCCTGCTCGAAGTTGAGGCTCGCACCGTGAACGTGGGCATTGGCGAGGAACGCCCCGGTCGCGTAGCCCGAAGCGCGGAAGCGCTCGGCCAGCGTCTCGATCTCGGGAGTCAGCCCGGTCGTCTTGCTCGCGTTGTGAAACGAGTGCAGGTAGCTCGAAAACAGGGTCGCCACCGATGGACGCGTCCACGGCGCCTGCGAATAGGCGCGCTCGAAGACGATGCCCTCGGCCGCCATACGTGCGAGGTTCGGCGTGGTGTCGCGCGAATAGCCCCACGAGGTGCAGTGGTCCGCACGCAGCGTGTCGATGAGGTACACCAACACATTCGGCCGACGACGAGCCGAGGCGCGGACGATCACCGGGTCGGCGAAGCCGAACAGCGCCTCGAACGCGGCGAGCGGTGTCACGCCATCGCACGCTGACTCGAAGCGCAGCAAGCCGGAACCGGCCTGTTCAGCGGTGATGACGCGCGTGCAGAACTCCCAATCGACACGCCGTTTCCGGTTGCACTCGACCTCGGCGAGTACCAGCGGCGTCCCACCCGGCTTGGTGAACGTCACTCGTCCTTTCACCGGCGGATGGCGCAGCTTCTCCTCGACCAGAGGCATCACCGCGATCTCGACCTCGAAGCGATCGCCGGCGAGCAGCTCCACAGGCATCTCGACACGGGTCGGCGTCGGCGCGAGCAGGGCGAGCCGGGTGTCGTCTTTCAGCATGAGGTGGCGCACCAAGGCGTGGCCACCAGTCGCCTCGAGCCCGCGCACGAATGGCGTCGGATCGCGCAGCGACTCCATCGGATCGCGCAACTTGCAGAAGATCGCGCGCGGCTGCAGCAGATGGAACGTCCCGCGCAACGGTCCCTTGCCGCGAATGGCGAGGCGCGCGCGACCGAGCCGCGTGCACTGGAAGCGGACCTCATCGAGTCCGCGCCCGCGCGCGCGCCCGACCTGCACGCCGTCGACCAGCAGCTCCCACTCCTGTCCCGAGTCGCCGACGACCGCGACGGGACCGGTCAACAGGATCACTTCGCCCATCCACTCCTTGGTGTCGCTCTTGTCGAGGCTCAAGTCGAACAATCGGGTGACCGGCGGCGGCGCCGCGTGGCGGTACTCGGCGACGAGCCCCGTGAGATCAACCCCGTCACGATCGGCCGGTCCGCGCACCAACAGCCGATCGCAGCCGTTGGTGGCGACGATCGCGAACGACTTGAGCATCGCCATGCCGCCTTTCTGCGGCGTCGTTGCGCTCATCCGGACGGTGATCGCGAGCTCGCCTTCAGTCGACGGCAGGTCGAACATCTGCTCCAGCAGCTTCCAGGTGCCATCAAAGCTGCCGAGCACCTTGCCGCCCGCGAGCACGTCGTAGCTGGGCGCCTGACCGGTCGCCTCGAAGTCGCCCTTGGTGCCGAGCACCTTGGTCGAAAGCCCGAGCTGGCAGGGATAGTCCGGCAGCGGCACCTTGAAAGTGATTTCGCCATCCTTGTCGAAGACGATGTAGCGGTTGCCCTGGACGTCGCCGGCGCGGCGGATGTCCTTGAAGTCGGGATGGTCCTTGAACAGCACCTCGCTGCGGATCGGCAGCACCTCGACCTTGATGTCGGCCGGAAGCGGAGCGCCGCGCTGCGTGACGATCGGGAGGATCGGCCGCCCATCGAGCCCGAGCACCAGCGGCAGGTCGAGGCGCCAAAGGCGCGTCCGGCCGTCGTCATGAACGCGCTCCGGTGGCTGCGCGTCGAGGTCGACCGTGACCGTGCCGAGCGGATCGGACTGGAGCAGAATCGATTCGCACTTCGCAGTAGCGACCCGATCGAGCAGGTGGATGATCTCGCCTGGCGGTGCTGCTGCGGTCGCACCTCTGGGCGCGACCGACGGTGCTGCTGCGGTCGCACCTCTGGGCGCGACCGACGGCGCTGTTGCGGTCGCGCCAGTGGTCGAAGCGGCTTGGGCGCGGACCAAATGCGGCGACGCGACGCCCGCGATCGTCAGCAGGAGGATCGCGGCAGCACGGAACCCGCGGACACGCGACTCCCGTCGTAGGATGCGGCGATGCTCGGAAAGCGCGAGCGGCAAGAGGTCTTCTCCGCGACGGAAGAGCAGGCGGCGCGCTCCGACAGCGAACTTGAGCGGGCGCGATCGACTCTCGATCGGACGCCAAGATAGCCGAACCGAAGGAGCAGGATTCTCAAGTCGATGCCGCTCCGCCAACTGCTCCTCACCCTTCTGTCACTGTTATCGCACGCCGCCTGCGCCTCTGGCCAGACGGCCGTGGACGTTGGCAGCACAAGCGTGCCTCCCACCGCCGCGACCGTTCGCCGCAACGTAGTCGTGGTCGTGATCGACACACTGCGCGCCGATCGACTGTCGTGCTACGGCTACGGTCGGCCGACCACTCCGGCACTCGACGCGCTGGCAGCACGCGGGCTCCGGTTCGAGCGCGCCTATGGGACCGCGCCCTGGACGCTGCCATCGACCGCATCGCTGCTCACCGGACTGCAGCCCGAGATGCACCGCGGCACCCACTTCTTCGCCTCGCTGTCGCCGGACTGCCAGCTACTCGCCGAGCGGTTCGCGGCGAATGGCTACGCCACCGCGGCCTTCGTCGGCAACTATTTCGTCCAGCCGCTGTTTGGCTTCGAACGCGGCTTCGGGCAATACGACGAAGGTTGCATGGTCGATCGCGGCGGCATCAACTCCGACAAGATCAGCGACGCGGCGATCGCCTGGCTCGACCAGCACGCGACGGCTTCGAACGTAGGAGCTTCGAGCGCGGGAACTCTGGCGGCGCCCTTCCTGCTCTACCTGCACTACTTCGACCCGCACTACAACTACTGGGAGCACGACGGATTCGCGTTCGGCGGCGAAGACACCGAGCGAGTCTTCTCCGGCGCCGACATCTACGCACTGCGCGACCAGCAGAAGCGCTTCGATGACGCGGACCGCGCCCGTCTGTCGTCGCTCTACGACAGCGAAGTCGCGTTCACCGACCACCACGTCGGCCGCGTGCTGCGGCGGCTGAACGAGCTCGGCCGCGACGACGACACCTTCGTCCTCGTGACCGCCGACCACGGCGAGGCGCTCGGCGAGCACGGCTGGATCGGCCACACCGTCCAGCTCTACGAAGAGAGCATCCGCATCCCGTTGCTCCTCGCCGGCCCTGGGATCGTGCCCGCGATCGCCGGTTCCGACCCGGTGCAGCTCGACGACGTGATCGAACCGCTGCTCCGGCTTGCGAGCGGCGAAGCGGCGCAGAGCTTCGAAGGAGCGGCCAGTCGGATCGCCGGCGGACTGCGATCGGACGAGGCGCTCTGCTGCGTCGACACCGTCGGCATCGAGCAGTCGGACGACGTCCCCGCACCGAAGAGCGCGACGCGCTTCCCGTGGAAGCTGTTCGTGGATGTGGCAAAGGACGGCAGCGAGACCTACCGCCTGTTCAAGCAGGACGAGCCCAAGGGCAAGAAGAAGAAGCGGATCGAGGACTTCCCGATCCAGATGCGCGAATTGATCGCCGCGCGCGCCGACGACTGGGCGGCGCAGAAGAAGGAGCGCGAGCGGACGCGCAAGACGCTGACGCGGCGCCGTGCCCTGATCCAGGGCCACTGGAAGGCGATCGTCGACCTCGTGAGCGGCGAGGTCGAGCTTTACGACCTGAAGACTGACCCGCACGAGGCGCACGACTTCGCCGACGAGCAGTCGGAGCGCGCGGCAGAGCTCAAGGCGCGGATTGGACAGCTGTGCGACCGTCTCGCCGAGAACGCGCTGAAGGACGGGCCACCGCTCGATCCAGACGCGGCCGCTCTGCATCAGAAGCGGATCGAGTCGACCGGATACTCGCACCGGTGACGGGCGACGTGCTGCCGACAGGAGTCTGATGCCGATGAGCGAAATCCCTGCCCCGAAGGTGGCGCCGCCAGCCACCGCCACCGCCGCGCGCGGCGCGCTCGTCATCGCACTGCTGCTCGCCGCGGCCACGGTCGCCATCGCGATCTGGCACGCGCAGCGCGTGCAGTTCTTCTGCGACGACGCCTACATCAGCTACCGCTACTCGCAGAATTGGGCCGCGGGCGACGGGTTGGTCTACAACCTCGGCGAGCGGGTCGAGGGCTACACCAATTTCCTGTGGGTGATCCTGGTGGGCATCGGCATGAAGGCGGGCTTGCGCGCCGAGCCGGTCTCGCTCGTGCTCGGGATCGCCTGCCTCGCGCTCACGCTGCTGGCGACCGCGCTGCTGACCCGACGGCTGACGAAGTCGTGGGTGTTCGCGCTGGTGCCGTGCCTGCTGCTCGTCTGCCAGGGTCCGATGATCCTCTGGTCGGTGAGCGGACTCGAGGCGAGCTGCTACGCCGCGATGACGCTCTTCGCCGTGCTCGCCTACGAGCGCTGGTTCACGAAACCGAGCGGCCTGCTGCTGGCCGGCGCTCTCTTCGGCCTCTCGGCGATGGTGCGTCCCGACGGCGTCGTCTTCGGCGGCGCAGCGGGACTGCATCTCATCTTGTGTGGCCTGATCGCGCGTCCGTTCGCGTTCGGTCGCGTCGCGTTGCGCGGGATCACGCTCGCGGCGGGCTTCCTGCTCACCTTCGGCCCGTTCGTGCTCTGGCGCCACTCCTACTACGAGGACTGGCTGCCCAACACTTTCTACATCAAGGCCGGCGGCGCGCTGAACCTGCGGCTCGGCCTCTCCTACCTCGCCACGTGGTTCCGCGAGTACCCGATCGTCGGCGTGCTGACGATCGGCGGCATCGCGGCGACGCTCACCCTGCGCCGCTTCCGCGAGCAGCGGCGCACCTTCGCGCTGCTCGCGCTTTCGCTCCTGCTCTTCTGCGGCTACCTCGCGTGGGCGGGCGGCGACTACATGGCGCTCTACCGCTTCCTCGTACCGCTGCTGCCGCTCGCGATGGTGCCGGCGACGGCGCTGCTGCAGGCGCTGTTCGAGGGGGCTGGACGGATCGGCGTCCCGGCGATCGCGCGCGCCGCGCTCGGACTCGTGCTGCTCGCGGGCGCCAGCTTCGCGCTCACGGCGCCGACCCACGTCACGCTCACCTCCAAGGACCATCCGCTGTGGGGCTCGATGTCCACGATCAAGCGGATGAAGCGCAACTCGGAGCAGTGGGAACTCCTCGGCAAGGCGCTCCACGCGAGGTTCGGCAACCTGCCGAAGGCGCAGCAGCCGACCATCGCCATCACCGCGGCCGGGGCCGCGCCGTTCTTCAGCGAGCTCCCGACCCTCGACCAGTCGGGCCTGTGCGATCGCTACACCGCGAAGGTCTCGTCCGACCCGTGGCTGCTCGACCGACCGGGGCACATGAAGCAGGCGACGCGCGCCTACCTCGACCAGCGCAAGCCGGAGATCATCCTCTGGCATCCGCAGATCAAGGAGGCGGGCAAGGCGTCACGCGAGTTCGTGGTGCCGCCGACGCCGGATTACGAGCTGCGGGCGATGGCGATCCCCGGCCTCACCGAGATCAGCGGCGAGTGCGCTTACTTCTGGGTGCGCAAGGAGTCGGTCGCCGCGTTCCAGCCGCTCGGGATCGTCGCCCCGGCCGAGAGCGCACGCTGGCGCAAAGCCGGCAGCGCGCCGGTCGTCGACGAGAATGCTCCGCGCCTGACCAAGCGCGACGAGGAAGTCGCCCTCGAGCTCGCCAAACTCGACTTGCCCCCGCCACCTGAGCCGAAGACGATCGACCCTCCGGTGCCGGCGCCGTGGATCGGGCCTCGCTTCGCCACGCAGCGGATCGGCACGGCCGAGCCGACTGCCGACGAGCCGCGCTTCTCGATCGACAACGTGACGCGGCCGCTCTGGCATGACACCGCGAGCACGCCGATCGAGTTCACCGGCGCGACCGGCAGCTGGCTCGAATTCGAGGTGGCGAGCGTGCCGGTGCTGCGGGAGGTCGAGCGGGAGTTCACAAGCACCAGCTACAGCGGCGAGGTCAAGAAAGAGCTCCGAAAGGTGGTCGAGGTGGAGACTCCCGCCGGCATCCGCCTGCCGCAAGCGGTCGGAGCCGCGCTGGTCACCGCCGCCGGCCGCATCGAGCTCGAGACCCGCCTCGTCGATGCCGCGCCCGCCGCCACCACCGCTTGGCGGCGGGTCCGCGCCGAGCTCGCCGGCGTGCCCGCCGGTTCGGCGGAACTGGCGATCTCGATCGACGGCGTCGACGCTCACGCCGCAGGTCCGAAGCGCTCGTGGTTCGTGACGGTGCCGCGCGTCCACCAAGAAGCGAGCGGCGACGATCGCCCGAACGTGCTGGTGATCACCATCGACACGCTGCGCGCCGACTACCTGCGCTGCTACGGCCACGACCGCGCGACCTCAACCAACCTCGACAGCGTCGCCAAGTCAGGGGTCGTGTTCGAGCGCAACCTGAGCCAGGCGTCGTGGACGCTCCCGTCCTACAGCTCATGCTTCAGCGGCCAGTACGTTGAGGCGCACGGCGTCACCCACCGCAACCACAGATTCTCCGGCGGTTTCGTCACCTGGCTCGAACTGCTGGCACGCGACGGCTGGACGGTCGGCGGTTACGTGTCGGGCACCTTCACCGACGCCCACTGGGGATTCGACCAGGGCTTCGACCAATACGACGACCTCGGGATGATCGTCGACGAGGCGAACGTCGCCACGACCGCGGCCCAGGGCGGTCTCGCGCCCGATGACCCCGAGGCGATGAAGACCCAGGCCCACCGGCGCATCACGTCGCCCGAGATCGCCAACAAGGCGATCGCCTTCCTCGACGAGCATCGCGACCGCCGCTTCTGCCTGCTCGCCCACTTCTTCGATCCGCACGAGGACTACGTCAAGCACCCCGGCGTCAACCAGCACTTCCCCGACCGGCCGGTGCCGCACAGTTTCCCGAACGCCGTCGACCGCCTGGCCGAAGTGACCGCGCGGATGCGGTCGCTCTACGAGGCGGAGATCGCCTACACCGACCTCCACATCGGGCGAGTGCTGCGGCGGTTGCAGGAACTCGGCCTTGCTGAGAAGACGATCGTGGTCGTCTTCTCCGACCACGGCGAGGCATTCAAGGAGCACGTCCTCGATACGCGACCCGAATTGGACCACCTGAACCGCGGCCACGGCGGGTCGCTCTTCAACGAGCAGATCCACGTGCCGCTGATCGTGCGCGCGCCGGGCATCGCTCCCGGCCGGGTGAAGACACCGACCGGCAACCTCGACATCGGCCCGACCGTTCTCGAACTCTGCGGAGTGGACGCTGACAGCTGGGTCCACCATGGCAAGTCACTCTTCGAGCAGATGAAGAGCAAGGAGGACGACCCGGAACGGCTGGTCTTCGCCTCGCAGTTCCGCGCGATGCCGCGCAAAGACGACCCCGACGGCAATCGCACCAAGGTCGCCCACCGCGTCGACCAGGACGACTTGGCCGCCATCGTCTACGAGCCGATGGGCGACAAGCCGGGCCAGCGCTTCCTGTTCCGCTGGACCGACCGTTGGCAGGACTACTCGAAGAACTTGCTGCAGTCGCAGGGCGGCCGCTTCGACGCGCTCGAGAGCCGCTACGACGCACGGCAAACGGAACTGTCGAAGCTGCCGCCACCGGCAGAGATCCTCGAGGAGGACGAAGGGCTCATCGCCGATCTGCGGAAAATGGGCTACGTGGAGTGATCCAAAATCCGGTCGGCTCGCGACGCCTCGCCGTGGGCGCGACCGGCCTCTGCCTGGTGGCCGCGCTCACGCTCCCCACCGCAGACGGCGCACAAGGGCTGGTGCGATCCGTTCCTACGAATGCACCGCCCCGCCTTGTCGTCCTGCTCATTGTCGACCAGTGCCGGCCGGACTACTTCGAACGGTTCGGCGGGCACTTCACCGGCTTCTTCGCTCGGCTCCGCAACGAGGGGCGCTGGTTCGTCGACGGAGAGCAGCACCACGCTCTGACCGTGACCGCGCCCGGCCACGCTGTGCTCGGCAGCGGCCGCTTCCCTGCTCGCAACGGCATCGTCGGCAACGAGTTCTTCGACCCCGTGACCGGGCGGTTGGTCGGCGCTGCGAACGACTCGACCGCGGCGCCGCTCGATGGGATGGGCGGAGGCTACTCGGCGCACCGGCTGCGCGGCGACGGGATCGGCGACTGGTGGCGTGTGGCGTATCCGGCGGCGAAGGTCGTCGGCATCTCGATCAAACCGCGCTCGGCAATCCTGCCGCTCGGTCGCGGACCGCATTCCGCCTGGTGGTTTGACGAAGTGCGCGGCGCGTTCGTGAGTTCTTCGCTCTGCGCCGGCGCGCCTCCCGATTGGGCTGTGGCGTCCGCGCGCCAGGACGCTTGCGCCCGCTTCCCGACTCGTTGGGAGCGGACCCTCGACGACGAGCAGTACCTGGCACTCGGCTGCACGGCCGACGATCAGGACGGCGAGGCGGCGACCGGACGCCCGCCGACCCGGACTTTTCCGCACGGACTCACCGACCGCGATGCGACGCGGCGGGCGGAGGCGTTGCTGATCTCTCCGTACGGCGATGAGCTGGTGCTCGACTTCGCGCGCGCCGCAGTCGAGGGTGAGGCGCTCGGCGCCGACGCGGTGCCCGACTTGCTGGTGCTCGGGCTGACGTCGACCGACCTGATCGGCCATCGCCACGGCCCCGATTCGTGGGAGATCGCCGAGCAGTTGCTGGCGCTCGATCGCGCACTCGCGGAGTTCGTCGGTTTCCTCGACGCGCAAATCGGCGCCGGCGAGTTGCTGATCGCGGTCTCCTCCGATCACGGGATCCCGGCGCTGCCCGAAGTGGCGTGCGCTCGCGGCGGCGAAGGCGAGCGCGTCGATTGGGCCATGCTCGCACCGACCGTCGACGCGGCGCTGATCGCGATCGACCCGCGACTGAGTGGCGCCGCTTTCCCGATCCCCGAGTTCGGCATCCGGCTCGACCGGCGGCGCCTTGAGGCGGCGGCACAGGAACCGTCCGCGGTGGCGCGCGCGCTCGCTGCGGCGCTGCGCGGTGCGCCGCCGTTCCGCGATGCACGCAGCCACGCCGAGTTGCAGGAGCCGCTCGCTCCCGACGATCGCGTCGGCGAACTCATGCGCGCCGCCTCCGACGGCGAGCGCGCTGGCGACCTGCTCTTCGCGCTGGCGCCCGGCACGATCTACACCCCCGCGCCCTACCGCGTCGCCGTGCTTCAGGGCACGCTCGCGACCAGCCACGGGACGCCGTGGCCCGACGACACACGGGTGCCGCTCGCCTTCCTTGGCGCAGGAGTCGTGCCCGGCCGGGTCGCCGGCCGGGCCTGGACCGTCGACGTCGCGCCCACGCTCGCGACCGCCGTCGGCATACCGCTGCCGACCGACCTCGACGGCCACGCGCTGCCGCTGCACTGACGTGAAGGGCGCAGCATCACTGCCGCATGCCGCGTCGCGTCAGTCCACGCGTTCGAACAGCACGACGCGCGGCAGCAGCAGGCCTGCGGGGTCGTTCGCCAGCCGTCCCAGCGGCGCTGAATCGAAGGTCGCGACGGCCTTCATCTTCAGCTTCAGCTTCTTCTCGAGGCCGGCGATCCAGTCGGGTTGCGCGATGTCGCTATTGCGTTCGGCGGCGAACCAGAGCCAGCGCGCGCACGGTTCGCCGGCGCGCACCGCGGCGACGAACTCGTTCATCGTGCCGCAGCGGATCGGCCCGTCGATCGGCGGGAACGGCGCGAACAGCCACGGGTAGCTCGCGACCCACGTGAGCTCGCCCGGCGCGCGACGCGCGGCAAGTGCCGCGACCGATGCCGGACGTGGATCACCCTGACGCGCGAAGACGACCTGGCTCGCCTCCGATGCCGCGAAGACCAGCGCGAGCGCCGCGATGACGACGCGTTGTCGCGTGCGCGCCCCCTGCGCGTGCGCCATCCCCCACGCCAGTCCGATCGCTGCGCAGAGCGCCAACGGCAACGTGAAACGCGGATAGACGTAGCCGGCCGGCGCGAGGAAACCGGCGGTGTAGGTCGCTGCAGGCAGCAGCCAGGCGAGCGCGCGCCAGCGGCGACGCAGCAGCGCGAACAGGCAGAGCAGGACGGCGCCCGCGGTTCCGATCACGCCGGCAGCGGTCAGCAGCGCCTCGCCGGAATCGTCGAGCAGGCCGAGCACGCCGCTCGGGGAGAGGTCGTGCACGCGGAACTGCTCCGAGCCGGCGCCGAAGAGGTGCTTCACGTGGTCGCGCCAGGTCGCACCGTGGAGCACGCCACTGGTCGCGATGTACGCGATCGCGCCGCCGAGCACGAGCCAGCCGGCGCGCGCGAGTCGACCCTCCGCACGACCGGCACCGCGCCGCAACGCGAACAGCGCGACGCCAGGCGCCATTGCGGCGTACTGGTCCTTGGTCGCCGCCGCGAGGCCAAGCGCCGCGCCCGCCAACGCGACACGCCAGGCGTTCGGCGCGCGCCGCTCGAACACCAGCAGCGCCCACGCCAGCGCGCAGAAGCTGAGTGCCGGAACATCGGTGTTGAGGGTCGTGCCGTAATGCACGATCGCCGGCTGCAGGCCGACCGCGAGCGCGCCGACCCAGCCGAAGCGCGGGCCGGCCGCCGCCATGGCCAGTTCGCCCGCCGCGAGCAGCAGCACCACCAGCAGCGCGAGCGTCGCGCAGCGCCCCGCGATCACCAGCTTCCAGTGCGCCGACTCGTGGCCGGCTGCCAGGGTCACGAACGCCACGGATGGATCAAACGTCGCGTCGCCGGAATGGGCCGCGACCAGCTCCTGCAACTGCACACGGACCGCGTCGACGTGCGCCGCTTCGGCCTCGGTGAGCCAAAAGGCGCGCGCCAACTGCTCGGCGCCGCCCGCGATCAGGTGCCACCCTTCGGGGTACTTGTCCCAAGGCAACGGGTCGGAGGGCCACGCTTCGGTCGACAGCAGCGACCGGATCGGCCACGGCGCGTCGGGTGATGGATCGAAGGGGCTCGCGGCTCCCCACGACCAGAGCAACGACGGCAAGACGATTGCGATCAGCGCCGCGACGAACCCGACACGGAGGCGGCCGGCGCGCCACGCTCGCTTCGCTGCTCCTGTGCCGTCCGTATCATGCGCCAACGCCATGCGCCCCGAACAGTAGGGCGCGCTGGCGGTGGCTCAAGCCCCGCATTCCGCCTGCGAGCGAACCTGCCGTGCAGAAGCCCCTCTTGGCCTCGATCGCCGCGCTGGTGCTCTTCGCCGTTGCGCTCTGCAGCGAACTCGCCGCCGCGCCCGCACGACCGGCCTGCCAGGAGGCGGTCGAAAGCGTTGCCCGTCGTGGGACGGTGGTCGTGCCGATCCGCGGGCCGCTCTCCGAGGAGATGGTGGCGCTCACCATCCGTGCGCTCCGGCGTGCGCAGGAGATGAACGCGCGCGCGATCGTCTTCGAGATCGACACCGAGGGCGGCGACCTTGAGCTGATGGACCGCCTGGTCGACGAGTTCGAGAAGGTCAACGATCTCGAGACCATCGCCTACGTGACCCAGAAGGCTGCGTCCGCCGGAGCGTTGATCGCCATCTCGTGCAAGCGCCTCTACATGCGACCGGGAGCGAACATCGGTTCCGCGCTCCTCCTGTTCTTGCCGCAGAAGTTCGGGATTCCGCTCGGTACGGTCGAGACGCTGCGCGACGACAACGAGGCGTACTTCAAGAAGATCCTGCGCCATTTCCAGGCGCATTTCCGCGCCAAGGCGCAGGCGAACGACCGCCCCGCCGCGCTGGCCGAGGCCTTCGTCTGGAGCGACGTCGCCGTCCTCGAGATCGAGGTGAACGGCGACGTCCAGTACGTGAAGGCGACCGAGCTCGAAGAACTCGCGAAGGTGAAAGGTGAGGAGTCGATCCAGGTCAAACGCACGATCTGCAAGGCCGACGACATCCTGAACCTCACCGCGCAGGAGGCCTACGACACGCGGATGATCGACGGGATGGCGACCACACGCGAAGACCTGCTGGAGCAGCTCGGGCTCGCGGCGGAGCCGGTCGAGGCGATCGAGCCGTCGTGGTCGGAGCGCCTCGCCGGCTTCCTGCAGTCGTTCGGGCTCGCCTTCCTGATCGCCGGGCTGATCGCGATCTTCGTCGAGATCAAGCTGCCAGGATTCGGGCTTCCGGGCGTGATCGGCATCGTCTGCCTCGGGCTCTGGATGTTCGGCAAGTACCTGGCCGGCCTCGCCGAGATGACGGAAGTGCTGCTGGTGGTGGCCGGGTTCGGTCTGATCGCGGTCGAGATCTTCGTGCTGCCGGGCACGATGATCGCCGGGATCGCCGGCGCGATCGGCGTGATCGCCGGCCTCGTGATGGCGACGCAGCAGACGCTGCTGCCCGATTCGAGTAGCCCGTTCGCCGAAGGTGCGTGGTGGTCGGCGACCAACTCGATGGTGCTCAGCATCGCCGGCAGCGCGATCGGGATGGTGCTGGTCGCGATGTTCCTGCCGCGCATCCCGTTCTTGAATCGAGCGATCCTGCGAGCCGGCGGCGGCACCGCCGCGCTCACCATCGGCGCCGCCGCCGCGGTGCGCACGCTCGACGAGCTGGCGCCCGACTACAAGCCGACGCTCGGAGCGCGCGGCGTCGCGCTGACGGTGCTGCGACCGGCCGGCAAAGTCAAGCTCGATGGGCGCGAGCTCGATGCCGTCTCGGAAGGCGCGATGATCGACCGCGGCCGCGCGGTGGTCGTCGTGGCACTCGAGCCGGGACGTCTCGTGGTGCGCGGCGCCGGCCCCGAGGCCTGATCAAGAGCAGGCGAATGCGACCGGCGAGCAGCCGGACGGAGGCACATGTTCGAGTTCGGGATCTACGGCTGGTCACTCCTGCTCGCCGGCGTCGTCGTCGTCGTGTTCGAGATCCTGTTCCCGTCGGCCGGGCTGCTCGGCCTGCTGGCCGGATCGCTGCTGGTGGGCGGCGGATGGTTCGCCACGAAGGCCGGCGGCACCGGGGCACTGCTCGGTTACACGCTGGTCACCCTGCTGCTGGTGCCGATGGCCGTCTTCGGCGCGTTCCGAATCCTGCCGCGCACGCCGATGGGCCGGCGCATGATCCTCAAGGGCCCGAGCTTCACCGAGCGCACCGCCACCGAGGAGGGTCTTGCCGCGCTGGTGGGAAAGACCGGCATCGCGACCACGCCGTTGCGCCCCGCCGGCATCGCCACCCTCGGCGATCGCAGGGTCGATGTCGTGACCCGCGGCAGCCATCTGGCCGCGAGCTCGGCAGTCCGGGTGATCAAGGTCGAAGGCAATCGAGTCGTCGTCGAAGCGATGGGCGATCCGCCCGCCGCATGAAGGAGCTTCCATGTCCCTGCTTCCGCTGCTAGCGCTCCTCGCGCTTCCCGTCGGTTCGATCCTGGGCGCACTCGCCGCGATCTTCGCGCTGATCCTGCTCGTCGTGCTGTTCAAGTACATGGGGCTCTACATCCGCTGCGTGACCTCGGACGCCAAGATCAAGTTGTTCGAACTGCTGATGATGTCACTGCGCAAGGTGAACCCCGAGACGATCGTGCAGGCGCGCATCTCCGCGGTGCAGGCGGGAGTTGACATCGACGCGCGCGACCTGCAGGCGCACTTCTTGGCCGGGGGCAACATCATGAACGTCGTGCGCGCGATGATCGCCGCCGACCGCGCTGGCATCGCGTTGCCCTACAAGACGGCGACCGGCATCGACCTCGCCGGCCGAAGCGTCCTCGAAGCAGTGCAGACCTGCGTGAACCCGCGCATCATCGACTGCCCGCAGGAGCCGGGCGCCAAGATCGCCGCCGTCGCCAAGGACGGCATCCAGCTGCTGGCACGCGCGCGCGTCACGGTGCGCACCAACATCGGTCGCTTGATCGGCGGCGCGACCGAGGAGACGATCATCGCCCGCGTCGGCGAGGGCATCGTCTCCACCATTGGCGGCGCACACTCCTACAAGGACGTGCTCGAGAATCCCGACCGCATCAGCAAGACCGTGCTCGGCAAGGGGCTCGACGCCGGCACCGCATTCGAGATCCTCTCGATCGACATCGCCGACGTCGACGTCGGCGAGAACATCGGCGCCAAGCTGCAGACCGACCAGGCCGAGGCCGACATGCGCGTCGCCGAGGCGCACGCTGAGAGCCGGCGCGCGACTGCCGTGGCGCTCGAACAGGAGATGCAGGCGAAGGTCATGGAGAACCGCGCCAAGCTGGTCGAAGCCGAGGCGCAGGTGCCGTCTGCGATGGCGGAGGCGTTCCGCAGCGGCAGGCTCGGCGTGCTCGACTACTACAAGATGCAGAACATCCAGGCCGACACCTCGATGCGGACATCGCTATCGGGCGGCGAGATCACGCCCACGCAGGCGCCGCCGCGCAAGGGACAGTCGTAGACCCGGCGCAGCGAACATCGCGCGAGACCCACGATGGAAGAATTCCTCAACGGCCTGTTCGAGTTCGTGAAGAACAACCCGATCTTCACGCTCGTCTTCGTCGTCCCGGTGATCGGCAAGATTCTCGGCTTGAACAGGGCGACGACCGAGACGCCGCGCGGCGAGACACTGTCGGAACGGACCCGACGCGACGGCCGGCGCGCTTCGACGGAGGCGCAGGCCCCCGCGCCGACGACCGCAACCGACGATCTCGAAGAACGGATTCGACGCAACTTCGAGGAAATGCTGCGGCGGCGATCGGGCGCGGCGGGTGCGACCTCGCCGGCAGCAACTCGACCGAGTGCGCCACGCATCACCGAGGCCGAGCGGTCGCGCCGCTCGCGGAGCCCGAAAGCCGCCGCCGCTGCGCGCCCTCCGCGGAACTACGACGCGTCCGCGCGCCGTGAGGCCACGACCACCGAGGCGAGCCGCGGCGACCAGTCGCTGCGCCGCTCGAAGCCGCCTCGCACTCGCGAACCAACTCGGCGGTCGGCGCTCTCCAGCGCGTCGGAATCGAAGCGAGCGGCGCGACCCGCTTCGCATCTGCGCCTGCCTCGGCTCGATCGGGCGGGCCTGCGGCGCGCCATCCTCGTGAACGAGGTGCTCGGACTGCCGCGCGCGCTGCAGGAGGAGATCGGACAGCGCTGATGCCGTGCGTCGCGAGCGCAAGCGCGTCCGCGGCGCCGCGGCCTACTCGATGGCGAGCTTGATCGAGTGCCAGGCGCGGGTCGGGAAGCAGCAGGAATCGTCCACGATGCGCTGGCCTTGCCGACCAAGGAAGCCGAACAGCCGCGGCGATCGGTTGTCGACGCACTCATCGCCGAGCCATGACGGCAGCGAGGCGACGCGCGCGCTGGTGAGGTCCCATTCGCGACCGCGAGCGGAGAAGAACCGGTCGAAGCTGTTGCCGACGCGCGCCGTACGGTCGCTCCACTCGTTCGAACTGTCGTCGGGCAGTGCGGCGACCTGACCCCAGAGTCCGGTCGCGGCGTCGCCGAAGTGCGGGCGGTCCAGTCCGGTGCCGCACTCTTCGGCGGAACTTGCGCCACCGGACGCGCAGCCCACCGCAAGCAGAGGCGCGACCAGCAGTGCGAAGGCGGCGACGGCACGCCGACGCGACTCGCGCGACACGCGCGATACGCACGACGCGATCCCGGCAAGGCGGATCAACATGGCGAGTCTCCTGCGAGCGTTTGGGATTCTGCCGTCACACCATCGTCTGCGGAACCGCGGCGTCCGCAATTCCGCCCGTTTCGACGGCCTTCAACCGCCCGCCTTCCAGCATCAGCATCCGGTCGAGCCGCCCGGCGAGCCGGAGGCTGTGGGTGACCAGGACCATCGCGCTCTTCGTCTCGCGCTGGATCTCGAGCAGCAGTTCCTCGATCTCGGCACTGGTCCGCTCGTCAAGGTTGCCAGTCGGTTCGTCGCAGAGCAGCAGCGCCGGACGGCGCAGGAGCGCACGGGCGATCGCGACCCGTTGCCGCTCGCCGCCGGAGAGGCGACTCGGCAGATGCCGCGCGCGCGACGCGAGGCCGACTCGATCGAGCAGGGCCTCCGCTCTCCCGATCTCCGCCTTCCGGCGCGCCATCCAATCGAACGGCGACACGCCGATCATCGCGGCCAGCAGCACGTTTTGCAGCGCGGTGAGCTCCGGAAGCAGGTGATAGAACTGGAAAACGAAGCCGATCCGGTCGCGTCGCAGTCGATCGCGCACGCCGCGCGGCGCGCGCGTCACATCGAGGCCCTCGAGGTGAAGCGCGCCTTGGTCGGGTCGATCGAGCAGGCCGAGCAGGTGCAGCAGCGTCGACTTGCCGCCGCCGCTGCGTCCGACGATCGCGACCGACTCGCTCGCGCCGACGTCGAGGTCGACGCCGCGCAGGATCTCGAGCGGCTGGCCGGCCGAAACGAAGCGCCGTTCGAGCCCGCGCGCACGGATCGCCTGCGGCTTCACCTCAGTCATGGCGCAGCGCCTCCACCGCATCGAGCCTCGCCGCACGCCACGCCGGCAGCAGCGTGAACAGCGTTCCGCACACCACCGACCCCAGCGCGTAGCCGAGCAGCCGCGTGGTCTCGATCAGGACTGGCAGGCTCTTGAAACTGAACAGCTGGCGATCGAAAAGGCGCCAGCCGGTCAGGTTCTCGATCAGGTCGAGCAACGGATTCAACCAGTGCGCCAGCGCCATGCCGCCGACGAGCCCGCACAAGGAGCCGGCCAGCGTCACGATCATCCCGCACAGGAGGAACAGCTTCCCCGCGTGCATCGGCGATGCGCCGAGCGCGGCGAGGATGCCGACGTCGCGCGTCTTGCGCCGCACCATCTGGTGCAACGTCACGAACAGGCTGAAGGTGGCGACGATCACGACGAAGAACATGGCGACGTTCATCACGCGTCGCTCGCTCTCGACCGCGCCGAGCAGGAGGCGGCGCTGGTCCTCCCAGGTCTCGATCGCACCGGGTTTGACGCCGCGCGAGGCGAGTTCGCGTTGCAGTTCGGCGCGCGTCGCGGCCGGCTCTCCCGTCACCCAGAGCGCGATCTCCTGGGTCGGAGTCTCGAGCGCCGCAAACTCGACAAGTTGCTCACGCGGGACAATCGCATGGGTCTCGTCGAACGAGCGGTCGCGGGTCGCGAACGTGCCGACGACAACGAACTCCCATGAAAGAACCGGGGGCCGCTCGCCCGGGGTCAGCTTGCCGCCGAGCGTTGCGATCGTGACCACCATGCCGGGCCGGTAGCCGAACTGGTAGGCGAGGTGGCGGCCGAAGAGGATCGGCCGAAGCGGGCCGTGGCGAGCCGCTTCATCGAGGCGTGCATGCCAGTACGGATCGCCCCGGTCGATCCAGAACGGGTCCTCGGGACGAGCGACGGTGCTCGCCCCCAGGAATTGCGCGACGCCGGAGGGCAGCGCTGCGCTGAGACTCGGTGCAAGGACGTGGCGCAGCGGCCCGGCGAGCTCGGCCGACTCGAAACCGACCAGGTTGACGAAGTAGCTGTTGCCGATCTTGGGCGCACCGATCATGGCCGGAAAGCCGGCGCCGCGGTGCATCGCGGCCGCCTCAGCACGCGGCGAGGCGGAGGTCACATCGGCGCGCGCGCGCAACTCCTCGAGCAACTTCGCCGACTCGGCCGGCGGCAGCTCGTCGACCGCGATCGAGACGTCGGCGGCGAGCGCACGGATCAGCGCGCGTTGCTCGCCCAGGAACCCGCTCATCACCGAGTCGACCACCACGATCGCCATCAACCCGACGGTCACGCTCAGCGTCGAGACCAACGTGATCGGGCGCGCGACCAGGTAGCGCCAGGCGATGAGCAGCAAGTCCACGGAGCCGTCAGCTCCCGGCCGGCGCGGCAGGAGAGTCTGGATCGCCGGCGGCGCGAGACGCGACATCGGCCTCGACCGATTGCTCCAACAGCGGGCGGCGCAGCGGGAAGAGGATCGTCTCTCGGATCGAGAGGTTGCCCGAGAGGACCATGCAGAGGCGATCGATGCCGAGGCCGAGGCCGCCTGCGGGTGGCATCGCACTCTCGAGCGCGCGCACGTAGTCGTAGTCGACTTCGGCGGGTGCCTCAGGGTCCTTGGTCGCCACCTGCGCTTCGAAACGCGCGAGCTGTTCGATCGGGTCGTTCAGCTCGGAGAAGGCGTTCGCGAGCTCCCAGCCGTTCATGAAGAACTCGAAACGCTCGACCAATTCAGGCCGGTCACGGCACGGCTTGCTGAGCGGAGAGATCGCGGTCGGATAGTGCGTCACGAAGGTCGGCTGGATCAGCGTCGGCTCGACGCACATCTCGAACAGCGCCTCCAAGACCTTGAAGCCGGGCGCGTTCGCGACCTCCTTCAGACCGAGCTCAGTTGCACGGCGGCGCAGCGCGTTCTCGTCGTTCGGGTCGACCTTGGCGTGCTCGCCGACGAGGTCGTGGTAGGTCGCGCGCTTGTACGGTCCGTTCAAGTCGATGACTCGTTCGCCGAGCTGCGTCGTGCCGTCCTTCGTGTGCGTCTTCGCGAGCGTGACGAAGAGCTCCTCGGTGAGGTCCATCACCGCACGGTAGTCCACGTAGGCCCAGTAGAGCTCCATCATCGTGAACTCGGGATTGTGGCGCGGCGAGATGCCCTCGTTGCGGAAGACGCGGCCGATCTCGAATACCTTCTCGAATCCTCCGACGAGGAGGCGCTTCAGGTAGAGCTCCGGCGCGATGCGCAGGTAGAGATCCATGTCGAGCGCGTTGTGGTGCGTGGTGAATGGCCGAGCCGCCGCCCCGCCCGCGATCGGGTGGAGCATGGGGGTCTCGACTTCGAGGAAGCCCTTCGTCGCGAGGATCTGGCGCAAGCCCTGGATGACGCGGCTGCGCAGCACGAAGGTGGCGCGCACTTCCGGGTGACTCATCAAGTCGAGGTGGCGGTAGCGGTAGCGCAACTCGATGTCGGTGACGCCGTGGCGCTTCTCCGGCGGCTCACGCAACGACTTCGACAGGAATTCGACGTGGGTCGCGAAGACGGTCGGCTCGCCGGTCTTCGTGCGCGCCAACGTGCCCTCGAAACCGACGATGTCGCCGAGCTGAATCAGCTTCTTCGCGATCGTGTGACCGGTCTCGCCGACATCTTTGCGGACCATCACCTGCAGCCGGCCGCTCTGGTCGACGAGGTCGAAGAAGACCAGGCTCGCTCCCATGTCGCGCCGCGCCGCGATGCGACCGGCGACGCGGACGATCAGGCTCGGCTGCTGCTCGACGTTGGGTAGCGCCGCCGCGATTTCGATGCGATCACGGTACTGGTTCGGCCACGGGTCGATGCCAAGCGCGCGCAGTTGCTCGAGCTTGTTGCGTCGATCGTCATGGCTGCCGGTGTTCGCTTCGCTCACCCCGCGCCCCCCGCGTGTCGCAAAGGCCGCGTCGATGCCCAAAAGAGGCGGGGTACGGCCGGCGACGAAGGGTGGGGAGTCTAGGACCGGCTCCTAACTTCCGAAGGGCGCAGGTCGGAACCATCGCGCGGGAGGTCTTGCCGCCGAGCAGCCGGAAGCGGCAGGGTTTTCCGGCGATCGCGACCTCGGCCGCGCGCTGACGTTCATTGCCGCGCCACGGATAGGGGGTAGTTAATCCGACAAGCACGTGGCCAGGTGATGGCGACTCGCCCCCCCAACCGGAGCCCCCGCTCCAGAGCCGAGTCTCCTTCGCCGGATTGCGCCGCCGTGCTGCGCCAGGAGCTTTCGATGCGCCAATTCCTCTCCGCGTCCGTGCGTCTTGGTTGTCTGGCGGTCGCGCTGGCATTCGCTGGCTGCAACAAGATGCATCACCCGCTGCAGCTCGCGCAGATCGACAGTCCGCCCATCGACCTCGGGCCCGGCGATGACGACGACGCGATCGTCGACGACGGCGGTGGCTCCGGCGGATCGGACGACTCTGGCGGAGAAGTCGACGATGGCAGCAGCGATGCCGGCGACGATTCGGGCGGCGACGGCTCCAACGGAACGGAAGACGCTGTTGGAGGCCACGATTCGGGTGGAAGCCGAAACTCCGGAGGTGGCGGTGACTCGGGCGATGACGGCAGTGGTGGGTCGTCGGGCGGAAGTGGTCCCGAAGTCGGAGACAATGGGCGGGATGACCTGAACGAGGCGCCCGTGCCTGAGCCGGCGACATTGCTGCTGCTCGGCGGCGGTCTCGCCGCGGTTCTCGCCAGCCGGCGGAAGCGTCGCTCCTGACGCAACGATCCGCCGGGCGCGGCTCCTCACCCGCGTTTTCGGACTGGAGACGGAAGTCGACCCTCGCTGCCGCGCCGGCGTGAAGCTGGCGCGGCAGCGGCATTCAATTCGGCGCGAGTTTGCCGCCTTGCAACTGTCTCGTTAGCTCCTAGGATGGCGCGCTCTTTTCGTAACCCCATGCAACGGAGCGACTTGCAGCACATGGCCTTCGAGGTCGAGACGCAGAGTGAGACGCAGGTGACCGTACGGGTCACCATCTCCACCGACGCTTACCAGGCCGCGCTGGAGCGAGAGATCGGGGATTTGGCGCACAAGGCACGGATGCCGGGATTCCGCCCGGGCAAAGTTCCGAAGAGCTTGGTGACCAAGCGCTTCGGCGACTCGGTGACCAAGGATCTGCGCCGCAAGCTTTTTGGCGAAGAGTTTCAGGCGGGCTTGCGCGAGCGCAAGCTCCATCCCGTGGAACCGCCATCGGTGAAGGACGAGGACCTTGCGCCCGGCGCCGACGGCACCATGGCGGTTCGGTTCGATCTCGAACTGATCCCCCACGTCGAGCCGACCGGCTACGACCAGTTCGCCGTCACGCCGCCCGCCATCGAGCTGAAGGACGAAGATGTCGAACGCGAGCTCGAAGGGTTGCGTCGCCAGGCTGCCGATGCGGCCGAGATCGGCGACGGCGCCGCCATCAGCGGTGATGTCGTGATCGCCGACCTGCAACTCTCGTTCGCCGATGGCACGACGTTCCCGAACAAACTCGAAAACCGCATCATCGACACGGGTGCGGGGCTGTGTGACGGAGTGGTCTGCGAGGACGCAAAGTCGAAGTTCGTCGCCGCGAAGCGTGGCGACACCGTGCGCGTCTCGATGGTGCTCCCCGATCAGTTTCCGGTCGAGGCGCACCGCGGCAAGACCGCCATCACCGACTGCACGGTGAAGGACGTTCGCCGCGTCACCCTGCCGGAGTTGTCCGCGCCGGCGTTCCTCGAACGCTTCAAGGCGAAGGACCTCGACCAGCTGAAGACCCACGTCCGCGAGCGGCTGGCTCAGCACGCGAAGGCGCAACAGGATCGTGCGGTCGAGGAGCTGTGCGTCGATCAGTTGCTCGAACGCCATCCATTCGCCCTGCCGACCGGCTTCGTCCAGCGCAACCTCGAGGCGGAACGCGAGCGCATCCGCCGCGACCTGGTGAACCGTGGCGCGCCGCCGGCCGATGTCGAGAAGCAGCTCCTCGAGCATGAGGGGCAGCTCAAGCACGATGTCGAGCGACGCATCCGCGAGGCATTTCTGCTCGATCGGATCGCCGAGAAGCAGGACACTCAAGTGAGCGTGCCGGAGATCGAAAACCAGTTCACGCTGATGGCCCGTTCCTGGCAGGTCGAGCCGCAAAAACTGTTCGACCATTTCCAGTCACAGGGCATGCTGCCCCGGGTCGTCGAGGACCTGAGGCGCGCAAAGGTGCGTCGGCAGTTAAGGGATGCGGCGAAGACGTCCGAGAGTGGCGCAGCGACGGCGTCGCAGCCGACCTGACCCCCCGACGGAGAACGACCTTGAGCGCCCCGGGCCTTGAGATCATCCCGAACCCGCCCTACGTCATCGAGAAGACCGGACGTGGCGAGCGCGCCTACGACATCTACTCGCGCCTGCTCGAGGACCGGATCATCTTCCTCGGGTCGTCGGTCAACGATTACGTCGCCAACGCGGTAGTGGCCCAGCTCCTGTTCCTCCAAAAAGAGAACAAGAAGCAGGACATCCATATGTACATCAACAGCCCCGGTGGATCGGTGACGGCCGGGCTCGCGATCTACGACACGATGCGCTTCGTCGAATGCCCGATCTCGACTTGGTGCATCGGCCAGGCGTCGAGCATGGGCGCGATCCTGCTCGCCGCCGGCACCAAGGGCAAGCGCTACAGCCTCCCCCACTCGCGGGTGATGATCCACCAGCCATGGGGCGGCGCGCGCGGCACTGCCGAGGACATCCACATCCAGGCGCGCGAGATCAAGACGCTGAAGAAGATGCTGGTCGACATCCTCGTGAAGCACACGGGACAGCCGGCCTCCCGGATCGAGACCGACTGCGATCGCGACCATTTCCTGTCGGGCGCAGAGGCGAAGGCGTACGGCCTGGTGGACGAGGTGGTCGAGCCACCGGAGCTTGCCGCGGCGGTTGAGCCGAAGAAAAAGTAACGTCCGCGCCGGAAGCGCGGCGGACTGCGCCGCGATCAACGGCGAGTCGCGCCGCAATCAAGCATTGGAGCGGAGCGGATGTCGAAGCCACGCGGGAGCGCAGAGCAGGAGCGCTGCACGTTCTGCGAGAAACCGCGCAGCCGTGTGCTCAGCCTGATCGCCGGCCCGCCGGGCGTCTACATCTGCAACGAGTGCGTCGAGCTGTGCAACACGCTCCTGCTCGAGGAGCTGAAGCCGAAGGGCCCGGCGCAGCCGAAAGCGAAGCGCGATCCAGCGAAGGAGATCGGCGAAGTTCCGTCGCCGACCGGCATCCGCAAGTTCCTCGACGAATACGTGATCGGGCAGGAGCACGCCAAGAAGGTGCTCTCCGTCGCCGTCTACACCCACTATCAGCGCCTGCTCCATCCGGAGGTGGCGCAGGACGTCGAGCTGGAGAAGAGCAACATCCTGCTGATCGGGCCGACCGGCTCGGGCAAGACGCTGCTGGCGCGCTCGCTCGCGCGGATGCTCAAGGTCCCGTTCGCGATCAGCGACGCGACCACACTGACCGAAGCCGGCTACGTCGGCGAGGACGTCGAGAACATCGTGCTGCGCGTGGTGCAGGCGGCCAACTACAGCATCGAGGCCGCGGAACGCGGGATCGCCTACATCGACGAGATCGACAAGATCGCGCGCACCACACAAAACGTCTCAATCACCCGCGACGTCTCGGGTGAGGGCGTCCAGCAGGGCATGCTGAAGATCCTCGAAGGCACCGTCGCCAACGTGCCGCCGCAGGGTGGCCGCAAGCACCCCGAGCAGCACTACCTGCAGGTGAACACCGCGAACATGCTGTTCATCTGCGGCGGCACCTTCGTGCAGCTCGAAGAGATCATCAAGCGCCGGCTTGGGACGCAAGGCATCGGCTACGGCGCCGCGATCGGGCGGCGCCCCGACGGCGGACTCGCGCCGCGCGGCGAGGACGAGGTCGAACTGCTGCTGCGCAAGGTCGAGAGCGAGGATCTCATCCAGTTCGGGATGATCCCCGAGTTCATTGGTCGCCTGCCGGTCATCGGCATCCTCGACCCGCTGCGCGACGACGACTTCGTGCGCATCCTGGTGGAGCCGCGCAACTCGATCGTCCGCCAGTTCAAGAAGATGTTCGAGATCGAGGGCAGCCAGCTCGAGTTCACGCCCGAGGCGCTGCGCGTGATCTCCCGCCGCGCGCGAACGAAGAAGACCGGCGTCCGCGCGCTCCGCTCGATCATGGAAGAGATCTTCCTCGATCTCTTCTACGAACTGCCGCACCGCGAGCCGGGCCGCTGCATCATCACCGGCGCCTTCATCGAGGGCGCCGAGAAGGTGCAGTGGGAGGCGCTGCCGCAGCTGCCGCAGCCGCCGCAGTCCGAGCAGCGGCAGGCCGGCTGAACGGCGGGCCGCACCGCGGTCCAATGTCCACGCTCCCATCGCTGACCGACCTCCCGCTCGACGCGTTCGAGCCGCTCGCCGAGGAACTCGGGGAGAAGCGATTCGCCGGCAAGAACCTCGCGCGCTGGGTGTTCGAACGGCGAGCCCGCGACTTCCTCGCGATGAGCGACCTGTCGAAGCGCTTCCGCGCCGCGCTGGCGGAGCGCCACGTCGTGCGCCGCACCGCGATCGCCGCCGATCGCAGTGATCCCGGCGGCACGCGCGCGTTCGTGCTGCGCCTCGCCGACGGCAAGACGATCGAGACCGTGCTGATCCCGGAAGAGGCTCGCCGGACCGTCTGCGTCTCGACCCAGGTCGGCTGTCCGGTCGCCTGCGTCTTCTGCGCATCCGGGCTCGACGGCCTGATCCGCAACCTGACCGCCGGCGAGATCATCGAACAGGTGATGATCGTGCAGGATGCGCTGCCCGAGGGCGAGCGGGTGAGCAACGTCGTCGTCATGGGGATCGGCGAACCGACGATGAACCTGACGGCGCTGACGCAAGCGCTCGCGACCTGGAACGATCCACGTGGACTCGGGATCGGGGCGCGCCGGATCACCATCTCGACCGTCGGCTGGCCTGCCCGCATCGACCGGCTCACCGCGCTGCACAAGGAGTTCGGTCTCGCGATCTCGCTGCACGCGCCACGCCAAGAACTTCGGGAACGGTTGATCCCCAACGGCGGCCAGGTGCCGCTCGCCGACCTCCTCGCTGCTGCGAAGCGCTGGTTCGCGCAAACCGGCCGGCGGGTCACCTTCGAGTACGTGCTGATCGACGGCCAGAACGCGAGCCTGCGCGAGGCGGCGGAGCTTGCGGCTCTGCTTGCGGGCTTCCCGTGCCACGTCAACCTGATCCCGGTCAATCCCGTCGAAGGACTGCCTTACCGACGCCCGGCGCCAGACGTGATCGAGCAGTTCAAGCTGACGTTGCTGCGCGCCGGCATCGACGCAACCGTCCGCCACCCGCGCGGCGACGGCATCGCCGCGGCATGCGGCCAGTTGCGATTGCGGGTCGAGGCGGAACAGGGCGCGGGCGAACTGGCGCCGCCGGCACCTTTGGCGCCCCCCGCGAGTCGGCCTACCACGCGCCCAGCGTGACTTTGACCTTGCGCCGCTCGAGGCGACGCAGGCATTCGAGCTCGATGCAGGTGCCCGCAGCAGTCTTTGCGATCCGCTCGGTCAACTGCTCGACCGCTGTGAGCGGCTCGCCATTCCACGCCAGGATGAGATCATGCGGTTCGATCGATGCGGCGAGCGCCGGACTGGCATCGAAGACGTCGGTCACGACGATCGCGCTCTTGCGGTCAAGCTGAGCCAGGAACTCCGGCTCGACGATGTCGCGCGCACCAAACCCCAGCCAGGGTCGGCCCGCGAGCGGTTCGACGCCAGCAGCGAGCACGTTGAGTTGCGCGCCTTCGGCGGTGGCGACCACGGCACGATCGGCGACCATGACCGCCTCGAAGCCCTGCCACAGCGCCGTCGCGGGAAGCGCCAACATCGGAGCCGGCGTGACCGCTTCGCTCGCAGGCGGTGCCAGCAGCAGTCCCGCCACCCGTCCGTCCTGCCCGGCGATCACGCCACCGGCACTCTGCGGCGTGCGCACCAACGTGACGCTCAGCAGTTGCGCGAAGCGGCGCCGACCCAGCATCGGGTTCTTCAGCGGTTCCTGCAGGAAGCCGAGCGCAAACGGCCCCGCTTCGCGCTCCGCGGCGCCGAAGATCGTCACGACGTAGCGCCCGTCGGCTCCGGCCGCTTCGGGCGCCGTTTGCGCCGCGGGTTCGATCGCGAACTCAAGCGGCGGCAACTCGACCGGACCGATCCAAAGCACGCCGACATCGGTCGCCTCGTCGACGCCGACGACTCGCGCGCGGCGCGGCCGAAGCTCCGAAGCACCTTGGAAGTGCACCGCGACCCGGCCCGCTTGTTCGAGCGCGGAGCCGATTGTCACCACGTGACCGGCTCGGTCGACCACCATCCCGCTCGCCTCGACCGAAAACACGACGCCATCGCCGACGCGACGCTCGATCGAGAGTTGCACCACGTTCGGGCAGATTCGCGCGGCGCTGATCGACAGACGATTGCGCAGTTCGACTCGGCGGGCGAGATCAAGCGTCGCCGGACCGTCGACGCGGTTCGATCCCGGTGGCGGCTCCGCTTCCTGGGCCGCCCGGCCAGTGCCGACGATCAGCAGCGTCGCCGCAATGGACGCACGCGCGAGGCGTAGCGATGCCGGCACGCTCACCGTTGCCTCACATGTTCCGGCGCACGGCCGGCTTGCTTACGGGGACGAGCGGGGTTCGCCGGGAGCCGCGGTGCAGTTCGTCAAGCTGCCGATCGATCTCGTCGCCGATGGCGCGCAGCGGCAGCCCCTCGAGCCCGGCGTCACCCTCGACGATCTGCGGTGACGCGCGGTTCGACCGGCTCGGTGCCACCGAACGATCACTCCATGCGCTCACCCCGAGCGTGCCGGCCAGCAGCACCGCCGCAGCCCACCCGCTCGCCGTCAGCAGGCGCGGCAGCAGGCGCGGCGCGGCCGGCGGCGGTCCATGGATCGCGCCCATGATTCCGGCAACGATCGACTCGCCGGCGGCTTCGCTGCGCAGTTCGTCGCGGGTCGTCGCACGCACGACATCGACCAAGCTCCGCATCTCGGCGAACTCGCGGAAGCAGGCGAGGCAGCCGCGCAGGTGCACGTCGACGGCGATCCGTTCGTGGCCGTCGAGGTCGTCACCGGCATGGAGGTCGAGCAGCGGTCGGATCTTCTTGCAGTCCATGTTCACTCGCGTGGTTTCTGGCAGGTTCCCGGTTGTGGGGCGATTCAGTGCAGGGCCGATTCAGTGCGGGGCCGATTCGGAATCTCCTGGATCAAGCGTGCGTGCCTTCGCCTGATGGCGGGCGACGCGATCGAGCCGGTCCCACTGCTCCTTGAACATTCGCCGCGCGATGTGCAGGCGCCAGCGGACGGTCGCATGGGTCGACTTCACGATCGTCGCGATCTCCTTGCACGACAGCGCGTCGAGTTCGCGCAACGTCATCACGGCGCGGTACTTCTCCGGCAACTTCGCCAGCACGGCGCGCACCTTCGCGACGGTCTCCTCGGACTCGAGGCGCTGTCCCGGGGCATCGGGCGGGTCGGGCTCGGCCAACGAGTGCGCGACCGCGTCGAGCGCGACCGGCTTGAGCCGCGCACGCTTGCGCATCGTGTCGATCGAGAGGTTCACCACGATCCGGTAGAGCCAAGTGTAGAAGCTCATTCCGAAGTCGAAGCGCGCCAGCGCCTTGTACGCGCGCAGGAACCCTTCCTGCACCACGTCGCGCGCCTCCTCGGCGTCGCCGAGCATGTGGTAGGCGGCCCACCAGGCGCGCTCCTCGTATCGGCGCACAAGGCCTTCGAACGCCTTGCCATCGCCCGCCAGCGTGCCCTGGACGAGCGCGTTGTCCGAGGCGTCCGGCGAACCGCCGCCCTCGGATCGCGGCTGTCGCATCTTCGGGATCGCTCCTGCTCCTGCTCGCAACATGCGGCGGACGCTCCAGGCTGCCTCGGACCGTCGAGCGCGACCTCTGCGGCCGCGCGGCAGCGTCCCTACGGCGCACCCCCGGAGGCGTTGGCCCCGCACTCCAACCAAGTTCTCTTTCAGCTCGGCGTCGCGCCACCGTCCCCGGCGCCGTTCATGCCCGACCAGCGGAACTTTCCCATTCCGCGGTACTTCGCGTAGCGCCGGTCGAGCAGCTCCCCGACCGCCAAGCGCGAAAGCTCGTCGAGCCAGCGCAGCAGCACCGACTGCAGTTGCCGCCCCATCGCGGCGGGATCGCGGTGGGCGCCGCCCGGCGGCTCCTCGATCACCTCGTCGACCACGCCGAGCTCGAGCAGGTCCGGTGCCGTGAGCCGCAGCGCCTTGGCGGCCTCACCCTTCTTGTCGGCGTCCTTCCACAGGATCGCGGCGCACCCTTCCGGCGAGATCACCGAATAGTAGGCGTGCTCCATGATCAGCAGCTTGTCCGCGACGCCGATCCCGAGCGCACCACCGCTGCCCCCCTCGCCGATGACCACGCTCACGACCGGCACCCGCAACGTCGACATCTCGAGGATGCTCTTCGCGATGGCGCCCGCCTGACCGCGTTCCTCGGCGCCGATGCCCGGAAACGCGCCTTGCGTGTCGATCAGCGTGACGATCGGCAGGCCGAACTTCTCGGCGAGGCGCATCTTCAGCATCGCCTTGCGGTAGCCCTCGGGGTGGGCGCAACCGAAGTTGGCGGCGACCCGCTCCTTGGTGGTCTTGCCCTTGCGATGCGCGACGACCATCACGCGACGGGGGCCTAGGTTGGCGAGCCCGCAGACGATCGCACGGTCGTCGCCGAACACGCGGTCGCCGTGGAGCTCCACGAAACCGCTGAAGACGGACTCGATGTAGTCGGTCGAGTGCGGGCGGCGCGGGTGGCGAGCGAGTCGGACCCGGTCCCACGGCGTGAGCTCAGCAAAGATCTTGCGGATCAACTTGTCGCGGCGGTTCTTCAGCGGTCCGATCTCGGCCGCGACATCCTCAGGCGACGGTCCCTTGGAATCGGTGGTCGCCAGCTTCTCGATCGCCGCGATCTTCTGGTGGATCTCGGCGATCATCTGGTCGATCTCGGCGATCGGCTTCTCGAAGTCGAGCCAGTCCTTCAGGTCGTTCGCGCTGGCCAAGCTCTTGTCTCTCCACCGGTCATCCAGAAGCCGCCAGGCGCATCGCGCGCCGCGGGTCTCACGGTTCACGATCCGGTCGCTCGACCCTGGGAGCCGCGCACGATAAAGAATCGTCGGAATGGCGCCGAATCCCTCCCCCACTCCGTCCTTCCTACGAGTCGAAGTGGCGACCCGCCCCGGATTCCCCGACGCCGCGGCCGCGAAGCTCGCGCAGGAGATTGCCCGACTGCTCGGCCGCCCGATCGGCGTCGAGATGGTGCGCGGCTACGCGATCGCGTTCGCGAATCCCGACCTGCCGCGCGACGACGTCGGAGCGAAGCTCTTGCACGCGGTGCTGGCCGATCCCGTGCTGCACACATCGCGGGTCCTGCGAGCGGACGACGCGGTGCCCGTCGGTCGCGACGGTTGGCGGCGAATCGACGTCGTGCGGCGCCCTGGCGTCATGGATCCGGCGGCCATGTCGGTGCTGCGCGCGCTCGCGGCCGTCGGGTTGAAGCCCGTGTCGGCCCGCACCTACCGCGCAATCCGGGTGCAGGACGCGCATGACGCCGCCGAATTGCAGCGCATCGGCGAGCGCTGCCTCGCCAACCCGCTGATCGAGGAGGTGCGAGTCGATCCGCGTGAGGCCGTCGTCCCGTTCCAGGACCTCGCACCGGCGCCGTTCCAACGGGTCGAAGTCGCGCTTCGAGGCGTCGACGACGTGGCGCTCCAAAAGATCAGCAAGGACGGGATGCTCGCGCTTGATCTGGCCGAGATGCGTGCGATCCAGGCGCACTTCCGGTCGGAGGGACGCGACCCCACCGACGTCGAGCTCGAGACGCTCGCGCAGACCTGGTCGGAGCACTGCAAGCACAAGACGCTCACCAGCCGCGTGACGATCACCGGCGACGGCGCGCCGCGCCAGTACGACAACCTCCTGAAGGAGACGATCTTCGCGGCGACGGTGCAGCTCGATCGCGATTGGTGCCTGTCAGTGTTCCGCGACAACGCCGGCGTGATCGCGTTCGACGATGAGTTTGCGGTCACCTTCAAGGTCGAGACGCACAACCATCCTTCCGCGCTCGAGCCGTACGGCGGCGCCGGCACCGGTATCGGCGGCGTGATCCGCGACACGCTCGGCACCGGGCTCGGCGCCAAGCCGATCCTGTCGACCGACGTTTTCTGCGTCGGGCCGCTCGCCATGCAGCCCGACGAACTGCCGCCCGGAACGCTGCCGCCGCGGCGGATCCTGCAAGGCGTCGTCGCGGGCGTGCGCGACTACGGCAACCGGATGGGCATCCCGACCTGCAACGGCGCCGTCTTCGTCCACCCGGACTACCGCACCAACCCGCTGGTCTTCGCCGGCAACGTCGGATTGATCCCGCGCGACAAGATCGCGAAGGGCGCGCGCAAAGGCGACAAGGCGTTCGTGCTCGGCGGCCGGACCGGACGCGATGGCATCCACGGCGCCACCTTCTCGAGCCTCTCGCTCGACAGCTCGAGTTCGTCGGTCGCGTCGGGCGCGGTCCAGATCGGCAACGCGATCGAGGAGAAGAAGCTCCTCGACGCTGTGCTCGACGCGCGCGACCGCGGTTGGTTCACTTCCGTGACCGATTGCGGCGCGGGCGGACTCTCTTCCGCGATCGGCGAGATGGGCGAGGAACTCGGCGCCGACATCGAGCTGGCGAACGTGCCGCTCAAGTACCAGGGACTCACGGCAGGCGAAATCTGGATCAGCGAAGCGCAGGAACGAATGGTCGTCGCGGTGAACCCGGCGCACGCGGACGAGCTGCGCGCGCTCTGCTCGATCCACGGCGTCGAGGCGACCGAACTCGGCACCTTCACCGGCAGCGGACGGTTGCGCCTGACGTTCGACGGTCAGCCGGTCGCCGACATGGCGATGACGTTCCTCCACCACGGCATCCCGAAGCACTCGCGCACCGCTACGGTCACGAAGGTCGCGGAGAGCGACGTCGCGCTGCCGGCGGGACTCGATCCCAATCGGCTGCTGCTCGAGCTCTTGGCGTCGCCCGACATCACCAGCAAGGAGGAGATCGTCCGCCAGTACGACCACGAGGTGCTGGCCGGCTCGGTGGTGAAGCCGATGGTCGGGCCGGGCGGCTTCGGGCCCTCCGACGCCTGCGTCACGGCGCCGCGGCTCGGCTCACGGCGCGGGATCGCCGTCGGCTGCGGAATGTCCCCCACCACCGGCGCGACCGATCCGCACGCGATGGCGCTGCTTTCGGTCGACGAGGCGGTGCGCAACGTGATCTGCGTCGGCGGCCGCTTCGACCGGCTCGCCTTGCTCGACAACTTCGCCTGGCCGTCGGTCGACGACGAAGCGACGCTCGGCTCGATCGCGCGCTGCGCCGAGGGCTGTCGCGATGCGGCGCTGGCCTACGGCACGCCGTTCATCTCTGGCAAGGACTCGTTGCACAACCAGACCAGGACGCAGTCCGGCGTGATCCGCATCCCGCCAACACTGCTCGTCTCCGCCATCGCGTTGCTCGACGATGTGACTTGCGCCGTCACGATGGACGCAAAGCGCGCGGATGACCTGCTCTTGCTGGTCGGCGAGACGCGCCGCGAGTTCGGCGGCTCGAGGCTCCATCAACTGCTGAAGCTCGACGGCGGCCGGGTGCCGAGGGTCGAGCTGCAAAAGGCGAAGGCGCTGCACGAGTCGGTCGCGCGCGCGATCGCGACGCGCAAGGTGCGCGCGGCCCACGACCTGTCGGAGGGCGGGCTCGCGGTCGCCGTGGCAGAGATGTGCCTGGCCGGAGGGCTCGGCGCCGCGCTCCATCTCGGGTCGGTGCCGCGTCCCAGTGGCCTCGACGACGACCTCACGCTGCTGTTCTCGGAGAGTGCTCCGCGCTACCTGCTCGAAGTCGCGTGGGACGATGTGGACGCGGTCACCCGATCGCTCGCCGGCGTTCCGCACGCAGTCGTCGGCAGCCTGACGCAGGCGCCGGTCGTGACCATCAGCGGGCTCACGCCGCGCCCGCTGCTGCAGGTCGACCTCGCGGCGCTCACCCGTTCCTTCCGTACGGGGCTCGACTTCTGATGGCTCGCCCGCGCGCCCTGATCGTCCGCTCGGCCGGCACCAACTGCGATGCCGAGACGGCCTACGCCTTCGACAGTTGCGGAGCACAATCGACGATCCTGCCGTCGCAACCGTTCCTGGAGCGGCCGCAGATCCTGGCCGACTACCAGATCCTCGCCATTCCGGGCGGGTTCTCGTACGGCGATGACATCCTCGCCGGCAAGGTGTTCGGACTCGAACTGGCGACGCACGCGGGCGAAGAGATCGTCCGGTTGGTGAAGCGTGGCGGTGTCGTGATCGGCATCTGCAACGGCTTCCAGATCCTGGTGCAGATGGGACTGCTGCCCGGCCTCGCGAAGCCGTTCGGCGAGCCCGAGGTCACGCTCACCGACAACGACGTCCACAAGTATCAGGACCGCTGGGTGCGCATGCAGGTGGTGAGCGACGCTTGCGTCTTCCTGCGCAAGGGCGAGACGCTGTTCGCGCCCGCCGCGCATGGCGAAGGCAAGCTCGTGCCGCGCGATGAAGCGATGAGACTGCGGCTGCATCAGACGGGCCGCGTCGTGCTGCGCTACGTCGGTCCCAACGGCGAGGAGAACCCGCCGTTCCCGCACTGCCCGAACGGCGCCACCGACGCAATCGCCGGCCTGACCGACGCGACCGGCCGCATCCTCGGCCTGATGCCGCACCCGGAGCGTCACTTCTTCCCGTGGCACCATCCGACCTGGACGCGCGACGGCCTGGCCGAGCTCACCGACGGTCGAAAGCTGTTCGAGCGCGGCGTGCAGGCGGTCACCGCTGCCGGCTGAGCCGGCGCCGTCACTGCCGCTCGTTCAATTCGTTTCCGTCAATTCGGTCCGCTGGCGCGCGGCTCCTCGAGCGACATCGCCAACGCGCCAAGCGCATGGGTCACTCGCGCCAGCGCGACGACGAAGAGAGCGACCGCCTCGCGCGATTCGAGGTGCGTGCGCGAACGACGAAGGTCGCGACCGCGGGTCAGGGCGGCGACGAGGGTGTCGACGAGGGTGTCGACGAGCGCGGCCGTGAGCCCGCGCGCCGCGGCGTCGCCCGGCCCCGAGACCATCGACAGCGCAAGACGCTCTGCCTCCTCGAGCACCGCGACCAGATCGTCGTCGAAGAAGAGCAGCTTCGCCGGGAAGTAGTGCGGCGGCGGGTTGCATGCCACCGTGACGCCCTGCCCGGCCGCAAGCGCGCCTTCGAGGTAGCCGAGCGACTCGACCAGACGGATCTCGAGTCGCCTCGCTGCTCGCCACGCGTCGTTCATCGGCGGCTGCTCCAAACGTTCATCGCGGCCTCACTTACCGTCGCGCAGTCGCTCCATCGCGTCACGCGCCCGACCGAGCTTCGGGTCGAGCCGCAGCGCGCGCTCATACTGCGTCGCAGCGTCGCCCTTGCGTCCCATTCGATGCAGCACCGTGCCGCGCAGATAGACGCTCTCGGCCGACATGCCAAGCCGCTTTTCGAGCCGGTCCAGCGTCGCCTGCGCGGCGTCGAAGGATCGATCGCGCGCCTGCTCCTCGCAGACCCCCAGCAGCAATCCGGGCGCGCTCTGCTCGAGCTCGGCGAGCCGCGCGACGGCCTCGTCGGCGGCGCCGCGCTTCTTCGCAGCCAGCCACCACCAGAACGGGAGGCGTTCGAGGCCGGGCGCCAGCGAGCGTGCCTCGGCGAGGAGCGGCTCCGCCAGCGCGGCGCCGCCGTGCTTCAGGAGTTGTTCCGAGACGTCGCGCAGCAGCGGCGCGCGCTCGGACGGCGACAGCGCCGCTGCCACCGATTCCCACTGGTAGAGCGGCGTGCGGCGCGCGGCGAAGACTCGCTGCAGGATCGAGTCGCCTGAGTTCGCCTGCATGTTGCGCGCGGCCGAGAACTCGAGAAATGGCACGTCGTCGCGAATGCGGCGCGGACCGGCGTCGGCGAAGACGCGTGCATCGTCGCCGCAAAGCAGCGCCATGCGGGCGAGCTGCGCGACAATACTCGCGCCGGCCATTCCGCCACCCGACCCCGCGAGCTTCGGCGCCAGCCATGGCCGCTCCTGCTCGCGCTTCGCCAACGCGGCCGGATCGAGCAACAACGGCTCCATCGCGCCGAGCATCAGCGTGTCGCCGCTGGTCGTCTTCCAGATCGCGACATGCGGGAAGACGCTACCGAGCGTCGCGAAGATCGCCTGGTAGTCGTCGGGGCTGCTCCAATAGAGCTGCACCCACTGGCAGAGCACTCCGCCAGCAGCGAGGCGCTCGCGGCAGAGTTCGTAGAACTCGACCGTGAACAGCGACGCCATCCCGGCCAGCCACGGATTGCTCGGTTCGGTGGTGATCACGTCGAAGCGTTGCGGCGCACGTCTCAGCAGCGCGCGGCCGTCGTCGGTGACCAACGTGATGCGCGGATCGGCGTGCGCATTGTCGTTCACCGCGGCGAACCAATGCGAGGCTGCGAGCACCTCCGCTTCGATCTCGGCGCAAATGACTGCGCCGCCGTAACGCGCCGCCGCCGCCGCCGTGACGCCAGCCCCATAGCCGAGCACGAAGACCTCCTTCGAGTCGCGCGCGAGGAGTTGCGGCAACCAGGCGAGCAGGAGTTGCGTGCCCATGTCGCCGCGCGAAGTGGCGTCGACCTTGCCGTTCACTGCGAGCGACCGCTCGTCCTTCTGCTGGAACACCGCGACGCTGCACGACGCGCCATCGCGCACTGACAGCAGTTTGCGGTCGGGTTTGAGCGCATCCGCCCCGTAGAGCCCGACGCCGCCATAGATCGCTCGCGGATCCCAGCGACCGTGGTCGTGGAGCGCGAAGCCTCCCGCCGCGATCGCCAGCAGCAATCCGCCCGCCGCGAGGACGTTTCGCCATCCACCGCGCACCGCCAGCAGGAGCGCACCGACCGTGCCGCAGCCGATGGCGGCCAGTGTGAGCAACTCTTCAAGCCCGCAGCGCGGCATGAGCCAGAAGTGGGTCGCGAGCGAGGCGGCGACGCCGCCCATGGTGCTGAGCAGATAGGCGCTGCCGAGCCCGCGGCCGATCTCGTCGCGGGTGCCGACCCGCAGATCAGCGAGCGCCGGAAACGCAATGCCGAGCAGGAGCGCCGGCAGCAGCACGAGCTGCGCCCCAAACTCGAGCGCGAGTCGCCCGCGCGCAACGGCGCTGTTGCCGGCGATCGAGTTGGTCGCCTCGAACAGGACCACTCCGATCCGCGCGATCTGCTCGTCAAGGAACGGCTGCACAACCAGCAGCAGCAGCGCCAGCAGCAGTTGCGCAGCGATCAGCGTCGGCAGCGGCCTCGCGCCGCGCCCTGCCAACGCCGAATACGCGAGCGCGCCGCATCCGAGGCCCGCGAGGTAGAGCGCGAGGACGATCGAGAAGGCGTAGGTGGTGCCGCCGACCCCGAGCGCCATCAGCCGCGTCCAACCGAACTCGAGCGTGATCGAGAACGCCGAAGTGGCGATCAGCGCACCGGCCCACGCCAGCCATGGCAGCCGCACACGCGGCGGGTCGTTTAGCGTCGGCCGGGTGCCTTTGCCTCGCGCCGGATTCTTCGCTGACCGCGCGGCGAAAGCGGCGTCGAGCGCTGGCGCAAGCCGCCACGCCAGCGCCGCCAGCAGCAGGTTCAGCAGCGCCGCGATGCAGCGACTCCGCCAGAGGCCGACCTTCTCGACGAGGATGAACCCAGCCAGCAGGCAGCCAAGCACGCCACCCAACGTGTTCCAGCCATACAGGCGGCCGATCAACGCACCGGTCTTCTCGATCCCGCCCGAGAACGCGGTGCAGAGCACCGGCAGCGTGGCGCCCATGCAGGCGGTCGCCGGCAGCAGCGCGACGAAGGTCAAGGCGAAGCGCGGCGCGAGTGCGCCAGCGCCGCCGCTCGCGCCCAGCAACTCGGATAGGAACAGGGTGTCGACCTTCGCGATCACCCACGGCGCAAGCGGCGCGTAGAGGGCGATCACGAGTTCGAGGATGGCGTAGACCTTGAGCAGGCCGCCCTGCGCACGCACGCGCCGTCCGGCGACGAACGCGCCGAGCGCAAGACCGGCGAGGAATGCGGCCACCACCGCCGAGAGCGCTTCCGCCGAGCCCCCGAAGGTGTAACCGAGGTCGCGGACCCAGAGCACTTCGTAGAGGAGGGCCGCGGTTCCCGAGACGAACATGCAGCCGGCGGCGATCGACGTCGGCATGGCTCCCCTCTCTCTTTCCCCGCCGGATCGAGCCAAGAAGCTAGCATGCCGCCCCTTTTTCACTTCGTCGGAGCGCCCGCGCGCGCCGGCGGTCCGCAAAGAGATCCATGGCGCTGCCCGACCCGCAAGGCCTCTCCGCTTCGTCGCTGCGCTGGAACTGCCAGTTGCCGCCGACCGCCGCGACGGTCGGCAGCGACGAGCTCGATCTCTTGGGTCAGGAGCGCGCGCTGGCAGCGCTGCGCCTCGGTCTCGAGATCGACGCTCCCGGCTACCACGTCTTCGTCTCGGGACTGCCAGGAACCGGACGAGCGCAGGCCGTGCGCCGCCTGCTCGAAGGTCTGGCCGATCGCTGCGCCGTGGTCGCGGACAAGGGCTACGTCCACGGCTTCATCGACCCCGGGCGACCGCGCCTGCTCGAACTCCCGGCCGGTCGCATGCGGCCATTCGCGCGACGGATGGAGGAGCTCGGGCAAGAACTGATCGCGCGGCTCGACGCTCTCGCCGACGACGAAGCGCACCTGCGCCGTCGCCGCCGGCTCGAGACGGCGCTCGGCGAATCGAGCACGCGCCAGCTCGAGGAACTGGCCGCTGCCGCGCGTCCGGTCGGCCTTTCGCTCTACGAAGTGAAGGAGCACGGCTTCGCGCGCCCCGCGCTTGGCGTGGCGGACGGCGACGAAATCCTGCCGATCGAGGCGCTGCGGCTACTCGTGCAGCAGGGGCGCCTCACCGACGCGAAGGCATTCGAGCTCGAGCAGGCGGCGCAGCCGCTGCAGACGCAACTCGAGCGGACCGTGATCGAGATGCGCCGCGCCGCACGTGCCCGCTCGCGCGAGCTCGCGGCGTTTGACCGCGACCAGGCGCGCGCGGTGATCCGGCCCGAGCTCGACGAGGTGGCTGCAGAGTTCCCGTTCGCGCCGGTCGAAGGGCTCTTGAAGCAGGTCGAACAGTGGATGCTCGAGCACTTGTTGCGCCCGGGACGAGAGGGCTTCGGGAAGGCGCTGCGCCGCCGACTCGCAGTCAACGTCCTGCTCGACCATGCGCAGCGGACGCAGTCGCCGATCGTCGTGGTCGACCACCCGACGCTCGACACCCTGTTCGGCTCGATCGACGTGCGCACGCAGAAGTCGGGGGCGACGCACGCCGACCACCGCGGGATCCGCGCCGGAGCGTTGCTCCAGGCGGACGGCGGTTGGCTGGTGTTGAAGGCCGGCGACCTGCTGGCGGAGGATGGGGTCTGGTCGGCGCTGCGCCGCGCACTGAAGCAGGAGCGCATCGAGATCCCACCCAGCGATCGCGTCGTCTGGCTCAAGCCCGAGGCAGTGCCGTTCCGCGCCAAGGTCGTACTCATCGGCGAGCAGGAGCATGAGGCGTTCCTCGACGAGCACGACTCCGAGTTCCGCGACATCTTCAAGGTGCGCGCCGAGTTCGACGACCAGGTTGAGAAGAGCGAGCGCAACGTCGCGCGCTATGCCGCGCTGTTGCGCCGAATCGCCGGAGAGGAACGACTCGCGCCGCTGGATGATGGAGCGGTCTCAGCGTTGCTCGAGGAAGCGGCGCGGCGCTGCGGTCGCGGCGGACGGATGACGACGCGGGTCGGACCGCTCGTCGATCTGGCGCGCGAGGCCAACCTGCTGGCGCAGCGCGAGGGTGCGGCGCAGATCGGCGCGGCGCACGTCGCCAACGCGCTCGAGGCGGCGCGCGATCGCGAGGCATTGCCGGAACGCCACTTCCACGAGCAGGTCCGCGCCGGGACGATCCTGCTCGCAACTCGCGGTGAACGGATCGGCCAGGTGAATGCGCTCACGGTCGTCTCGGGCGGCGCCTTCGACTTTGGTCGGCCCGCGCGCGTCACGGCGACTGTCGCCGCCGGCGACCACGGCCTGATGAACATCGAGCGTGAGGCGCAACTCTCCGGCGACCTCCACGACAAGGGCGTCTTCATTCTCGGCGCACTGCTGCGCGAGCGCTTCGCGCAGAGCCACCCGCTCGCAATCTCCGCGACCCTGTGCTTCGAACAGAGCTACGGCCCGATCGACGGCGACTCCGCGGCTGCGGCCGAGTGGTTCGCCCTGCTCTCCGCGATCGCGTGGGCGCCGCTCAAGCAGTCGCTCGCCGTGACCGGTTCGATCAACCAGAAGGGCGAGGTGCAGCCGGTAGGCGCCGTGAACGAGAAGATCGAGGGTTTCTTCGATCTCTGCGCGCTCGAGGAGCAGGGCGGGCTCGACAGCACGCAAGGCGTACTCATCCCGCGCCGAAACGTCGCCGATCTGATGTTGGCGCCGCGCGTCGTCAATGCCGTCGCGGCCGGGCGCTTCCGCATCCACACGTTCGATCACGTCGACGAAGGGATCGAACTGCTCACGGGCGTCGCCGCGGGCGTCGCCGGCAGCGACGGCCGCTTCCCGAAAGAGTCGCTGAACGGTCGCTGCGCCGACCACCTCTGGTACCTCGCCGAAGTGGCGCGCGATGCCAAGGCCGCCAATGAGCCGGCGCCCACCGCCCCGCTGAACGCGACTCCCGCGCTGTCCGCGGCCGCGGCCAAGAGCGACCTCCCGCCCACCGCGAGCGGCGACGACAAGATCACGGCGCCGCCGCAGTGAGTCGTGCGCTCGTCTGGTGCCTGCTGGCGAACGTCATCGGCGGCACGACGTTCGTCGCAATGCAATTCGCGCACGACAGCGGACTGCCGACCGTCACGTTCTGCTTCCTGCGCACCGTGATGTCGACGCTGCTGTTCGCCATCGCGTGCGCGACGAGGCGTGTCCGCGCGCCGCGCTTCACGGCCCGCGACTGGTTCCTGCTCTGCATGGTCGCGATCCCGGGTTTTGCACTCCCGGTCGTCATGGGAGTGCGCGGCGTCGCGCTCTCCACTCCGGCAATGGGTTCGATCCTCGCGTTGCTCGAGCCGATCGCAATCGTGCCGCTCTGCCTGCTGTTCCTGCACGAGCGGATCCCGGCACCTCGGCTCGCGGGAATGGCTCTCGGCCTGACTGGTGCCTTGCTGGTCATCGTCAGCGAGGCGCCAATCGGGGCGGGAGGTGCCTCCTCCCACCGACTCGGCAACGTGCTGTTGGCAGTCCAGGCCGGCATGTGGGCGATCTACACGGTCGCTGCCAAGCCGCTGGTGGATCGCCATGACGCGCTCTCGATCAGCGCTTGGGCGACCGCGATCGGCACGCTCGCGCTCGGCCTGCTGGCGCCGCTCGAGTGGGCGCCCTTGCGGCCGGCAGCGCTCGACGGCGTGGCGGCGTGGCTCGGACTCGAGGTGGGACCAAGCGAAGGCGCGGCGATCGCGGCGGCTGGGTGGGCGGCGCTGCCGTCGATGCTGTACCTCGCGATCTTCGGCAGCTTCGTCGCCGTGCTGCTCTGGAACACCGGGCTGAAAGGCGTCTCGGCCACCACGATGGCCGCATTCATCTTCGTCCAGCCTGCAGTCGGCCTGCTGATCGACTTTGCGCGCGGCAAGCCGGCGCCGACTTCGCTCGCGTGGGTCGGGCTCACGCTGATCGCGGCCGCGGTCTGGTTCGTCAGCCGCGAGAGCACCACTCCGTCAGCACGTCGACCCTCCGGCTGAAAGCGATCGGATGGACGGCGCTGGCACGGACGATGAGTCCGCCGTGCCGATCACTTCCGAGCAGGAAGCTCGCACGCGCCGCAAAACGCTGCGGCCAGGCGACGCCGTACGCACGCGCGAGGGCGAGCTCCGGATCGCCGAGCGCAGCGAGCGCGCTGCCGCCCTGTTCGTCGAGGAATCGGCGCAGGTGCGCGGTCGAATCGACGCTGGCTACGACGATCGCGTCGACCCAGGCGCGCAGTAAGGCGGCGGCTTCCGCGAGCGACTTCACGTCGGCCGTGCAGACCGGTGCGCCGGCGAGCGGCAGGAAACAGAGCAGCACACAGTCGGCGGCACGCTGGGGCGCCGGCGCGACGCAAGTCCAGTCGATCGCCGGCGCGGGCGAACCGGCCAGCAGCGGGTGGAGCTCGCCGTTCACGACTCTTCCACCTCGCTTGGCGCGCTCCCGAACCCGAGCGAGTGGATCGCGGCGCGCTCGCCGAAGCGGCGCTCGAAGCCGGCGGCGACCTGCTCGGCGAACGACTCGACCGCATCTGGCGCGACGACGGCGAGTGCGCAACCGCCGAACCCAGCACCGGTGAGGCGCGCGCCGAAACAGCCGGGGTGAGAGAGCGAGAGTTCCTGGAGCGCGTCGAGCCGCGGCGTCGAGACCTCATAGAGGTGACGCGACGAGAGATGCGACAGCCACATGAGCTGACCGAATTCGAGCAGCTCGCCGCGCGCCAACAATTCGCGCGCGCGCCTTACGCGGGCGACCTCCGTCACGACGTGGCGGGCGCGCTTCCATTCGAGGTCGGGAAGCAGCTCCCGATGGCGTTCGAGGTCTTCCACGGAGACGTCGCGCAGGCAGGTCGCCTTTGGCAGGCGCGTTTTGAGCTTCGCGAGCGCGGACAGCGACTCGGCGACGCGCTGATTGAAGCCGCCGTCCTTGAGCTCGCGCCGGGTCATCGAATCGAGCATCACGAAGGCCATCCGCTCCGTCGGCAGCGCGATCCAGTCGTGGCTCTGGTCCTTGCAGTCGAGCCAGAGCGCGTGGCCCGGGCGGCCGAGCGCGCTCGCGAACGGGTCCATGATCCCGCACTTCACGCCGACAAAGCCGGTCTCGGCGCGATGCGCGAACCGGGCGGCGTCAATCGGTGCAAGCGGGAAGTCGGCGATCGCGGCGACGGCGACTGCCGTCGCCACTAGGATCGCCGCGCTCGAGGAGAGGCCCGCGCCGACCGGCAGATCGCCCGCGAACACGAGATCGAGGCCCGGCAGCACATGCCCCGCGGCCTCGAGCGTCGCGAAGATCCCGACCGGATAGGCCGCCCAGCCCGCCTCCGCCGCGGTCGGCAGCGCGTCGAGATCGCCCTCGACCGACTGCGAGAACTCGGCCGACGCGAGGCGGAAGCGGCGATCGTCGCGGCGGCGCGCCACGACAGCGACGCCTCGATCGACCGCGACCGGCAACACGCAACCGCCGTGGTAGTCGATGTGGGCACCGAGCAGATTGACCCGCCCGCTCGCGAAGAAGAGCCGGCCGCCGGAGCCGAGTCGGGCACGAGCGAGGGCGCGCACACGCGTGAAGAGCGGTCGGTCCATGCGCACCCTGGGGTGGTCGGGGGAGACCTTTGCACCGCCGACGCCGTGCCGCTACTTTCCTCCGCCCGCTGCGAGAGACGGTGAGTGTAGCTCAGTTGGTTAGAGCGCCAGACTGTGACTCTGGATGTCGGGGGTTCAAATCCCCTCACTCACCCCACCCGCTCGCCGGCCGGCATGAGTTCGCCGCGCCGCGCACGGCAGCGGGCACTCTTACGCTGCCGTCCTTGACCTGCCGCCGCCCGGGCCTATCTTGCTCGCCTCGTTTCGCGCGCCCGTAGCTCAATTGGCTAGAGCGTCGGGCTTCGAACCCGAAGGTTGCAGGTTCGAGCCCTGCCGGGCGCACCATCCGGTCTGCACGACGGTAGGCGCGCGAGGCGGACTGGTAGTGACCACAACCCCCTCACCCTGACACTCGTTTTGCTGGCACTCGCGTTCCAGAAATTTGCTGCTCGGCACGTCGTTCCGTCGGCAGCGTCCTCCCGATCGTTCTCCGCCCGCGTAGCTCAGTTGGTAGAGCAGGTGATTCTTAATCACCGGGCCCAAGGTTCGAATCCTTGCGCGGGCACCATCGCGATCCGGGCGCTGTAGGACCGGGCGGCTCGGCCAGCCACGCCGGCGGCCAGCGCTTCCGGAACAACTTGCCGGGCCAGCCCCCTTCTTAAAGCCTCAAGCCCACTCGGTGCTAGAAAGAGGGGGCGCGTACGCAGCCATGCCAGGGGCGGCGCGCAGAATCGCCGCCCTTCGTTGTTTGCGGCGGCCGCTGGAGTTGAACGCATGTTCCGATCCCCCCATCGGAGCCTCGCGATCCTGCTTGCGCTGCCGTTTTTCGTCGGCGCGTGCAGTCGCAGTGGCTCGAATCTCGCGCAGCCAATCGCCGGGCTCGCCGCGTTCGGCGGCATCGCCGCCGACCCAGCACGCGCTTGGGTCTGCGCCGCCGACGAGGTGTCAGGGCGCCTGGTCCTCGTCAACGCGGAAGACGGTTCGCTGCAGAACGAACTGCCTTCGCTCGGCGGCGGCGTCGGCGCGGTCCTCTACCAGGCTTGCGGCGACACGCTTTTTGCCGCCGTCAGCGGCCTCAACCGCCTGATCGCCCTCGATCCGGTGACGCTGACGAAGCGGGCGACGATCAAGTTCCCATCGGCGCCCTACGCCATGGCGCAAGCAGATGGCGGACGTCTCGCGGTCGTCACCGGAGATGGGCTCCTGATCTTCGATCCTGCGACCCTCGACAGCACCACAGTGCTGCTGACGATCGAGAACGACGCGCTCGTGACCTCCGACCGAAACACCCGATTCGTCTGGGCGGCGGAGAGCGTCGCGGGCGCCACGATCGTCCGTCGCTTTGACCTCGCGAATCTCGGCGCGGCGCCGATCGACAATGTCGCGACTCCACTCACCGGAAACGTGATCGCGCTCGCCACCGACTTTGGCGGCGGCCAGCTCTTCGTCGGCACCGATGTCGCGCCCGGCGTTCACATCCTCGACAGCGCGACGCTCGCGGTGCTCGGCAGCGTCGATGTCGGCGACGGACTCACCGGGATGGCGCTGAGTTCGACGGGGCTGCGGCTGTTCTACTCGTCGATTGGCCCGCTGGTGGAGAGCGTGATCGTCGAGCCGCGCTTCCCGGGCCCCGTCGTCAGCCTGCCGCAGCCGCCGCGCGAGCGCGGCCTCTGCATTGCCACCAACAACCAGGATATCGCCGCGTGGGACGACTCCGGGTCGCTCTCGACCCACGGCATCCACCCCTTCTCGATCCGCGCTCCCGCCGTGCTCCATCAAGGCGAAGATGGCACCCTGACCCTGCACGGCCAGCCAGGCGCGTACTACCTGCTGCTCCTGAGCGCCGAACCGGCAGCACTGATCATCGACAGTGACGCTTCCGTCGATCCGCGCCTGCTCGAACTCTCCCTCGCGCTCGGATTCGCCGTTGTCGTAGCAGGACAACTCGACGCGAACGGAGAGGCTTCGTTCACCGACATCGTCCCGGCCGACTATCCGCAGAACATCGACTCCGTCTGGCAGGCGGCGCAGACACCATCGCTGATCGATCCCGAATACACCCTCAGCAACGCCATCGTCATTCGCTTCCTCGGCCCCGACTGCCCGTGACCGAGGACGCCATCCGGCGATTGTCGATCGACGTCCTTCGCGCCAGAATCCCCGCTGCGCGAGGATGGCGGAACTGGCAGACGCGCTGGCCTTAGGAGCCAGTGGGGCAACCCGTGGGGGTTCAACTCCCCCTCCTCGCACCA
>SIAN01000029.1 GCA_009691715.1 Planctomycetota bacterium
CGGCTGTCAGCCCCGCCGGCAGCCCCGCCGGCAGCCCCGCCGGCACGCCACCGTCCGCGCCTCCTGCGGCGATCAGCGCGGTCCCCTTCGCCTTCGCCCACGCTTCGGGCAACGGCTCGAACTCGATGCCGAGCTTGCGCCGCACGTGGCTCAGCGCCTCTTTCGGCGGCGTGCGCTTCGCCAGTGCCTCGCGCCATTCGCGCTCGAGCTGCCCTAATCCCTTGCCGAGCCAGCGGTGCGCCTCGCTCGCGTCGACGTACCACTGCTTCACCTTGCCGATGCCGTGCTTTTCCACCAGCCAGCCGACGAAGCTGCCGGCGACGTGGTAGGGATGGACGCCTGGCTTCGCGCCCTCCGGCCACCGCCGCCGGAACTCCTGCAGCGACTCGGGCAACCGGCCGAGCTGCGCGTAGCAGGCGCCCCAGTCGGCGATCGCGAAGCCTTCGTCGCTCACCGCCAACGCGGTCGCGAGCCCTTCCACCACGAAGCCATCGGCACCCGTGCCATCCGGGTGCGGCGGAAACTGCAGCGCGAAGATGTGGACGAGCTCGTGGCAGCCGCGAAAGTCATGCGCCTGATGGACGCTGACGGTGCCAGTCGAGAAGGCGACCGTGCCGGCCGCCGCACCGCTGAGGGCCACCATTTCGTCGATACTTCGGTAGAGGAAGAAGTGGACGCGCCCGCGGTATTTGAGCGCGAGCGTCTTCTCGAGCCCTTCAAAAGCACTCACGTTGGCGCTCACCGCGGCATCGAGGTCCGCCGGCCGGATCGCACCCGCCTCAAAATGGAACAGCGCGCTTTTCGTCTCGCGGCGTTCGGTGAGCGTCGCCATCACCGTGCGATCGAGATCGGTCAGCGCTGCGTCGTCAACTGCGACCTGTGCCATTCGCCGCGGCAGGGCGCTGTGCAGCACCACCGGCACCACCGGCGCGACCAGCGCCGCCGGTTCCACCGGCTCCGTCGACGCCAGCCCGAGCAGCAGCCATCCACGTGCGAGCATCGCGCTCAGCTTCGAGCTCCGAACGGCCGCGCGTGACGGCCGGCTCAGCCGATCAGCGAGGCGTAGATCACCAGCCAGGCGACGTCGACGAAGTGCCAAAACAATGCAGCGACCTCGACCGAGCTGGCCAGCCGCATCGGTAAGTACCCGCGCAGCGCCAGGACGCTCGCTCGCAGCAGCAACAGCGCGCCGGCGGCGACGTGGGCGAAGTGCAGCGTCGTCAGCAGCCAGAAGTTGCCGCCGTAGTTATTGGTCCGCGGCAGGAAGCCGGCGGCTCGCAACTCCTGCCAGCCAAACCACTGCACGCCGAGGAAGGCGAACGCGAGCAACGTCGTCGCGACCAAGCTGACGGCCATCGCGCGCTGGCGGCCGCGTCGCTGTGCGACGTGGGCAACGATCAACGCCACGCTGCTCGCGAGGATCACGCCGGTGTTCCAGCCGAGCCAGTCAGGCAACGCGGGCGAACCGGCCGGCGGCCATTGCGGTGCCGCGCGGCGCAGCACCAGGAACGCGCCGATCAGCCCGATGAAGAGCATCGTCGACGCGCTCAGCAGCAGGAACATGAGCATCCGCGCGTTCATCGCCCGCAGTTCCGGCGCGCGCGCGTCGCTGCCGTCGCCCGGCCTGCGACCGCCGCCACCGCTGCCGCCCCATCCCCCTCCGCCGTCACGACCGCTGCCGCTGCCGCTGCCACCGGGGCCAGTTCCGGTTCCGGTGCCAGCCACTGCGCCCGCTCGATCGAGCACTCCGCCCGCTGGCGCGTTCACTTCGGCTCCTTCGCGCCCGGTGAATCGAGGTTCACGTAGCGCTTGAGATGAGTCAGGTACCAGGTGAGAGCCGCGGCCACGAGCGCGCACGCGACGACGATGCAAAGGGCCGCGACTGATCCGTCGCGCTGCCACCGCTGCGACTGGTACCAGCCGAAGTAACACAGGAACGCAATCATCGTCGCGATCAAGATGCGATGGAGCGTGATCAGTTTCACGCGGCGGAGCATAGCCAGCCTCGCAGCGCCCCTCTGCGGCACCCATCGCGGGCGTACCATCGCCGCGATTCGAGGAGAGCACTCGTGGTCCGCGCCACCGCCACATCTGCGGCTCCGACCATCGCGTTCGCCGCCGCGACGCCTCCGCTCGCCGAGCGACGGGTCGCTTCTCCGGTCGGCACGCTGCTACTTGTCGCCGACAGCGCCGCGGTTCGCGCGGTGCAGTTCCTCGATTCGCTCGACCAGCACCGGCTCGCCGTTCCGCGTGCCACCGACCGCGTCCTCGCCACGTCGACCGCTGCAGCGCCGGCGGCGGCGACTGCGATCGCCGCCGCGCGCCGCCTCCTCGACCAACTCGAACGAGAACTCGGCGAATTCTTCGCCGGCCGCCGCCGCGAGTTCAGCGTCCCGGTCGCGCCGCGCGGCACCCCGTTCCAAGAGCGCGTGTGGCGCGCGCTACTCGAGATCCCGTACGGCACGACGGCGAGCTATGGCGACATCGCGCGCGCGATTGGCTCCCCCGGCGCGGCCCGCGCCATCGGCGGCGCGAACCATGAGAATCCGATCGCGATCGTGATCCCCTGCCATCGCGTGATTGGCGCCAACTCGAAACTGGTCGGCTACGGCGGCGGTCTCGATCGGAAGCATCGGCTGCTCGCGCTCGAACGGGCGCACGGCTAGAACGCGACGCTTTCGCGCTCGTTCACCGGCCTGCGGGCGCCAACGCAATCGCTTCGCGCCCTTCTAAAACGGAGCTCGACATGACCCGGAACTCGACATGACAGCACTGCGCTCGCTCGTGCGGCCGATCGCGAGGAGTCTCCTCATGCTGACAGTCGCGGCCGGCCTGGTCACGGCGCAGTCGGCGCCGGTCACGGCACCGAACCGCACGGCCGCTGTTGTAGACACCGGCGACGGCGGCGACGACGCGGCGGCAAAGCCGGCGGCGCCGGTCGCCGCAACCACGAAGAGCCGGATGGAGTACTTCCAACACGAGTCCGAACTGCTGAAGACGACGCTCAACATCGGCGTCTACGTTCCGGCCGGCTACGAAGGCGGCAGCGAGCACTACCCCGTCCTCTATTTCCTGCATGGTTTGTGGGGCTCCGCTCGCAAGTGGGAGGAGCGCGCCACGCCGACCGCGCTCGACGGGCTGATCGCCGACGGCAAGGCGCCACCGATGCTGGTCGTCTGCCCCGACGGCAACAACTCGATGTACGTCGACGCGCTCGAGGTCGAGGCGCCGTGGAACGAATTCCTCGCCTCCGAGCTGGTCGAGCTGATCGACGGCAAGTACCGCACGATCGCGAAGCGCGAGTCGCGCGGCGTCAACGGCGACTCGATGGGCGGCTACGGGGCGTTCAACCTCGCGTTCAAGCACCCCGACATCTTCAGCGCCGTGAGCGCGCACGAAGCCGCGATCTACCCGGTCGACCCCGACCAACTGCCGGACCGGATCAAGCAGTTCGCCGCGCAGTGGAAGCCGGTCTACGGCTGGCCGATCGACGTCGCGAACTGGAAGGTCTGGAACCCGCTCGAGCTTGCGGCGACGCTGCCGGTGGCGACGCTGAGTCAGCTCGCGATCTACTTCGACTGCGGCGACAAGGACCGCTACGGCTTCGCCAAGACCAACTTGGAACTGCACGACCTGTTGGAAAAGCGCAAGGTCGCCCACGAGTGGTTCCTGCGCGACGGCGGCCACGGACGCGACTACTTCAGCGAGTACGTGGTCGAATCGCTGCAATTCCACGGCAAGCTGTTCCGCGCCGCCGCAACCGCGAAACCGTCGAACCAGTGACTCGTTCCGGGCGTCCGGCGGCTGCCGATCCTTCTCCGCGAGACCTCATGTGCTGCGAGCGCTGACCGACTGGATCGACAGCTTCCCGGTCTGGGCCGTGGTGGCGGCTGCGTTCGCCGTCGGCTCGCTCGTCGGCGTCGCGCTGCGCATCGCGCGCAAAGGCAAGTGGGAAGAGAAAGAGCGGCTCGAGGCGGCGAAAGAAGCGAAGCGCGCCGCGAACTCGGCCGGCGCGACGTCGCCATGAAGCGTGCTGGGTTCGGCGCTGCAATCCTCGCGCTGGCCGGAGCAAGCGCCGCGCAAGACGTTCCCTCGGAAGACGTTCCGTCGGAAGACGTGGCCCCGCCACCGCCGCAACTCCTGACTTGCACGATCGACGCGCGCGCGCGACCGCAACGTGCGACGCTCGACTTCACGCTTGGCGAAGAGGGCCGCTCGTTGCTCTTCGTGGAGCTCTGCCCGCAGGGCGGCGAGCAGCCGCCCCTCCTTCGCGAGCTGTCGCTGCGCTTCGATCCGTTCGAGGGCGCGCACTGGCACTGGACGCTGCGCTCCGCCGACCAGCCGGCCGACGTGCAGTTCGACGCCGCGAGCCGCAGCACCACCAGCACCCCGCTGACGCAGATCCCCGAGCCGAAGGGGCTGCACTACTCGCTGGTCCTCGACTTCCACGCCGGCGGCGGCCTCACGGTCGCGTTCGCCGATGGCATCCCGGTGATGGCCGCGCAGTTCGGCGGCACTGAACCGCTCGACATGACGATCCGCACCAGCGGCGAACTGTCAAAGCTTGCGCTCGGTGCCGTGACCGCCGTCGGCGACGAGCGGCTCGCGACAGCGCTGGCGGCGATGGGCCACTCGGGGAAAGCTTGGATCGGTTTGTCGCCTTGGCTTGCAGCGCCAGCCCCCCCTCAAGGCCCGCTCACGTATTCGGGGCCGGGATTCTCGTTCGGCCGGCTGCCGACCGACCCGCCAGAACCGCCGCCGTTGATCTTTCGCACCACCACGTTGGACCAGGCCGCGATCGATCGAATCGCTCTTCCGCCGCTCGTCGCGGTGCGTCCGCTCGAGCCGCGCACCAGCCGTGAGGGCCGGCTCTCCCGCTTCATCCTCGAGCCGCGCGCGGGCGTCGAGGTGCCGGTGGTGGTGATCGAACCCGCGACGCGAAACCCCGCCGCACCGCTCATCGTGCTCGCCTGCGGTGGCGCGCTCGGCAAGGCTGCGCCCGACGCGTTGACGCATCAGGCGAAGCTCGCCGCCAACGGCCAGGTCGTGGTCGCCTTCGACCTGCTCGGCGGCGGCGAGCGGCGGCGCAACCAGTCGTACGACTCCCTCGACGAGCTGGAACTTCGGCTCGTCAACGGCGACGCCGGCGATGTCGCGCTCGAGGAGTTGCTGCAGATTCGCCGCTTCGCGCTCGGGCAATCGTTCGCCGCGGGATCGAGCATCGAGCTCACCGAAGTGGAGCTCGATGCCGCGGCGGTGCGCGCGCTTCCGTCGACGCACTGGCTGTCGCGCGCGAACGTGGTCGCGTCGCCGCCGAACGACGCCTCCGCCAGCCCAACGCTCACCGACTCCGCAGTCTTCGGCGAGGAATACCTGCGCGCGCGCTACAACTCCGAGCTCTTTCGCTTGGCGGTCGCACGTCGCGAGTCAGTCGACGCGCCCTACTTGGAACAGTCGCTGCTCGGTCGGATCTACCATCGCCGGAACCAATTCGGAGCGGATTGGCGGGCGCTTCGCTGGCGACAGGATGGCGTGATCGAAGGGATCGAAAACGATGAGCCGGCTGAAGAACGGCTTCGGTCTGCGCCGCGCCCTCGCGCGACGATCGGCGTCTCCGACTTCGGGCCGCGCGCCGCACTCTTCCGCGCGATCGCGACGTTTCCTACGGACGCTGCCGACCCTCCGAGCGCAGAAGGAGCGTGGATCGGACTCAACGGCACGGACCTGAATTCGAGACCGCTGCCGAACGACGACCAGACCGGCCTCGACCTCGCGCTGGAGCGTCTCATCGACGTGATCCACCGCGCATCGGTCTCCCGCGATGCCCGCTTTCCACCGACCAAGGTCCGCCTGGTCGCCGAAGGCGCGTGGGGCGTCGTCGCGCTCCTTGCCGCCATCCAGTCGCCTGAACACATCGAATCGCTCACCGTCTACGACGCGCTGCCGTCGTTCGAACTTCTGCTCCGCCGTCCCGACGACGCCGTCCGCGCCGACCCTCGCTTCGGTCTGCTGACCCAGGGCATGCCGGCAGCGCTTTTCGTGCAGAACGTCTTCTCGCGCTACGACCTCGAGGAGGTCGTGCTGGCGCTGCGCGCCGCCGGCGTCACGGTCGACTGGCGCGATCCGGTCGACGCGCTACGCCGACCGCTCGACCGCCATGGCCGGCTCGCAATGTGGCCACGCGTGCGCCACGCGGAACGCCCGCCGCGGTAAGCGCCTCGCCGACGCCTGCTGCCGCCAGCCGATCGAGCGCGTGGCTTCTGATCGCGATCGCGCTGGTCGCGTTCGCGCTGCGGGTCGGCGTCACGGCGAAGTTCCAGGGGATCGGTGCGCCGCCTGACGCGGAGAGCAACCCCGACCAGGTCGAATACGAGAACTTCGCGTGGCGCCTCGCGAGCGGCCACGGCTACACGAAACCCGACGGCACGCCGACCGCGATCCGCCCGCCCGGGACCTCGGCCGCACTGCTGCCAGTCTATTGGCTGTGCGGACACGACTTCTTCGCCGCGCGCATCTGGTTCGCGACGCTCTCCGCGCTGAGCTGCCTGTTCACCAGCGTGATCGCGTAGCGGTTGTTCGGTGCTCGCGCAGGACTCTTCGCCGCGCTCGGCGTCGCCTTCCTGCCCTGCCATTTCTATTACGCGCAGCATTTCCTGTCCGAGGTGCCCTACGGCGCGCTCATCGCGCTCGCCTGCTTGCTCGGCATCGTGACCTTGCGCAGCGCCGACGCGGGCGAGCGGTGGCTGCTACCAGCGCTCGCGACCGGCCTGGTGTTCGGCACCGCGCTGCTGACGCGGCCTCAGGTTGCGTTCGCCGGCGCCATCGTTTTGGTCGGCGCGCTGCTCTCTCCGCGCGCGCTGCGGACGGCGCGGTTGCGCGCGGCACTGGTGATCAGCGCAACATCGATGCTGCTGCTCGCACCGTGGGTCGTGCGCAATCACCTGGTCCTGGGCAAGACGACGCTTTCCACCATCGGCGGCTTCACGTTCTGGGGTGCGAACAACGCCGTCATCGCCGCCGATCCCGACCAGATCGGGAGCTGGATGCCGGTCGACGCCTTGATCGACGCTGCTCACCCGCTCGACGGCGATGAACTCGCCAATGACGCCGCCGCCTGGAGCTACGGCCTCGACTACCTGCGCCAGAACGCCGCCGACGTGCCGCGCCTGCTGCTGATGAAGGTGGTCCGGCACTTCTCAGCGTTCCGCAACACCACCAATCGGATGGTCTACTGGAGCTTCGCCGTCAGCTGGCTGCTGGTGGCGCCGCTCGCGCTCGCAGGGATCGTGCTCGGCTGGCGCCGCGCGCGCGCGGCGATCGTGCTGCTGATGGCGCCCGTCGTCTCGACGCTGCTCACGGCGCTCGTCTTCTACGGCTCGATCCGGTTTCGCGACGCTGACGCCGCGCTCTACATGGTGCCGGCGGCGGCTGCCGCCGTCGCGCTCGCCAAGCGACTTGGCATCCTCCGCGACGTCGCGTCGGACGCACCGCCTCGGCGTTGAGCTCCGCCGGTACACTCCTTCGCCATGCCGAACCTTCGCGATGACCTGCTGGTCTGGATCGACCTCGAAATGACCGGGCTCGACTGCGGCAAGGACGTGATCGTCGAGATCGCGACGCTCATCACCGACAACTCGCTCGAGATCGTCGCCGAGGGGCCGGCCTACGCCATCTCCCGCCCGTCCGAAGTGCTCGACGCGATGCAGCCGGTGGTGAAGGAGATGCACGCGAAGAACGGGCTGACCGAGCGCTGCCGCGCCTCGACCATCGGCCCGGCGCAGGCGGAGTTCGAGACGCTGCGCTTCGTGCAGGGCTTCTGCAAGGAACGCACGGCGCCGTTGTGCGGCAACTCGGTCTGGATGGATCGGCTGTTCCTCAATCGGCAGATGGGCACGCTCGACCGCTACCTCCACCACCGCTGCGTCGACGTCAGCACGTTGAAGGAACTTGCGCGCCGCTGGCGGCCGGAGATCGCCTCGTCGGCACCGCAGAAGCCGGAGACGCACCGCGCGCTCGACGACATCCGCGCGTCGCTCACCGAACTGAAGCACTACCGCGCCAAGTTCCTGCAGTTGCGCTGAGCGGGACCGTTCAAGGGAGCCGCGCCGTGGCGACCAGCTACTCCGAGTACCTCGCGCTCGAACGCCTGCTGGCGTTGCAGGGCGGGCTCACCGGCAACGAACGCGACCTCGCTCCGGCCGAGCTCCTGTTCATCGTGGTGCACCAGATCGACGAGTTGTGGTTCAAGCTCGCCTTGCACGAGCTCGAGCGGGCGCGCGACATTTTCGCGCAGAAGCAGGTCGATGAGCAGGCGCTGGCACCGGCGGCAGCGGGGATGCGGCGGGTGGTGAAGACCTTCGAAGTCGCCGCCGCCCACTTCGCGCTGATGGAGACCATGTCGCCGCGCGACTTCCTCGACTTCCGCACGAAGCTCGGCTCGGCGAGCGGCTTCCAGTCGCCGCAGTTTCGCGAGGTCGAGATGCTGTTCGGGCTCGCCGACGAAGATCGGGTGAAGTTCGGCGAGCAGGAGGTCATGGCCGCGTTCGCGCCGAAGGCCGGCATCGCGGGATGGGCCGAACGCAAGGTCGTGGCGCGCGCGGCAAACCGCACGACGCTCAAGATCGCGATCGAGAGCTGGCTGGCGCGCACCCCGATCGATGGCTCGACGCCTGACCAGCCGGGCGACGCGTCCCGCGTCGACGCGTTCCTCGACGCCTACCTCGCCTGCCATCGGCACGAGGTCAACGCCGCGATGAAGGCGCAGCAGCCGGGAGGATCAATCGACCCGCAGGTGGCCGCGCTCTACGCGGCCGAAATGGAACAGGCCGAGCTCTTCCTGCGCCGCGGCGACGACGTGAAAGACGATCCGCGCCGCCGCCGGCTGCGCGCGGCCGCTTTGTTCATCGAGAGCTACCGCGAACTGCCGTTGCTGGCGTGGCCGCGCGAGATCCTCGATCTGGTGATCCAGCTCGAACAGGCGTTCCTGATCTTCCGGCAGCGCCACGCGCGCATGGTCGAGCGGATGATCGGCCGGCGCGTCGGCACCGGCGGATCCGACGGCGTGCGCTACCTCGACGAGACGGCGCTCCGCTACCGCATCTTCGGCGACCTCTGGTGCGCGCGCCGGTTGCTGGTTCGGCAGGGCGGTGCACCGGCGCTGGCGAATGCGGCGTTCTACGACTTCCGTTCGGCGTGAGCCGCGCGCGCCACCCGTGAAGCCGCCCGCCCGCCGCCTGCTGATCCTGATCCCGACCCCGCGCGAAGCGGAACTGCTCTTCGGAGTCGCGGCGCAGGGACTCGCCGGACCACGGCTCGCGACCGTCGCCGGCCGCAGCGTGCGCATCGCGCTTTGCGGCTTCGGCCTCGCTGCCGCCGGCGCCGCCGCCGGCCAGTGGTTCGCGAAGGTGGCGCCCGACACCGCGCTTCTGATTGGCATCGCCGGCACGCTCGACGTCGACGCGTTTCCAGTCGGTGCCGTGCTCGAGGCGAGCGGGATCTCCTGCGACGGCATCGGCGCCGGCGAGGGCGATCGCTTCGTGACGTTGCGCGAGCCGCCGCTGCCGAGCTCACTGGTCGGCGATGCTCCGCTGTCCCCGATTCCGCTCGCGCCGCAACTGCCGGATGCGGCGCACGGCGAACTGCTCTCCGTCGCGGCCGCGGCCGGCTCGCGTTCGCACGCGCAGGCACGGCGGAGGCGTCATCCGCGCGCGTTGGCCGAGGAGATGGAGGGGTACGCCGTCGCGCTGGCGGCGCGCCTCGCGAAGATCCCGCTCACGATCGTGCGCGGCGCCAGCAACGAGGCGGGCGATCGCGACCACGCCGGCTGGAAGGTGGCGCCGGTGCTGCAGGCGTGCCGGAAGGAGCTCGACCGCTGGGTCCTGTCGGTCACGGCGGAATAAGCGAATGCGGCGTGATCCGATGAAACTGAAGGTCGGCCTCTCCACCTGTCCGAACGACACCTTCGCGTTCCACGGGCTGCTCACCGGCACCACGCCGCGCTTCGGGCTCGAGTTCGAGTTCGTGCTGCAGGACATCCAGCAGTTGAACGAGTCGTTGGCGCGCGGCGACCTCGCGATCGGCAAGGCGAGCTTCTTCCAGGCGCTGTCGTTGACGCGCGAATTCGGCGTGCTGCCGGTCGGCGCGGCGCTCGGCTTCGGCGTTGGGCCGCTGCTGATCGCGCGCGAGCCGGGGCCACGGCCTGATGCGCGCGCGCGACTGCTCGCGCCGGGAGCGGGCACGACGGCGAACGCGCTGCTGCGCCTGCTGCTGCCGGAGGTGCGCGACGTGCGCCACGTCCCCTTCGCCGCGATCATGCCGGCGCTGGCGCGCGGCGAGGCCGACGGCGGCGTGGTGATCCACGAAGGACGCTTCACCTACCAGGCACTCGGACTCCACTGTCGCGTCGACCTCGGCGCCGAGTACGAGCGGACGCAACGGGCCCCGCTACCGCTCGGCGGCCTGTTGGCACGGAGGGACCTCGGCGCCGACGTGCACGCGCGCTTCACCGCCGCGCTGCGCGCTTCGCTCGCCGCCGCGCGCTCCGACCGCGACGCCACGTTCGCGACCATGCAGCGCCATGCGCAGGAACTCTCGCCGTCCGCGATCTGGCAGCATGTCGAACTCTACGTGAACGATTGGACGACCGCGCTCGGTACGCGCGGCGCGGAATCGCTCCTGCGTTTCGAGCAGGCGCTGCGCGGCGCCGGACTCGCGGCGCGTGATCTCCCGCCGCTCGAGCTCCTCTGCGAATGAACAGCGTCCTGCTCCATGCTTGGTCGAAGCGCACCCGCCTGCTGACCGGCGGCCAACCGCGCCCGCATCCGAATCCGGCGCGCAACGCGGATCGCTTCCGACCGCCCGCCACGTGGGCGCACCGCGTCCGCCAGGTCGCTGGCTGGATCGTGCTGTTCGTCGGAATCCTCGGCATCGTCATGCCGTTCAACCCGGCGTTCATCGTGATCCCCGCCGGCGTCGCGCTGATCGGTCGCGACCAGTGGTTGATCCGCTGGTCGCGCACCACCGGCAAGCTGCTCGTGCGCTCGAGCGTCTCGTTGCCGTCCTGGCTCGGTCGCCTCGGCCGCCAGGTTCGACGGGCAGAGAAACGGGTCTCGAAGCGACTGCGGGATCGGCGAATTGGGCCGTGGACGCAGAGCGTCGGCCCGGGGCGTGCTAGAACCGGCGAAAACGATCGTGATGCGACGACTTCGAGGTGCGAACCATGACGCGAATGATCCGTTTCCACGATCGACTCAAGCTCCGCGCCAGCGGGCCAGCGGCGATTGCCGCGGCAACCGTGGTTGCTTCGGCCATGGCAGTCCCGCCCATGGCGGCCGAAGTCGCCCCAACCGCTGATCGCGCTGCCGCCGCTGCCGCCGACTTCCTGCTCGAATCGACGACCCACGAGCGCGTGTCGCTGTGGGCGCCCCGACCGGAGCGACGCGGCACCGTCGTCGCCTTCCTGCGCCAGGACTGCCCGGTCAGCAAGCTGTTTGCGCCGGTGATCGGAGCGCTCGCGAAGGAATACAGCGAGCAGGGGTTCACCTTCCTCGCCGTCGATGCAACCCCCGGTGTCGATGCCACGAAGGCGGCCGCCTTCGCGCGGTCGACGGGGCTCGATCTCGATCCGTTGCTCGATCCGCTCGGCGCGGTGGCGCCGCGGTTCGAGATCGCGAACGCCGGCAGCGTCGTGGTGCTCGACGAAAGCCTCGTGCCCGTCTACCGCGGCGCCATCGACGATCGACCCACCAGCGGCGCGCCGGGCCGGCCGCAGCACGACTGGTTGGTCGAAGCAATCGAAGCGTTGATCGCCGACGAAGAGGTCGCGGTCGAGGGGGCTCCCGCTACCGGTCGTGAGCTCGCCAGCAGCACCAAACCGAAGATCACCTACCACGAGCACGTCGCGCCGATCCTGCACACGCAATGCGCCGTCTGCCACCACGAGGGGCAGGTCGGGCCGATGGAACTGCTCGATTACGACGACGCCAAGGGCTGGGCGCCGCAGATTGCCGAGGTGGTCGGCAACGGCCGGATGCCGCCGTGGCATGCCGATCCGCGCTTCGGCAGCTTCGAGAACGAGCGACGGCTGACCGAGACCGAAAAGGCGACGTTGATCGAGTGGGCGGCCGCCGGCGCGCCAGCCGGCGATGCGAAGAAGAAACAGCCGGCGACGAAGTGGGACGACGACGGCTGGGCGATGGGCACGCCCGATCTCGTGATCCAGCTCCCGGAACCTGAAAGCATCCCCGCCACCGGCTACGTCGACTACCGCTACAAGCTGGTCGACCCGAAGCTCACCAAGGATGTGTGGGTGCAGGCGGCGGAGATCCGCCCGACCGCGCGCGATGCCACCCACCACGTGCTCGCCCTCTACATCCCGCCGGGCAAGGCGCCGCTCGAAGCACTCACGGGCCTGAACGACGGATCGCTGGTCGGCGCCGGCTACTTCGCGGTGCAGGTGCCGGGATGCCGACCGAACATCTATCCGGCTGGCGCAGGCAAGAAGATCGAGGCCGGCGCCAAGTTCCTGTTCCAGCTGCACTACACGCCCAACGGCAAGGCGACGACCGACCAGTGCCAGATGGGGCTGCAGTTCTGCAAGGAGCCGCCGAAGCAGGAAGTGAAGACGCGCGGCGTCTTCTCTTATCGCCTGCGCATCCCGCCGAACGAGCCGCGCTACGTGACGACGGCGGAGTGGGCGTTCAAGAAGCCGACACGGCTGATCTCGATGTTTCCGCACATGCACACGCGCGGCACGGCGTTCCGCTTCGAGAAGGTGGTCGGCAAGGGCGCGAGCACCGAACGCACGATCCTTTGCGACGTGCCGAAGTACGACTTCAACTGGCAGAACTTCTATCTGCCGAAGGAGCCGCCCCTGTTCGCGGCGGGCGACACGATCTTCTGCACCGCCGCCTACGACAACTCGACCGGCAACCCGTTCAATCCCGATCCCAGCAAGACGGTGCAATGGGGCGACCAGACCTACGAAGAGATGATGATCGGCTACATCGACTACATCGAGGAGGAGTGATGTGGCTCTGATCGTCGCATCGCTGTGCGTGATCGTGAGCGGGAGCGGGACGCAAGACGGCGGCCGCACGCTCGCCGACTTCCTGCTCGATGCGAGCGACGGCTCGCGGCACGGGCTTTATTCCGAGCGTGAAGCTCGCGTCGCGACCGTTCTGGTGTTCATCGAGCCGGGTGATCCTGCATCGCGCGCGTGCGCCGAGGCGGTGGCAGCGCGCGCGGCGGATGAAGACCTCAGCGGCGTGACCTGGCTCGCGATCAGCGGGAGCAATTCTCGCCGCCTCGACCTGAAGGAACGCGACGCCAAGGAGAGCGACCCCGCGCTGCTCGCGCTCGCAGAGGTGCAGGTGCCGCTGCTGCTCGATCCTGATTTGATGGTCGCCGCCGATGCGGGCGTCAAGCAAAGCGGCACGCTGCTGCTGCTCGACGCCGACTTCAAGGTCGTCTACCGCGGACTGGCGGATGACCGCTTCGACGGAACGACGCTGCGGTCTTCGGCCAACAACGACTACCTCGGCAACGCGCTCGACGCCTTCATCGCCGGCGAAGCGATCGATCCCGCAGAGACTCCCGCCGCGGGCACCGACCTGTGGGCGCGTGCGCCGACCCGCAAGGTGACGTTTCATCGCGACGTGGCGCCGCTGCTCTACCGCCACTGTTCGGAGTGCCATCGTCCGAACCAGCCCGGCCCGATGGAACTGCTCGATTACGACGACGCGGCCGGCTGGGCGCCGACCATCGCCGAGGTCGCGCTGGCTGGACGGATGCCGCCGTGGTTCGCCAACCCGCGTCACGGACGCTTCGCCAACGAACGGCGTCTGACCGAGACGGAGAAGCGCACGCTGCAACTCTTCGCCGAGCAAGGCGCGCCGGCCGGCGACCCGAAGGACGCACCGCCGCGGCCGACCTTCGCGGATCCGGAGTGGCGCATCGCCGATCCCGATGTCGTGCTCGAACTGCCCGAGGCGCAGCCGATCCCGGCCGAAGGCGTGGTCCAGTACCGCTACGCCACGCTCGACCCGAACTTCACCGAGGACCAGTGGATCCAGGCGTCCGATTGCGAGCCGAGCGTGCCCGCCGCTACCCACCACGTGATCGCCTACACCGTGCCGCCCGGCAAGGACGCCAAGGAGATCCTGCGCGATCCCATCGGCGTGCTGAGCCTCAGCGCGATCGCAGGCTGGGCGCCCGGGACCGATCCGCTCGACCTGCCCGACGGCCAGGCGATCTTCATCGCCAAGGGTTCGACACTGCTGTTCGAGTTGCACTACAACCCCAACGGCACCGCGACCAGCGATCGGACGCGCATCGCGTTCCGCCGCACGCGCGTGCCCGTCACCACCCTCATCCACAACGACGGGATCATGAAGTTCGACTTCCGGATCCCGCCGAGCAAGGCCGACGCCACCTTCGCCGCGTCGCGGACATTCACGACTCCGGGACGGCTCCTCGAACTCACGCCGCACATGCACCTGCGCGGCAAGGCGATGCGCTACGAACTCGAGCGCGACGGCGTGCGCCGCGTTCTGCTCGACGTGCCGGGCTACGACTTCAACTGGCAGATCTCCTATCAGCCGATCGTGCCGATCGAGACCCAGCCGGGCGACAAGCTGATCCTCACCGCGGTCTACGACAACTCGCGTGACAACAAGTGGAACCCCAACCCGAAGGTCGCGGTCACCTGGGGCGATCAGTCGTTCGAGGAAATGATGATCGGCTACTTCGACTGGATCGACCCGACCGAGCCGCCGCCGAAGATGACGCCTTACGCCGGCGCGCAGGAGTGAGCCGATGACAGCGAGCGTGTGGATCGCCCTGTGCCTGATCGCGGCGCAGGCGAAGCAGCCGACTCTCGCGCCGGCGACCGTGCCGAAGAGTTCCGGCACTGAGGTCGCGCAGACCATCGATGTCGGCCAGCAGCTCGACGAGTTCCTGCTCGAAGCGGCGGATGGCCACCGCGTTAGCCTGCGCGAAGAAGTGGCCGACCGCCAGCTCACCGTGCTGGCGTGGACGTCGGTCGGCTGCCCGATCACCAAGCTGCTGGCGCCGCGCCTCGGCCGGCTGGAACGCGACTACCGCGGCCGCGGCGTCCGTTTCCTCGGCATCAACCCCAACATCCAGGACGACGCAGCCGAGATCATCGAGTTCGCCAGGAACGCTGAAATCGACTTCCCGATCCTGCTCGATCAGCAACATGTCCTGACCGATCGCCTCGCCGTGACGCGCACAACCGAGGTCTTCGTGCTCGACGGCGAGTTCCGCGTGGTCTATCGCGGCGCCGTCGACGATCAGTACACCGTCGGCGCGGCCAAGCCGGCGCCGAACAACGACTTCCTGATCGACGCACTCGAGGCGGCGCTGGCCGGCGAGACGATCGATCCGGAGCGCACCGACGCTCCCGGCTGCCTGGTCGGCCGCGTGAACGTCGCGCCCGAGGCTGCCGACATCACCTTCTTCCGCGACGTCGCACCGATCCTCTGGAGTCGCTGCATCGAGTGCCACCGGCCGGGTCAAGCCGGACCGATGTCGTTCCTCACGCACGCGGACGCCGGCGGCTACGCACCGATGATCGCGGAGGTCACGGGATCGGGCCGGATGCCGCCGTGGCACGCCGATCCCGGCGTCGGCCACTTCGCCAACGCGCGCCGTCTCACCGAGTCAGAGAAGCGCGTGCTCGAACTTTGGGCGGCGAGCGGCGCGAAGGCAGGCGACCCGGCCGACGCACCGCCGGCACCGCTGTTCGCCAATCCGCAATGGTCGATCGGCCGTCCCGACGCGGTCGTCGCGCTGCCCGAAGCACAGTCAGTCCCCGCCACCGGCGTCGTGCCGTATCGCCACATCGTCGTCGATCCCGGATTCACCGAAGAACATTGGGTCAGCGGCGTCGAAATCAGGCCGAGCAACCCCGCCGTCACCCACCACGTGATGGTGTTCCTGATCGAGCCCGGCTTGACCCCGCAGCAGGCGTTGACCGGAACCGCCGCGCAGGAGGGCACCAACCATTTCGCGCAGATCGTCCCGGGCGGCCGCGCGATCGAGTTGCCCGCCGGCCACGCCAAGCGCGTCCCCGCTGGCGCGCGCTTCCTCTTTCAACTGCACTACACGCCCAACGGCACCGCCACGACCGACCAGACTCGGATGGCGCTGCGCTTCGCCACCGACACTGTCACGCATGAGATCGCTGCGCGCGCGGTGATGAATATGGGGCTCGCCATTCCGCCGCGAGCTGAAGCCGCCGAGTTCACCGCGACATCGACCTTCAAGGCGCCGACACGCCTGCTCTCCTTGATGCCGCACATGCACGTGCGCGGCAAATCGATGCGTATCGAACTCGAACGCGCCGGCTCGCGGAGAGCGTTGCTCGACGTGCCGCACTACGACTTCAACTGGCAGCACACCTATCAGTTCGCGCAGCCGATCGACCTCGACGCCGGCGACAAGATCCACGTCACGGCGGTGTTCGACAATTCAGCCGCCAACCCGCACAACCCCGACCCCAGCGCGCGGGTCCGCTTCGGCGAGCAGACCTTCGACGAGATGCTGGTCGGCTACCTCTCGCTCGAAGCGCCGTTGCCAAGCGCAGCGAGCGGCTCCTTCAGGAAGTAGTCGGCCCACCACTTCTCCGTGCGGTCGGTGAGCGCCGCTCGCAATTCCTTGGCGCGCTCGATCGCGGCGAGCGCGGCCGGCAGGTCGCCGCGCCGCTGCTCGATCAGCGCGAGATAGGCGTGGCTCGTCAGCGCCTCGAGCCGGTCGCCGGCGATGCGGCGGCCGAACGCATCACCCACCACGCCATGCGCGACAGCTCTTGCGGCGAATCGCGCCGCTCACTCGCGAGTTCGAGTGCGGCGGCGCGGACGCCCGGCGTGAGCGTCGGATCGCCCTCGATTGCGCGGATCACCTCCGCGACCGTGACCACCCGACCGGCGATCCCCGCGACCAGCGACGTCGCCGCGACCCAATCGCCAGCGCCGTCGAGTTCGTGCTGCTGGCGTTCGTCGGCCGTGAAGCCTGTTGGCTTGCGGTGCTTGGCCTCGGCCAACGGATCGGTCGGAGCGGTGCGAACGCGACCATTCGCGGCTACCGCGGTCACCGAGCTCCCGTCCGCGGAGAACGCGCACGACCACACCACGGCATCGAACCCGGCGAGCGACAGCACGCGTTCGCCATCGGCCGTGCGCCAGACGTTGGCGCTGCCGTCATGGCCGGTGGTGGCCAGCAGCGTGTCGTCCGGCGAGAAGGCGACCGAGGTCGGAGCGAAGTCCTGCGCGGCGATCTCAAGCAGGCACTGCCCTGAAGCGGCGTCCCAGATGCGAACCGTGTTGTCGTCGGCGCCGGTGGCGACGCGCTGTTCGTCGTGGCTCCACGCCACCACGCGCACGGTGCCGGTGTGGCCGACCGGCTGGTCGGGCAGGGCGCCTTCGCCGCCAAGCTCGACCAGCCGGCACAGTCCGTCGGCGCTCCAGATCACTGCCTTGCGATCGTTGGCTGTGGTGGCCACGCGCTGTCCGGACGGGTCGAACACGATCGAGAGCACCGTCGCGTCGGAACGTCGTTGCGCGACCGGCGTCGCGCCGACTTCCCGCCCCGACTCCCAATCGAGGAATCGCAGCGCGTGGCCAGGACCGTCTCGGCTTCCCACGACACCGCGCGATTCACGGTCGAAGGCGGCGCGACCCGGCCCACCTCGATCGAACGTGCCATCTCCTCGACGCTCTTCCCGCCATGCGGCAGCCGCAGCGTCAACAATTCGTAGAGCGTGACCCCGAGCGAATAGACGTCGCCGCGCGCGTCGAGCGCCGCCGTGCCTCCGCGCAACTGCTCGGGCGGCGCATAGGGCAACGAACCGAGCCAGCTCTGCGATTGCGTGAAGCGCTCGTCGCTTTCGACCAGCGCGAGTCCGAAGTCGAGCAACAAGACGCGGCCGGTCGGCGTCAGCATCACGTTCGACGGCTTGATGTCGCGATGGAAGATCCCGCGCCGGTGCGCATGATCGAGCGCGTGGGCGATCTGCCGCGCGATCCGCAGGCAGGTGTCGACGAAGCTGCCCGCGAACAGCCAGCTCGCTTCGCCGTCGGTGTCGGTGTCGGTGTCGGTGTCGGTGTCGGTGTCGGCGGCGGCAAGATCACGCCCGGCGAGCGTCGCCGGCTCGCGGCCGCGCAACTCTGCCAGCAGCTCCTACAACGTCGCGCCCGCCAGCCACTCCATCGCATACCACGGCAGTCCGCCGGTCTCGCCGACCGCGTGGATCGTCACGATGCTGGGATGGTGGAGGCGCGCGATCGCCGAGATCTCGCGCTGGAAGCGTTCGCGCGTGCGGCCGAAGTGCAGCAGCTCGGGGCGGATCAGCTTGAGCGCGACGCGCCGCTGCAGCGAAACCTGTTCAGCAAGGTGGACGACGCCCATGCCGCCTTCGCCGATCCGTTCGAGCAGTCGGAAGTCGCCGAGCGGCGACGGCACGACCGGCGCCGGTGCGCCGGCGCCGAGCCTCCCGAGCTCACGCAGACGCTCGATGCGACGACGCAGCGCACTCGCTTGAAGCGGGCGTTCGCGGCAGAGCTGCTCGAGCGCGGTCGGCCCCTCCGCCTCCCACCGTTCGACGCAGGCGGCGACGAGTTCGCGCAGCAGCTCCGCATCGCTGCTCGCCGCGGCCGCGCCATCGCCACTCTTCGATTCGCCCACGCTCGCGCTGCAGCAAGACGCAGCGAGTCTACGACGCGTCCACGCGGTGGGTCGGAACCGGGCGAGCGGGTCGGAAGTGCGCTTCGTCGACCACCTTCGCGGTGGCGCCGAGTCGGGCGAGGACGCTCTGCTGCGCGCGCTGCGCCGCGGTCAGCAGCAGGTCGGGCGCAAGGTGCGCGCGGGCGTTGATCACGACGCGGCCGCTCGCTGCCGAGAAACCGCCGGGCCGCGACACGCGCACCATGGAACCGCTGCCGACGAAGTTGGCGATCGCTCGATCGGAGCCCGCCTCGAACAACACCTTCAAGTGCGCGACCTCGCCTTGCCCTGAAAGCTCGCGTCGGATGGCCTCGACCAGCTCGCGCACCAGCGCTTCAGCGGAGAGCGGCGCGCTCGCCGTGAGCTCGATTGCGACGTTCAACCAACCGAGCTCCGCTTCGCCTTCCGCGTAGAGGTCGTAGTCGACCGCCGCGATGTTGCGGCCCGCCGGATCGTTCGCGTCGAGCGCCGCGCAGAAGGCGTCGAAGCCCTCGCCGGTCAAGCCGGAGATTGGCAGCACGCGCGCCTGCGGAAACTCGCGCGCCAGCGCCGCGAGCAGTTCCTCGCGCTGTCCCGGAGCGAGCAGGTCGATCTTGTTGAGACCGATCAGATCGGCCTCTTCGAGCTGCTTCTGGAAGACGTACGCAACCTTGGCCGAGAAGCCGCCGAAGCCGCGTTCGAGGACGATCTGGCGCGCCCGATTCGGGTCGACCAGCACCGAATACGGCGCCAGCGAGTAACGATCGCCGTAGAGACGCTGCAACGGCTGGATGACGGTGGCGGCCAAATCGGTGCAGCTTCCGACCGGCTCGCCGATCAGCACGACGGGCGCCTCGTCGTGCCCCGCATCGCCGTCGAGCTTCTCGACGCGGAGCTTCTCTGCCAAGCGCGCGAGGTCGTCGAATTTGCAGCAGAAGCAGGCGCCCGCGACCTCCTCGACTCGAAAGCCGCCGGCGGCGACCGCCGCGGTGTCGACCAGGTTCGCCGCTTGATCGTTGGTGATGAGGCCGACCCGCCGGCCGAGGCGTTGGTAGTGCGCCGCGAGACGCAGCAGCGCGGTGGTCTTGCCCGCGCCGAGGAAGCCGCCGACTACCAGAAAGCGGACGCGCTTCATCAGCAGCACCCTGGGCCGCGCGCATGCCAAGTCGGCGCGCTCACCCGGAAGTCGGGACGCGCCCCGAGCTCGGCCGCGACGCGATCGGAGACCTGCATCGGCGTACCGCTCTGGAACGGGAACTTGTCGTCGCGATACCAGGTGCCCTTGCCCACGAACGTCGCGCAGCGGCCGGTGTAGACGTCGGGCGCCGCCTCGACCCGCGGTCCCTTGATCGCCAGCAGTTCGAGGCTTTCGAGCATGAGTTCGCGATCGAGCGCCTTGAACTCGGCCGGCGTCAGCAACCGATAGGGCCGCCGCGCGCGCACGACCAACTGCTGCAGCCCGGCACGGTGGAGCGCCGCGAGGTACTCGTCGTAAGTGACGCAACCGGAGACGCAGCGCGCGCGGAGCGTGTTGTCGTCGCGCAGTGCCTGCGGGATCGGACGCGGCGTGATCGGGTCGCTGGTGGAGAAGCGGCCACCCACCTTCAGCACTCGCACAACCTCGGACAGCGCCTTCGCCAGATCGCCCGCGACGAAGACATTGAACAGGCAGTTCTGCGCCACCACCTCGACGCTGCCCGCATCGACCGGAAGTTCCTCCGCGCGCCCGTCCACGATCTGCACGAAGTCGCGCCGGAACCAAGGATTCAATCGTTCCGCCTCGATCAGGTTGGCCTGCGCCGCGTCGCGCATCTCCGCCACCGGATCGACCGCGATCACGCCGCCCGGCCGACGCCGGAAGTAGGCGAACTGCAGCGCTTCGAGCCCCCCGCCCACGCCGACGTAGAGGATCGGCCGGCTGCCGGTCAGGTCAGTCGGATGGACGGTCGAGCCGCAGCCGTAGTTCATCTCCAGCATGCGCGGCGGAATCACCAGATCGGGGAGCGTCCAGGCCCCACCATCGACGCAACAGAGGCTCGTGTCGGGTTCGAGCGCCGCCTGCGCGTAGACGTCGTGCAGGGCACCGCGCCTGGCCGCAACCTCTGCGGCGAGTGGATCGTCGGTCATTGACCCGCTCGCGGCGCGCGTTCGGCGGCGCGAGCGGCGTCGATCACCTGCATCTCTGCCTCGAGTCGACGCTGCGACTCGAGCGAGCGTCCATCGTCGCCGAGTTCCTCGATTCGACGATGCGCACGTGCCGCGAGATTTGGCTTGCCGGCCGCCTTGGCCTGCGTCTCGAGTTCGCTCCACGCCGAGAGGTACCACGGATCGACGGCGACGACCTGTTCGAGCAGCGCGACGGATTCGCTCACGAGACCGAGCGCGAACAGCATGCGCGCCTTGTCGACTTTGGGCGCCTGCTTCCACGGCGCCGATGCCGCCGCATGGCGGTCGACCAAGGCCAGCACTTCTGCCGTCGCCGTCCGGTCGCCGAGCTTCGCGAGCGCGGCGAACTTGAGCGACTCGGGATGGTCGGGCGCGAATCGCGCCACCTTCGCCATCAACCCCATGACCTCGTTCTTGCGCTCGCCATGGAGCTCCAAGGACAGCCCGAACATCAGGAGCTTCGCGATCGACCAGCGCAACTCGTCATCGTCGGGATACCGGCGCACCATCTGCTCGCAGGCATCGACCCCCGCCGGCCGCAACAGCGCCGCCGCGCGTTCGGAGTCGAGCAGCCGTGCGGCGAGCTCCCGATTCGCTGCGACGCTCCGCTCGAGCCGCGCGGTCTGCGCGGGAGTGAGCGCGGGACGACCGTCGGCACCGCGTGAGAAGAGCGCGAACGGCGGCTCGGTCAGTGCCGCGATCAAGGTCGCGCCCGGCGACGCTTGGTTCCCCATCAACGCCGCCTCGGCCGCATATTCGAGGCTCGGTCGCGCGTCCGTCGTGCGCGGCCCATCGCCGACGAAGCGGCGCAGCGACTCCGCGCCGGCCACGAAGTGGCGCAGCAGCGCGACCGCGTCGTAGGGACGATCGCCGAAGTTGGCGTTGGGCACCGGCACCGCAGCGAGCCGCGCTTCGAGCGCCGCGAAGTCGAGCGCGAGCGGCTTCTGCGAGCCGACCAGGAAGAGGTCGGGCTCGCCGAAAGCGGAGAACCAGAGCGACGCGTGCGGGAAGACGTCGAGGAAGGTCCGCACGATCGTCTTCAGCGTCTCGATCTCGAGCCCGTACCCCTGCACCCATTGCACACAAAGCCCGTGCTCCGGCTCGAGGCAGTTGGCGACGTCGCGGAACGACTCCGCCGTGAAGAGGTGGGCGACTCCTGGGATCCAGACGTTGCTCGGCTCCGAAATCACCAGGTCGTATTGCTCGCCGCCGTAGCGCAAGACCGTGCGCCCGTCGGCCTCGAGCATGCGGAAGCGCGGATCGAGGTCGCAGCGGCGATTGATCGCCGCAAACAACGGCATGGTGTCGACCACCTCGGGGCTGATCTCGGCGCAATCGACGCGCTCGAGCGGATGGCGCAGCACTTCGGCGGGCGTGTGTCCGGTCCCGAGTCCGATGACGAACGCGCTCCGCGCTCCCGGATGGAGCGCGGCCGGAATTGCGCCGAGCATCCCCTGCGTCGCCTGGTCGAAGCCATCGGTCGAGCCGGTGGTCTTGCCGTCGAGTTGGAGGAAACGGTGCTCCCCCACCTGCACCACCGTGACCGAGGTCTCGAACGCCGAGCGATGAAAGCGGACGACCTTGTTGCTCTTGCGGGTCGTGCTGTCGCCGTAGGCCGGCACGTAGGCGGCGGTGTGCAGCACGCGGATCGGCCAGCCCGGCATCAGCAGCCAGACCAGCAGCGCCGCGCCGGCACCGCTTCCGGCCAGCGCGAGTCGCAACGTGGCGCCGATCGGCAACTGCAAAAGCGCCGGCAATGGCGTGATCAGCGCTCCCGCCAGCACCAGCAGCAGCGCGCGATCGAGGCGGAAGTTCGGCAGCACCCCCCACGCAACCACGGCGAGCCCGACGATGTTGCCGAGCGTCAGCGAAGCGTAGAGGCGGCTCGCGCGCCTTGCGTCGCCGCGCGGTGCCGCTGCGACCGCTGCCGAGTACGACGCGCCGAACGCACAGGTGATCGGCAGCAGGACCATCGCCGCAATCCAGGCGCGCAGGCGCAATTGCGCCCCGAGATCGAAGACACCGTCGGGGCGCAGCGCCTCGACCTGTCCGGTCAGCCACTCGATGCGGCCGGAGAAGAGCAGCCCCCACCCGCTGACGACCATCCAGCAGAGCAGGTAGATCCACGACGCCGTGCGCTGGCCGCGTTCGACCAGCGGCTTCACCAGCAGCGAGCCGATGCCCAGTCCGCCAACGTAGACCGCCAGCACCAACGTGAACGCGCGCGCCGTCGGGCCGAGCAGCAGTCCGAGCACGCGGAAGAGCACGGCCTGCAGCCCGAGCGAAACCATGCCGCCGATGAAGATCGACAGCAGCATCGGCCAGTCGCTCGGCTCGCGGGCGGCGACGGTAGGCGCAGTTCGCGAAGGCGCGGGCGTGCTCGCCGCGCTGGCCGGCAGCGCGCTCTTCGAGTAAGCGCTCGGCGCCGGCAATTGCATCAGCCCCGCGACCACGACGAGGTCGACGATCACCACCGCCCACGCGCCGTTCGCGACGCCGAGCATCGGCACCAGCACGAATCCGCCGATCAACGTGCCGAGCGTCGCACCGATGGTATTGACGCCGTAGGCCAGCGCCGCGTTGCCGCGCCCGCCCTGGCTGCGCTCGAACGCCGCGATCGCAAACGGGAACGACAGCCCCATCAGGATCGTCGCCGGGATCATCAGCGCCGCGCCGGTCAGTCCGCGCAGCACCGAGCCCAACCCGCTGCCGAGCAGCTCGCCGCGCGAAAACATCGCGAACAGCGGATCGGCAACCGGCATCCCGATCACCGCCAGCAACGACAGCACGCCGGCGCCGAGCTCGAGCAGGAAGAACGCTCGACGCGGATCGGCAACCGTCGCCAACCGCCCCACCGCCAGCGCCGAGCCGATGAACAGCCCGGCCATGTAGATCGCGACCGTCGTGATCTGCGACAACGCCGTGCCACCGACCCACGGGATCATCGCCCGCGACCAGAGCACTTCGACCGCGAGCGCGGCCAGACCCGTCATCGTCAGCGCAGCAAGCAGGGGCCAATCTCGTCGCACGGTCGCGCGCACCTCCGACAGGGAACCAGAACGGGCGGCGCGAGACTCTAGCCCGCCCCCCGCTACCGATCGCGTTGCCAGCACTGGCCGCGTGACCAGACGCAAGAAATGCGCTCTGATTGCGGACCATGATTCCGTTGCTCATGAGCTTGCTGCTGCTCCTGCGCCAAGAACCGACCCCCGCCATTGATGCGCGCCAAGTGGCGACACTTCTCGAGCGCATGCAGGAAGCGCGGCGGACGCTGACGTTCGCGCCGGCGCAGGCGGAGCTGGCGGCGGTGGTCGCGGCGACGACGGAGGAGGCGCTCGCGCGGGTGCTGGCGGGGCACTCCGCCGATTTCCTGGCGGAAGCGACGTTGTTCGGCCAGCTCATCGCGCGCATCGCGGATGCGGCGCAGCAGGGGCAACCGCTGCCGTGGCCGGACGACGAGCTCGACATGGGCCTCGTGGTCAGTGGCGCGGATGCGGACGGCGTGACGTTGACGCGTGACGGCGTCGTGGCGAAGAAGGCGTGGGCGAGCTTTCCGCCGAAGCTGACGTTCACGTTCCTCGCGGCGCTGCCGTTGGCGCCGGCGGAGCGGCTCGAGTTGGCGCGGTTCGCGTTCTGGCGCGACCTCGACGGCGCCGCGATCGAGCAGCTCCGCGCGGCGCTCCTCGCCGATCCGTCGTTGAAGGAACGCAGCGATCCGCTGCTGGCGAGGCAGCGCAGCGAAGAGGTGCCGCACGGCGGCTACGAGTGGCATCGCGGCCAGTTCCTGCCGGCGGCCGAGGTCAATCGCCGCCGCGCGCTCGAAGCGCTGGCGCAGCAGCTCGAACACACGCTCGACGCGGAAGCGCCGGTGCGGCTGGCGCAAGTGATCGGCGCGCCGGCGGGCGCGATCGACGACTTCGCGCTGCGCCTGGTCGCGGCGACCCATCGCATCGTCGTCGAACTCGCGCAGCTCTACGAGGCGCCGCGCGACTGGATCCAGTCGTATCGCATCAGCAACAACCTGCGCCACCAGCGACTCGCGCAACTCGACGCGTGGCAGCCGGTGGCGAAGGCGGCGCTGGAGCTGATCGGGAAGTACGACAAGCCGCAGCAACCCGACGTCGACGAGTTCCGCGAGCTGCTGGCCGAGAAAGCGAAGCTCTACGCCTCGCTGCGCAAGAGTGACGAGATCACCTTCGCGCGGCTCGATCCGCGCGCGGCCGAGACCCTGCTGCTGCGGCTCGAACGGCTCGAGCCGGCGCTGGCAGCGTTGCTCGACTACCGGCGGGCGTGGCATGGCGAGGTCGCCGATCCGTTCCCGGCAGTCTCACCGCAAGGCGCGAAAGTGCACGTATTGCCAGGCCGCAATGGTGCGGGGCTCGAAGAGGTGCTTTACGCGCTGCTCCATGCAAAGGCCGGCCGCACGCTGCCGTTCCTGCAGCGCGCCGAGGAGTTGCTGCGCGCCGAGCTCACACCGTGGGAGCGGGCGGTGCTGCGCGACTTCCACTGGGACGCGCTCGACGAATACGACGCGCGCGCGCTGACCAGCGCCGACCTCGAAGAGCAGGCGAACCTGACCGTGCTGAACGAGTACCGCCGCACGCTGCTGCTGGCGCCGTTCGAGCTCGACGAGCGGATGGTGATCGCCGCGCGCGGCCACTCGCAGGAGATGAAGGACATCGGCTACTTCGGCCACGATTCGCCGACCGAGAAGCTGCGCACGCCGACCGATCGCGTGCGAGTCGCCGGCTACGGCGGCGGCGCGGGCGAGAACTGCTACGCGGGCGGCGGCGGCGGGCGGGGTGCGTTCGAAGCGTGGTACCACAGTCCCGGCCACCATCGCGGCATGGTTTCGGGCGGCCCCCACTTCGGCTGCGGCACCGACACCACGCACGCGCTCTGGACCCAGAACTTCGGCGGCACCGATTGGGGCTGGCGGCGCTGGTTTCCGACGCTCACGCAAGACGAGAGCGACGCTGTCGAGACCGCACTCACGAAGCTCGCACGCACCAAGCACGACACTTGCCGCGATGAACTCGACGCGCTGCTCGAACTCGGCGGCAGGGCGCTGCCGGCGATGAGCCGCGCGTTGACGGCGGCACGCGTCAACGTGAGCTCGGACCAGCGCGGCTTCGCGACGCGACTTGCGCGCGCGACGGCGGTGGCGGCGGTCGCGGAAGGGATCCCGCAGGCGAGCGATCTGGCGATCGAGACGTTGCTGACGCTGCTCGACGACAGTTCCGGCGTCGTGCGCGGCGAAGCGAACCTCGCGCTGCAGCACGTCACGGCGAAGAGCTTCGGCTTCGGCGCAAGCTTGGAGCCACCGGCACGCGCGGCCGCGGTGAAGCGTTGGCGCGACTGGTGGAAAGCGGCGCGCGAGGAGTTCACGCCTCAGATTGAAACCAACGTCGAAGAGATCGAGGCGTTCGATGTCGCCTCGCCGCTCGCCGGCGGCAAGAAGCGGCAGTCGCCGGATGCGCCAATCAAGGTCTTCTCGCCCGAGGAGCGCTTCGCACTGGCGCGGCGTCTCGGCGGCAGTCGGCAGACGGAGGCGGCGGTCGGCCGCGCGCTCGACTGGCTGGTGCGCCATCAATCGGTGAATGGCAGTTGGGGCGCGAAGCAGTTCGAGGCGTGCTGCCGTGGCGAGAAGTGCGCCGGCACGGGCGCCTTCGATTTCGACGTCGGGCTCACCGGCCTCACGCTGTTGGCGCTGATCCACGGCGGCAGCACGATCGAGATCGGCCCGCACCAGGGGGCCGTGAAGAAGGGTCTCGACTTCCTGGTCGCGCGGATGCAGGAGCACGGCAAGTTCACCACCACCAGCGGTTGGTACATGTACCAGCACGCGCTCGCCACGCAGGCGCTGTGCGAGGGTTACGGCACCAGCGGCGATCCGTTCCTGAAGGTTGCGGCGCAGCGCGCAGTCGACTTCCTGATCTTCGCGCAACACCCCGAGCTCGGCGGCTGGCGCTACGAGGCGCGCAGCGATGCCGACACCTCGGTCACGGGCTGGGTGGTGCTGGCGCTGGTCGCCGCGCACGACGCGCGCTTGAAGGTCGCCGGGTTCCGCGGCGCGCGCGAGTGGATCGAGCGAGTCACCGAACCGTCCTACTACCGCGTCGGCTACCAGAGCCCGCTCGACGCCGCGACGCAGGAGCCGCGCCTGACTGCGGTCGGCATCGTTTGCCGCCAAGCGCTCGGCACGCGGGCCAATCACCCCGCGATCATGGTCGGCAAGGAGTGGTGCCTGCGCCAACTGCCGCGCGTCGAGCACACCGACCTCTACTTCGCCTACTACGCGACGCTTGGGCTGTTCCAGATCGGCGGCGAGTCGTGGCAACGCTGGAACGACGCGCTGGTGCCAGCACTGCTGCAGCGGATCCACCCGAATGACGCCGGGTGTCTGCGCGGCTCGTTCGACTCGCAGGGCGTGTTTCAGGAATACGGCGGGCGCGTCTACGCCACGGCGATGTGCGCGCTGATGCTCGAGGTCTACTACCGCTACGAGAAGTTCCCCGAGGTGCGCGGCCTCTCCATCACCGGCTCGCTCGAAAGCATCACCGCGCCGCTGATCGCCAAGCTCGGCAGCGGCGGCAGCGACATCGAGCGCGCCGTCGCGATGCGCCGCCTCGAAGAGGAACTCGGCACCTCGGCGCAGGCGCCGTTGCTGCAACTGCTGCGCACCAGCAGCGACCTCGCCGCAAAGCAGGACGCCGCCGAAGTGCTGGCCCACGTCGCCAACTCCGCCGGCCTCACCGATCTGCTGGGCCTGCTCGACGAGCCCGACGGCACCGTGCAGGAGCGATTGTTCCGTGCGGTCGGGCGCGCCGCCGATCCCAACTGCATCCCCGACCTCGCGCGCCGCCTCGCCGACGAACGACCGCACGTGCGCCGTTTTGCAGCGCGCACGCTCGGCCAGCTCGGTAGCACCGCCGCGCTCGCGCCGCTGATCGCGCGTCAGACCGTCGAACCCGACGGCGGCATCAAGGACGAAATCACGCAGGCGATCCGCACGCTGTCGAACCGCGGCGCGCTTGACCTGCTGCTCGACGAGGCCGGATTTCTCGCCACCGAGGCAGCGCGTCGTGCCGATGTGCGCGAGGGGTTGCGCCTCTTGGAGAACCACCCGCTGCTGACGCGGATCGTCGCGGCGAAGGCTGGCGAACCGGAGTGCTATGCCGCCGCGATCGCTGCGCTGCGCGACCACGGCCGCCGCGCGCTGGTGCCGTTGCTGCTGGTCGCGCTCGCACTGCAGGACGCCGAAGCCCGCGGCTGGGCTGACCAACTGCTGATCGCGCTCGCCGGCCGCAATCAAGGCTTCGACGCGAATGCGATCGAACGAGTGCGCAAGGAAGCTGTCACGCGCTGGCGCGCCTGGTGGAAGTCAGCGCAGGAGCTGCTCGCGCCGAGCGAGACGGAGCGACCAGCTCGGTAGGTGCGAGGCCGTAACCGCAGCCGCTAACTCGATCGCGAACGATCGGGCCAGATCTTCCGACCGTCGACCAACATCGCAGCAACCCACTGCGGATCGAGCCGCATCGTGTGGCTGCGAGCCGGTGAGAGTTGGTCCTCGGGGAACAGTTCGCGAACGCGTACGAACACGAGCCGACCGTCTTCCATCCCGGTGAACCGCATCCCGCCGAATCCCACGCGGGCACACCCACTCGCGTCGTCCGCGAAGACGATCTGATCGGTCGGCAGAGAGACCCTGAGACCGTCGGGAAAGAGCACGAAGGTGCCAGGTGGGCCGTTCCCGACGATCGGGAGCATCGACGCTCGATGGACCTCACGCAGAAGCGACGACGGAACAGCGAACTCGACGAGCAGTGGGAACTCGTTCGGTGACAGGCTCGAGTCAGCTTCCGTGTTCAACAAAGGGATGTTCGCTCCCGCGCCTTCGCGCTGCCACGACCTGCCTTGCTCAATACCACGACATTCTGAACTTCCCGTTCGACCTCAGGACACGGTGACTTCGGAAGGGCGGCGAACGTCGCCCGAAATCGCGGCGATGTCGACGACTTCAAAGCGACTTGGGCACCAGTTGCCGCGCACGTCCTGCGTCGTGGTCCGCGAGCGCTTCATCCGCCAGTGCCGAAAGGCGCGCCGGCGTCTTCTTGAACGGTCTCCAAGGCGCGGAAGCGTAGCCCGGACGACACGTCTCACGGTGTCCGCCGCCGACTTCGGAGCGACCGCGGGATGCGTCGCCGCAATTCAGACCACGGCTTGGACTCGCCTCGGAACTTTCGCTATTTCCTCGCGGGCGACGTCGTGAGGCCGTGGGCGCGGGCGAAGATGATCGACGTCGAGAGCGGCCCAGTGGCGGGCGGCCCACTCACGGGGGCGCTCGAACGCGACTTTTGCACCCACCTCTTATCGGTGCCGATGTGGATCGCGCTCGCCAGCTTCGTGCTGCTGCTCGTCCTCCGCCCAAACGGCCGCCGTCCGGTGGTCTCGACTGCGAAGCGGACGTGAGTCGCGGGAAAGGTCGCAGCCGTCGTCCCGCCGCGCACCGGCGCGATGCGCCGGACGCCGCACTGCTCGCGGCGTACCGAACCACCCGCTTCGTCGTCGATATCCCCGGCAAATCCGCGCTCACCCTGCGGATCGGACGGCAGAGCGCGCGTGCGGACGCGCTGTTGCGCACCTGGATGGCTTCACGGTGGGCCTTCATCACCGCGTGGAATCCGGGCTCGCGCAGCCTCTCCGCGCAGGCGAACGCCCGGCGCCATCGAATGCTCCGCTGCCACGTCCTGGCCCTCGGTCGGACTTTTTTCACCGGCCGCGGCATCGGTGCCGATGCGAACTGGACACCCGAGGAGAGCCTCTGGATCGTCGGCCTCGACCTTCGCGCGGCGAAGGAACTCGGACGTCGCTTCGGGCAGAACTGCATCGTCGTCGGCGCCCGCGGACGTGCGGCGCGGCTCGTCGCGTGCGCTGGACATCGCGCGAGCAGTCGCTAAGACTCCCGTCGTTGCATCAGGAAGAGCCCCTCGGGGTTCTGCCAACCTGGCTCGGAGAGCCAAGGTGGCCTGGCTGGACGGTGGACGTCCTGCCGATGCGCGCGGAGCCGGGGCGGCTCACGCGAACGAAATCTCCGGCGGAGGCCCGCAGCTCCGTTTCCTGACGCGCAACACGTCGAGTTGCGCTCATGGCCGAATCGAACGTCCCGATCGCGAAGTCGCTGCTCTCGTTCACCCGTCCGCTCGGGATCGAGGGCTGGTCGAAGATCGAGCCGATCCTCCTCGCCTCGCTGATCTCCCGCGAGCCGCTTCTCCTCGTCGGACTGCACGGGACGGCGAAGAGCTTCCTGCTGGAACGGATGGCGGAGGAGCTCTGCCTCGAGTTCCGCTCGTACAACGCGAGCCTGCTCAGCTTCGACGACCTCGTCGGCATCCCGATGCCCGACGAAAGCGGCAACGCGCTGCGCTACATCACGACGCCGACCGCGATCTGGGACGCCGAAGCGGTCTTCATCGACGAGATCAACCGCACGCGACCCGACCTGCAGAACAAGCTCTTCCCGCTGATCCACGACCGTCGCGTGCAGGGCGTGAAGCTCGAAAAACTCGTCCACCGCTGGGCGGCGATGAACCCGCCGCCGCAGGAGGAGTCGGGCGCTGCTGGCGAGGAGTACCTTGGCGCCGAGCCGCTCGATCCTGCGCTCGCCGATCGTTTCGTGTTCCTGATCGCAGTACCCGACTGGGGTGAGCTCGTCGCCTCCGAGCGCGAGCAGCTGCTCCTGCGGCAGTTCGCCACGCACCAGCCGCTCGTGAGCAATCTCGTCGAGCTGGTCGACCGTGGCGAGCGGCTCTACGCCGCGCTGCGCGCCGGGTTTCCGCCGCGCCTCGCGCAGTACTTCATCGCGTTCGAGGGGCTCGCCGCCTCGGTCGGCGAACGGCGCCTTTCGCCACGGCGGCTGTCGATGCTGATGCGCGCGGCGCTCGCGATCCACGCCGCGCGCGGAGCGATCGTGGAGGAGCACAACCGGATCGAGGAGGACTCGCTCGACGGCGCGAGCTGGCACGCCACGCACCACGCCGTACTGGACCTCCGCCCCGACCCCGACTGGGAGAGCTCCTGCTTCCTCGCCGTGCAGCACGGCCTGCCAGTGATCGCACGCCGCGGACGCGTCGACCACGCCGCGCTGCTCGCCGCGCACCGTCAGGCGTGGACGGTCGCCGCCCTGGCCGCCGACGATCCGCGGCGCGAACTGCTCGGCATCGCCGAGCCGGTCGAGCGGATGATGCGTGCGCTCAAGCTGGGCGCGCGACTCCCGGCTCAGGAGCTCGCGCAGTTCCTCCTCGATGGCGTCGCGAGCATCACGCACGAGGCGCGGCGCACCGCCGTCGCGCTCGCGGTCTACCTCGCGCTCGAGCGCCTGCCCGAAACGCCGGCCACGCTGATCGAGACGCTCGCGCGCGATGTCCGCCGCGTACTCGTGCCGGGGGAGCGCCGGTTCCAGGTCGCCGCGACCGCAATCGGCCCGGTCAAGGAGGTCGGCGAACTGACGGCGAGCCTCGATCGGGCGACCACTGCCGCGACGAAGACGCGCGACGCTTACTCGAAGAACCTCCTCGAGTCGCTCCTGCCTGAGGGCTACGGCGCGGTCGCACCGCGCGAGGTGCTCGACCTCTTTCACAGTTGCTGGACGCGGCTCAGCCTCGGCGCGCTGGCGCCCGTTTCGGGAGCGCGCCGATGAGCGCGTCGCGGATCGCGCCTGTGGCCGCCGCCCGGCCCGCCGTGCTCGCCAACATGTGCAACGCGGTGCGCACCAACGTGATTTCGGTGCAAACAGCGGTGCACCAGACTGCCGTCCTCCTGAGCCTCCCGCACGCCTGTTGGCGTGCGCGAATGCTCGAGTTCGACGGATCGCCGCCGACGATCGCCGACGACGCCGGTTTCGCGCTCCTGCTGCAGCTCGCCGAGGCACGCTGGCACGGCGACGTCGCGGCGTTCTTGCAACAGGCTCGCACGCACTCGAAATGGGCGGCGCAAGGGCAACTCGCCGAGCACTTTCCCAGCGGTGCGCGCATCGGCTGGAAGCCGAGCCTGAATCAAGAGCAGGTCGCGCAATACCGTCTTTGCGCGCAGCTCTGGCTGACCGTCGAGATCCTCGCGCGCACCACGTCCGGGCTCTTCCTGCCGCGCCGCGCACCCGACTACTCGTGGGAGCGACTCTTCTCCGCGCCGTTCGCGTTGCACGACACGAAGGTCCGGCGCTGCCGGTTTTTCCCGTTCGTCGAGGCGATGCGCTCGGGGCGGCGTCCCCTCGATCGACGGTCGACGCCGGATCCCGCTGCCGCGCGCACTCCAACGGCCTTGCCGGCGCCGGTCGAGTCGACGCCGCCAGTATCGAGCGCTCGCGAGCAGTTCTCCGCGCGTCGCGTGCTCGTCTTCCTGGCAACCGTGTGCCTCGACCTCCTCAGCCCATTCCTCTTGCTCGCCGTCTTCGTCGGCGGGCTGTGGCTCCTGTCCTTCCTGTTCTGCTGAACCGTCCTGGTGCTGGCCACGAGGAGTCGAACATGTCATCCCAGAAAGCGCTCACCTCGTCCGGCGACGACCTCCGCGCCCGAATCCTCGACGTCCTGCCGGCGGCGACCTTCGCGCTCGACCGCCTGCTGCGCATGTGCGACGTGGTGCCGAGCAGCGAAGTCGCGACCGCCGCGATCGAGTGCGTCGCGCAGCCGCGCCTGCTGGTGAATCCCGAGTTCGTCCGCAGCTTTTGCGTCCGCGACGAGCACCTCTTCCTGCTCGTGATGCACGAACTGCACCATCTGCTGCTCGGCCACACGCGGCTCTTCCGGCGGCCGACGCAGGCGCACAACCTGGCCTTCGACGCGGTGATCAACTCGATGCTCTGCCGGCAGTTCCCGGCGCCGGAGTACGTTTCGTTCTTCCGGTCGATCAACGACTGGAACGAGTTCCCTGGCCGTTTGCTGCGTCCGCCACCCGGCTGGCCGTCGGCGCCCGAGCCGCTGCCGCCCGACGCATCCGAGAAGGAGCGGATCCTCCACGCGCGCCTCTACGGCGACGATGCGCCGAACGTCACGTACGGCGAACTCTTCGAACTGCTCGTGGAGCTGATGGACGAGCGCCGCACCCCGGACCACCACGTCCCGACGCTGCTCGGCCGCCACGACGAACCGGCCGACGGCGAGACGCCGGAGACGTGCGACCCCGTCGTGCGCGATCTGGTCCGCAGCATCATCGAGCGGTGGCCGCCACCGCCGCGGCCGCTCGGCGGGCGCGACCAGGGGCGCGCGCCCGATCCTTGGCGCTTGCCCGGCTCCGATCGCGACCCCGACCGGAAGCTGCGCGAGGCCGTCGCTCTGCTCTTGAGTGGGGCAACGCGCCATGCCGGGGCGGCGGGACCGCTGCGCTTCGTTGGTGAACCGGTCGCGACCGCCATCGACACGGTCGTGCCGCAACTGCGCGACCGGCGCGCGCCGGCGTTTCGACGGCTGCTCGGAGCGCCGCCGTTGCTCTGGCGCGGCGAGGTCGACGTCGTCCGCCCGCGGCTGCGCCACGTGCCGGCGCACGTCTACCTCGACGTCAGCGGGTCGGTCTGGCCGATCCTCGCACGCGTCGCGCCAGTGCTGCTTCACTTCGCGCGGCGCGGCGCGGCACGCCTCTTCGCCTTCAGCACCGTGGTTGACGAAATCGTCGTCCCTCCCGGTGGCGACTGGAGCGCCGTCTCGATGCGCAACACGGGCGGCACCGACTTCACCTGCGTCATCGCCCATCTCGAGTCGCTGCCACCGCGGCACCGGCCGCGCCACGTCGTCGCCATCACCGATGGCTACGTCGGTCCGGTGGACTCCACGCGCTTCGCCCGCCTCGCCGTCGAGCTCGCGGTCGGGCTCGTCCCGCCGATCGGCACCGTCGATCTCGCATCGGTGGCAGCGCGCCTCGTCACGCTCCCGATCTCCAGCTGAGGAGTGATCCGATGAATCCCCGCTGCGAACTCGCCGAATGGGTCTCGGCCGGCCATCCCGATCGCCTCGCCGACGCGGTCGCGGAACGCTGCGTCCAGCACGCGCGACAGCTCGATCCCGACGCGCTCGTCGGCATCGAGGTCGCGGTCCATCGCGACACCGTCTTTGTCGATGGCCGCATCGCTGCCGGCCGGGACGGACCTGGCACGCCCGAAGAGTTCCTGCCGGTGATCTGCGGCGACGCCTACCGCGCGGCCGGGTACGGCGGGATGTGGCGGCCCGATCCGTCCCGGCTGCGAGTGCTCTCCGATCTCTGCGTCGGCCCGCTCGCGGCGGACGAACGGGCGATCCGACGCGTCTCCGACGATCAGAACGTCGTCATCGGCTACGCCTGCGCCGACGCGCGGACCGACTTCCTGCCGCCGGTGCACTGGCTCGCGCGGCGACTCGGCGAACGGCTCTCGGCGTGGCGCTCCGCCGAGGCGTCCGAGCACTTCGGACCCGACTTCAAGCTGTTGCCCGTGCTCGAGACGCCGCGCGATCGCGAGTTCGACGCGCCGTGGCGCTGGCGTCGCCTCGTGTTGAGCATCCACCACCGTCGCGATCTCTCGTATCGCGAGCAGTACGCGGCGCTGATGCCGCCGATGGAGGCGTGGCTCGCCGAGGCCGAAGCCGCGATCCCCGGCGTGCGCGCGACCTTCTCGTCCGCGCAGTTGCACCTGAACGGAGCGGGCGAGTTCATCTGCGGCGGTCCGCACGGCGACAACGGCCTGTCCGGCAAGAAGCTCGTCGTCGACCACTACGGCCCCACCGTCCCGATCGGGGGCGGCGCGCTGTGGGGAAAGGACCCGCACAAGGTCGACCGCCGCGGACAGGAAGTCGCCCGGCGGCGGGCGATCGAGCTCGTGCGGCGCGGCGCCATCGAGGCGCGCGTCACCATCGCCTTCGCACCGGGAGAGACGGAGCCGTTCCTCGCGCAAAACGAAACACGCGATGCGGCAGGTGTGTGGCGAGTCATTGCGTGATGGCGCCGAAGCCAGCACGAACGGAGATCGGCATCGCCTGCCGTCGCCGCGGCGGGACCGAAAACCTCCGGGGTCTTCCGACTTTCGTGTGGGTCGCCGGAGCGCCACGTGAGCCTGACAGCCACGGAGTCGACCGCTGGACCCAGCAGGCGGGCTTGAAGGCCTCGAACACCGATGCGGCCGACCAATTGGTCGCGGTCTCTGGCGGCACGGTCGTCGTGGTCCGCCATACGAGGACAGCAACGGTACCGGCGTGAACAGCGACCAGAGCGACAGCACGGGCGACGCCGGCGGCTTGCTCCTCGCGACGATTCCGACCGTCTTCACTCCACCGCTCGGCGGCACGGGGCGAGTCGCTGGTGCCGGCATCCTCGACTTCCAGGTGCTCGTCGCCGATCCCGCAGCGGTTCAGCGGATGGCGCTCAGCAACGGCGCGGAACTCGTCATCGGCGGATGAGCCGAGTGCCCGTGGCTGAAGCGTTTCGGGGGATGCGTCGCGTCGCACCTCAGCTACCCGCACCTCACCCCGCCGCCCCACCCTCCGGCGCCGTCCACTTCGGCGCCACCAGTCTTCGCCCGTCGCTGCTCTTCGTGATGCCCGCTTCGTCGCGGTCGACGCGGTCCCACAGCTTGCAAGTCACCTGCTTGTGCATCTGGTCGAGGCCTTCGCAGTAGTTGGTGAATTCGCAGCGGCGGACCTGGGCGCCGAGGCCGAGGCGAATCTTCATGAACCAGTCGGGGTCGGCGAGGGACTGGCGGGCGGCGGCGACGATGTCGGCGTCGCCGCGGGCGAGGATCTGTTCGGCTTGCTCGAAGGTGCAGATGCCGCCGGCGGTCACGACCGGGGTGTCGTAGCCCTTGTCGCGAACGGCGCGGCGGATGCCGGCGGCGAGCACGACGTTGCGGCCGAACGGGCCTTTCTCGTCCGAGAGCACGGTCGGCATGCACTCGTAGCCGCTCGGGCCGGTGTAGGGATAGACGGCGGCGCCGACGGCGGGTTGCTTGGCATCCTCGAAGCGGCCGCCCTTGCTGATCGAGAGGAAATCGAAACCGGCGCGCGCGAACTCGAGCGCGAACCAGGTCGCGTCCTCAATCCGGTTGCCGCCTTCGATCACTTCGTCGCCGAGGAAGCGGACGCCGACCGGATAGTCGTTGCCGACGGCGTGGCGCACGGCGCGCATCACGGCGAGCGGAATCTTGACCCGGTTCTCCCGCACGCCGCCGAAGCCGTCCGTGCGCGTGTTCAATCGCGAGAGCAGCGAGGCCATGGTGTAGGCGTGCGCGTAATGAAGCTCGACGCCGTCGAAGCCGGCGACTTTCGCGCGCGCTGCCGCCGCCGCGAACTGGATGGGCAGCGTCTGCGGCAGTTCGCGCACATGCTCGAGATCGAGGTCGGTCACGCGCTCGCGCGCGCCGAAGCGCAGCGATTCGAGTTCGCGCTCATCGAGCACGTCTTCGTGCAGCGCGTCATCGGCAGCGGCGAGGAACGCGCGGACTTCCGGCTCAGCCGCGCGCTTCCACTTCGACTCGCCAGTCGCTTCAGCGAGCGCCTCGCGATGGCGGTCCTCGACCTTCAGGAACCGCTCGAAGTACTTGGCTTTGGTCGGCCGGCGTTTCACTGCCAGAAAATCAATGAGCTGGATGAACAGGCGGGTCTTTCCGTCGCTCGCCCTCGCGACCGCCTCGACCAGCCGTGCGAGCCCGGGAACGAAGCGGTCGTCGCCGATGCGGAGCAGCGGACCGCTCGCCACATCGCGGATGCCGGTCGCCTCGACCACGATCGCGCCGGGCTGACCCCGGGCAAACCGCTCGTACCACGCGATCACGTCGTCCGTGACCAGGCCGTCCTCGGTCGCACGCCACGGCACCATCGCCGGCACCCAGGTGCGCTGCGCCAGCGTCGTGCGCGCGATGCGGATCGGCTTGAACCAGCGCCCGCGCGCGGCCTCCTCGGCGGTTGGCCAGAGGGCATTCGGGAGCGGATGACGCTTCGCTGAAGACGGGTGCCACATGACGCGGCGCACAGTAGCAGCAACCTCACCAAGCGACGATGATCGCACGCTGCCATGCGACGACTGCTCCACCTCTATCCAGGCGAAGGCCACACGCGACGCGCGCTGCTCGAGCGCAAGCGCGAGTGGTTGACGGAGCAGCGCGTCGAACTCGTGCTCGGCGATGACTGGATCGCGGCGGAAGACCAAGCGCTCTACGCCGACACCGTCCTGCTGCCGCCATCCCAGGCGGTCGGTACAACGCTCGAGACACTGCTGAAGGCGCCGGCGCTCGCCCATTGCGATGGCGTGCTGCTGCAGAGCGAGGCGGCGCTGCCGGCGGGCGCGCTGTTCGCGGCGGCCCGCGCGCTGCCCGGCCCAACTCCCGCCGCCGTGCTCGCCTGCTTCGACAAGTCAGCGACGCGTGCCGCGCTCGCGGTCGCCGGCGTGACACAGCCCGAGTTCGCCATCGCACGCGACGCCGCGGATGCTCGCCGCTTCGGCGAAGCGTACGGCTGGCCGCTGATGCTGAAAGCATTCGCGTCGACGATGGCGCGACTCGTGACGAAGGTCGATTCACCAAGTGAGGTCGACGCCGCCGTCGCATCGCTGCGTGCCGACCTGCCCCGCTCCCTCGACGTCGCCCGGCTGGCCGACTTCGCGCGCGCCGCCGGGCTTCCGCTGCCGCACGACCCGCGCAGCCACTTCCTGTGCGAGCGCGTCGCACCGGGCGCCCCATTCGAGTGCGACGGCTTCATCGTCGCCGGCCGCGCGCGCACCTTCGGCGTGATCGAGCAAGTGCTGACGGCCCCACCGCGCTTCTACCTCGAGGGCTACCTGCTGCCGGCCGACCTCCCCACCGCGTCCCGCGCGCGCATCGAGTCGACCAGCACCCGCGCCGCCGAGGCGCTCGGCCTCGACCGCACCGGCTTTTCGATCGAACTGCGCGACAACGGAGAGGTCGCGCGCGTCATCGAGGTGAACGGCCGCCTCGGCGAGGACTCCGGCCTCTGGCAGCTCTTTGCACGGGTCGCCGGCCGTGACCCGTTCGAGCTGGCAGTCGCCATCGCGATCGGCGAAGCGCCGAGCTTCGACGCTGCGCAAGCAGCAGGCAATGTCCACTCCGATGACCATTCCGATGACCGCTCCGACGCTGCGGCACTGCGGCACGCGCTCGCCTTCGCCTGCCGATTCGAAGAAGGCCGCGTCATCGCCGTTCCCAACTTCGCGCAGATCGCCGCCGCGATCGCCCGCGCTCCGCCCGCGGCCCTGTCCGCCGCCGGACTCTGCGTCGTGCTTGGCGAGGAAATGCACGCGCCGCCCCACCCCGAGACCTTTCCCCACCTCGCATGGGCGCTCGCTTCGGCGCCCGGATCGAGCCGCGCGGCGTACTCGATCGCGCGCGCGCTGGCCTGCTCGCTGCGGGTCGAGGTCGCGCCACCGCGGCTACGATCTTCCGCGTGAATCGCACCGCCCCTGCTCGCACCGCCACCACCGCTAGCGCCGTCGACCTCGACTTGGGCCACGACCTCGGCCCGCAAGCCGCGCTCGCGGCGTTCGCGCGCGACGTCGCCGCCGGACTCGCCGCGCCGGCGAAACGGCTGCCGTGCCGCTGGTTCTACGACGCCGAAGGCTCGCGCCTGTTCGAGGCGATCTGCGCGACGCCCGAGTACTACGTGACGCGCGCCGAGGACGAACTTCTGGCCGAACACGCCGACGCGATCGTCGCGCAGGCGCCGGCCGACGCCACCTTGGTCGAGCTCGGTAGCGGCAGCGCACAGAAGAGCTGCCGGCTGATCGAGGCGCTCCACCGCCGCCAGCCGAGGGCGCGCTTCGTGATGATCGACGTGTCCCGTTCCGCGCTCGAAACCAGCAGTGCGATGCTGCGGAGCCGGTTTCCTTCGCTCGAAGTTGCGGCGCTCGCGGCGGAGTACGAGACCGGCGTCGCATCGCTGCCGGTCGCCGCGCCGGGACGCAAGCTCGTGCTGTGGCTCGGCAGCAACGTCGGCAACTTCGCGCGCGACGAAGCGGCGCGCTTCCTCGCCAACCTCCGCGCGACGCTCCGGCCGGACGACCGCTTCCTGCTCGGCGTCGACCTGCGCAAGGAGCGACGCGTCCTCGAAGCCGCGTACGACGATGCGGCCGGCATCACGGCGCAGTTCAACCTGAACCTGCTGGCGCGGATCAACCGCGAGCTCGGCGGGACGTTCGACCTCGCCGCCTTCCGCCATCGCGCGAGCTTCGACGAGGCGGCCGGCAAGGTCACGATGGAACTCGTCAGCACGCGATCGCAGTCGGTGGCGATCCGCACGCTCGGGCAGTCGTTCGCGTTCGCCGCGGACGAGGCGATCCACACCGAGGACTCGTTCAAGTACTCGCCCGCCGAGATCGACGCGCTGGCGGCGACGGCGGGCTTCGCGGTCGCGGCGCGCTGGTCCGATCGCGCGGGGCGCTTCAGCGAGAGCCTGCTCGCGCCGATCCGCTGAACAGCCGCACGCGCGCCGCGTCGAACGCGCGCGCGAGCGGTTCGGGCCACTCGTGCAGAGCCGCGTGCGTCAGCCCTTCGACCACCGTGACGCCCGACTCGGGGAAGAGCGCACGCAGGCGCGCCGACTCGCGCGGCGCGATCACACCGTCGGCGCCGAGTTCGATCAGCGCGACGGGCGCTTTGCAGCCGGCGAACGCGCCGGGCAGGTGCGCGCCGTCGCGGTCGCTCGCGAGGAGCCGCTCGCGCGGGCGCCGCGAGGCGTCCGGGAACCAGCGCCAGAGCCAGCGGCTTCGCGCCAGCGCCACGGCGCGCGCCCGATCCGGGGCGCCCGACGCCACCAGCAGCAGCGACGCGACGCGCGACGGAGCCAGCTCGCACAGCGCCTGGGCGAGTTGCCCGCCGAACGACAGCCCGACGACATGCGCCGCCGCGACCTCGGCCGCGTCGAGCGCCGCCTCGATCGCGGCGACCAGCGTGCGCAGGTCCGCGGCTCCCGATGGAAGCGCCGGCACGACCAGCGCACCGGTGGCAGAGAGTGCGGCACGTAGGCGCAGCGGGCCGCCGGACGGTCCGTCGCTGGCGGGCAGCAGCAGCGATGCCGCTACCATCCCCGCCCCATGACGCTGCCGCTGATCGCGCTCGCGTTCCTCGCGCTCCTCGCCATCGGCTACCGGCTCCACTCCGCCCGCATCGCGCGCGCGATCGGGCTCGATGAATCCCGCCAGACACCGGCGCACCTGCACGCCGATGGCGTCGACTTCGTCCCGACGCGGCCCTTCTATCTCTTCGGCCAGCACTTCTCCGCCATCGCTGCGGCCGGCCCGATCGCCGGTCCGATCCTCGCGTGCAAGGCGTTCGGCTGGCTGCCGTGCCTGGTCTGGATCGCGATCGGAGTGGTCTTCATCGGCGCTGTCCACGATTTCCTGGCGTTGGCGGCGTCGCTGCGCCACGGCGCGAAGAGCTTGGCCGAGATCACCCGCGCACAGCTTGGCGCGCCCGCCGGTCGCGCGCTGCTCGGGTTCTTGCTCCTGTCGCTGGTCTACGTCGTGGTGGCATTCACCGACACGACGGCGCTGACGTTCCTGGCGGGCGACGAGGCGTTCCAAGGCATGGCGACGCCGTTCAATCCGGGCGGCGCGGTGGCAATCGCGAGCCTGCTCTACCTGCTGCTCGGCCTCGTGCTCGGGGTGGTGCAGAAGGCGGCGCCGCGTGTGCCGCTCTGGTTGCTGACGCTGCTGTTCGTGCCGGCGACGTTCGTGCTGTGCTGGTCGGGAACGCTGCCGCGCGCGTCGCAGTGGCTCGCCCTCGAGCCGTCAAGCGGCTACCGGACCTGGTGCTTCGCGATCCTCGCCTACTGCGGCATCGCCTCGCTGCTGCCGGTCTGGCTGCTGCTGCAGCCGCGCGGCTACCTCGGCGGCTTCATCCTCTACAGCGCGCTCGCCGCCGGCGCGATCGGCATCGTGCTCGGCGAATCGAAGGGTGGATTCATCATCGAGCAGCCCGCCTTCCGCGGCTTCGACGTCGGCGGCCCGACGGGGATGCTCTTCCCGTTCCTATTCGTGACCATCGCCTGCGGCGCCTGTTCCGGCTTCCACGGCCTGGTCTGCTCGGGCACCACCAGCAAGCAGGTCGAGCGCGAGTCGCACGCGCGCCCGATCGGGTACGGCGCGATGCTGGCTGAGGCGTTCGTGGCGCTGATCGCGCTGATGATCGTGATGACGGCCAAGCCGGAGTCGGTCGCCGGCGCCTCGCCCGGAAAGATCTACGGCGACGGCATCGGCCGCTTCCTCACGCTGGTGGTCGGCACCGAGCACCAGCGCTTCGTCACGACGTTCGGGGCGATGGCCTTCTCCACCTTCGTCTTCGACACGCTCGACGTCTGCACGCGGCTCGGCCGCCACTTGGTCGCGGAACTGTTCGGCTTGAAGGGGCGCGCCGGCGCCACCATCGCCACCGTGGCGACGCTGCTGCCGCCGGCCGCGATCCTCGCCTTCGCGCAGCCGGGCGACTCGAAGCACTTCTGGACACTCTTCGGCGCCTCGAACCAGCTACTGGCCGCGCTCACGCTGCTGACGCTCGCGGTCTGGCTCAGGAAGAGCGGTCGGCGCATCGCGTTCGTGATTTGGCCGATGGCGTTCGTGCTGATCACGACGGTGATCGCGCTTGGCTCGCTCGCGTGGAGCAACTTCGGCGCGGCGGCGGCAAAGTGGCGAACGGGCGGCGGAGTCGGCGGCTTGGTCGGCGTCGAATTCGGCAACGGACTGGCGAGCGTGCTGCTGCTGGTACTGGCCGGCTTCCTGGTGACGCAAGCGTGGCCGCGATTGCGCGCTGCGCCGGAGAATCGCTGAGATGAAGCGCCTCGTCGTCGACACAGCGGCGCCTCTGATCGAACTGCCGACCGCGGCCGGCGCGCGCTTCGACTCCCGTGCTCTGCTCGGTCGCATGTGGCTGCTGAGCTTCCACCGCTACGCCACCTGACCCACTTGCGTGCTCGCGACGCGGCAGTTTGCCACGTCCCACGCTGAGTTCGTCCGCCGCGACGTCGTGCTGGTGCGCGTGTTCCATTCGCCCGCTACCGCGCTGGTCAGCTTCGCTCACGGACCCCACGCCCTGCCGTTCACGGTGCTGGCGGATCCGGCCAAATCGGCCTACCGCAGTTGGGGCGTCTCGAGCTCCTGGCGGGCGCTCTTCTCCCGCGCCGCGCTCGGTCGCATCGCGGAGGCGCGCAGCGCCGGCCTCAGCGCCAACTGGCGCGACGCATGGCGCGACGGGATCGGCGGCGCACCGGCTGACTTCCTGATCGCCGCCAATGGCAACATCGCGGCCCTCCACTACGGACTGCACTTCGCCGATTCGATCACGCCAGCTGAGGCACTGCGTTGGATCGACGCGGCAGCTGCCAGCCCGACGACCGGACCGCGATGACGACGAAGGCGCCGCGCTGGATCGCGCTCGCGACGCTGGCAGCGGCGGCACTGCTGGTCGCATTCGATCCGGATGCTCGCACGTTCATTGCGACCGCGTGCCGGCTGCTCCTCAATCCGAACGTCGTGCAGGGCGTGACCGATCTGCAGGCGTTCCTCCTGCCCTACGGCGATCGCGCCTGGATCATCACGTCCGCGCTGATGATCCTGCAGTCGCTCGCGGCGCCGATCCCGGCGGTGCCATTGACGCTGGTGAACGCGCTGATCTACGGGCCATGGCTCGGCGCGCTGATTTCGTGGAGCGCGGCGGAGACGGCGGCGGCGCTGTGCTTCGGGCTGGCGCGCTGGTTCGGGCGGCCGTTCGTGGTGAAGCTGTTCCGGCCCGCGCTCATCGAGCGGCTCGACGGCTTCTTCGCGCGGGATGGGCTTGCCGCCGTGGTGGTCCTGCGCCTCGTGCCCTACGTCAGCTTCGACCTGGTGAGCTGGGCAGGCGGGCTGACCAACATGCGCCTGCTCCCGTTCCTGCTCGCCACCGGAGTCGGGCAGGCTCCCGCCACGCTGGTCTACAGCTTCGCCGGTGCCGCAATCGTGACCGACCCGCGCCATGCGCTGAAGCTCGCGCTGGTCTTCCTCGGGACGATGGCGCTCCTCGCCGGGCTATTCGTGGTCTGGCGTCGCCGTCGTACTCGCGCGGCATAATCCCCGCCCTCCATGCCGAACCTGACCGATCTCCTCGTCGTCGCCGTCCTGCTCGGGCTGAACGCGCTGTTCGCCGCCTACGAGATGGCGCTCTCCGCAGCCTCGATGGCGCGGCTCACGTCGCTCGCCAAACTCGGCACGCGCGGCGCCTCCGCCGCGGTGCAGATGAAGCTGAAGATGGAGCGCAGCCTCGCCGTGGTGCAACTGGGCATCACGCTGATGGGCGCACTCACCGGCGCCTACGGCGGCACCTCGGTCACGACCGAGCTCGGACCACGGCTGCAGGCACGATTCGCGATGTCGGCGCACTCGGCGCAGTTGCTGGCGCTGGCGATCGCGGTGATCCCGCTGGCGGCGCTGACCATCGTCTTCGGCGAGCTCGCGCCCAAGGTGCTGGCGATCCGCTACAAGGAACGCGTCGCCTGCATGCTGTCGCCCGCGATGGCGCTGTTCGCGCGGATCGCGAGTCCGGCGGTCTCGCTGCTCGAAGGGGCGGTGCGACTGCTGCTGGCGGCGCTCCACCGGCTGCGCGGACAGCGGGCGCCGCAGTTGCGCGACGCCACCTCGCTGCACGAGCTGCAGGCCGCTGCGGCACTTGCTCGCACCTCGAAGCTGATCGGCGCCCGCGAGGAGCGGATCGTCACTTCGGCGGCGTTGCTGTCGAGCCGCCACCTGCGCGAGATCGCGCTTCCCGCCGCCGACATCTCGACGATCCCGGTCGACTTGACGCTCGAGGAGGCGCTGGTTCGCGCCCACCTCGACATGCACACGCGCTTCCCAGTGGCGCGCGACGAGAAAAACCCGCAGACGATCGAGGGCTACATCACCTTCAAGGACCTGGTCGCGCTGCTGAAGATGGCCGACGGCAGCGCCGGTCTGCGCGCGATCACCCGCCCGATCCAGCGCATCGCTGGGTCGCGCACGATCGCCAGCGCGCTCGATGAGATGGTGCACGGCCGCACCCACATCGCGCTGGTGGTCGATGAGAAGGACTGGATCACGGGCATGGTCACGCTCGAGGACATCCTGGAAGAGCTGGTCGGCGACATCGAGGACGAGTTCGACCGCCTGCCGAACCACATGGTGCCGACCGGCGAAGGCGTGATCGCAGGCGGCGGCGTCGCGATCGAGGCGCTCCGCAAGCGTTTCGCTGTGGAAGCCCCGGCCGGCGAACCGGCGCAATCCGCTGGCGATCGGCCGCTGCAGCTCGCCGACTGGGTGGCGCGCGAGATGAAGCGCGCGCCCCAGGGCGGCGAGACGATCGAGCTGCACGGTCTCCAGCTCCTGGTCCGAAAACTGCGGCGGAAGAAGCTGGCCGAGGCGTTCGTGCGGCGGGTCGGCGGCGGCACGCGAACCGCCGGCGGCTAGCCTCACGATCATGATCGTGGTGATGCAACCGCTGGCGGGTCGCGACGACGTTTCGGCGGTGATTTCCCGCGTCGAGGCGGGCGGCTGCACCGTGCACGAGACGAGTGACGACGGTCGCGTCGTACTCGGCGTGCTCGGCCGCGATGCGCTCGCGCTGCGCGATGCGCTCGCCGCGCTTCCATGCGTCGAACGGGTCGTCGATATCGCGCCCCCCTACAAGTTGGCGAGCCGTGAATGGCGGCGCAGCGCGACCGTGGTCTCGATCGGCGGCGTTGCCGTTGGTGCCGGCAACCCGGTGGTGATCGCGGGGCCGTGCGCGGTCGAGTCGTGGGAACAACTGCTCGCGACTGCGGAGGCGGTGAAGGCAGGCGGCGCTCACTTGCTGCGCGGCGGCGCGTTCAAGCCGCGCACGTCGCCCTACGCCTTTCGCGGGCTCGGTGCCGAGGGGCTGAAGATGCTGCGCGCCGCATCGGACCAGACTGGCCTGCCGGTCGTGACCGAAATCCTCGCGCCCGGCGACATCGACCTGTTCGTGCAGCACGCCGACGCGCTGCAGGTCGGCGCGCGCAACATGCAGAACTTCCCGTTGCTCGATGAAGTCGGGCGGGTCGGCAAACCGGTCGTGCTGAAGCGCGGGATGATGGCCACGATCGAGGAACTGCTGCTCGCCGCCGAGTACATCCTCGCGCGCGGCAACACCCAAGTGATCCTGTGCGAGCGCGGCATCCGGACGTTCGAGACGGCCACGCGCAACACGCCCGACCTCGCCGCGATCCCGGTGGTGAAACAACTCTCCCACCTGCCGATCCTGTTCGACCCGAGCCACTCCACGGGAAACCGTCGCTATGTCGCGCCGATGGCCCGCGCCGCCATCGCCGCGGGCGCCGACGGGATCATGGTCGAGGTCCATGTCCACCCCGAGGCCGCGCTCTGCGATGGCAACCAGGCGCTGCTTCCCGCCGAATTCGCCGCGCTCAAGCGCGACGTCGACGCGATCGCGGCAGCGTTGCGCTGACGCGACGATCGAGCGGAAAACGGTTCCGCCCCCGACTCAGGTGAATCACCGAGTCGGGAACAGCTTCAACGACACCGGCAAGTACTCGCCGGGTCCGCCGCAAGGCGAGCCCGGCCGGACTGCTTCCGTCCCAGCTGCGAGCTACGCCAGCAACGGCGAAAGCACCTTTCCGGCGACGTCGGTGAGCCGGAAGTCGCGACCCTGGTGGCGCCACGTCAGCCGCTCGTGGTCGAGCCCGAGCAGGTGCAGCATCGTGGCGTGGAGATCGTTCACGTCGACCGGGTTCTCGACGATGTTGTAGGAGTAGTCGTCGGTCTTGCCCCAGCTGATGCCGGGCTTGACGCCGCCGCCCGCCATCCAAAGCGTGAAGCAGCGCGGATGGTGATCGCGACCGTAGTCGGAGCGCGTCAACGTGCCCTGGCTGTAGACCGTGCGCCCGAACTCGCCGGCCCACAAGATCAGCGTCTCCTCGAGCAGGCCGCGCTGTTCCAAATCCTCGATCAGCGCCGCGATCGGCTGATCGACCGCCTTGGCCTGCAACCGCATCTCGCCCGGCAGGTTGCCGTGCTGGTCCCAGCCGCGCATGTAGAGCTGGATGAAGCGCACGCCGCGTTCGGCGAGGCGGCGCGCCAGGAGGCAGTTCGACGCGAACGTGCCCGGCTTGCTGACGTCGGGGCCGTAAAGCTCGAGCGTGCGCGCACTCTCGTCCGACAAATCGACCAGCTCCGGCACCGACGCCTGCATCCGGTACGCCATCTCGGCCTGCGCGATGCGCGCCTCGATCTCTGGATCGAAGGTGCGCGCCGCTTCGCCGGCGTTCAGCTCCCCCACCAGATCGAGCATCGCGCGACGGTCGGAGCGCGCGACGCCCGGCGGATCGCTCAGGTAAAGCACCGGATCGCTGCCGCTGCGCAGCTTGCAGCCCTGATGGTCGCTCGGCAGGAAGCCGGAGCCCCAGAACCGCGCGGAGAGCGCCTGCATGTTGCCGAAGCCCTGCGTGATCAGGACCACGAAGGTCGGCAGGTTGTCGTTCATCGAGCCGAGGCCGTAGCTGCTCCACGCGCCGAACGACGGCCGGCCCGGCTGCTGATGGCCGGTCTGGAAGTAGGTGATCGCTGGCTCGTGGTTGATCGCATCGGTGCGCATCGAGCGGATGAAGCAGAGGCGGTCGGCGACGCGACCGAGATGCGGCATCAGCTCGGAGATCCAGGCGCCGTCCTCGTGATTTGGGTAGCGCGTGAACTTGAAAGCGGAAGGCGCGACCGGGAAGCGCGTCTGGCCGCTGGTCATTCCGGTCAGGCGTTGTCCCATGCGGATCGAGTCGGGCAACTCCTCGTCGAAGCGCGCGTCGAGGTTCGGCTTGTAGTCGAAGAGATCGAGCTGGCTCGGTGCCCCCTCCATGTGCAGGTAGATCACGCGTTTCGCCTTCGGCGCGAAATGGGGCCGGCGCGCGCCCAAGCGATCCGCGACGCCGGCTGACGCGGCGCGCGCAGCCGGCGCCAGCAACTGGCCAAGCGCGGTCGTGCCGAGCGCCGCGCCGATCGTCTGCGCGCCGCGCGCGAAGAAGCGTCGGCGCGTCAGATGGAGCTGCCGTTCGCGGATCGGATCCATCGCTTCAGCTCCGGGTGATCGTGGCATCGAGATTCTGCAGCGCGCTCGCAATCAAGGTCCACGCGGCGAGCTCAGGCGCCGGCAGGTCCGCGGACGTCGGCGACTCCCCCACCTCGACTAGCTGCGCCGCCGCGACCGGGTCGGCGGCATAGCGCGCGCGGAACCGCTGCAGCGCGGCTGCCAGCCGATCGAGCTCCTGAGGGGTCGGCCCGCGTGCCGTGCAGCGGCGGTGCATCCGGGTGAGACGCGCCGCGTCGTCGCCGCCCTCGCGCAACGTCCGCTCCGCCAGCAGGCGCGCGGCCTCGACCAACTGCTCGTCGTTCCACAACGCCAGCGCCTGCAGCGGCGTGCTGGTCGGCGTGCGCCGGATGGTGCAGAACTCGCGGGTCGGCGCGTCGAACGTCTGCAGCGCCGGTGGCGGGCAGGCGCGCTTCCAGTAGGTGTAGACGCTGCGCCGCCACAGCTCGTCGCCGCCGCCGCGCACGAAGAAGCGCGTGTTCGAGGCGGGCATCGCCACCTCGTTCCAGAGCCCGTCCGGTTGGTACGGCTTCACCGACGGCCCGCCGAACTGCTCGATCAGCAGGCCCGCTGTGTAGAGCGCCTGGTCGCGCAACTGCTCTGCGTCGAGGCGGCGACGCGGAAACCAACCGAGCCAGCGATTGCCTGGATCGCGCGCCGCAACCTCGGACCGAACCACCGCCGACTGGCGAAACGTCGCGCTGGTCACGATCAAGCGCAGCAGCCGTTGCATGTCGTAGCCGCCATCGCGCAGTTCGACCGCCAGCCAATCGAGCAGCTCCGGGTGGCTCGGCCATTCGCCCTGAAAGCCGAAGTCCTCGCTGGTCGCAACCAGGCCGGTGCCAAACAGGAGCTCCCACCAACGGTTGACCGCGACTCGCGCGGTGAGCGGTTGCTCGGCGGAGGTGAGCCATTGCGCGAGGCCGAGGCGGTTCTTCGGCGCGCCGTCGGGCAGGCGACCGAGCGACGCCGGCACCGCCCGCTCGACCGGCCGGCTCGGGTCTGCCTTGTCGTACTCGCCACGCATCAGCACGAAGGTCGGCCGCGGCGTCGCGAGCTCCTGCATCACCATCGTCTGCGGCGTGCGCGCCTCGACCTCGGCGCGTTCTCGCTCGACCGCGGCGAACCGCTCGCGCCGCTCGCGGAACCCGGGCGAATAGGACTGCTTCCACGCTTCGTGCAGGGCTGCGGTGAGCTCGACAGAACGCGTTTCAGCCGGCAGCAGCGTCGCGACCAGCGGCCCGGCGAGTTCGCCCTCCGCAGGCAACGGCCGCCAATAGGAAGAGGTCGGCCCGCCGGTGTTGCCGATTTTCAGCACCAGCAGGTGCTCGCCGGCCGCGACGTCGAATTCGAGGCGCTCCTGGTCGGGCGCGACGCCGCGATCGGTCGGCTTGCCCGCGACCTCGACGCCGTCGAGGAACAGCCTGAACGAGTCGTCGCTGCCGAGGCTCGCGACGAGACGTCGCGCGGTCGGGACGAAGAGGCGACGCGCCAGGTAGTTCGCGCCGACGCCACCTTGCAGGTTGGCGATCTGCCCGTCGACGATGGACGGCTCGAAACGCCAGCCGACCAGCGCGGCGCCGAAGCGCGCGGCAAAATCGAAGCGCGTGGCCTGCTCGGGACCGAAGACGGCGTCGTAGACCTGATCGCGGCCGAGGGTCGCCGCGAACGAGCCGGCGACGTAGGTCCCGCTCCACACCGCAGGCAGCGTCGCCAGCGCCTCATCGGCCAGCGCAGCGACGCCGACGCGCACGCGCCCGAACGTGTACTGCGCGTAGGTCGAGCGGAACTGCAGCGTGACTTGAAGTTCGCTGCCACCGGCGAAGCCAAACGGCTGGTCGGCCAGCAGCAGCAAGGTGCGATCGCCCGGCTGTTCGTGGCCGGCCACCGCCCAGCCGCGCGCGCTGCCATCGAGTTGACCGGCATCGAGCACGTTCACCGCGCGGTAGTCGCCGTCCATCTGTTCCACATTGGCCCACGCCCAACCGAAGCGCACCGTCTCGGTCCGCGCCGGCTTGGTCAACGAGGTCGCCGTGACGGTCACGCCCGACAGCACGGCATTGCCGTTCGGCGCGCGGCCGACCCGCCCCTGCAGGCTCGGATCGACCAGCGCTTCGACGCGCAGCAGTCGCAACCCCGCCGCACTCGTCCGCATCTGGATCTCGAAGTCGTCGGTCGCGGGATTGGTCCCGCTCGCGAGCAACGATCCATCGGCTTGCGGCGCGAGCGTCGCCCCGCTGGCCGCCGTGGCTTTCACCAGCTCGAGCTTCGCCCACGACGCGCCGGCGCTGCGCTCGGCGAAGAAGCGCTGCTCCTGTTCGCGCTCCTCCGGCGACTCAACGGAGAGCGCCTCGCGCGCCTTCACCAGGTCGCCGTCGAGTGCGACGAGCCGCTCGCGCATCGCCGTGCTCGGCACCTTCATCGCCGGCTCGAAGGCGCGGTTCGAATCGGGCAGCTGCGAGTAGAGGCCGGGCTCCTCGATTGAGTTGAAGAAGGCGTAAAGCGAATAGAAATCGCGCTGCGTGAGCGGGTCGTACTTGTGGTCGTGACAGCGTGCGCAGCCGACCGTCAACCCGAGGAAGACACTGCCGGTGGTCGCCACGCGGTCGACGGCGTACTCGACCAGGTACTCCTCGGCGATCGCGCCGCCCTCGTCGGTCGTGACGTGGTTGCGGTGGAAGCCGCTCGCGATCCGCGTCGCCTCGGTGGCGTCGGGCAGGAGGTCGCCCGCGAGCTGCTCGGTCACGAAGCGGTCGAACGGGAGGTTGTCACGCAACGCGCCGAGCAGCCAGTCGCGCCACGGCCAGATCTGGCGGCCGGCGTCGGTGTGGATGCCGCAGGTGTCGGCGTAGCGCGCGGCATCGAGCCACGGAGTCGCCATCCGCTCGGCATAGCGGCTCTTGTATGGCTCCTCGGCGAAGATGCGGTCGACTTGGCGCTCGTAGGCATCGGGGCGCGCGTCGGCGACGAAAGCGTCGAGCTCTTCGAGTGTGGGCGGCAGGCCCGTGAGCTCGAGGAACAGGCGGCGCAGCAGCGTCGCGCGGTCGGCGAGGGCGCCAGGCGGCACGCCTTGCGCTTCGAGCTTCTGAGCGATGAACCGGTCGATCGGGTTCTTGGACCAATCGGGGTGGCGCACCGTCGGCAGATCGGGCCGCGTCGGCGCCGTGAACGACCAGTGCGTCTCGTACTTCGCCCCCTGCTCGATCCAGCGGCGGAGCAGCTCCTGCTCGTCCTGCGTGAGCGGCTTCTTGCGGCTGTCGGCCGGCGGCATCCGCTTCTTCGCCGACTCGTGCGTGACGCGCGCCCACAACTCGCTGGCGTCGACATCGCCTGGCACCAGCGCGGCGCCATGCTCGCGCTGCGCCAACGCGAATTCCGGGTCGTCGAGCCGCAGCTTGCCGCGCCGCTTGCTGTCGTCGGGGCCGTGGCAGGTGAAGCAGCGATCGGCCAGCAGCGGCCGGATGTCGCGGTCGTAGCGGATCACCGTGGGCAGAGTCGACTCGCCGGGGAACGCTGCTGGAAACGCTGCAGCGAACGCCACGAGCAGACCGGACTGGATGAGATCGTTCGACATGCGGTCGATCCTAACCCGACCGATTCATGAAACCCCTGCTCAGGCTCGGTCTGTCGGTCCAGAACTTCGTCGAAAACGCGCATCCTCTCCTCAGCGGGCTCATGAGCCCGCATCGTCGGAGCCGCACATTTCCTCCTCGTCCGGAATCGACATCCCATCGCCTCGCGACGGGGATCATGAATCGGCCGGGTTAAGGCTTCCGCCGCGCGTCGGGAGGAGTCGCGGCGAGGAGTTCCGAAAGCGAATGGTGGCCGCGCAGATGGGTGACGACTCGCCCCTCGCCGTCGATGACCCAGGTGACCGGGGTCACGTGCGCCCAGGTCGTGCCGTGGAAAGCGTCGAGCAGGGCCGCATCGGCCATGACCACCGGATGGTGGTAATCCATGCGCACGAGCGTCTTCGCGGTCTCGTCGGGTGAGTAATCCTCGACCCCGTCCATCATCACGCTGAACAGGAGCGCACGCTTCGGCTCGAGCGCCACCGCCAGCTCCCGGATCGCGTCACGTTCGGCAAGGCAGCCTTCGCAGAACGAGCGGAAGAACGCCAGCACGACCGTCTTCCCGCGCAACTCCTCGCGGGTCCAGACCCGATCGCTCGTGTCGCGAAGCTCGCGGTCAAGCACGCGGCCGTGCGCTGCATCGAGTTCACGATCGACCCACCAGCGCACGCCCGACGTCGCCGCGAACCATGCTCCCGCAGTGAGCAGCAGGACGAGCGCGAGCGTTCGTGACGCGAGCCGGCGGCGTGCTGGCGGCGGGTCGGACATGGCGAGAACTCTACTCCGTCATCCACTCGACCGGCGGGCGGGTTGTGCCGCGCATGCCGTGAGCGCGGCGAACAGCTCGTCGTAGTCGAACGGCTTCTGCACGATCGGCCGGCGGCAGCGTTGTGCCAAGCGAACCGCGTCGGCCGAGGCGAGCTCACCCGTCACGAAGACGGTACGTTCGAGCAGTGCCGGCTGCTCGCGCAGCAAGCGGTCGTGGCATGCGGCATTGATCGCGTGGGCGACTGACCTGCCCCCGATCGTTGTACCACACCTCAAGTTGTACGTCCCGGAGCTGCTGACGTCAGGGGAGCCCGGAGGAGCGGAGCGACGACGGGCTCCCCTGGCAGCTTCGCTGGCGGCGCTGGCGGGAGGTAGCCCAGCGCGCTGTGC
>SIAN01000056.1 GCA_009691715.1 Planctomycetota bacterium
CACCAAGTCGACCATCTCGCACGCCACCACCCGCACCGCGTTCGGCGGGCTCTCCCGCACCCGCGTGCCGAGTCCGTAGCCGACTTGGCGCGGCACGTAAGTGAAGTCGCGGCCGAATCCCTCGCACAGCGTCGACAACAGCGCCGCGCCGGTCGGCGTGCACAGCTCTTCCTTCAGCCCGCCGCTCTCGACCGGCACGCCGCAGAGCAGTTCGAGCGTCGCCATCGCCGGGATCGGCAGGAGCCCGTGCTCGGTCTTGACGAAGCCCTCCCCCACCGCGATCGGCGAGGCGAACAGGCGCGGCGAGCCGAGTCGATAATGGAGCGCGCAGAAGCCGACCACATCGGCGATCGAGTCGAGCGCGCCTACCTCATGGAAGTGGACATCGTCGAGGGCGCAGCCGTGCACCTTCGCCTCGGCCGCACCGATGCGACGGAAGACGCGTATCGCATTCGCCTTCACCGCCGGAGGCAGAGCGCTCGCTTCGATCAGCGCGACGATGTCGCGGAGATTGCGCCGAGGTGGATTCGCTGCCGGATCCAGTCGAACGACGAAGTGCGTTCCCGCCAACCCGCCCTGCCAGCGCTTCTCCTGCGCGATCGAGAAACCGGGAACGCCAAGAGTGGCGAGATCTTCCCGAAGTCCCTGAAAGGGTGCGCCTAGATCCAGCAGCGCAGCGACCAACATGTCACCCGCCGCTCCCGAATAGCAGTCGAAGTAGAGGCACGACATCGTCGCGAGCTCCGTCGTTCCGAAAGGGCACGCGATCTTACGGGCACCCGCTGCGGCGCCTCGGGCGGTGGTTGGCCCCGTCTTCGCTAGAGAAGTCCGGCCCGCCGCCGCATTCGGCGGACCCGCCGAGCGGCAACCCCTTCCGTAATCGACATCTCGAACTGAACGCGAGCGGACGCGGTGCCGAAAAGGGGCGCAGCCGGCGACGCCAGTACCGGCTTGGAGCATTGCCATGTTGCGAAGTGGGGTCGTCGCACGAGCACTCGTTTCCCTGCTTGCCGCCGTCGCGGCGAGCCCGGACGCGGTCGGTCACGGTGGCCTTTTCCGCCAGTCGGGCGGCCCGTCGTCGGCACCGCTCCCGCCGTCCGGCAGCGGCAATGCACAGCCTGGCGCACCCACCAACGCCTCCGCCCGCGAAGCGCCGCCTGCGGTACCCGGCAGTGCCCCGTCGCTCCCCTTCAGCGAAGAGCGCTGGGAGTTCTGGTGGGAGTTCAACCAAGACGCCTACGTCAACCTGCGCCCGAGCCTGCGCAACGCGCCGGTTCCTGCCGGCAAGCCCGGCTTCGTGCCGCTCGCTCCGGCCGATCGCGCGCAGATCCTGCTACCAGCGTTGGTCCAACTGCTGCGCGACGAAGACGACCTCGTGCGCTCGGCCGCGGTCTACTCACTCGCGCGGCTCGAAGATGAATCGACGCTGCCCTACTTGAGCAACACAGCCGTCAGCGATCCGTCACTCTCGGTGCGCATCAATGCGATCCTGTCGCTCGGCCTCGCCCGCAATCCGAAGGCGACCGAGCGGCTCCGCACGAGCTTCCTCGACGAGCATCAGCCGGACGAACTGCGCGCGATGGCGGCCGTCGCCCTCGGCGTGAGCGGCGTCCCGGCGGCCGGCGCGGTCCTGCGCGACGCGCTCGCCGGCGGGGTCGAGAGCCGTCTGCCCCATACGCTCAAACTCGCCTCCATCTACGCGCTCGGCCTGGCGCGCGATCCCGGCAATGCGCCGTTCCTGCACGCCTACCTGCAGGCGCGCGGCCACGACGACTTCCAGCGCGCGCTCGCGATCGAGGCGCTCGGGCGAATCGGCGACCGCGCGGCGACCCCGACGCTGGTCGCGGGTTTGAGTGACGACGCGACGCCGGTGCGGCGCAGCGCCGCCATCGCGCTCGGAGTGGTCGGACGTCCCGACGACGCCGATGCCGTGCGCGCACTCGAACGCACGGTGAACTCCGACGCCGATGGCGTGGCGCGCTCGTTCGCGACGCTCGCGCTCGGACGCATCGCGAGCCTTGGCGCACCGCAGATCGTCGACCGGCTGAAGAGCCGCCTGAAGAGCGCCGGCTCGCGCGAGCGGCCGTTCCTCGCGCTCGCGATCGGGCTCTCTGGCTACCAGACCGCGCTGCCGGAACTGATGGCGCAGTTCCACGATGACGCCAATCCGTCGATCCGCGGCGCGATTGCGGTCGCGATCGCGCTGCTCGACCAGCGCGAGGCCGGCGCCGAACTGCTGGCAGCGTTCAAGAAGGAAAGCGACCCGGCGTTGCGCGGCTACCTCGCGTGGGCGCTCGGACGCCTCAAGGTCGACGCCGCCGCTCCCGAACTGCGCGAACAGCTGGCCAAGTCGAACGAGCCGGCGGTCCTCTACTGGACCGCGCTCGGACTCGGCCTTCTCGGCGATCGCAGCGCGGTCACCTACCTCGATCAGCTCTACCAGGACGATCGCGAACTGGTCGCCCGTTCGAGCTACCTGCTCGCCATCGGCACGATCGGCGACAAGGAGAGCGCCAGCGTCCTCCTCGCCGCCGCGCGCAAGCAGGGCGAGCTCGACTACGCCCGCGCCTACGCCACCGCCTCGCTCGGAATGCTGTGCGACGAAACGCAGAGCCCGCTGCCCGCCAGCTTCGCCCGCGACCACAACTACACCATGAGTCTCACGTTCCTGCCGGATCTCTACTACTTGTTCTGATGCACGCAGCGCAGAGGAGCATGCCGCCACTGACGGCGCGCCAGCGGCCCGGCAGGGCGGGCTGCCACTCGCGGCGCGTCAGCGCCCGCGGCCCGGCAGGGCGGGCTGCCACTCGCGGCGCGTCAGCGCCCGCGGCCCGGCGGAGCGGGCCGCCACGAGCTCAGCTCAGTGCGGCCTGCCGCCAATCAGTTTCACGATCTCTGCCTGCTTCGCCGCGAGCAGCGCCGGCGTCCGCGCCTCGAGCATCAGCCGCAGCAGCGGCTCAGTGTTGCTCTTGCGGACGTTGAACCAGAAGTCCGGGAACGCGATCGAGATGCCGTCGAGCTCGTCGTACGAAGTGGGTGCGCCGGCGGCTGACTTCCCCTTCGCGTAGATGTCCCGCAACTCCGCGAGCTTGGCGTCGGCGTCTTGCACCTCGAAGTTGACCTCGCCGGTCGACGGGTACTTGCGCAGCGGCGCGACGATTTGCGACAGCGGCCGCTTCTCGCGTGCCATCACGTTCAGCACGTGCACCATCGCCAGCGTGCCGCAGTCGCTGAAGTAGTGGTCGCGGAAGTAGAAGTGGCCGGAGAGCTCGCCGGCGAACGGCGAGTTCTCCCTGCGCATGGTCGCCTTGATGAAGCTGTGGCCGACGCGCTCGCGCAACGGCCGACCGCCGTGCGCCGTGATCTCCTCGGCCACCACGCGGCTGGCGCGCAGGTCGTACACGATCGCCGCCCCCTTCTCCACCCGGAGGAACTCGCGGGCGAGCAGCGCCGTGATCAGGTCGGCGCCGATCCGCTCACCCAACTCATCGATGACGCAGCAGCGGTCGGCGTCGCCGTCATAGGCGAAGCCGACGGCCGCCTTGCGCGCGACCACCTCGCGGCGGATGTCGACGATGTTCTCGTCCTTGAGCGGATTGGCTTCGTGATTAGGGAAGTTGCCATCGACCTCGAGGAACAGGCCGCTCCAGTCGAGGCCGGAGCCATCAAGCACCAGCGGCACCTCGAGCCCGCCCATGCCGTTGGCGGTGTCGATCACCGCCTTGATCCCGTTCCACGGCTGCATGAAGCGGCGCAGTTGCTTCTGGTAGCCGGCGCACACGTCGAACGTCGTGACGCCTCCGCGCTTCGTGCCCGGCGGCGGTGGCAGTTCCCCCTTCGCCATGCGTTCGAGCTCGCCGATGCCGGTGTCCTTCGACATCGGCACGGCGCCAGCGCGGCAGATCTTGGCGCCGATGTACTGCGGCGGATTGTGCGACGCGGTGGTGGTGAGACCACCGTCAGAGGCGAGGCTGCCGATGCCGAAGTAGGCCATCGGCGTCGAAACCAAGCCGATGTCAATCACGTCGCAGCCGTGCGCGGTGATGCCGTCGATGACCGCCTTCTGGATCGAGGGCGCCGACTTGCGCATGTCGCGCCCGACCACCAGCTTTTTGGCGGAGAGCAGCTTCACCAGCCCCGCGCCGATCTTCCACGCGAGCTTTTCGTCGATCTCGCCTGGATAGACGCCCCGGATGTCGTACGCCTTGAAGACCGACAAGTCGTTCTCCTCAGAGCCCCTGCTTCTCAGCCCCTACGTCTCAACCCATGCGTGCGCCGGTCACCTTCGCCATCGCCGCGAGCGCGCGCTCGATGTCGCCGTCGCCGACATCGAGATGCGTCACGAAGCGCAACCGGTCGGCCGCGAGCGCGATCGCGCGGACACCCTCCGCCGCCAGCGCCTTCTCGACTGCGACCGCGTCGTTCGCGGCACGCTCGACGAATACGATGTTGGTCTCGACCGTCGCCGGATCGACGCGGCAGCCCGGCAACTCCGCGAACGCGCGCGCGAGACGCTGCGCGCGCGCATGGTCGTCGGCCAGCCGCTCCACGTTGCGTTCGAGCGCGAACTCCGCCGCCGCCGCCAAGATCCCGACCTGGCGCATGCCGCCACCGAGCGCCTTGCGGATCCGCCGCGCGCGCGCCATCGCCTCGCGCGTGCCGACCAGCATCGAGCCAGCCGGGCAACCGAGCCCCTTCGAGAAGCAGAACGTCAGCGTGTCGACCTGCGCCGCGAACTGCGCGATCGGCGTGCGCGTGGCGACGACTGCGTTCCAGAGGCGCGCGCCATCGAGGTGGACCTTCAACCCGCGGCGCAACGCCAGCGCACGGATCGCCGCCATCGTCGCGACCGGGATCACGCGGCCACCGGCGTAGTTGTGCGTGTTCTCCAGCACGATCAGCGCGCTGCGCGGATGGTGGACGTCCTCGTCGCGGATCGCCGCCTCGAACGCCGCGACGCTTGGCACGCCCTCGGGGGCCGCCAAGGTCTTGGTCTGCACACCGCTGATCAGCCCGAGCCCGCCCGCCTCGTTGACCCAGACGTGCGAGCGCTCTTCGCAGATCAACTCCTCGCCCGGCTGGGTGTGCAGCTTGACGGCGATCTGGTTGCCCATCGTGCCGCTCGGCACGAACAGCGCGGCCTCCATGCCGCAGCGCGTCGCGACCTCAAGTTGCAGCCGATTGACGGTCGGATCGTCGCCGAAGACGTCATCGCCGACTTGCGCCTCGGCCATTGCACGCCGCATCGCCGCGCACGGCCGCGTGACGGTGTCACTTCGAAAGTCAGCGTCACTTCGAAAGTCAGCGTCACTTCGAAAGTCAGCGGCTCTGCGGGAATCTGCCGGAGCGAGGCTCAAGTGCGGACCGGCTTCTTCGAGCTGATGTGCTGGTTCATCCGTCGCAGCGCTTCGGTGATGTTGGCCTGCGAGTTGGCGTAGGACAGCCGGATGTAGCCCTCGCCATGCGCGCCGAACGCCGTGCCCGACAACGTGCCGACGCCCGCTTCGTCGAGCAGCGCGCGCTGCAGATCGCGCGACGCCATGCCGGTGCCGCGTACATTGGCGAAGGCGTAGAACGCGCCCTGCGGCGCGATGCAGCTGACGCCCGGGATCTCGTTCAACCCCTTCACCACCAGATCGCGTCGCTTGCGGAATTCAGCGACCATCGTGTCGACATCGCCCTGCGGGCCCTTCAACGCCGCCACTCCCGCAACCTGCGAGAACGTCGCCGGGCACGAATTGCAATTGGTCTGCAGCTTCGCGATCCGCTGCGCGAGATCGGCTGGCGCGATCGAGTAGCCGAGTCGCCACCCCGTCATCGCGAAGGTCTTGCTGAAGCCGTCCAGCACGATGATCCGGTCCTTGTCGCCCCACATGAGCGGCGTGGCGTGCTTTGCGTCGTAGAGGATGCGGCAGTAGATCTCGTCGGTGAACAGCCAGATACCGCGCTCGGCGCAGAGCAAGGCGATGCGCTTGACGTCGTCGGGCTCGAGCACGCTGCCGCACGGGTTGTGCGGCGAGTTGATGATCACGATCTTGGTCTTGCTCGTGATCCGCTTCTTCAACTCGTCGACGTCGGTACGAAACTGGTTCTCTTCGAGCAGCGGCAGCGGCACCGCCTTCGCACCGGCGAACTCGATCATCGACTCGTAGATCGGGAAGCCTGGGTTCGGGTAGATCGCCTCGTCGCCCTCGTCAAGCAGCGCGAGGAACGGGAAGAAGATCGCCGGCTTCCCGCCCGCGAGCACCGTGACCTGGTCCGCGTTCACCTTCACGCCGCGGCGCGCAGTGAAGTCCTCGGCGATCGCGTCACGCAGCTCCGGGAGGCCGGTCGACGGACCGTAGTGCGTCTTGCCGCTGCGCAGCGCGTCGCAGGCCGCATCGATGATGTGTTTCGGCGTGTCGAAGTCGGGCTCACCGATCTCGAGGTGGACGATCGAGCGGCCCTGCCGTTCGAGTTCCTTCGCGCGTGCCAGCACTTCGAATGCGGTCTCGGTGCCGAGCCGTTCCATGCGACGCGCGAGCGCCAGGGGGCGAGCTGCCATTGCGTTTCGATGACCTTGTCGGAGCGGAGGAAAGAAGGCGGTGGATTCTCGGTGCGCTCCGACGGCCGGTCAAGCTCGCGCGTCGGGCGTGATCGCCTTCTCCAGCACCAGCTCGTTGCGGCCCTCGATGCGGCGCGTCGACACCCGTGACATGGTCGCTCGCATCAGATGGAGGCCGTATCCCCCCGGGACCGGTCGCTCGAAATCAGGTGGCGGGATCGCGGCCAGGTCGAAGCCGGGCCCTTCGTCCTCGATCACGAACCGAATCAGCCACGGCGACAGTTCGACCCGCAATCGGACGACGCCGGCGCCGGCTGCCTCGGGATAGGCGTGGCGCACGACGTTGCTGATTGCCTCGTCGAGCGCGAGCAACGCATCCGCCAGCAGCGCCGGCGCCTGGCACGCGTTGAGGTGGGCGGCGAGCAACGGCTCGCAGGTGGCGTGGGCGACGGCGCACGCGCCCGCTGCGGCCGGCAATTCGAGTTCGAGCGCGGAGTCGATGCGGCGGCCGCGACGCGGCGGTCCGCTCACTCGTCCTCGAATCGGATTCTCACCGACGATCGCCATTCCGGCGAGATCGGCGCGAGCGGGCCCGAGCTTGAGGGCCATCGTGATCCCGCTGCGGTTCGCTTGATCGTGTTCCGTACACGGCTAGCTTGCTCGCCACGGTTGGGGAGCCCTATGCGCCAAATGTCTCGTACACCGCGAACCCTTTTCCGGGTGGCGGCAGTGTTCAAGTGCTTCGTCCTTTGCGGGTTCTTGTCGGGTTGCGCCAGTAGCGGCGATCCCGTCGGTGCGATCGCAGATCGCGCCGAACAATCGCGTGAGCAGGGTCACGCCGGCGCCGCCGGACGTCAGTACGAGCAGGCGGCGCGAGCCGCGCTCGAGGCGCAGGACAGCAACGCGCAGCTCGGGTACCTGCTCGATGCCGCCGATTGCTGGCTCGCTGACGGGAAGCCGAGCATCGCCAAGGTACACGTCGGCACCGCCGAGCGGCTGATCGACCGAATGCCGGCAGCGAGCACCCGCGCGAGGGTCGGGTGCATGCGTGTCGCCTGCCTGCGCGGCGACCTCGCGTTCCACGATGATCCAACGCAGGCGCGCCGCAACTATGACTCAGCGCTGAAATTGGCGCTCGGCCGCGAACGTGACGGTGTTTATTTCCGCCAGTCGCTGCTCGCTGAACAGCGGGGCGACCTTGCCGGCGCGAAGCGACTCAAGCTGTCGGCCGGCGATCCAAAGTCGCCGCTCTACGCCGAGCTGCGCGCGATGCTCGGCGTGCGTGCAGCGGCTGCGACGGCCGCTCGCGGAGTACCGCCCCGCGCGGCTCCGCCGGAAGCCGCGACCCAGCCACCGGCGGCCGCGAAGGCGCCTCCGATCCTGCCGCGCACGTCGTGGGGCGCGCGACGGACTCGCTCCAATTTCGACCGGATGACGCCGATCACGCGCGTCACGGTGCACCACACCGCGACTCGGCTGTCGAGCAATTCGGCGCGCGTCGCCGCCGACGCGATTCGTTCCTATCAGCGCGAGCACCAGGAGAAGGAGGGGTGGGCCGACATCGGCTACCACTTCATGGTCGACCCGGCCGGTCGCATCTGGGAAGGGCGTCCCCTCACCTATCAGGGCGCGCACGCCGGCAGCCCCGAGTTGAACGTCGGCAACATCGGCATCGCGCTCATCGGTGACTTCACCGTGCAGCAACCGACCTCGGCGCAGAAGAAGGCGCTGGTCGAGCTGCTCGATTCGCTTTGTGCGAAATATCGGCTCGCCCAAAGCCGCGTCTACACGCACCAAGAGATTCGCGACACCGGCACCGCGTGCCCCGGTCCCGCACTGCAACGCGTCGTGGAACAGTGGCGGCGCGGCTCGCTGAAGACCTGAGCGCGAGGCGGGACCAGAAAGACCGCACGGTTGCGCCAGGCCGCTCCACGGTCGTGTGCAACACCCTCGATCACGTCCCCCACTTCACCGCGGCCGCGACGATGAAGCACCACGGCGCAAACCAGTGCATTCGCCCGCGCGGAACCCATTCGAGCATCGCGCGGACCGCCAGCAGCCCGACCGCGAAGGCGACCAGATTGCCGACCAGCAGCGGGGCGATCAGCTCGGCGCTCGGCGGATGTTTCCATGCGCTGCGCACGACTGCGGCCGCGACGATCGGGATCGACAGCAGGAACGACAATCTCGCCACGCGAGCGGCGCCGAGCCCGACCAGCAGGCCGGCGACGACCGTCGAGCAGGAACGGGAGACACCCGGCAGGATCGCGATCGTCTGCACGCAGCCGACGACAACCGGCTGCCACCACGCCGCGGCGCGCACCGGCGTCTTCATCAGATAACGCGACCAGAGCAGCAGAAGCCCGGTCAGCGTCAGGCTAAGGACCAGGACCAACTTGACTGTGTAGAGCGACTCGAACCAGTCCGCACTCGGCAACGCGGTCACGACGGTGGCGAGCGTGCCGACGATCACGAAACGCGCCTCGTGCGCGGTCGCGTCGTCAGCAGACGGCCGTAGCAGGCGGTTCGGCGCGAGGAGCGTCCCGAGCAGAGGTCGCAAATCGCGGCGGAACGCGATCAGGCATGCGAACAGCGTCCCGACGTGCAGAAACGCCTCGAACGACGCTCCGATGCCGACCGGCTGCACGCCGAGCCACCGTTCGAGCGCGACGAGGTGACCGTCGCTCGACACCGGAAAGAACTCCGTCAGCCCCTGCACCAACCCGAGGAGCGCCGCTTTCCATAGCTCCAAGCCGCCCCCCTCCGTTGCTTCAACCCTCTAGGGTGCGCCGCCATGGTGCACCACGCGCTGCGGTGCGACTCGACGATTCAGATCATCTTCAACTGTTTCAGGATCGCGTCGCGCAGCTGCTCGAAGGTGAACGGCTTGCGCACGAAGGCGTCGATCCCCTTCTCGCGCAGCTGCGGCGCATCGGCTTCGCTTAGCACGCCCGACACGACGATGATCCGCATCTTCGCCAGCTCCGGCGTCGCGCGCACCGTCTCTGCAACCTGCACACCGGTGATGTCGCCCAGGTTGTAGTCGGTGAGCAGCACGTGCGGACGGAACGACTGCGTCTTCAGTCCCGCCTCGTAGCCGTTCTTCGCCGTCTGCCACTCGAACATCCCGAGCTGGCGCAGGTACTCGACCATGATCTCGACCACCGCCGCCTCGTCGTCGACGACCAGAATCCGCTTGCGCGCTCCCGCGTCGGCGTCCGGCTCGGTGTTCGGGATGCCGTGGCCCTGCATGAACGCAAGCACATCGCCGCGTGCGAACCGGCGGTCGCGCGAGCCGGGGATCTTGTAGCCCTTCAAATGGCCCTTCTCGAACCACTTGATCACGGTCCGGATCGTGACGTGGCAGAGCTTCGCCACCTCCCCCGTTGTAAGAACGTCCTTAGGCATGGCACCGTGATCGGCGATCCGCGCAAGCCAACTTCCTGTTGCGCGGCGAAGAGAATCAACTTCCGATGAGCGCAGCGGCGGATCATGCGTCGCGCCCCTCGCTTTGCAATTCCCAGCCTCTGCCCGCTTGCACCGCCGCCCCACGCCGCCCTATAAAGTTTCCCCTTCTCGCGCCCCGGAGCGATCCGGATCGTGAGCCGGGCGATTAGCTCAGTTGGCTAGAGCACCAGCTCGACAAGCTGGGGGTCACTGGTTCGAGTCCAGTATCGCCCACCACTCGTTAATCCCGTTCGAGCCGTGACTTGCGGCAACCTGCCTCTGTTCGAGGCAGTGCGACGTTGGCCGTTTCTTGGTAGTCCGACTACCAAAGAAAGGCGCGTCGATCATGCAGCCCTCTGCTGCGCCCTCTGCTCTGCCGGCGGTTTCGGCCGCGGTTCCATCGTCTCCCGCTTCGTGTCCCCGCTCGTCGTCGAAGCCGCAACGCCTGCCGCGACTCGGCGTGCACGCAGCGACCGGCCAAGCGCGCGTCGTCATCGAAGGCCGGACGATCTATCTCGGCAAGGCCGGCCCGAACGCGCACGAGCGCTACCGCGAGCTGATCGGCGTCTGGCTCACGACCGGAAGGCTGCCGGATGAAGCGCCAGCTCCTGCGCCATCGTTGACGCCCACGATCGGCGACCTCGTCGCGCGCTTCCTCGAAGCGAAGGACGGCTACTACCGCAGCGCCGATGGCGAGCCGACGCTGGAGCTAGACAACTTCGTCATCGCGTTCGGTCCGCTCCTCGCGCGCTACGGCCTCCAAGCTGCCGAGCAGTTCAGCCCGCGCCGGCTGAAGGACGTGCAAGAGGCGATGGTGCGCAAGGGCTGGTGCCGCGTGACCGTCAACCGCCACCTGGGCCGCGTGAAGGCGCTCTTCAAGTGGGCCACCGCCGAAGAGCTGGTGCCTGCGAGCGTCTACCACGGCCTCCAGGCGGTCGACGGGCTGCGGCGCTACCGCTCGACAGCGCCAGAGCCCGCGCCCGTCCTGCCGGTCCCTGAGCGCGACTACGACGCCACGCTCCCCCACCTGACGCCGACCGTGCGCGCGATGGTCGAGCTTCAGTACCTGACCGGGATGCGCGTCTCGGAAGTCCGGCTCATGCGCATGAACGAACTCGACCGAACCGCCGCGGCCTGGCGCTACGTCCCGCGGCTGCACAAGACGGCGCACTTCGGCAAGCAGCGCATCGTGCCGCTCGGTCCCAAGGCGCAAGCGATCCTCAAGCCGTGGCTCAAGCTCTCGCCGAACGCCGCGCTCTTCAGTCCCGAGGAAGCCGAGCGCCGGCGCTTTCGAGCCAAGCGCAAGCAGCGCAAGACCAAGGTCCCGCCGAGCCAACTCCTGCGCACGCAGCAGCGCGCTGAAGCGGAGCGTCTGCATCCACCGGGCGAGGTCTACACCGTGGCGGCGTACCGCCGCGCGATCGAACGGGCGTGTAAACGCGCCAAGGTCGAGTCGTGGGCGCCGGCCCGACTGCGCCACAACGCTGCGGAGCGCATCCGAAGGGAGTTTGGCGTCGAGGTCGCACGCTGCGTGCTTGGCCATTCCGACATTCGCACGACGCAGCTCTACTCCTCGATGGACGAAGCGAAGGCGCTCGATGCCGCGATGCGGGTGGGGTGAAGACGATGGCAATCCAGAACAGCAGGACGGCGAACGGAACTCACGTTGAGAAGCTGGTGGCGCGCGCACGCATCGCCACCGTTGAGGGGCTGCTGCGTGTGCTTCAGGCAATCGAGC
>SIAN01000057.1 GCA_009691715.1 Planctomycetota bacterium
GGTGGCGCACGGGGACGACTACGGTGGGTGAGCGAGCCGTGGCCGGTTGCAGCCAGGCCGCCTATCGTCCCGCGCCTGCAACCAATCCCTGGAGACGCCCATGCTGACTGCCCGCGGCACTGTCTCGGCCTTGTTCCTCGCCGCGTTTTGCGGAGCGTTTTGAGCCGCTTCGCCAGCGCAGGAGTCGCTGCTGCCGGCCGTGCGCCGACTCGGCGAAGCACCGCTCGCACCGAGGGCAGCGGCGCAGTTGGCGGCGTTGAATGCGGAAGCGCTCGAGCCGTTCCACGCCCGCCGCTCGCCGGTGAATGGCGCGGCGCGGACGATCAGCGGGGGTCGGCTTGGCGTGAACTCCGCCGATCCCGTCGCGACGGACTTCGCCGAAGCTGCGCTCGAGTTTCTGGACCGGTTTCGCGAGCTCTTCGCGCTACCCGCGAACGCAACTCCGGCCGCGAGACTGCGCGGCCGTCGAGTCGAAGTGAGCTACTCCCACGACGGACTGCCGATCCTCGGACTCGACGTGAGCGTGAGTTTCGACGGTCACGGCGAACTCGTCGCAGCGCGCGCGAGCGTGCCAGGTCCAGTGCGACCCCTCGGCACATTCCTGCTTCGCGACGACGAGGCCGCGCCGCTCGCGACGCAGGCCGTCGAGGCCGAGGATGCTCTCCGGCGACGTCGACCGGGGGTCGTCTGGACGACGACGCGATCGCGGCGGGCGTGGCGCGCCGAAGCAGCCGGACTGGTGCCGGTGGTGCAGGTGACCCTGCAAGGCGACCGCCCCGGCGAACTGTTCGAGGTCACGATCGACGCTCGTGACGGCGTTTCCCGCCGAGTCGTCGATCGCGTCCGTCGCGGAGACGGTCTCTACCCCTACTTCGGCCAATTCGTGCCGTTCTCGACGAAAAGCGCGAAGGGGCTGGTCTTCAAGTCGGTCGACAATGCCATCGATGGAATCGCATCGACCAAGAGCCTGAAGAACTGGTCGAAGGGGATTGGTGCGCCGGTCGATTTCGCGCAGGGGTTCCTGGTCGGCGCGCACGTCGACATCTGGGATGACCTGAACACGAACCTGTTCAGCGCCTCGGGCAACTTCAAGACCTCGATCTCCGCCGACCCGGATGGCTTCGATCAGGTCAACACCTACTACCAGGTCGACACGTTCTTCGGCCACCTCGACAAGCAGCTGCTCGATCCGATCGCGCTCGGGCATGCGTTGCCGATCCTCATCAACGTCAAGACTGACGAGCCGAACGCGTTCTTCGTTGCCGACTTCTTCCCGATCGACGGCCATACGATCGGCTACATCCAGTTCAACGACATCGAGGAACTGGTCGGGCCGGAGGGCGACTTCTCGCGCGATCCGACCGTCGTCGCGCACGAGTACACCCACGCTTGGCTCGCGTTCGAGGGCGAGAGCTTCGAGGATCCGCTCGACTACCCGACGCGCGCGGTCGGCGAGGCGATCCCCGACTTCTTCGCCTGCGCGTGGCAGGACGAGGTCGAGATCGGGACCTACTTGGACGCCGTGACCGGACTCGGGCTCGCGCGGAACCTGCAGGACGACGACGAACTGCTGACGACGCTGCTCGATGCGATTGACCTGACGGCGAGCGGCCTGCCGGAGGAGCACCGCGCCGGCGAGATCTTCGGCAGCCTGCTCACCGACCTGCGCCTCGAGATCGGCACCAAGGACTCCGAGCGGCTGGTCTTCGCCTCGCTGCCGTTCCTGCCCGACAGCGTGGCCGACATCGGCATCGGGGTCGTCGACGCGAACAATGCCTTCGACGCGTCGGCCGAGTACCTGTTCGAGTGCGCCGTCGGCCTCGCCGACTCGGCGCTCGAAGACGGCGACTTTCTCGCCGTGCTCGGCGCCGCGACCAGCCGCGCGGTGATCGGCGACGAGTTCTCGTTCGGCGACGTCTTCTTCGACCTCTCCGCGTTCAAGAAGAACAAGGTCACGATCCCCGCGCGATTCGTCGCCGGCGACAGTTCGCACTCCTACTTCTTCGTCGCGCAAGCGGGCTCGACGCTGAAGGTGACCATCAAGGCCGACAAGGACGGCGCGCTGCCCGATTTCGACCTGTTCGATGGCGCGACCGGCTCCGTCTTCCCCGCGTTCGAGACCAAGGCGAAGTCGTTCACCAGCGGCGATCGAAAGGTCACGCAGTCGGGCCTCGAACTGCTGCTCGGCGACGGCGTGCTCTACGAGATCGAGGTCCTCAACTTCGGCCTCGACGGCGCCTACACCCTGACCCTCGACGTCTGAGCCGATCGACGTCTCGGCCGCCGCCGGTAACCAAACCGACAATCTGATCCAGACACAGAACGTCGGTTTCGTCACCGCTTGCGCGGCGGCGGCACGTCGATGCGCAGTTTGAGCGGCGTTGCGGCGCCGTCGGCACCCGCGAGCGGCAGCGCGAGGCGGCCGAGCGGGTGGCGGCGGCGGGCGTACTCGACGACGAGGGCGATGTCGCCGTTGTTGCGCGCCGTGACCGGCAGTTCGAGGCGGAAGGAGCCGTCGGCGCCCGACTTCGCGGTGGCGATCGTGGCCGCCGCCCGCGACACCATCCCGGCGCGATCGAGCCGCGGGCGATCGTCGACGGCGCGCACGATCGCGCCGCAGAACGGTGAATCGTCAGCGGCGCGCAGCACCCGGCCGTCGACGATGACCGCCGGATCGAGCTTCGCGGTGAAGTCCGGATCGAGCGCCGCGCCGGCATCGATCGCGCGCAACCATGCCGAGTAGCCCGGTGCCTCGATGAAAAGCTCCAGCGGCGCACCGCTCGGCGCGCTTTCGAGCCGCAGCTCGAATCGTCCGTCGGCGCCCGTCTGCCCGCTGTCCTCGAACAACTCGGCGACACTCGCCGCGAGTAGAGCGGCACGCACCATCACGTCGGCGCGGTCGATCGCCGTGCCAGTCGCTGCATCAACGACGCGACCGGACCAGACCGCGACCGGAGTCAATCCGATCCGGAGCGCGGATTCGCCGGCCGCGAGCCGCGACCACGGCCGATCGACCCGTGCGGTGCGGAAGCCCGGCGCGACGACCAGCAGCGCCGAAAGCTCCTCGGGCAACCCGCCCGATTCGACGCTGAAGCGCCCCTCACGATCGCACGCCGCGTCGGCGCCGTCCGACTCGAATTCGCGATCCCCCTCGCCTGCCGCCGCACCGCCCGCTTCGCCGCCGAACTCGCCATCGAGCTCTTCGCCGAGCGCGGCCAGCTCCACCTGCGCGGTCGGCAGCGGTGCACCGGTCGCGGCGTCGACCACCACCCCCGCCAGCGCACGCTCGGACCGCAGCTCGCAGTCGAGCTGCAGGAAACGGCTGCCCGCTGCCACCTCGAGCGGCGCGAATCGTCGTGGCGCGAAACCGTCCGCGCGCACGGTCAGTCGCAACCCGTGACGCGGCAGGTCGACGACATCGTCCAGCTCGAAGGCGCCGTCGGGGCCGGTCTCGCCGTCCTGCCAGTCGTCGGCGAACCAACGCGTCGAAGCTCCCAACACCACCGCAGCGCGATCGATCGGGCGCCCGGCCTCGTCATGGACGAGCAGTCGCAGCGAGAAGCCGCGATCGAGTCCGAAGTGCGCGCTGGCCTCGACCGCGTCCGGCGCGACGGCCAGCGATTCGAGCGCGGGTCCAAATTCGTCGCACTCGGCCAGCAGCAGGACGACCGCCGGCACGCCTCCATCGATCACGATCTCGTAGCGACCCGACTCGTCGGCGTCGGCGTCGCCGAGCCCGCCGCCGGTCAGATCTCTGGCTGTAACCGTGGCCCCTTCGAGCGGAGCGCCGCCGTCGGCCGCCACGACCGAGCCGCGGATCACCAGCGAGCGATCGGGTCGCAACGTGGTGTTCTCCGGCGCGCCGATCGCGGTTGGCACCGCCCCCACGCCGTTCGCTTCCTCGGTTCGAGCCGCGTCGGTGATCGGCACCACCGGCGGCGCGAGCGAGTCACGCGGCCCTGATTCCGGCCGATCGCGCAGGGCATTCGGCGTCAGCGGCGGCGCCGCACTCGAACGCCACCACCAGCCGACGAGCGCGCCGACCGCCACGACAACGACCAGCCCGCCCGCTCGCGCCGCCGAAGACTTCACTGCTGCGCCCTTTGTCGCACAACCCCGTTCAGGTGCTCACGCTTCGCCGCGCGCAACCGCGCTCAACCGCCCGCGCCGCTCTTCGGCTCTACAGCCGCGCCGCCCGCCGGTCCCGCCGGCGCCGGCTTCACGCAGTTCGCCGCGCACGCCTTGGAGAAGCCGCCGTTCACGAACGCGAACGAGGTCTCGAGCGCCTTCTGGATCGTGCCGCCGCCCCAGCTGTGCTCGCCGCCCTCGATCAGGCGGAAGGTGTGCGCGATCCCCTGCTCCTCCATTGCGACGGCGAGTGCCTCGTTCGCCGGGCCGAAGCCGTAGCGGTCATTGCTGCCGGCGTCGAAGTAGATGCGCAGCCCCTTCGCGTCGGTCATGCCGCGCACGATCGACTGCGGATTGATCTTGGCGAACTTCGCCGGATCGATCGGATTGCCGAGCAGTTCGTTCCAGCCGAGCCGCTCGCCGAAACGCTGCACGGTGCCCATGTGCTGCTCCGGCAGTTGCGCCGGATCCTCGGGGAAGGTCGCGGCCGAATGGGCCGCCACCGTGCCGAACCGCTCCGGCTCGGAGAGCGCGAAGCGCAGCGCCGCCATGCCGCCGAGGCTCACGCCCATCAGCGCGCGATCGGCGCGTTCGGGCGACACGCGGTAGGTAGCCGCGGCCCACTCGACGACGTCCTTCGTGACCAGGTCGCAGATGTTCCCTTCGCGCTCGCCGTTCATGTAGAGCGTGCGACCGGGCGCCGCGACGGAAACCACGATGCACTTCGCGAGCTTGCCGGCCGCGATCGCGTCATCGACGATCTTCGCGCCGCCGAAATGGAACTCGCGATCGTCCTCGTTCATCCCGTGCAGCCAGAGCACAAGCGGGTACTTCCGTTCCACGTTGGCCGCCTCGGCGTAGTCGGCGGGCAGGTAGAGCCCGACCGTCTCCTTGCCCGCCGTGAGGCTCTTGGTTTCGAACTCGACGCGCTGGTACGTGAGCTGAGCGAGTTGCACGCTGGCCGGATCGCGCTCCGGCCGGCCGCGCCCGAAACGACGGCCGCCCTGGCCACCTGGAGGAAAGCCGCCCGGCGGGAATCCGCCGGGGGGACCGCCACCCTCCTGCCCGTTCGCGCTCGCGGCGAGCGACGCGCACAGCAACGCGGTCAAGATTCCGTGGTGGCGCATCGTCTTGCTCCTGCGCGCGCGCGATGGCTGCGGCGCGTTCGGTCCTCGTGCTTCCGTGTCCCAACTCAGTTTGGCGTCCTGATTCGCAGCATCGCGTGAGGCGCTGTCCCAGGATCTCGGGCAGCCTAACAGCCCGTTGGAGAACTCTCCGTGTCGCCCGGCGGCGTCTTTCAAGCCGTGATTTCGTCGAAGCTTCTCGACAACTCTCCGGGGAGTTGGCTTCAAACCTCCTCCTCGTCCCGACTCGAAATCCACTCGCCGGACTCGCGGCGACTTCTCCAACGGACGGCGAAGCGCGACTTCGTGGTTTTCCAGCGAGCGCAGGTCGATCACGCCTTCGCGGCCTGGAAATGACGCGGTCCAGTCTTTCGCCGACCGATCTAGGGTGGCAGCCTTCCGAACCAAGAACGCTTCCGTGGAGCAACCGTTGACCGCGCGACTCGTCCTCCTCGGCCTGCTCGGCATCACCGCAGCGCGGCAGCGCGCGCCGCAGCAAGCCCTGCCCCTTGCCCCGCCTCCGGTCGTCCGCCTCTTCCTCCTCGCCGGCCAGTCGAACATGGAAGGCCACGCGGTCGTCGATCTCGACGACGCGCGCGACTACAACTGCGGCCGCGGCAACCTGATGAACTACCTCGCGGAACCGGAGCGCAGCGAACGCTGGAAGAAGATCCGCTCCACCGATGGCCGCTTCACGGCGCGCGACGACGTCTTCGTCGTCTACCGCACCGAGTCGGAGCAGAAGGCCGGGCCGCTCGACGTCGGCTTCGCAGTCTACGCCGACCGCCACCACTTCGGCCCCGAGCTCGGCATCGGCCACGTGCTCGGCGATCGCTTCGACGAGCCGGTCGTGCTGATCAAGACCTGCTGGGGCGGCAAAAGCCTGGCGCACGACTTCCGGCCACCGAGCGCGGGCGGCGAGCTCGGGCCATGCTGGACGCGGATGCTGGCCGAGTACCGCGCGGCAGTCGCGACGCTCGCGACGACGTTTCCGGCGCTTGCACAGCACACACCGCGCCTCGACGGCTGCCTCTGGTTCCAGGGCTGGAACGACGGCTGCAACGAGGCTGATGCCGCCGAGTACGAGGAAAACCTCGTCCACTTCATCGGCGACCTGCGCGTCGCACTCGGCGATCCGCGTCTGCCATTCGTCGCCGGCGAGACTGGAAACATGGAGAACGCCGTGCTGCGCAGCGCGCAGAAGCAGGCGTGCTCGCGACCGGAAGTCGGCGGCGCCGCTCGCTTCGTGCCGACGGGAGCATTCCTGCGCAAACCCGAGGAATCACCCAACCCGACCCACGGCCACCACTGGTTCGGCAACGCCGGCAGCTACCTCGAGATCGGCGCGGCGCTCGGCGAAGCGATGGTCGAACTGCGAGCGGAACACACCAGCCGGTGACGAAACCGACATTCTGATCCAGACACAGAACGTCGGTTTCGTCACCGCCTACGGCTTCGCTGTCGCTGTCGCTGTCGGCTCGCGACCGAACGCTTCTGCGACATCCCAGCCCAGCGTCATCAGGGCCGGCACCAGGAACAGCGTGAACACCGTGCTCACGATCAGCCCGCCGAGCATCACGATGCCGAGCCCCTGATAAAGCTCGCTGCCGGCGCCCTGGCCCAGCGCCAACGGGATGAGGCCGGTGATGGTCGTGATCTGCGTCAGCGCGATCGGGCGGAGCCGCGTGCGCGACGAGGTGGCGAGCGCCTTGCGCCGCTCCATGCCGCCGGCCATGTAGTTGTTGGCCTGATGGATCACCAAGATTGCGTTCGAGACCACGATGCCGGCCAGGATGATGAACCCGAGCATCGTGATCACATCGAACGACGCATCGGGCAGCCAGCGCTTCGCCAGCACGATCGCCGCGACGCCGCCGCTCATCGCGAGCGGCACCGTGACCATGATCACCAGCGGCGACAGCCAGCTCGCGAACAGCGCGACCAACAGCAGGTAGGTGATCAGCACCGCCAGCCAGAAGCTCCGCGTCAGCGCGTTCAGCGTGGCGCTGAGCTTGTCGGCGGAACCGCCGGGTTCGAGCGAGTAGCCGGGCGGCAGTCGCGACTTCATCGGTTCGATCACGGCGGCGCCGGCGCGCTCGATCATGTCGCCGAGCGCGACTCCCGGCTTCAAGTTCACCGTGACCGTCACGGTGCGCTGGCGTTCGAGGCGATCAATCGAGATCGGGCCGCTCTTGCGCGTGACGGTCGCAACATCGCGCAGCGTGATCACCTCGCCGCGCGGCGTGACGATCGGCAGCGTGTCGAGCTCCTGCTCCGAACGGATCACCTCGGGCGGCACCAGCAGATTCACGTCGTAGTCGCGCCCACCCGCGGTGAAGAGGCTCACGCGCCGTCCTCCGAGCGCGATCTCCACGATCCCGCCGAACTGCGCCACGGTGAAGCCCTGCTCGCCCGCCTTGTGCGGATCGACCCGCACGTCGAGCTCGGGGCGCCCCTCGACGTGGCCGCTGCGCGCGTACTGCACGCCTTCGACGCCCATCAGCGCGCCGACCAACTCATTGGCAGTGCGCGCCAGCACCGCGAGATCGGGCCCGCTCACGCGCACTTCGAACTGCGAGCCGGGATCCTCGAACAGCGACATGCGCTGCGGGACCATGAACAGGAATCCGGGGATCGAGGCGCAGACCGGCAGCATGCGGGCGGTGAAGTCCTCGAGCACGGCGCCGCTCGCGTACTGCGGTTTCAACATCACGCCGCCGCCGTTGAACGCGTTCGCCGCCACGCAAAACGAGTCCTTCGTCTCCGGCTGCTCGTGGATCCACCGCACCAGGCGATCCATGTTTCCGGCGACGCGCTCGATGCGCTGGCCCGGGATCGGCTGGGCGAAGAAGAAGACGAAGTTCGAACTGCCGGCCGGCAGGTAGCTCGCAGGCGGCACGACCTTCACCATCGCCACCGACGCGGCCGCGATCAGCAGCACGACGCCGAGCCGCCGCGCGACTCCGCCCGGCGCGCGCGCGACCGTGCGCTCGACCAGCCAGCCGTAGCCGCGGGTGAGCGGCCCGTCGCGCGCCGGCTCGGTGGCCCAGCGCTCGACCTTGCGCGGCCAGAAGAGCTTGCACATCGGCGGCACGACCAGCAGCGAGACCAGCAAGGAGAGCCCGACCGACGACGCGATCGTGATCGCGAGGTCGGCGAAGATCTGGCCCGCCTCTTCCTGGATGCCGAGCACCGGCAGGAAGACGGCCATCGTCGTCAGCGTGCTCGCCAGCACGCCGCCCCACACCTCGCGCCCGCCGTCGATCGCGGCATCGAGCGTCGACTTGCCCATCGCGCGATGGCGGAAGAAGTTCTCGAGCACGACGATCGAGTTGTCGACGACGACGCCCGACGCGAAGGCGATCCCGGCGAGGCTGATGACGTTCAGTGTGCGACCGAGCGCCTCCATCACCGGGAAGACCATCATCAGCGTGATCGGGATCGAGATGCTGATCACCAGCACGCTGCGGAACGAGCGCAGGATGATCAACAGCGACGCGATCGTCAGCAGCGAGCCGATCACCAGGTTGTCGGTCACGAACTCGAGCGCATCGTTCAGGTAGGTGGTGTCGCGGTAGACCGACTCGAAGCGCAGGTCGAGCCCCTGCTCGCCGAGACGAGAGTTGATCCGTTCGAGCTCGATGTCGCACGCGGCGATCAGGTCGACGACGTTCGCGCCCGCCTGCCGGTTGACGCCGAGCGCGATGTTGTCGCTGCCGTTGCCCTTCACGAACGAGGTGCGCTCGCGGTAGGTGTCGACCACGGTCGCCAGGTCGGAGAGCAGCACCGTGCCGGCCGCGTCGCGGCGCACGACGATCGCGCCGATCTCTTGTGGGTCAGCGACGCGCCCCTCGGTCCGCACCACGAACTGGCGTGTCGGCGTCTCGATCGTGCCGCCGCGCAGGTTCAGATGTCCGCTCGCAAGGGCCGCGGCAACTTCGCCGAACGTGAGGCGGAAGCTGGCAAGACGCTGCGGATCGAGCCGCACCTGGATCTCGCGCTCCTCGCCGCCGAAGATCAGCAGACCGCCGACGCCCGGCACGCGCTTCAACTGCGGCGCGACGTCGTCCTCGACGATCTGGCGCACGCGACTCGGCTCATAGGGCGAACGCGACACCAGCCACATCGCCGCCTCGCGCTGCATCGGCGGCACCAGCGAGACGATCGGCTCTTCCGCCTCGTCGGGCAGCGGCGGCATCTCCGCCAGCTTGTTCATCACGTCGACCAGCGACGCGTTCTTGTCGACGCCCCAGTTGTATTCGAGGCTGACCGCGCTAAAGCCCTCGGTCGAGCTGCTGCGCAGCTGCTCGACGCCCTCGCAGTTCTGCACCACGTCCTCGATGGCGCGAGTGACCTGCTCCTCCACCTCGCCGGCGCTGGCGCCCAGATAGATCGTCTCGATCGTGATGATCGGCGTGTCGACGGTCGGCTTGAGCTGCACCGGAATCGCCCGGAACGCGAGCCACGAGAACAGCACCGCGAGCAGCGTCGCGACCGCGATCGTGTGCGGCCTCTCGACCGCGAAGCGGACCGGGTTCATGGGCCGTCGACCGCCTGCACCAGGGCGCCGGGGTAGACGTTCTCCTTGCCGGTGAGCACGATCGAGTCGCCCGCTTCGAGCCGCGCCTCCGCCAGCGGTGCGATCGCGGCGCGATCGGCGTCACGCGCGAGGATCGCAACCGGCACCAGCACGCCGCTCCCCGGCTTGCCGTCGGCGCCGCGGTCGTAACGCACGAGCAGCACTGCGTCGGGTCGCTCGAGCAGCGCATCGACCGGCACCACTCGCGCCTGCCGCGCCGCGCGCCGCTCGACGCGCGCGCGAACGAACATGCCCGGCTGCAGCTTGCGATCAGGATCCTCCTTGACGCCGACCCAAGCGACGGCGCGGAAGGTCCGGCCGCGCGGATCGGTGGCGGGCAATAGCGACGCGAGCTTCGTCGCCACCCGCAATCCCGGCAGCGCATCGCTGGTGAGCAGCAGCGGCGCGCCCGGCGCGAGCGCGCCGACCAACGCCGCCGGCAGCTCCAGCACGATTTCGCGTTCGTCAAGCGGCAGCAGCTCGCAGCAGAGATCTCCCGCCGCCACGTAGTCGCCGAGCGCCGCCGGCCGCGCCGTGACCTGCGCGTCGAACGGCGCCGTGAGGACTCCTTGCGCGAGGCGCGCCTGCTCCAGCGCGAGGTCGGCCTCGAGTTGGCGCACGCGCGCGCCTTCATTGCGTGCCACCGATTCGGCGCGATCGAGCACGGCCGCCGCGACGCCAACATCGCGCAGCTCTTTGAGGCGCTTCACGTCGCGCTGCGCGAGGTCGGACATGGCGCGCGCCTGGTCGAGCGCCGCCGCGCTCGCCCGCACCTGCTGTTCCATCACCTCGTCATCGAGGCGCGCCAGCACGTCGCCGCTTCGCACGACCTGTCCGAGCCGGATCGCGAGCTCGCGCAGGCGACCGGGCCGCTCGAACGCGACGCGCGCGCGTTCGGGCGCCAGCACGTCGCCGACCAACTCCACCTGCTCGACGACGTCGCCGAGTTCGACCGCGACGATCGAGACCGGCACGACGAAGGGTGGACGCTGCGGTTCTTCGGCGGGCGGCGGCGGCGCACGCAACATCCAGCCACCGACCCCGACCACCGCGGCGATTCCGACCAGCAATGCGAAAAGGCCCGACGCCGCCGACTCATCCGCGCCGCGCGACGGTGCAGTTCTCGATTCCATCGGGGCGAGCTTACGGTCCGCGCGCGGAGTCCGGCTCGAGCTCGTAGCGCCCGAAGAAGGCGGGATCCTGCGCGCGAATCGACGCCAGCACGGCGGGGTCGAGGTCGCGGCGCCAGCCTCCGAACGAGGCGCGGATCTTCGGCAGCTCGCCGCTCTCGAAGCGCGGCGAGCGCCGGAGACCGAGCTGATCGCAGAGCGCGAGCAGCGTCGGCCGTTGCGCGCTGCAGAGCTGCTCGTAGCTGGTCGTGATCATCCGGTCGCCGAGGCGGCGCGCCTGCGCCTCGATCTCGAGCGTGACGTGGCGGAAGATCGCCGCAGACTGCTCCACGTCGGAGCGGCCGGCGAGCGCCTTCCAGCCGGGGATGCGCACGCCGAACCAGCGTTGCGAGTAGGCCTTGCGCTTGCGTTTGCGCTTCACGGTCGACAGCGCGACGGCGCGCCAGTCGCGTCGCAGATGCACGAAGAGCGCACCGGGAAACAGCGCGTCGAGCCAGCCGACGCGCAACGACAGCCGCGGGTACTTGGCGACGAAGCGCGAGCGGCCGCGAGCGGCGATCGCGCGC
>SIAN01000030.1 GCA_009691715.1 Planctomycetota bacterium
GCGTAGTGGATCGCTTTCGCCAAAGGACTCTTGTCGAGCACCTGCGTCCGCGCGAGTTCGAGCCACTCCTGCAGTTCGTTCAGGACCGGTCGCGCCGAGCTTTCGCGCAACTCGCGCACGCCGTCTTCCTTCAGATCGTTCAGCTTGGCGACACGCTCGATGGCGTAGAGCCGCCCGATCCGCTCGATCGCGACATCGGCCCGCTATGCGCACCCTGCGCCTGCTCGAACCGCTCCTGCGCCGCCGTCGCCTCCTGCTCGAGGCGCGCCTCGATCTGATCGCGCGCCTCGAACCCGCTCGCGAGCGGCGCGCTGTCGAGCTGCTCCTTCGCGCGTTCGAGCCGTTCCGCAAGCTCCGCTCGCAGCCCTTCGTCGAGCTGCACGGTCTCTTCGAGCGTCGCCAGCTTCTCCGCCAGCCGGTCGAGCTCGCTCGCCTGGAGCTTCGGCAGCTCGAGCGCACCGGCGGCAGCGGGCAGCGGGATCCAGAGGGCCAGCGCGAAGAATGTGGATGCCGGCAGCGCCGGCCGCGCGAGCAACCCGAAACGGAGCTTCAGCGCCGGCGCCGCGATCGCCTCGGCTGATTGCGGGAGTGTGTCGCGCAGCTCGAACGCGGTCACGAGCCGCCCGTCCGCCCCGCCGCGCACGTCGAGCCAGGTCGCGACCGTTGCCGACGACACGAATCGATGCCGCGCTCGGAGCCACGCCGTCGCAGCCGCCGGCACGACGAGCAGCACGAGCCACGCCGCCTGCCCCCAGGATCGGTCGAGGAATCTCCGCGCGAGCAGACCCGCGACGCCAGCGACGACCCACGCCACTGCGCCGTGCCGCGCCCATTCGCCGAGCCACGCTGCGACGGCGAAGCGGCGACGCGTCGTCGCGATCGTCTCCGAAAGCAACCGTTCACCCATGGGCAGCCCCTGGCGCGGCGACTCGGCAATGCAACGCGGGAGAATACAGAGCGGCGGAGTTCCGTCGTTCCCGTCCCGCACCCGGGCAGACAGGGGCTCGCCGTCGATTTCCTGGTGCGCGCCATTCCCAACCTAGCCGTGCAGGGTTACGGTTAGCCCTCCGCTGTTCGTCGCGCGTCACGCTCGGCCGTGGCTGCGCGCACGGCAGGACCCCGCGACTTCCGAGGACACCGGCCATGCGCCACGGTTTCGTCAGCTCGCTCCTCGCGGCCGTCGTGGCGACGACGAACGCCGCGAGCGCCGCCGCTCAGCAGCCCGACCTCGAATACCACACCGACGATCCGACGCTGCCGAACTGGGTGCAGCGCATGTACTCCGAGGATCCGGATGTTTTCGCGGTCGATCGCGAGTTCCAGGAGTGGTTCGCGACGCACAGCGCAGAGAAGAGTTGGCACACCCAGTACTACAAGCGCTGGCGGCGGCGCGTGCAGCCCTACGTCGGCGCAGGTGGGCGTGTGCGCGTCCCGTCGCTCGCGAACCGGCAGTTCGCACAGTCGCTGGTTGCGACACGGCGCGGCGGTGGTGGCGGTGGCGGTGGCGGTGGCGGCTTCGCCGGATCGCCGTGGGAGTGCGTTGGCCCGTTCGAGACGTTCCACGTCAAGGATGCGAGCGGGCAGAAGGCCGTCTCGTGGCAGGCGAACGTCTACTGCATCGATGCCGCCACGTCGGATCCAAACGTGCTCTACTGCGGCAGCGAGGCGGGCGGCGTGTTCAAGAGCACGGACCACGGGCTCACCTGGGCTTCGGTCACCGATGCCGGATTGCGCGTGCGCGACGTCGAGGCGATCGAGGTCGATCCCACGGACGAGGACACCGTTTTCTTCGGCGCGGGCGAGAGCGTGTGGCGTTCGAGCAACGGCGGGTTGACCTGGAGCGTCGTGCTCTCCAATCCCGGCATGTGGACCAACGAGATCCTCGTGCTGTCGTCGTATCCGCAAATCGTCTTGGTGGCCAGCGCGATCGGTCTCCACCGCAGCTCCGATGGCGGCTCGACCTGGAGCCTTCTCGACTCGAACGCCAACTTCGACCTCGAAGAGGTGCCCGGTCGACCAAAAATGGCCTACCTTGTCCGCGACAACCCGACCACCAAGCTGCACGAGTTCTGGAAATCGAACGATAGCGGACAGAGCTGGTCGCTGAAGTCGAGCGGCTGGTACTCCAGCAGCGATCCGGCGCGCTACGTGGGCGGCGCGCGCCTGACCGTCACTCCCGCCGATCCGAAGCGCGTCTACGCCGTGCTGATCGGCGAGTCGAAGGCGGGCGACGACGGGTTCATCGGCGTGTGGCGCAGCGATGACCGCGGCGAGACGTGGACGCTTCCGAACGGGCAGATCGGTGGACCGTACGGCGCGACGCACCCCAATCTCATCGCCATCTCGCAGACCGGCGGATACCACCAAGGCTTCTACAATCTCGCGCTCGCGGCCGACGACACCGTGGTCGACTCGATCCTGGTGGGCGGGCTCAACCTCTGGCGGTCGACCGACGCGGCGGCGAGTTGGTCGCAGCTCGGCGGCTACGCCGGGTCGGTGGCGTGGATCCATCCCGACATCCAGGACCTGCACGTCGCTGGCGGCGAGACGTGGCTTTCGAGCGACGGCGGCGTGAACCTTTCGTCCGACTTCTTCTCGAGCCACGAAGCGCGCAACGACGGGATCACGGCCAGCGACTTCTGGGGTTTCGACCAGGGTTTCGGCGACGATTCGATGGTGGGCGGCCGATACCACAACGGCAACACCGCCACCTTCCGGAACTATCCCGCCGGTGACTTCTTGCGGCTCGGCGGCGCCGAGGCGCCGACCGGCTACATCAGCCCGGGCGCCGAGCGAAAAACTCTCTGCTCGGACATCGGCGGCTGGCAGATCCCCAAGAAGATCTTCGGCCAGCTCGTGCCGTTCTCGGTCGTCGAATTCCCGAACGAAAGCTACTGGGTGGCCAACTCGAGCGAGTTCGAGTGGCATCCTCGCGATTGGAAGTGGGGGTACATCGGCCGGCAGCACGAGCTGCGCAAGACCGTCAACCTCGGCGCGTCGTTCACGAGCGTGGCCACCTTCGGCATCGATCCAACTGCCTGGCTCACCTTCATCGAGTGCCCGCGCGCTGACCCGAACGTGCTGTGGGTCGTTCAGCTCGAGGCCGCGCGGAAGCTGTGGCGGAGCAACGACGCGGGCACCACCTGGACCGACGTGACGCCGACACCGTATCGCATCGGTGGGCAGACCTGGCGCAACCCGATCATCACGTGCAACCCGCAGAACCCACGCGAGCTGTGGCTGGCGCTCGCCTACGGCGACGACGGCTTCAAGGTCTTCCGAACCAAGAACGCCGGCGGAAGCTGGACCAATCTCACGACGCCGACGCTCGACGGCGAACGGCCGCTCTACCTGGTCCATCAGGCCGGGACGCAGGGCGGTATCTACGTCGGTTGCGAGGGCGCGGTCTACTACCTCGACGACACGCTTCCCGACTGGACGCTGCACGGCACTGGCTACCCGTGGAACGCGGACCCGGTGCGCATGAAGCCGTGGTACCACGACGCGAAGCTGCGCGTCGCCACCTATGGCCGCAGCATCTGGCAGGTCGACTTCGCGCTGCCCTCTTCGACGGTGGCCTGGATCACCGCCGACAAGTTCACGGCAGCGCCTGGCGTCCCGTTCGAGTTCCGCGATCGCTCCGTGCTCGACCAGCGCGGTAGCAGCGTGTCGTGGAGCTGGAGCTTTCCGGGCGGGAGCCCCTCGAGCTCCACCTCGCGCGATCCGCTGGTCACGTATTCGGCGACGGGCAATTACGACGTCACACTCACGGTCACTGACAGCAGCGGGAACGTCGACACCGAGACGCTGACGGCGTTCATCAAGGTGCGTTGACGTTCGAGCGCCAGCGCGCCGGTCAATGACTCGCCGGGTTGAACGAGCCACCCATCTCGAACGGATTGGTGAACGCGCTGCCGTCGACCACCAGCTCCACGTCCTCACCCTCGCGCACCACGCCGAACGCGATCGCCTTCTTCTCCAGCAGTGAGGAGATCGTCTCCTGCATCGCCGTGGCGGAGTCGAACCTCTTGCCGTCGACGGCCACGACGATGTCGCCGGACTGGAAGCCGGCCTTCGCGAGTCGTCCATCCGGCTTGGTGATCCAGACGCTGAGCGCGTTCTGCACGGTCGGCTTGAAGCGAACGGCGCCGGTGGGAGCCGGCACCGTGACGCCTTATGGTGCAAGTGAACGGCCGTGGCTGAATCGCGTTCCGAAGTGTCGCTAATTGACGCGCCTGGCGGATTCGCGGGTACGGAAGTCAGCCGACGATCCGACGACGGCCCCGTTCGCCGCGAGCGTTTCGCGACGAACACATGACTGCCGATCGCGTCGCGACCGCTACGCCGCGAGGCGGTGGTAGTAGCTGAGCAAACCGCCGAGCCGCCGTCGATTGACGACGCGGCCCGTCGCGCCCCCCACTGCGTCAGCCGGCTCGATCAGCACGTTGCCGATCCCCTGGTGGTTTCGTTCGGCGTTGTAGTGGGCCGTGAACTCAGCCAAGGCATGTCGCAGCGATCCCGAGCCGATGAAGATCATCCGACTCAAGCACTCGGACTTGATCGACCGCACGAACCGCTCGGCAAATGCGTTGCAGTTGAGCGCGCGTGCGGGACAGAGGACCATGCGGATGCCGTGATCTTCGAGGACGCCGCGGAACGCAGCGCTGAACTTCCCGTCACGGTCGAGGATCAGGAACCGCTTCTTCCGCAGGAAGCCGTCGACGCAGTCGGTCAGGTTGCGGGCGACCTGCCTCATGAAGTCGTCGCCGGGGTTTGGCGTGCTGCCGACGATGGTCACAGCGCGCGTGGCGAGGTCGATCACGAAGAACGTGTACCAGGTCACGAGCCCCCGCGCGGGCCAGACCTCGGTCGAGAAGAAGTCGCCGGCGGCGATCGAGGCGGCGTGCGTTCTCAGGAACTGTCGCCAGCTCGTCCTCTTCGCCCGCTCCGGCGCCGGGTCGATCCCCCACCGCTTCAGGATCCTCTTGATCGTGTTCGGCGCGACGACGTGGCCCAGGTTCTCGAGCGCGCCCTGGATGCGGTCGTAGCCCCACGACGAGTTCTCACGCGCGAAGCGCGCCGCGAGCTCGGCAATGCGCTGCATGAGCAGCTTCCGATCGGGATGCCGGCTCGGAAAGGTCCACTTTTTCGCGACGAGCTGCCGGTGCCAACGCAGGATCGTCTCGGGCGTCACGATCGACGCGAACTCATCGAGGAGACTCCGTCCGAGGGCGATGCCGCGCACCGCGAGTCGGACACGGTCGTCATCCGTCAGCCGGAGCTTCCGGCGGCCGAGCTGCCTCTTGAGGATGCGGTTCTCCTCGCGGAGGTAGTCGAGGACCCGCTGCTGATGACGGTTGAGCCAGCCGGCGAAGACGACGGCGCGGACATGAAGGATCGGGGGCATGGGGCGCGGGACGGTAGCGGCTTGACGAGGTGGCCGAATCAGATAATCTGACGAGCGCTCAACCTGCTCTCGGAGAACGCTCATGGCTCGTCCGCTGGCCTCCCGCCGTCCCGGAACTCTCGCGCGGCGGCGCGTGCGGCGCCTGACCTCGACGGAGGTCCAGCGCAACTTCGCCGAAGTCCTCAATCGCGTGCGCTACCAGGGCGAGACGGTGCTGGTGGAGCGGGGCGGGGAGGACGTCTGCGAGATCATTCCGCCGGAGCATCCGCGCAAGTTCACCTGGAATGATCTTGCCGCGTTGCTCGACGCCACCGGTTCGGCGGGCGAGGAGTGGGCGACGGCCGTGGAGCACGGGATCCGGAACCAGCCGCCAGCCGAGTTCAAGAAATGGCCACGCTGATCGACAGCAGCGTCATCATCGAGGCCCAGCGCGGGCGGCTCGACCTGGCAGCGGTCGCCGCGCGTGCCCGCGATCCGCTCTTGGCGATCTCCGCGATCACGGCCTCCGAACTGCTCGTGGGCTTGCACCTGCTGCGTGACGGGGGAAAGAAGGCGCGCGCCGAGGCGTTCGTCGAGGCCGTGCTGGCTGACCTGCCAATCGTGCCGTTCGACTTGCTCTGTGCGCGGGCCCACACCGCCGTCGGCGCGGAACTTCGACGGAAGGGGGCGATGGTAGGCGAGCACGACCTGCTCATCGCGGCAACGGCGATCGCGCGGGGATTCTCGGTTGCTACCTGCGATGAGCGCAGCTTCCCAAGAATTCCTGGACTCGAAGTCGAACTCTTCGCGACGAGTTGAGGCCCTGCCTCGGAGGTCGACAGTTTGGACGACGATGAGCATGGATGACACGAAGTACGACTGCCTCGCCGGCAAGGGCGCCGCCCAGCGCCGCATCCTGCGCCTCCCGGCAGCTCATAACCCCCGCAACCACTCCGGGCGAAACCTCGCCCGATCGGGCGCCGCGAGCACTTCATCCAGCGCCGCGATCAGCCGCCGCTGGTCCTTCCGCAGCGTCCCCGCCAGCGCAAGCCAGTTGCTCGCATGGTTGCTGCGGAAGACACAGCCGTCGACGTCGAGCGCGGCGAGGAACTCGCGCAGCTCGCGTGCGAGCTCGATCGGGGCGAGCTCCTCGACCTCTCCGCGCAGTGCCTCTTCCATGAGCGGCGTGCCTTCGACCGGCGTCATCACCAGCGTGCTGACGAAACGGGGCGCGATCGCGTTCACCAGCGCGGCGCTCGCGCGTGCGTGCGCGAGCGAACCAGGCTTCCCCGCACCGGCAGGCTCGCGGCCGCCGGCGCCGAGCAGGATCATCGTGGAGAGCTTCACTCCCGCCGCGTGCGCCTTGCCGCAGACGCGCGCCAGCTCGGCGGCATCGACGCCCTTCTTCAATCGTTCGAGCACCGCGTCGTGACCGCTCTCGAGTCCGACGTAATAGAGCGTTAGCCCGAGCTCGCGCAGTCCTCGCATCTCCTCGATCGTGCGCACCTGCAACGCCTGCGGCGAGGCGTAGCAACTGACCCGCGCCAGATCCGGGAACGCCTCCTGCAACGCGCGCAGCAGATCCGCGAGGAACGGCGCGCGCGCCACCAACGCATCGCCGTCGGCGAGGAACACCTTGCGCACGCCCGGCAGCTCCGCGCGCGCCCAATCGATCTCCGCGCACAGTTCTCCGATCGGCCGTACGCGAAAGCGCTTGTCGCGATACATCCCGCAGAACGTGCACTCGTTGTACGAACAGCCGATCGTCGCCTGCAGGATCAGGCTGTCGGCTTCTGACGGCGGCCGGTAGAGCGTGCCTTCGTGGTGGATCACCGCTCTCTGCCCAATCGCAGCATCGTCACGCTCCCCAACACGCGCTGCGCAGCATGCCGCCCCCGCGCGCGGAATTCACGCCGAACCGTCGCGACGCCCGCCGCGATGCGCGACGCCCTATGCTCCCGCTCTTCGCACTCGCCGCCGGATTCGCATTCCGGCGGGACACGCACCATCGAAGGGATCCGACGAAATGTTCCTGCTACGCAAGATCGCCAAGGTGCTCCGCGGTGCCGCGACGCCGTTCCAGATCACGCTCGCCTGTCTGCTCGGCTCGCTGCTCGGCTTCGTGCCGAGTTTCACGCGCGCGCCGGCGCTGGTGCTCGGGCTGATCGCGCTGCTGGTCGTCTTCAATGCCAACCTCGCGGTCGCCGGTCTCATCGGCCTGGCGGCGAAGCTCGCGTCATTCGCGCTGGCGGGGGTTTCGTTCGCGGCTGGCCGCTGGTTGCTGGATGGGCCGCCAAGCGCATTCTTCCGCGACCTGATCAACGCGCCGGTCTTCGCTTACTGCGGACTCGAGTGGTACGTCTGCAGCGGCGGGCTGCTGGTCGGACTGCTGTTCGGGATCGTCGCGTCGTTCCTTGTGAACTGGCCGGTCTCGAAGTTCCGTGTCGCGATGCTGCGCGTCGAGGAGAAGTCGGGCTTCTATCAGCGCCACAAATCGAAGAAGAGCGTCCGCTTCGGCTTCTGGCTGGTGTTCGGGCCGCGCCACCAATGGGGCAGTTACCAGAAGCTGATGGGCAAGCGGTTCGGCAATCCGATCCGCATCGCCGGCGTGATCGTCGCGGCGCTGCTGGTCGGTGGCGCGTGGTGGGGAATCGGCAAGCTCGCCGCGCCGCAACTCCAGTCGGCGATGCGCGGCGGGCTCGAAACGATGAACGGCGCGACCGTCGAACTCGGCGCGCTCGAACTCGACCTCGGCAACAACCGCATCGCTCTGCGGGACCTGGCGCTGTGCGATTCCGAGGCGCTCGACACCGATCTCTTCCGCGCCGCGCGACTCGAAGGCGATCTCTCCGGCCGCGATCTGCTGGCGCGACGGCTCAAGATCGACCGGCTGGTCATCAGCGAAGCGCGGCACGGCGCGCGCCGGGCGACGCCGGGCGAGCGGATCGGCGCGGAGCTGCCGCCCTCCCTGCCGCCCGGCACCGTCGATCCCGACGCGAAGACGATCGACGAGTGGATCGCCGAGGCAGAACTGTGGAAAGAGCGGCTGCAGCAGGCGAAGGAGTGGCTCGACAAGCTGAAGAGCACGACGGGCGCCGGCGCTGAAGACGAAGAGACGTTGCGCGAGCGTCTTGAACGCGAGGCGCGTGAGAAGGGCTACGGCGAAGTCGCCGCGACCCACCTGATCGGCGGCTCGCCGCTGGTGCAGATCGGCGAGATCATCGTCGACGGCATCGAGAGCGAGACGCTCGGCAGCGCGATCGACCTCCGGATCGAGAACTTCTCCAGCAACCCAGCGCTGATCGACGGCGCGGCGCGAATCACGATCAAGACCCGCGACGGCCGTTACGGCTTCGACGTCGGCCTCGGCGCCGAGTCGCGCGCGCGCGGCCAGAGTTCGATCGACGTCGCCATCGCCGGACTGCCGACCGCGCTCTTCACCCAGTCGATCGAGGCGCGCACCGGCGTGAAGACGCTCGAAGGCGGCACACTCGACGCCGGCTTCAAGCTGGCATGGGGCGCGGGCGGCGTCGCGGCGTTCGACACTCCGTTCGCCGTGAAGGTGAAGAACTCGACGCTCCACCTCGGCCAGTTCGGCGCGACCGCGGTCAAGGAACTGGCGATTCCGCTGGTCGTACGCGGTCCGCTGGACAATCCGCGCGTCAAAGTCGAACTCGATCAGTTGGCGGATTCGCTGCTGAAGGGCGGCTTCGCGCAGCTTGGCCAGCAACTGAAGGACGAAGCGACGAAGCGCGCCGACGCGCTGAAGGGCGCCGTGGCGGGCGAAGCGGCGAAGCTCGAGGCGGCGGCGGCGGATGCCGCGAGCAAGGCGGCGGACGCGGCGACCGACGCGGTGAAGTCGGGAGCGGAACGTGCGCTGACAGGCGCACTCGAAGGCGCCGGCAAGGACGCGCTGAAAGACGGGTTGAAGGGCGCTGGCAAGGAGTCCCTTGACGGGTGGAAAGGGGATGCCAAGGGCTCGGGCAAGAACCTCGGCGACGAGACGAAGAAGTCGCTCGAAGGGCTCGGCGGACTCAACCCGTTCGGCAAGAAGCCGGACGATTCGGACAAGGACCGCGCGAAAACTGACAAATCGAAGCAAGACAAATCGAAGCAAGACAAATCGAAGCAAGACAAATCGAAGCAAGACAAGACGAAGCGAGACAACACCAAGGACACGAAACAGCCAGACGGCGAAGCGCCGAAGGACGGCGCGGGCGGCGGCGGCCGCTGACGGTGACCACAGGACCCGGGAGCATCCTCGAATGACGTGGCGATCGATGGCCCTGTGCGCGGCGCTGCTTCCGGCGGTGATGGCGTTTTCGGCTACGGCAGTTTCGACGACCGCGGCCGATGCCGCCGCTCAGCCGATCTCCGCCCTGGGGCAGCGGAACAGCCTCGATGCCGCGCTGTCTGCAATCCGACCGGAACTGATCCGCGCCGATCTCGAGTACCTCGCCTGCGATGACATGGCCGGTCGTGACACGCCAAGCACCGAGCAGCGCCTTGCCGCCCGCTTCCTGCGCAACCGACTGCAGCGTCTTGGCCTGCAACCGGGCGCCAAAGACGGCTGGTTCCAGACCTATCCGGTCACCTGGCGCAAGGTGAAGGAGCCGGAGACGCGCGCGTGGTTCGAGCACGGCGATCGAAAGGTCGAGCTCACATTCTTCCGCGACTGGTTCCTCGGCCGAGGCGATCTGGTGGAGGGCGACCTCGCGGGCGGCGTGATCTTCGTCGGCAAGGGCACGAAGGAGGAGATCGCGCAAACGCTCGCGTTGCGTGGAAAGGTGGCGCTCGCCATCGATCGCGGCGACGGCGGCGACTTCGTCGAATCGACCGCCGCGGCGCTGAAGGAGACGGGAGCGGTCGCGCTGCTGCTGATGCGACCGGAAGGCGGAGCCGCAGCGCCGTACGAACAGGACCCGCCGGCCAGTCTCCAGTCGTTGCGCCGCGGCTCGGCGTCGTGGCCACGCGGAGAGCCGTCGACCCGCCTTCCACGCGCCTACTTGTCGCAGAGCGGAGCGCGTGCGTTGCTCGAACTCGCTGGCGGCGAAGAACCACGCGTGGGCCAGGAGCTCGGACCGACGTTCCATGAGGTCGTCGCGGTCCACGGCGGTGGCAAGGCGCTGTGCGAAAACGTCTGCGGCTTCTGGCCCGGCGCCAATCCGGAGCGTTCGCGCGAAGTGATCGTCGTCTCGGCGCACTACGACCACATCGGGATCGAAGCGGACGGTCGGGTCTACAACGGCGCCGACGACAACGGCTCCGGGACGGTCGGACTGCTGGCGCTGGCGGAAGCGCTCTCGGAGCTCGGCCCGCTCGAGCGGTCGGTGCTGCTGATCTGGGTTTCGGGCGAGGAGAAAGGGCTCTGGGGTTCGCAGGCGTGGAGCGACGCGCCATGGCTCCCAGATGGCGCACACGCCGTCGCCAACATCAACATCGACATGATCGGTCGCAACGCGCCGCAATCGCTGCTGGTCACGCCAACCTCCCGCCATCCGGCCTACAACGGACTGACCAAGATCGCCGAACGGCTGGCGTCGAGCGAGGGTTTCGCCAAGCTCGAGAGCGCCGACGACTACTACACGCGCTCCGACCACGCCAACTTCGCGCGCCTCAAAATCCCGGTCGCATTCCTGTTCGCGAACGTCCACGCCGACTACCACCAGCTCACCGACGACGTCGAGAAGATCGACTTCGACAAGATCTCCCGCGTGACCCGCCTCGTCCTGCGCATGCTCGACGAGCTGCAGGGCGAAGAGCTGCTGCCGACTCACTGACGGAGCGGTCGAAGATGGGGCGAACCCAAGATGGCGGCGAACCCAAAATGGCGCTGACGCGAGACCAAGGCTGGCAGCTCCTCTGCGAATGGACCCCGGGTGCGGCGCTGCGCAACCACGCGCGCGCGGTCGAGCTGGTGATGCGCGCGGCGGCGGTGCGTTACGGCGAAGGCGCGTCCGACGGAGCAACCATCATCGAAGCGTTCGGTCTCGCTGGAATGCTGCACGACGCCGACTACGAGCAATGGCCTGCCGAGCATCCGCGGCGGATCGTTGCGTGGCTGCGTGAGCGCGGCGAAGAGCCGATCGCCCACGCGATCAGCGCGCACTGGACCAAGTGGGGCGTGCCGCACAAGACGCCGCTCGACAAGGCGCTGCTGGCGTGCGACGAGCTGACCGGCTTCATCGGCGCCTGCTGCCTGGTGCGACCGGGCGGCATCACGACGCTCGAAACGAAGAGCGTGCTGAAGAAGCTGAAGGACAAGTCGTTCGCAGCGAAGGTCGAGCGTGATGAGATCGACGCCGGTGCGCGACTGCTCGGTGTCCCGCTGGCGGAGCACATCGACTTCGTCATCGCCGCCTTGAAGCCACACGCCGCAGAGCTCGGACTGCTGCGCTGAGCCGTCTCCTGCGCTGAGCAGCCTCGTGCGTCGTCGAGAGTGCTGAGCCGCGTCGTGACAGCGCACCAGCGCGCGCTAGGTTCCCGCGCCTCTGACTCATCACGACCGGCTGAGGGATTGGGCCCGACGAAGCCGGGGCAACCACCGTGAACGTCGATCCGCACCCGCGGATCTTCAGGAACGGAGCGGTGCCAACTCCCACGGAACGCCGCAAGGCAGTCCGGAAGATGAGGCCGGCATGCGATCACGCGTCGTGCGTGGTCGGGCGCGGACTCGTCCCGGTCCGCCAGCGGCTCCAACTTGGAGCCTTCCATGCCTGCCGAGCTTCTTGCCGTCCCACTGTCTGCTGCCCCATCCTGCGATGCCGCGGTCTCTTCCGGCCCGTCCCCCACTGCGCATCTGCTTGGTCTGGGCAAGGTCGGGCGAGCGTTGCTCGCGCTCTTTGCCGAGACGCCGGTCCGCTGGATCGCCGCCAGCGACCGCAGCGCGACGCTCTACGGCGCCGACGGGCTTGATGCACTCGCGATCGTCGCGCACAAGTCGGCCGGTCGATCGCTCGCCGACGATCCCGCCGCCGTCGCGCTGCCGCTCGCACTCGCTCTTTCTGTCGCCGACGCTGACATCGTCGTCGACGCGACCGACTCCGATCTCGCGCCGGCCGCGCGCTCCGCGACGCTCGCGCGCACCCGTCAGCTCCTGCACGCGGGCAAGACGCTGGTGCTCGCGGCGAAGACGCCGCTCCTGCTCGAGCAGAACGAGTTGCGCGCCCATCGCCGGCAACTGCGCGTCGCCGCGGTCTTCGGCGGCACCGGCAGCGCCTGGCTGCGCGATCTGTGCGAATGGCCGCCCGGAACGCGCGCGCTCGCCTGCGTCCCGAATGCGACCACGACCGAGGTGATCGCGGCGCTCGAACGCGGCGGGACGATCGAAGCGGGCCGCGACGCCGCGCTCAAGCTCGCGCTGGTCGCGCGACTCGCGTTCGCGGCACCCCTCGAACCGGAGGCGATCGAGCGACCGAGCCTCGCCGCGCTCGACCCCGAGCAGTTGGCATGGCGCCGGCAGCGCGGCACGACCACGCGGCTGGTCGGCCGCCTCGATCTTTCGGGCACGCCCTCGCTCGCGTACGAAGCGCTGCCGATCGGCCATCCGCTGGCGCTTCCACGCCGGCGCGTCGGCTACCTCTTCACCGCCACCGATGGCAAGGCGCGCCTCCATCTCGGCGACGGCGTCGGCGCCGTCGGCACCGCGCGCGCCCTCTTTATTGATTTGCGCGCGATCGCGGACGCGAAGCCGGAGGTCGTGCGATGAGCACCACCATCGAGCTCACCCGCGGCGCTCGCCTGTTCGCGCGCTCCGAGCCCTTCGCTCTTGCGCGCGGTGGCGAGCTGCCGGAACTTGCCCTTCCCTATGAGCTCGTCGGACCGGCTGGCGCCCCGGTCGTGCTGGTGCAGGGCGGCATCTCGGCCGATGCGCACGTCGCGCCGTCTGCGCAAGATCCACGGCCCGGCTGGTGGAACGCGATCGTCGGCGCCAACCGGCCGATCGACACCACACACTTCCGCGTCCTCTCGCTCGAGTTCCTCGGCAAGCGCGAGGAGGCCGTGGTGTCGAGCGACGATCAGGCGCTTGCCACCGTGCTGCTCCTCGACGAACTTCGGATCGGACGGCTGCACGCCGCGATCGGCGCCTCCTACGGCGGCATGGTCGCGTTGCAGCTCGGCGCGCGCTTTCCCGAGCGCGTCGAGCGCATCGTCGCGATCAGCGCTCCCGACCGGGCGCTGCCGTTCGCGACCGCGCTGCGTGCGCTGCAGCGCCGCATCCTCGCGCTTGGCCGCACGACTGGCGCGCCACGCGAGGCGACCGCGATCGCACGCGCGCTCGGCTTGGTCTCCTATCGCTCGCCTGCCGAGCTCGACGCGCGCTTCACGGGCGCGCCGAGCCGAAGCGATCACGCCACCGAAGACCCGTTCGCCCCGCCGTTCAGTTTCCCGGTCGAATCGTGGTTGATCGGCAAGGGACGCGCGTTCGCGGCCCGCTTCGACAGCGCCGCGCTGGCGCGCCTGTCGCTCGCCATCGACCTGCACGCCGTCGACGTGACGACGATCCGCGCGCGCACCACGTTGGTCGGCGCCGACCCCGATCTGCTGGTGCCACCCGACCAGCTCGAGTCCCTCGCCGCGCGCTGCGGCGGGAAGGCGCGCTTCGTGAGGCTTCGCTCGCGCTACGGCCACGACGCGTTTCTGAAAGAGGAGACGGCCATCGGCTCGCTGCTGGCAGAAGCACTGCTCGAACCGGTCGCCGCTCTCAAGGCCGTGCGATGAGCCGCTCGCAAGCCACGGTCGCGGTGCGTCACGGCCTGGCGACCGATTCGCAGTTCGGCGCGGTCGTGCCGCCGCTCGTGCTGTCGACCAACTTCACCTTCGACGGCCTCGGCGGGCGGCGCCGATACGACTACACGCGCAGCGGCAACCCGACCCGCGACCTGCTGGCGGAGGCGCTCGCCGAACTCGAGGGCGGCGTCGCGGCGGTTGTGACCGCCACCGGCATGGCTGCGGTCACGCTGGTGCTCCATCTGGTGCCGCGCGGCGGGCTCGTGGTCGCGCCGCACGATGGCTACGGCGGAACGTGGCGTCTCTTGCAGGCGTTGGCGAAGAAAGGGCTGTTCGAGCTCGTTCTCGCCGACCTCACGGATCCGGCAGCGCGCGGCGGCGCGGTCGTCGCGGCCGACCGCGCCCTGGCCGACGAACTCGCGTGGTGGGCCAACTGCCTCGGCCTCACCGGCGCGCCGTTCGACAGCTACCTCACGCTTCGCGGCGTGCGCACGCTGGCGGCGCGGCTGCGCCTGCACGAAGAGAACGCCGCGCGCGTCGCGTCGCTCCTCGCCGGAAGCGAGGTCGTGGAGCGCCTCCACTGGCCCGGGCTCGCGACGCATCCGACCCACGCGCTCGCGCGCAAGCAGCAACGCGGCTTTGGCGCGATGCTCTCCTTCGAGCTCCCCGCGCTGCCGGGCGCCGCCGAGGCATTCGTCGACGGGCTGCGCTGCTTCACGCTGGCCGAGTCGTTGGGCGGTGTGGAGAGCCTGATCGCCCATCCGGCGACCATGACGCACGCCGCGATGACGCCCGAGGCGCGCGCGGCGGCCGGGATCTCCGACCAACTGCTGCGCCTCTCGATCGGGATCGATGGCGCCGAGGACCTCGAGGCCGACCTGCGCGCCGCGCTCGACCGAGTGGCGCGACTCAAACCTTCGGCGGATTCGGAGGCTTCGGAAGATCCGGCGGCTCCGTCAGCAAGCAGCGCGGCCAGCTGTCGGGCAGCGTGTTCAGCGGCTCCCCGATGAGGCGCGAGACCTGGCGCAACGCATCCAGGAACGCGGCGAAACGCTCGATGCGCGAGTGGGCGAGCACCCGCGAGTCGATGCCGGAATCGGTGCCGAGCGCCGGCCTTGTCTGCGCTTCGAGCAGTTCGAACTCCTCCGGCGCGAGCTTCGCCAACGCCGTGCGCACTCGCGCCATCAAGCCGGCGAACTCCTGGGTCGCGCGCAGATGGCGCATGCGCAGCGATGCCTCCTCGCAACCGAAGCGCGTCGCGAGCTCGCCGAACGGCACGTGGTACCACCAGCGCAGCGCGATCAGGTCGCGCTTGTCGCTGGCGACGAACCAGAACGTGACGCGGGCGAGGGCGACATCGTGCCGCCGCTCCGCGGCGCCGCCCGGCGACGGGTTCGCGTCGCGGACGCCGTCGAATCCGACGTTCGAGTCGGTCGGCAGCGGGACATCGGCGCCGGCATCGCGCATCTCCGCGCCGAAGTGGTGGCGGTGCTGATCGGCGATCACGTGCTTCATCATCGTCCGCAACAGTGCACGCAGCCGCTCGAGCGCCCCGTCTTCGGCCTTCGGCTTGTAGCTGAGCAGCCGAATCCCGACCTCCTGCGCGACGTCCTCGGGATCGACCTTGCGGCGCAACTGCGCTCCGAGCGAGTGCTCGATCAGCTCGGCGAGCCATGGCTGATGGAGCTTGAACAGCGAGACGAAGGCCTCCGACTCACCGGCGCGCCATCGATGGAACAGGACGCGCGTGCGTGTCGACGGGTCGCCATCCATCGGCTTGCCGTCTTCCGGACTCGTCTCGGCATCGTGCGCCATGGGCACCAAGGAAGCGGCAAAGCGCCGTGCCGTCAACCGGCGACCGTCGACCGGCCCGCCGTCCCGCCGACCCGCACGACTTGCAACGTATTCGACCCCCCTGGTGCGAGGGCGTGTCCGCCCACCAGCACGGCCACGTCGCCGCGGGCGAGATCTCCCGCTGCGCAGGCGCGACGCACTCCGGCGGCGAAGAGTCGGGCGAGGTCGCGGTGGCGCGGCAGGAGTCGCGCGGTCACGCCTCGCCAAAACGCGAGACGCCGCGCGGTCGCGGGATGCGGCGTCAGCGCGATGATCGGCAGCTCCGGCCGGTAGGTCGCGACGATTGCGGCGGTGCGTCCCGATTCGGTGAACGGCAACAAGGCGCGCGCACCGGACTGCTCGGCGAGTTGCACCGCGGCGCCAGCCAGCGCGAAGATGAAATCGTCCGCCGGTGCGCCAGGGGGCGGCTCGGCCGGCACCGCGATCTGCGTACCGCGTTCGACATGGCGGGCGATGCGATCCATCGCGGCGACGGCGGCCACCGGGTGGCGACCGTTCGCGGTCTCGCCAGAAAGCATCAACGCGTCGGTGCCGTCGAGGATCGCATTGGCGACGTCAGAGACCTCGGCGCGCGTCGGCGTCGCGCTCTCCACCATCGACTCGAGCATCTGGGTCGCGGTGATGGCGAAGGAGTGGCGCGCCAGCGCCTTGCGCAGGATCTCCTTCTGCAGCAGCGGAACCGCCTCCGGCCCGAGCTCGACGCCGAGATCGCCGCGGGCGACCATCACGCCGTCCGCCGCGCCAAGCAGTGCATCGAGCTGCTCGATCGCCTCGCGCCGCTCGATCTTCGCGACCACCATCGCGCGGCTGCCGAGGCGCGCGAGCTCGCGGCGTGCCCGCTCGACATCGGCCGCGTCGCGTACGAACGAGAGCGCGACCGCATCGACGCCAAGACGCGCCCCGACCGCGAGGTCGACGCGGTCCTTGGCGGTCAACGCCGGCACGTCGAGGCGCGAGTCGGGCGCGTTGATGCCCGAGCGCGAGCGAATGTCGCCGCCGCGACGGACAAGCGCGCGGATCACGCCGTCGCGGACCGCCTCGACCACGACCTCGACCCGACCGTCGCGCAACAGCAGCCGCTCGCCGCGCCGCACGTCGCGTGCGAGCGCCGGAAACGTCGTCGGCAGCGTGATGCCGCTGCGGCGATCGCGCGTGGCGACCGCACCGCCGAGCCGGATCGTCTGGCCTTCCTCGAGCCGGAACGCGCCCGTGCCATCGCACCACTCGGCGGGCAGCGCGCCGATCCGGATCCGGGGTCCTTGCAGGTCCTGCAGCACGGCCACCGTGCGCCCGACCTTTCGGGCCGCGCTGCGCACCACGGCCGCCAATCGGGCATGCCCGCGCGCGTCGCCGTGCGAAAAGTTGAGCCGCGCAATGTCGAGTCCGGCCTCGACCAGCGCCTGCACGACCGAAGGGGTCTGTGACGACGGCCCGAGCGTCGCAACGATCTTGGTGAGCCGTGTGCTCACTGCTTGCCGCTGATCCTGCGGTCGGCGTCGCGGATGAAGTTGCGGGTGATCTTGTCGTCGTCGAACACCAGTCCGAGCAGTCGGCGGACTTCCTTGCCGCCGCCCTTGCCGAGCGCTTTCCCGGCCGCTTCGATCGGCTTGCCGTCGAGGCGCGCGCGCGCGACCGATGCGACCTTGTGCATGTCGCTGTCCTTTTCGCGCGCAATCAGCTTCTCGAGCAGGCTCGCCTGCGCCGGGTCGGCGGACTCGCCGATCCCCCACACCATGGCCATCCGGACCGCCTCGCTCTTCTCTTTCTTCGCGCGCGCCTCGATTGCCGAAGCGACATCGGGCGCGCCCATCAGGAGCGAGCCGAGCGAGAGCGCCGCCGCGCAACGATGCGCCTCTTTGGCCGACTGCAACTCCTCGAACAGCAGCCTCTTCGCCGCCTCGTTGCCGCTCCCGCATGGGCCGAGCGCGCGCAGGAGATCCTTGCGCAGCTCGGGATCCTTCTCGGTCCCCCAGAGATCGAGCAGGTCCTCGATCACGGCGCCCGCCTTCTGCTCTTCGAGCGTGACGACAGCGCAGTTGCGCAGATGACGATCCTTCTCGTCGAGCAGCGCGGCGATGGTGGGCGCCCACAGTTGGTGCTCGAAACGGCCAAGCGCGCGCACCGCCTCGCCCCGCTCCTCCGAATTGCGCATCCGCGCCAACTCTTCGAGGAAAGCCTGCTGCCGCTCCGGCGATGCGTCCGAGGCCAGCGCGCGCGCCGCCTTTTCGCGCTCCGAGGAGTCTTTGGCGTCATGCAGCGCCTTGGCCAGCTTCTCGACGGCGACCGAGCGTGCGGGCGCACTTCCCGGCGCGCCGGTCGCGCCAGTCGCGCCGCCGCTGACGAGGCCGCGCGCCGAGGAAAGGAACTCGAGAAAGCCCGGCTTCTTCATCGCGTAGGGCCGTTTGACCAGGACGTCGCCGTCGGCGCGCAGCACCACATGCTGCGGGACGATCACGGCACCCGACCCGTCGGCGAATCGCGCCCGCATTTCGCGTTCGACCGCCTGGTGCTCGCTGCAGCGGACGCCCGGGTAATTCGCGCAGCTCTCGATCATCTCGCCGCGGCGATCGAGCGTCTCGTGCGCGTGCGTGTCGGGACTGCTCACCAGCAGCACGAAGTCGGCGAGTGCGGCCTGCACCGACCGGTCGGCATATACCTTCTCCACCATCCGCGCGCAGGCCGGCTCGGCATCGTTCAGCAGCATCACCAAGATCGGCCGCTTCTCCGCCTCGGCGCGCGCGCAGGCCGCCGCAACCGACGGCTCCGGTCGCGGCGGGGCGTCATCGCTCTGCGCGGCAGGCGTCGGTGCGGCAGGCGTCGGTGCGGCAGGCGTCGGTGCGGCAGGCGTCGGTGCGGCAGGGATCGCGAGCAGCAGTGCGGCGATCGCGGGAGCGAGGCGGAGTGATCTCGACAAGGGTTCCTCCACAATGCACGGCGTCGGCTCGTGCCGGCACTCGGTCGAGTATCACCGGCGGCGGCGCATCCGTCACGCGAGCTATCGTCGCCCGGCATGAACTACGACGAAATCGCTGCACATCGCAACGGGCGACGCCGCTTTCTGATCGGAACCTCGGCGCTGCTCGCGGCCGCGGCAGTGCCGCGCGCTGCGCTTGGATCACCGCTGCCGCTGCCGCTGCCGCTGCCGAAGCGCACGCTGCGCAAGGCGGTCGGGATCGGAATGGTCGGCGAAGGCGCGACGGTGCTCGACAAGTTCCTGCTGCTGCGCGACCTCGGATTCGAGGGCGTCGAGATCGACCGGCCGGCCAAGGAACCGCTCGACGACCTGCTCGCCGCGCAGGAACGGAGCGGCGTGCGGATCCACGGCGTGGTCGACTCGGTGCATTGGGGCGCGCCGCTCAACCATTCCGACAGCACGGTCCGCAAACAGGCGCTCGCTGGCCTCGAAGCGGCGCTGCGCGACGCGAAGGCGTGCGGCGCGGTGAGCGTGCTGCTGGTGCCGGCAGTCGTGAACGCGGAGCTCCCCTACGACCAGGCGTGGACCCGTTCGCAAGCCGCAATCCGGGAACTGCTGGGGCTGGCCGCCGAGCTCGAAGTCGTGATCGCGATCGAGAACGTCTGGAACCAGTTCCTGCTCTCTCCGCTCGAGATGGCGCAATACATCGACGCGCTCGACAGTCCCTGGGCGAAGTGCCACTTCGACATCGGCAACGTGGTCAACTACGGCTGGCCCGAGCAGTGGGTCCGCGTGCTTGGCGCGCGCATCGCGAAGCTCCACATCAAGGACTTCAGCCGCAAGAAGCGCGACGAGCAGGGGCTGTGGAAAGGCTTCTCGGTCGAACTCGGCGACGGCGACGCGCGCTACGGCGAGGTGATGAGCGCGCTCGACGAAGTCGGGTACTCGACCCACCCGGCCGGTCGGTGGGCGACCGCGGAAGTCGCCGGCGGCGACCGTGCGCGGCTGAAGCAGGTCGCGGAGCAGATGGATCGGTTGTTCGCATTGTGACCTGACGCGGACGCGCCCCGGCATGGAGGAATCTCGATGAACTCGTTCGATCCGACCGCTGCCGATCGATTCACCTTCGGCCTGTGGACGGTCGGCAATTCCGGCCGCGATCCGTTCGGCGAGCCGGTGCGCGCCCGGATCTCGCCGATCGAGATCGTCGCGAAGCTGGCGGAGTGCGGCGCGCATGGCGTCAACCTGCACGATGACGACCTCGTGCCGCCCGGATCGAGCGCGGCGCAGCGCGACGCGATCGTCGCCGCGTTCAAGAAGGCGCTCGCGGACCACGGCTTGGTCGTGCCGATGGCAACGGTGAACCTCTTCACCCATCCGATCTTCAAAGACGGCGCGTTCACCGCCAACGATCCGACCGTGCGCGCCTTCGCGCTGCAGAAGACGATGGGCGCGATCGAGTTGGGCGTCGATCTCGGCGCGAAAATCTTCGTCTTCTGGGGCGGGCGCGAAGGGTGCGAGACCGATGCGTGCCGCGATCCGCGGACGGCGATCGTCCGCATGCGCGAATCGCTCGACTGGCTCTGCGATTGGACGCGCGACCGCGGCTTCGACCTCAAGTTTGCGCTCGAAGCGAAGCCGAATGAGCCGCGCGGCGACCTCTACCTGCCGACCACCGGCCACATGCTCCACTTCATCACCACGCTCGCGCACCCGGAGATGGTTGGCGTCAATCCCGAGGTGGCGCACGAGACGATGGCCGGACTGTCGTTCGTGCACGGCGTTGCGCAGGCGATGGAGGCCAAGAAGCTGTTCCACGTTGACCTGAATGCGCAGCGCATCGGCCGTTTCGACCAGGACCTGCGCTTCGGCTCGGAGGATCTGCGGCAGGCGTTCCTGCTGGTGCGGTTGCTCGAAGGGACGGGCGGCGGCGTGAAGTACGACGGGCCGCTCCACTTCGACGCGCATGCCTATCGCACCGAGGACGATGCCGGCGTGTGGGAGTTCGCGCGCGGCTGCATGCGGACCTACAAGATCCTGGCGGAGCGTGCGCGCGCATTCGACGCCGACCGCGAGGTCGCCGCCCTGATCGCCGAGCAGCGCAGCACGGTGATCGATCCGCTGCTCGCTGGTTACTCGCGCCCGAAGGCGACCCTGCTGCGCGCACTCAGCATCGATGCCGCGGCGCAGGCGCAACGCGGACTCCGCTACGAGCGGCTCGATCAGCTCATGATCGAGCACCTGCTCGGAGTGCGCTGAGGCGGTGGCGCGCTCGCCACGCCGGCTGTTCCTCGGCTTCGACGTCGGGACGCAAGGCGCGAAGGGGCTCCTGCTTGACGGCGAGCGAGGCGTCGTCGTCGCGCGCGCGACGCGCGCGTACGGGCTGATCGAGGGCCTCCCAGTGGGTGCGGCCGAGCAGCATCCTGACACCTGGGCGGCTGCGCTGCGCGCGCTCACCGCGGAGCTGTTCGCGACGCCGCAGGTCGACGCTGCGGAGCTTGCGGCGATCGGTGTCTCGGGGCAGCAGCACGGTTGCGTCGTCCTCGATGAACGCGGCGAAGTCGTGCGGCCGGCGAAGCTCTGGTGCGACACGTCGACCGCGGAGGAGGCGCGCGAGCTCTCCGCGCGGCTCGGCCGCCACCTGCCGGCTGGGTACACCGCGTCGAAGCTGCTCTGGCTCGCGCGGCACGAACCGAAAAACTTCGCGCGCGTGCGCCACGTGCTGCTGCCGCATGACTGGATCAACTTCCGGCTGACCGAAAGGCCGACGATGGAGGCGGGCGACGCCTCGGGGACGGGGCTGTTTGATCCGGTGGCGCGGCAGTTCGATCGCGCGGCGGTCGAAGCCGTTGATTCGCGGCTCGCCGCAATGTTGCCCCCCGTTCTCGCGGCGGGCGCGTGCGCTGGCGAGCTCACCGAAGCGGGCGCGCGCTGGCTCGGGCTGCCGCGTTGCGCGCTCGGCGCATTCGTCGCGACTGGTGGCGGCGACAACATGATGAGCGCGATCGGCAGCGGCGCGACGAAGAGCGGCATCGCCGTGCTGAGCCTCGGCACTTCGGCAACGCTGTTCAGCTACAGCGAGCGGCCGATCGTCGATCCCAGCGGCGCCATCGCGCCGTTCTGCGACTCGACTGGCGCGTGCCTGCCGCTGCTGTGCGTGATGAACGCCACTGGCGTGCTCGAAGAGGTGCGCGCTGCGTTCGGCAGCGACCTCGCGACCCTCACGCGCGAGGCGGAGCAGGTCGAGCACGGTTGCGGCGGGTTGACCTTCGTTCCCTTCCTGAATGGCGAGCGGGTTCCTGATCTGCCGCTGGCGAGCGGGGCAGTGGTCGGCCTGCGGCCCGGGCTGCTGCGACGCGGTCACTTGTTCCGCGCGGCGCTCGAAGGTGTCGCGCTCAATCTCGCGTGGGGCGCCGCACGAATGCGCGCGCTCGGAATCGCGATCAACTCGATCCGGCTGGTGGGCGGAGGCGCGCGCAACCCGCTTTGGCGGCAGATCCTTGCCGACTCGCTCGCCGCGCCGATCCAACCGCTCGCCGACGCAGAGTCGGCCGCGCTCGGGGCGGCATTGCAGGCGCTCTGGAGCTGGCGACGCGCTCGCGGCGAGGCGGTCAGCGCCGACGCCGTGGCCACTCCGTGGATCCGCTTCGAGGGCGAGGCGATCGAACCGAGCGCGGCCGGCGTGACGCGTTACGCGGAGCTGCAGGCCGAGTTCAAGGAGACCTGCGACCGCCTGTTCAGTGCAACGCCAGCTGGTGCAACTCCGTCTAATGCATCTCCACGTCGCACGTCCCGATCCCTCCGCGGAAGAAACTGAACTGCACGTCGGGATGGTCGGCGAGCAAGGACATCGGCACGGCGCTGTCGACGATGCGCTTCGAGATCATCAGCGTGGTGAGCCGCTGGCCGAACGGGTTGTCGTGCGTGCCGGCGTGCCAGATCGAGACGCGCTCCGCCATCCAGGTTTCGACCGGGCCGACCGTGATCGCGCGCGGCGGCACCCGCGCGACGTTGCCGCCGCCCGACGTGCGCGCGTTCTGCGCGAGCGTCAGCGGATGGAGGTCGACGACGCGCGTCGCGAGCTTGCGGTACTCGGCCGGCGGCGGCGGCTCGTCCTTCCACCGCCCGGTGCGGCGCGGCGGATCGTTGAAGGCCCAGTGCTTGGTTTCACCCTGGCCGCCCTGCATGACCACGCAGCGGACTCCGTCGTAGCTCTTGCGGTAGGCCGTCGTGTCGGCGCGCGGGAAGTGCAGGTGCTCCTCCGGCATTCGCAGCCGCTTCTTGATCCGATCGAAGCAGAGCCGCCGATCGGCGCGTTCGAAGGCGAGCGGATGGTCCGCGGCGATCTCGCGGTCGCCGTCCATCCACTCGTCCATCCCCCAGAAGTGACCCGCGCGCACGTCGAGATCGAGCTCGTTCACCAGCCGCGCGACCAGCGGCAGCTGCTCGGTCGGGCCGATCGGACCGCAGATGCCGGCCGGGTTGTCGACGGTCGATCGCCGCCACGCGTTCACGTATTCGAGCGCTTCGGCCAGATAGAACTCTTCGAGCGTGTCGTAGCTCGCGATCGTGAAGCCGGGTCGCGACAACCCGAGCAGTTGCCTTGGCGTCAGCGCCGCCGCGTCGCGCAACAACTCGTCGTCGAGCGTCGTGTAGTCCCACCAGTCGGGCGCGACGATGCTCTGCTTGCGGGCCACGGCGGCATCCTCCGGAGTGCGGAACAGTTCGGAGGGTCGAGCCTGGCCTTTGGGGCGAGCTACCCCTCCTTGCGGATGAGCTTGCCAAGCTTCTCCCGGTCCACCGCCAGCAGCTCCGCGATCCGCGCGCGATCGACCGTCGCCACGATGATCTGCCCGACCTCGGTCGTGACCTCACTGAAGATTCCCTGCGCTTTCATCTTCGTGGCCTGGTACTGGTTGTCGTCGGTCGGCGTCACGAAGTGGACGAAGTCGGCCTGGTAGCGATGCGCCAGATAGAGATGCAGGAGCGTCATCAGGCGCTTCTTGCGCGACGACTCGGGATAGGTGTTCTGGTCGCGGATCGACAGGATGCTCTGGCCGCGGCGATCCTGCGTGGGCGCGAAGATGACGTTGGCGACCTTCTCGCGGTCTTGCCCGATCACGGTCGGCCCGACGACTGCGAGTTCGAGCAGTTCCGAGCCGGCACGATGCGGCTTGAGCTCGACCCGCAGCGGACCGGCGAGGCGGTTGTGCTCGCACCAGGTGCCAAGCCACTCTTCGAGCAGCTTCTTCGGCACCTCGGTCTGGATCAGGTGCTGGTGCTGCGTCGAGCCCTTCCCCATCGCCTTGGTCGTCGCCGTGCGACCCGACGACGCGACCAGCGCGGCGTCGACACGCGGGCCGCCGACCAGCGTCTGCGGCGTGCGGTAGGGCGACTCGACCAGCCGCAGCTTCCGCTGCAATCGGGCGAGCGCCAGCATCCCGTCCTGGCGCAGCGCGGTCGCGAACTCCTCGGCGGCGAGGCCGTCGACCTGGTGGCCGCCGTAGGTGATGAAGTTGAAGACGAATCCGGCCTTGCCGAGCTCCTCCGGGAAGCGGCGCATCTGCTCGTCGCTCATGCCGGTCGAGTCCCAGTTGAACGACGGCGATAGGTTGTAGGCCAGCAGCTTGTCGGGGAACTGCGCGTGGATCGCGTGGGCGAACTCGCGCGCCTCGTCGAGGTTCGCGGTCGCCGTCTCCATCCAGAGCACGTCGGCGAACGGAGCGGCGGCGAGCGACTTGGCGATCGCGTACTGGAGCCCGCCGCGCACCTGGTAGTAGCCCTCCGGCGTCTTGGCGTGCTCGCAGTCCCAGACCAGGTTCACGCCGAGCGACCGCGCCTTGCGCCGCGCCGAGAAGGCTGACGCGCCGCGCGCGAAGGTGCGCCACGCCGCCACTCCCATCTCGAGCGCTTCGCCTTCGGAGGCCCGGAACTCGAGCACGGTGGCGACTGCGTCCTCGAACGTCTCGACGCCCGCCTCGTTCTCCCACGCTTCCAGCATCCGCGCTGCCGCCTTGTCGAACAGCGGCTCCGCTCCGAACTCGGCATTCGGCGAGTAGCCCTTCGCCGCCGCGTCGACTTCCGCCGCGATGCCATGACGCGTGAGCCACGCCTCCGCCGCGTCGAGTTCCTCGGCGGACATCGCGTAGAGCAGATGACCGTTCAGCTCGGTCACGCCGCGGGCATGGAACCGGCGCATCAGCGCGAGGTACGCGGCCTTGTAGGTTGGCAGGCTGACGTTGGTCGCACCGAGCAGGAACGGTTGATCGCGCTCGTCGCCGCGGCTTTCGAGCAGGTTCGCCGCCTCCGCGTCGGTGCGCGCGACGATGATCCCCGGCACGCGCATCACGTCGAGCTGGAAGCGGGCCGCGTTCAACCGCTTGATCTGCTCGTCCGAAGCGACCAGAACCTTGCCGCCCTGATGGCCGCACTTCTTGGTGCCGGGGCGCTGGTCCTCAATGTGGTAGCCCGACACGCCGACCTCGACGAAACGGCGGATCAGGTTGCGAACGTGCGGGTCGCCGCCGTGGCCGGTGTCGGCATCGGCGATGAGGAACGGCCGAAAGTCGACGACCGGCGTCGCCGCGCGCTGCTTCTCCGTCATGCGCGCGCGCGCGAACTGCTGGTTGCGATCAGCGGTGAGCAGAGCGCGCACGATGACGGCGGCTTCGTCGGGCACCTGGGAGAGCGGGTAGCTCGCGAGGTCGGGGCCTGGATCCTCGTGGATCGACCCCTTCGCGGAGGTCGCCCAGCCGCCCAGGTAGATGCCCTCGATCCCCATCCGCTTCAACGCGACCGCTTGACCCGGTGAGTAGGGGCCGAAGGTGGTGATGCTCTTCCTGGCGGCGAAGAGCTCGCGCAGGCGCGCGTGGAACGCCGCCGAGGCGTCGCGCGCGACCGCGTATTCGCAGGAGATCGTCCCGCGCTGCTCGATGACTTGTCGCGCCGAGTAGAGCCGCGTGATCCCCGCGAACCGCGGGCTGTCGAACCAACGCTGCGTCTCTGCGACTTCGGTTTCGAACGCGTTCATCGCGGGCTCCTGCTCGGGGCGGAGAAGTCGAGGTTCTCGGTGATCCGCGTGCCGTCGCGGGTGAATGCCGCCAGATAACTACGAATGCGCTCGCGGGCGACGTCGAGAGTGAGGTTCACGTTCAAGGTCAGGTTCAAGTTGAGCAGATCGACGTACCAGGGCGGCTTTCCGGGCTCGCTCACGTACGCCTCGACGATCGCGCGCGCGATCGGCAGCGTCGTCGCCTTCGAGTCGTCGTGGACGTCACGGTCGCGCGCGGCGAGCAGCTTCGCGTACTCCTCGTCGAGCAGCCGGGCGAAGAGCGCTGGCGTCAGCGTGTCGCCGACGCGCGTGCCCGTGGCTTGGTCGTCCACCGTGAACGGTGCCTGCTTGTGCAGCCACTCCCAGAGCAGGCTCAGCCGGATCTCGCCGGTCGCCATGTCCTCCATGAGGTAGAGGACATCGTCGTTGCCGAACGAGTCGGCTGGCTTCAACGCCGCGGCTTGGAACCCCTGGCCGAAGGCGTTGCCGTATTGCAGTGCGACGCTCAGCAGATCGCGCGCGCCACGCACCGTCCGCGGCGCCGGCTCGAGTTGCGTGAGTCCGACTGCGTCCAGACCGGTGTAGGTCAGCGGCGGGAAGCTGCGACCGAGCTGATTGTCGGCGCCGACTCGCTCCCACACCGGCCGCACCCGATGGACCATCTTCCAGTGCGCCACCCACTTGCCGCTCGCGCCCGCTCGCTGCTCGCGTTCACCGCCGGCGACGGCACGACGCATCGCAGCGGCGACGCCCGCTTCCGAGCCGACCGGGATGTTCGGCTCCATGCCGCCTTGCCACAGAACGCAGCGGCCGTTGCGATCGGGAGTGTTCACCGCGCGGCGCACGCGGTCTTCGTAGTTCCGCATGTAGCCGTACGTCATCACGATCGAGTCGATGTCGGGGTTGGCGAAGTCACGGTCCCACGACAGCGCGTCGGAAACGCTGTTGATGTAGTCCCAGCGTCCCGTGTTGAACCCGATGAAGCGTGGCGCGAGTGCGGCGCGGATCTCCATGAGCTGGAAACACGCTTCGAGCTGCTCGACCAACACGTAGACCTTGATCGCGCCGAGGCCGAGTCCGAGGTGGCGTTCGAGCGCGGCAAGCAGGTCGTGCCAGAACGCCGCCTCCTCCGCCGTCTGGATCTTCGGCAGATAGAGCACCAGCGACGCGCCCGTCGCCGCGAGGCGCGCGTGGTTGTTCGTCGCGTAGAGCACGACGTCGACGATCGAGGCGGATAGCCCCGTGCCGTTGGCTTCGCGCACATGGCGATCGTCGAGGTGCAACCCGCGCGGCCGGAACATCTTGGTCGTGAACGAGAGCTGCGCGCGCCAGTCGGCGACGATCGAGCAGCCGAGGAAGCCGCTCGCCCACGAGTTCATCTCCGCAGCGACCTCGGCGGCCACCGCGTGGAACAGCGGATCGCCCGCGATCGCGAGCCGCAGGTTGCGCTGGTTGTCGAGCGACATCGTGTCGACCTGACCGAGCGCATCCTCGCCGTCGAACATCCAGCCGTCGGCGCCGGAGAGCAGCGCGTGCGCGACGTTGCGCAAGCTGCCGCGGGTCGAAGCGCGCGGCTTGCTCGCGGGACCGGTGCCCTGGATCCATTGGCGGCTGAGATCACGCGGGATCGCGCTGCCGTCGAACTTGCCGTCGCGCGCGTCCTGCACGCGGATCGCGGTGCCCGGAATGAACGACTGCGGATCGAGGAACTCGATGCGCCGGCGGCCGAGGATCCGATCGCGGCGGCGGGCGACGCGAGCGGCCATCAGGAGGCGCCGCTCGCGATTGAGGGGCGCGAGCGCCTCGATCGCCGCGATGGCCGCGAGCGTCCAGACGTCCGCATACGCGTCGAGGACGGTCCCGCGGTATTCGAGCGTCCGACCCATGGCGCGCCTTTTCTCCGCGGCTGATCTTCACCCCAACAAGAGGGCATCGACGAAACGCGGTCCCGCACCTGAGTTGCGCCGGCGAACGACTGTTTGCGCGGCCCGCGCAGCCAACCTAGCCTCCCGCCCCATGATCCTCCGCCAATTCCCGCCGATGGGCGTCTACGAGACGCTGTTCCGCTTCGCCGAGGTCACCCACAAGTACATGGGCGACCCGGGCACGCACCCGTGGGCGCAGGGCTTTCCGCTCACCACGCCGGTGCCCGACGGGCCGCCGCTGCCCGACTCGATCGCGATCACCGCGACCGACCGCATGTACCCGAAGGCCGACGGCCAGCCGCCGCTGCGCGAGGCGATCGCCGACTACTACCGCCACTTCTACGGCGCGAAGATCAGCGCCGACCACGTCGCGGTGTTCGCGGGCGGCCGACCCGGCCTCTTCGCGATCCTCACCTTCCTGCTCGAAGACTGGAAGGTCGCGGTCGAGGAGACGGAGTACACCCCCTACTTCGACCTGCTACAGCTCCTCCGCCGGCCGCATTCGCTCATCGCCAGCAATCAAACAAACCGCTTCCGCCCCACGCTCGCCGACCACCCGACCAGCGACCGCGTGCTGCTGCTGAAGAGCAACCCGTGCAACCCGACCGGCGTCACGGTCGCAGGCGCCGAGCTGCAGGAGCTGGTCGCCACCTACAGCAAGCCCGACCGCGGCGCGATCTTCGACGAGGCCTACGAGTTCTTCTGCGAGCCCGAGCCGGTGAGCGCGCTGCGTTACGTCGACGACATCGACCAGACGAATCTCTTCATCTGCGGCGCCGCGACCAAGGGCCTGCAGGCGCCCGGCATGCGCGTCGGCTGGGTCATCGCCGCCAAGCGCCACATCGAAGTGTTCCGCAACTACAGCTCGCTCGGCATGGGCGGCGTCTCCCGCGCGTCGCAGCTCTACGTGACCGCACTGCTGGAACGCGCCCGCGTCACCCAAGCGCGCACCGCGATCGCGAACTTCTACGCCAGCCAACGCCGCCGCTACGCCGAAGGCCTGAAGCAGCTCGGCTTCGAGCTCTTCACCGGCACTGGCGGCTTCTATCACTGGGCAAGACTGCCAAACGGCTTGACCGGCGACGCCTTCAACGAACGCCTCATGCAACACGACGCTGCCATTCTCCCCGGCCGCCTCTGCGACATGGCGCGCCGCGGCGACCGCGGCCCGCTCGGCACGATGATCCGCTTCTCGTTCGGGCCGCTCACGGCGGAGTCGTGCGAGAAGGATTTGGAAATCATCGCGCGTTGCGTGTGACGCAGGCGGCAACTGCGCGCGCTGATCGAAGCATCTGCTACAGGAACGCCACCGTCAGTCGCCGTTGGAACCGCCGTCGCTGTTGCGCCGGCGCCGCGGCGCGGGCGGTGGCTTCGGCACCTTGTCGGCCGCGAGCACCTTCTTCAGCGCCGCCTCGAGCGACGCTTGCAGCGCGGCGTACTCCTTCCTCCCTGCGAGGTTGGAGAGTTCCCGCGGATCGGTCGCGCGATCGTAGAGCTCGACCGCTCTGGGATCGTCGTCGTAGCGGATGTAGCGATAGCGTCCGTCGGTGATCGAGTGGTTGCCGACACCCTGCGTCGTCAGCGCGATATCGCTCCATGGACGATCGGGCTCGGCGAGCAACGCAGAGAAGTCGCTCCCAGCCACGTACTCGGGGACGGTGGCGCCGGCGAGCGCGCTGATCGTCCGGAAAAGGTCGATCAGGTTCACCGCCGCATTGCATCGCCGGCCCGCCGTCGCCACGCGTCGTGGATCCCGGACGATCAGCACGCAGTTCGCAGAGTCGTCCCAGAGGGTCGACTTCCCCATGTGGTATTTCGTGCCGAGGTTCCAGCCGTGGTCGCTCCAGATGACCACGATCGTGTTGTCTTTGAACTTGCTTCGGTCGAGCGCGTCGAGGAGCCTGCCGACCGACCGGTCGGCCAGCATCACGCAGGCGAGGTAGCGGCGCACCGCCTCGCGCCATGCGACGAGGTCGCCGTCGACGACGCCCGACTTCGCGCCGAGTTCGAGGAACTCCTCGAAGCGGCCGCGCCCCGCGGCGTCGGGGCCGTCGAGCCGATCGGTGAAGCTCCACGCGCTCGCGGGCAGGTCGCGGAGGTCGTCAAGCGTCACCTTCAGGAAGCCGCGCGTGAGCTGGATTGCGGCGGGGTCGATCTGCGCGAGCAGTTCTTCCGGCGCGAACCACGGCGGATGGGGCCGGCTGATGCCGCACGCGAGGAAGAAGGGCTGCCGCTCGAGGTCGAGCGACTTCACCGCGCCATCCTTCACTTCGTTCACCTTCAGGCTGCCCGACTCGAGAGCGCGCGCGATCAGGTCGGCCCGCTGCCAGTCGATCGTGCCCGTCATCGAGACGGGGAGCAGGCCGAAGGCGTAGTAACCGTAGTCGCCCTCCTCGAGGCTAAACCGCGAGAGCACGGGTTCCCCCTCCGGCGTCATCGAGTGGCGGTTGATCCACGTGTCCCACGAGTGCGCCGTGTCGGGCCCGTCGCAGAGCAGCGCGCCCGACTCGCGATCGAACTGCACGGCACCGAAGTGGAAGATCTTCCCCGTCCCGGCCGCGTAGTAGCCCTACGCGCGCAGACTCTGCGGCAACGTCATCGCGCCGGCGATGAAGGCGCTGGGCGACGGGCGGAAGAACTCGCCGTTCGTGTAGATGCCGCTCTGATGAGTCCGGATGCCGGTGAGCAGCGCTGTCCGGCTCGGACGGCAGAGGGCCGAAGGGCACGTGGCGCGCGGGAAGGCGATGCCCTGGCTCGCAAGGCGATCGAGGTTCGGCGTGAGGATCCGCACCATCGCGGCGCGCTGCTTCGGATCGGGATAGAGGCACTGCAAGAAGTTGCCGGGCTCCTCGGCGAGATAGCCCGCGATCGGCTTCAGGTCGTCGACCGCGACGAATAGGAAGTTGGGGCGCGCGGGCGGCACCGCGACGGGCGGATCTCCCTGGCACGGCGTCGCCCTGGCGACCCCGTGCAGCGCGGCGAGGACGGCGAACGCGACGACACGGGGCGACTCAAGCGGAGACCTCCCACGGCTAGCGATCGCCGGCGTCGGCGGCGTAGCCGAGCTTCTCGAGCTCGGCTCGCAGCTGCCGTTCCGCCTCATCCGACATCTCGCTGCCGTGGCGCCGGCCGGCGTAGAACTCAACGTTGCGCGCCCGCTGGTCGCGGATCGACTCGAGGAGCTGGCGATCGAGCGCCGCCGCGATGTCCGGGTGGTCGGCGCGAACGTCCTTCAGCTCGAACGGATCGCTCGCGAGGTCGTAGAGCGCGTTCAAGCCGCTGTCGCGCCGGATCCAGCGCCAGCGCGGCGTCTTGAGCGCGTACTCGCCGCGCTTCGAAGGCGCCATGCTGAAGACGGCGCGCTCCTCGAAGTCCGGGGCGAGCGCGTTCCGGCCGCGCGCCTGCGCGAGGAACTCCTCGCTCGGCAGGCCGGGCGTCGCCGCGATCGCGGTAACGAGCACGTCGATCGACGACACGAGCGTTGCGACGCGCGCCGGCGCATGGCCGGGCGCCTTGAGGATGAAGGGGACGTGGGTCCCTTCGTGCCAGACCGGCCCATGCGACTCGAAGAGATGCTGCCCGAGCCCCTCGCCATGGTCGCCGGTGATGACAACCGTGGTGGCCGACCATACGCCGCGCGCCTCGAGCTTCGCCCGCATCGCGCTCACGTGGTCGTCGATGAGCCGCAGCCCAGCGTCGTAGGTCACGATTTCGTTCTCGACCCTCGCGACGCGTTCCGCGGCGCTGAGCTTCGCGCCGGAGCGCTGCGCCGGGTCAATGCCGCGCCGGGCCATGTGCTCGCGGAGCAGCGTGTCGGCCTTGAGCTCCTCGAGGAAGCGCGTCTGGCCGCCGCGCGGCGGCGAGTGGGCGTCGAAGAAGTGGAGCCAGAGGAAAAACGGCTCAGGCACCTGGTCGAGCCACGCGAGCGCCTCGGCGAGCGCCTCCGCGCCCAGCCGCACCTCGCCCTCCGGCTCGCTCCAGGTCGTGAAGCCGGCCGCGAGCCCGGCGATCCGTTTCGTCGTCGCCGCCGTGACGAAGCCGCCGGTGTTCCAGCCGTGCGCGGAGAGGATCTCGGCGTAGGTACGGAGCAGCGGCGTCGAGGCGAATGCGCGTTGCTGCTTCAGCGACTCCCTTGCCTTGACCGAGAAGTCGACGACGCCGTGCTCGAAGGGGTAGACCCCCGTCATGATCGAAGTGTGGCTCGGCGTCGTGATCGTGACGGTCGCCTGGCAATCCTCGAAGACGATCGACTCGAGCGCGAGCGCGTCGATCCGCGGCGTCGTCGGGCGCGGGTAGCCGTAGCAGCCGAGATGGTCGGCGCGCGTCGTGTCCATCGTCACGAGGACAAGATTGGGACGGCGGACGGCGACAGGCGGCGCGCCTTGACGCATGGCGGCCAGCGAGACCGGCACGAGCAGCACTGCCGACCATGCGGCCAGGAGCGATCGGACCATTCGTGCAACACCTCACTCCAGCCCAGGAGACGCCGCGCCATCATCGACCTGCTGGCGTGGCCGCACATAGGGAAATAAACTGCGGGTTCCCGCCCGCTGGGTGGCAGCACCGGCGGTGATCCGCGGGCCAATCGGGGTACTCCGAAGTCCGACAGCGGATCTCAACACAGGTAGCCAGCCCCCCGAAATCACATCGACGGCTCCATCGTGCCGGAGCGGGCAGGCTGGTCACCGCCGCGAGTGCGATTGCGATCGAGCGCGCGTGACAGTTTTGGAGGCGCATCAGATTCTCGTGCGCATCTGCGCGTACGAATCGATCAGGAGCGGAATCTCGCCGACCGGCCAAGCCTGTCGATGCTCGACCTGACTACCGCCGCACTCGGCCACCGTCTGAGACCACCGACGGGTCCCCGTCACCCCGCCGCGCGCCGACACAGTTTCACGAACATGTTCTCTGGCATCATCGTGAACGAGAACAACTCGCTCACCGGCTCAGCGGGCTCGGTCTTCGAGATCTCGACCGATGCGCAGAACATCGCCATGACGGTCTTGATCTTGACCATTGCGAGCTGACGGCCAGGGCAGAAGCGCGGGCCGGCGCCAAACGGGAGGAACGCCTTCGCGTTGTGTGCCACCGCCGGAGCGGCTGGAGCGGCTGGAGCTGACGCCGCCGCGCTCGCGGCCGCCGCGTCGATCCAGCGCTGCGGGCGGAACTCGTCGGCGCCCGCGAAGTGCTCGTCCTGCAGGCCGGCATGCATCGTCAGCAGGAACATCGCCGTTCCCTTCGGCAGCGCGACGTCGCCGACCTCCACGTCATCGAGCGCCTCAAGGAAGATGATCGGCGCGACCGGCTTGAGGCGCATCGCCTCGCTTGCCACGGCGTCGATCCAGACCAGCTTCGTGACGTCCTCGAGCCGATTCAGCGTGCCCGACGGGCCGACGACGCGTTCGGTCTCGGCCACGATCCGCGCGTGCGCGTCGGGATGCTCCATGAGGAAATGCATCATCCAGGCCAGCGTGTTGGCGGTGGTGTCTTCGCCGGCCAGCAGCATGGTGATGACGTTGCCGTAGACCTCCTCGTCGGTGAACGCTGCGCCCTCTTCATCGCGCGCGGCGAGCATCGCTTCGAGCAGGTTGGTCGGTTGTGCGACAAGGCACGGGTCGGCTTCGAGGCGTGCGCGTGCCTGCCGGACGAAACCAGTGACGGTCGCGCGGATCGCGGCCATGGAACGGTCGAGCGCACGGTCGTCGGGCAGCTTGAAGTGGCGCCAATAGGCGACCGGCGCGTTGATGCGACGGTTGATCATCGGCAGGATCCGTTCGAGGTGCTGCTGGATCTCGCCGCCGTCGCTCTCCAGAGTGTTCATGTCGTAACCGAACGCGAGGTTCGTGGTCACGTCGACGGTGTAGCGCATCAAGTCCTGCTGCAGATCGACGGTCGCGTTCGAGTCGGCGGCGCGGTTCCAGCGGTTGCGCAGCCGTTCCGTCACCTTGGTGAGCGTCGGCAGGAACTCTCTCAGGTGGCTCGCGTCGAGCGCGTGCACCGTCATCCGCCGCTGCCGTTACCACGCCGCGCCCTCGACCGAGAAGACGCCTTCGATGCCCATCTCTTTGAAGACCGACTCGATCGTGTCGAGCCGGCGATAGAGCTTCGGCCAACCCTTCAGGATCGGCGCCATCAGTTCCGGATCAGCGATCCACGACCACCGGCCGGCGGCCGAGCTTGAAGACGCAGGTCGTCCCGAACTCGTCGCACCAGCGTTCGAGCACGCGATGGAGCTGCTTCAAGTCGAGCTGCAGCAGATTGCCGAGCAGCGGCAGGCCTTTGGGTCCGGGCAGGTCGGTCAGAGTTCGCATGGTTCGAGCACACTCCAAGTGCGGCGGCAGCCTCAGAGTGGTCGCTACGCAACTCGCGGATTCGGCGGATGGCGATCGATCATGCACGATCCGCGGATGTGAAGCCGACGTACCATCGCCGCTCCCCCGCTCCGCGTCCATAGGAGCTGACGATGCCGCGAATGAGTGACACGCCCCGCATGTCGCGCGCACGGGCGTTGCTGGTCGTGCTGCTCGGGGTTGCGAACGGCACGCGTCGCTGAAACGGTCGATGCGGCATGCCGGCGTACCGGCGTGCGGCTATCGGCGGCGACTCTGCTGCGCGACCTTGCGCTCGATCCGGTACCCCTCCTCACCATGGAACGTGAGGAGCAGTGCTTCCGGCGCCGCGAAGTGGTCGAAGAGGCGGCGAATCACCTCCTCGTCGCCCGGCCACGGATAGGCGAAGACCAGGTCGAAGGCGTCGGGATCGCGGCGCAGCACCGCGTGGCCGTCGGGACCGCCGTCGGCGAGCCAGGTGAGCTCGTTGTCGCACTCGGCCAGCGCGCCAGCGTCGGGCGGCACGAAGCTCCCCTGTGCGATCAAGACCGGCAACGCGAAGTCGGCCATCAATCGCCGCGCCTCCGCCACGAGATCCCGCTCGATCTCGATGCCACAGGCATCGAAACCCGCGAGCGCAGCGACTCCCGCGACCGCCGCGAATCCGCAGCCCCACTCGCAGAAGGCTCGTCCCCGCACGAGATTCCCGCGCCCGATCGCATCGAGCATCCGCCACGCGCCCTCGAGTTCGCTCGGCATGAACGAGTCGAGCGGCCGCTTGACCCGATTCGCGCCGAACGCGTCGATGCGCCGGTCGGCCGCACGTACGAACTTCGCAACCTGCGCCGGCAGCCGTCCAGCCGTCGGAGTCACGTCAACGGAAACGAGCGCCATCCATCGCCTCGAAAGTGTGCGAATCAGACCGACGTTTCGAGCCAGGATCGGAATGCCTCGGAGGTGACGTGCGATGGCGCGCGGTGACGCGTGCGATCGAGCTCAAATCGCGGCGGCGCTGTTCCCGGATCGGAATCGACGACGGACGCGATCACCGTCCCGCGCCGCCGAGACTGCCATTACCCGCGTGTCACCGCTCAACTCGGCGGCGCTTCATTCCCGCCACCTCTCGCGCGCACGGTGCTGGGCTTCAGCTGCGAAGCGCGCGCAGCGCCGCTTCGTCTGCTGCAAGCCCCGAGAGGCGAGCTGCGCGCCGCGCAGTCTCGCCGGCGCGGCGTTGAGCTGCGGGCCTACCGGCCCGTCTGCTCCAACGCTTTCTTCTCGCCCGGTTTTTCGGCGGGCTTGTCGCCCTCTTTGGGCTTCTCGCCATCCTTCGGCTTCTCGCCCTCCTTCGGCTTCTCGCCATCCTTCGGCTTCTCGCCCTCCTTCGGCTTCTCGCCGTCCTTGGGCGCCTCGCCTTCCTTCTTCTCTCCCTCTTTCTTCTCCCCCTCCTTCGCCTCTTCCTTGTTCTCCGCCGCCTTCGGCGGCTCCGCCGGCTCCGGCGGCTTCGGCTCCTGATAGGTCGACGGCCGCGGCCGCAGATCGCGGAACAGCGGCTCCTTGGCCTTGTCGTAGGCGAGGCGGCCGTTCACGATCGAGTAGTAGACGAAGGTCTCGTAATCGAGCAGATCGCCGTCGACCAAGATCAGGTCGGCGTCCTTGCCCACCTCGATCGAGCCGACGCGGTCGTCGATGCCGAGGATGCGCGCGGCGTTGATGGTGAGCGACGCCTCGGCGGCATCGCGCGGCAGTCCGCCGCGGACGGCCAACGCGGCTTCGAGCGTCGGCGTGCGCAGATCGCGGTCGACGAGGCCATCGGAGCTCATCCGCGTGCTCTCGGGGATCACTGCGACTTTGACGCCGTGCTTCCAAAGGATCGCGGCGTTCTCGATGGTCGAGCCGTTCGGTCGGTTGAGCCGCGCGTCGCGCTCGACCCGCGGGGTGTTCGGGGTCACGACGCAGGAGATGCCGGCGCGGCCGAGCTCGTCGGCGACGATCCAGCCCTCGTTCGCGCCGTAGATCACCGCCTTGAAGCCGAACTCCGTGACCAGCTTCGCGATCGCGCGCAGGTCTTCGGCGGTGAACGCGTCGAAGCGCGCAAGCGCCCCGCCCGACAACAGCCGCAGGTAGTCCTGGTTCACGCCCTCGGGCTTCGGCTCCTCGGCCGGCAGGTTCTGCGCCTTCAGCTGCTCGAACGCCCGCTTCTTACGCCCGAACTCGCGCGCGCCCTCGAGCTCATCACGCACCCGGCGGCGTTCGTCGCCGCTCTGGTAGCTCATCCGCAGCCACAGGTTGTTTCGCAGCAAGAGCCCGTCGAGCGTGCCGTAGGTCAACTTGCCGGCACTGTTCCCCGACGCAAGCGTCGTCCAACCGCAGGCGAGCCCGAACGTGACGTTGAACGCGAAGACGTCGGTCGTGAGGTCAACCGGCTCTTGCCCGATGATTCCGCCCGAGGCGACCGCGATCAGGCCCGGATAGAGCTGCAGTCCGGTCGCATCAATGGTCGCGGCTTCCGGCGGCGCGGCGAGACCGCAGCCGATCGCGTGGATCTTCCCGTTCTTGCACAGGACCGTCGCGCCGCGGATCACGCCGTCGGCCATCGTATGGACGTCGCCATTCAGGATCGCGAGCCAACGGTCCTTTTTCTCGTTCTTCTTCTTCTCTTCGGCCTTCTTCTTCTCTTCGGCCTTCTTCTTCTCTTCCTCGGCCTTCTTCGCCTCCTCCGCCTTCTTCGCGTCAGTGCCGTCCGCCGGCTTGACCGGTGTGTCCTCGGCGAACACGACCTGCGCGCGCGCGGGCAGCGCCAGCGCGAATGCCGCGGCCAGGAAGCACAGCGTCGTCTGCATGCGGCGCATCGTCAGCTCCGGCTCTTCGGAGCGCGCGTCCAAGCGACGCGGCCCCCAATCAGGACGCGCTCGAGCGTCGCTTGCACGTCAAGCGGATCGGCGGTCAGCACGATCAGATTTGCTTCCTTGCCCGGCTCCAGCGTGCCGAGCTGCGTGCCGACGCCGATCGCGTCCGCGGCGTTCTTGGTGATCGCCGCGATCGCGTCGTTGCGCTTCAGGCCCGCCTTCACCAGCTCGGCGACCTGGAACCGGAACGCGGACAGCATTTCGGGCGAATCCGACGGCGGGGTCAGCGCGACGCGAGCGCCCGCTTCGAGGAACTCGGTCGAGACGTTGACCAGGTCGATGCTCGCCTGCGCGTAGGAAACCCACGGCGCGAGGACGACCAGCTCCTTGTTTTCGCCGACCTGCTTGGCGATCCAGTGCAGGTCGGTGCCCGGCACGCCGGAGAACGCCTGCGGGTAGCCGAAGGCGCGCGAAACCTCGGGATAGAGCACGTGCGCGATTTCGAAGTCTTTGCTGGCCTCGAGCCAATGCAGGTAACTGGTCGCGCTGCCGAGCTTCACGAACAGCGAGCTGCCAGCCTTCTTCTCCACTAGATCGACGAACGGCTGCAACTGCGGCGGGATCGGCGGCGCCTGGAACGTCTCCTCCGGCTTCGCCGCCTCAGGCTTCGCCGCGTCCGGCTTCGGCGGTTCGTCCGCTTTGGGCCCACCGGGCGGCGGCGCCGGCGCCGGCGATCCCTGCGGCGCACCCTGCGGCTGACCCGGCGCCGCCTTCTTCGCTTCCTCTTCCTTCTTCTTCTGCTCGTCGGCCGCCTTCTTCTTGGCCTCGAACTCCGCCTTCGCCTTGTCGCGCTTCTCGATCTCGCGCTTCGCGCCCTGCAGCGCCTCGCTCAGCACGCGGCGGTCTTGCGCGGCCGAGATCAGGTTCGCCTTGATTGCGCCGTCGTCATCGAGCGCGTAGCCGTCGCCGAAGTCCGCCGTGCGCACCACCATGCAGCGTCCCGGGATTCCGCTTTGTCCCGGAGCGATCAGCTGCAGCGTCGTGAAACCGGCCGCGAGCGCCGCATCGAATGCGCCCGGCGCCGGCAGGAACTCGTCGGCAACCTTCAGGTCGGCGCGCATCCCGGGGCGCTGGAAGTCGAGCAGCGAAATCCGGCTGTGCGCGTGGATGTGGCCTGGCATCACCACCATCTTGCTGGCGTCGATCACCTCGCACGGGTGCGGCAGCTCGACCTTCTCCCCGATCAGCTCGACCTTGCCGTTCTTCACCAGCAAGGTGACGTTTTGCTTCTCCTCGCCGGTGCCGGTGATCAGCTTCCCGCACCTGATCGCAACGTAGCGATCGTCACTGTCGCGGCCTGCCAGAGCGGCGGGCGCGGCTGCCATGACCGGCACCGCCGACGCACGACCGGCGCAGAACGCCAGCAGCAGCGCGGCCGGCAGCTTCGAGCTCACGATTCCCATGGACGTCCCTCGCGTTTCCGGTTCGCGGCTCAGTAGCGCCGGCCCATCGTCTTCGAGTCGTACGCAACGCGCCCGTTCACCAGCGTCGTGAGGCAGGCGCTCGACGGATCGACCGGATCGCCGGTCCACAGGCAGATGTCTGCATCCTTGCCCACCTCGATCGAGCCGAGGCGATCGAAGATCCCGAGCGCCTGCGCCGGAACGCGCGTCAGCGCCGGGATGCCGCGATCGCGCGGGAATCCAAAACGAACGGCGTAGGTCGCCTGCATCGACAGGTCTTCCTGCGGCTGCACCGGCGCGTCGGTGTTGACGCCGAGCTTCTGCTTTCCGTTGCCGGTCCGCAGCCATTCGGCGCACAAGCCGACGATCCGGCGATCTTTCCGGTCGTAGTGGATCGCGCGCGGACCGACGATCACGAACATGTCGCGCGAGCTGGTCTCGGCTCCCAGCTCGCAGGCGTCGAACTCCGAGTGATCGAGCACGGTCCAGAGCTTCAGCTCGTCGTTCAGCATCTGGATCGTCTCGGCGACGACCTGATAGATCTGCGTGTGGACCGTGATCGGGAACTTGCGCTCCATCAGGCCGCGGAAGTTCTCGAAGTAGGCGTTGTACTCGGGCTTGCTGGCGCGCCCCGCCTCGAACGCCTTCATCGCCTCGTGGTACTCGCGCGCGCGCAGCAGCGTGTCGCGCGTGTTCCAGTTCATGAGCGAGCGGCCGATGCCATACCAGTAGCGCTCGGGATTGCCCGACTGAGCGATCTTGAGCGAGCCGGGCGAGCGGACCAACACCTCGTCGATCGTGCGGCCCCAGGTCTTGATGATCGTGCCGAAGCCCGACATGTTGTTGCCGGAGCCCGGGATCACCAGCACGGTCGTCACGCCGCCCGCGAGGGCGTTCTTCACGTTGTCGTTCTCGGGATCGATCGTGTGCAGCGAGTTGAGGCCGGGGTTGCTGAGGTAGACGCCGTCGTTCAGGTCGCCGAGCCCGCCGCCGACGTGGTCGTGGCAGTCGACGAAGCCCGGCACCGCCCACATCCCCTTGCCGTCGATCACCTCGTAGCCAGGCGGGATCGCGACGTCGGCCTGCCGCCCGACCTTCTCGATCTTTCCGCCGGCGACCAGGATCACGGCGTTGTCGACGATCGTGTCGCCCTCGGCCGCGGTGCACACCTTCGAGCAGACGATCGCGTAGCGCGGCGCGTCCGGAGCCGGCGCGACGACGGCTGGGGCTGCCGCGATCGCGGCGGCCGCGAAGTCGTGGCCCGCAAGCGGCGTCGGCTCTTCACCCACCGGGAGCGCCGCCAGAAATGGCAGCCCATGCGCGAACAGCAGAGCGGTCGCACTCATCACGGCTTCGCCTCCAGTTCGACTTCGATGCCTGAGACGAACACCTTCAGCAACCGGCTCGACAGCTCGAACGGGTCACCCGAGAAGACCAGCACGTCGCCCTGCTTGCCCGCTTCGAGCGAGCCGACCTGATCGTCCACGTGGAACAACCGCGCCGGGTCGAGGGTCAGCGCGCGCAGTGCAGCGCGCGGATCCATGCCCTGGCGCACGGCCCACGCCGCGTTCAGCGCGAGTCCCCGGCCGGTCGTGATGCCATTGCTCTGAAACCCGATCGGCAACCCCATCGCGGAGAGCTCGACCGCCGGGACGAAGCGCTCGCGTGTGATGCCGTCCTTGGCGAGGCGCATGCCCTCGATCTGCTCCGGGACGATCACGCCCTTCACCACCGACTTCCATTCGTCGCGCGGCAGTTGCAGCAAGTCGCTCGCGCCGAGCAGCACCAACTCGACCTTCGCTTCGGCGAAGACCTTGAGCGCGTGGTGGATGCCGACCGCCGAATCGCACTCCAGCAGGATCGGCATCTCCCCGGCGAAGACCCGGCGGTACGGCTCGAGCTCCGGCTTGCTCTCGGGCGCTTCAGGCTTGCCGTCGGCGCCCTTCGCTTTCTTCGCCTTCTTGACGGTCACGACCTCGACGAAGCTCTTGTCGATGCGCTGCGCGGAGAAGTCGAAGGAGAAGCGCTGGCCGAGCTGCAGCTTCCCCGCCATGTGATCGTCGGCGTCGAGTTCGGTCGTGATCGTCGGCTTGCCCGCCCCCATCTCGATGTCGATCTCGAGCGTGAGCGCCTTGCCGGACAGCGTGCCCGAAAGCCCGCGCGGGTTCTCTTCGTCGCCGAAGAGCGCGGCGAAGCTGCCGGAGACCTTCTCGCCATCGAGCTTCAGCTGCATCGTGCCAGTCTGCGCCTGCGGCATCGGTCCGCCCGACACGGAGACATCCCACTTGCCCGTGACCGGATCGGACTTCTTCTCTTTCGATGTCTCGGTGGCGTCGCCGGTCTTCGCATCGCCCGCAGGCTTCGCGGCCTCGGCCGGCGTGCCGCTCTTCTTTTTCTGTTCCTCGTTCCACTTGGCGAGTTCTTCGTGGTACTTGGTCCACGCGTCGGCGTAGCGCTTGCCGTCGGCGAGAGCGCCCTTCACGCGATCGGCAGTGACGATCGGATCGAACGGACCGCGCCAGAACATCTTCACGCCGGCGAGCGAATCGACCACGCGCGCTGCGCGCGACTTGCCCGCGGTCTTCAACGCGACGATGCGCGAGCCGTTCTGGTGCGCCTGCCAGGTCTGCACCATTGCCGTCGTGACGCCACCGCGCGCCACCTCGATCGACTCCGGTCCAGCGCCGGCGATCGCCTGCACGAGGTCGAAGTCGAGGCTCAGGTTGGTCCGGTCCTCGCCGAACTCGAGGTGTGAATTGCAGTCGATGAAGCCCGGCGTGATGACGGCGCCCGGACCGAGATCGAGGACGCGCGCACCGGGCGGCACCGCGACGCCGGCGCCGACCGAGACGATGCGGCCGTCAAGGATCGCGACGCCACCGCCTCTGATCGGCTCGCCGACCGCAGTCAGCACCGTGCCGGCCAACAGGACCACCGTTCCGCCAGCGTTCGCGCTTGCGCCCGCGGACAGCGCACCGGTCGCCGCTTCGGCCGCAAGGCGGCCCTCGACGTAAACACGCTGCACGTGCGAACTGCGCAGGAACGGCTGCCCTGACAACACGACGAAGTCGGCGTCCTTGCCCGGCATCAGGCAACCGACGCGATGGCCGACACCCAGCAGTTCGGCCGGCACGCGCGTGATGGCGGCGATCGCCTGTTCGGTGGTCAGTCCGCCACGCAGCGCGACCGCGCCCGCCATCAGCAGTTCGGCCGGATCGCTGCCGGGCGGCGTCGCCAGCGCGACTTTGACACCGCGCCGCACGAGCTCAGCCGCCGACTCCGGATGGAGCCGCGGCGCGTCAGAATCCATCGAGCGCTCACCCGGCGGCCGCGCCAACGACAGGCCGATCTCGATCACGACCGGGTAGCGCGCGGCCGCCAGCTGATCGGCGACCAGCGCCGCCTCGGCCGCGCCGACGATGATCGCCGGATGACCCAGCTCACGCGCGAGCTGGGTGGCACGCAGCAGATCGCCCGCTTCATCGGCGGTGATGCGCAGCGCCCGGCGCGCCTGCACGGCGGCGGCGAGCGCTGCCGCCGGAACTCCCTTCGCAGGGCCACCTTCGCGCGCGGCATGGAACGCCTCGCGCACCGCCAGCAGTTGCCCGACGCGCGTCGTCGGCAGTTGCACCTTGCCCGGCAGGATCGGGTTGTCGGCAGCCGGCGGCAGCGGCGGATCGACCAGCATCGGCGGCTGCAGGCTGTTCGGACCGAGGTTCACTTCAAGCGCCGACTGGCGCGCGAGGATCGCCGCACCACCACCGCGCGAGGAGAGCTTCGCCACGGCGCCCTGGCCGCTGACGAGACGCCGCTCACCGCAGGACAGATAGACCGTGGTGACGCCGCCGAGCAGTGTCGGTCGCCAGTCGCCCCAGGCGTCGAACGCGTCGGTCGGATCGTAGTGGGCCGCGACCGCCTCGTCCTTCCAGACCGCGTTCTGCAGGTAGTCGGAAGTGCCGGCGAGCGTCGTCGTGGCGTCGACCAGGCCCGGCATCACCACCGCCGAGCCGAGATCGACGATCGTCGCATCGGCCGGCGGGGCGAGCGTCGCCCCCACGTCGACGACCTTGCCATCGACGATCAGCATCGCGCCGGGCGCGATGAAGGTCGGCACCTTGCCGCCTTCGGGCGCGCCGGTCCAGATACTGGCCGCCTTGATGAACAGCTTGGCGGGCGGAGCATCACCGCGGAGCGTCACAGCGGCGTTTGGCGCGGCGACGGTCGGCGCAGCGCGAATGGGCGCCGGCAAGAACGCCGCGCCGATCAACGCGCAGGTCGCGGCCAGCAGTGGAGTGGTGCGATGCACCATGAACAGAGCTCCTCGAGCGCGGAAGGTCGAATGCAGCGCGCAGGTCAGTTTTTGGAGGAAGACGCGGGTGCAGTGGCGGCCGCCGGCGGCAGATCCTGGCCGGTCGACAGCTCCTTCAGCCGGCGATCATTGGCGCGCTCGTACGCGAGTCGCCCTTCAATCAGCATCCGATCGACGAAGGTCGCCTGATCGAGCGGGTCGCCCGACAGGATCGCGACGTTGCCCCACTTGCCGACGGCGAGCGAACCGAGCGTGTCGCCCATCCCGATCGAGTCGGCGGCGGCCTGCGTCACGGCCTTCAGCGCGACGTCGCGCGCGATGCCCTCGCGCACGCAGCGAGCCGCCTGGTACCAGAGCATCCCGTCGGCTGAGAAGCCGAAGCCGTTCGGCTGCAGGACGAACGGCACACCCGCATCCGCGAACACCTTGGGGACGAAGGTCTCGGTCACCTTGCCGGTCAGCGGATCGCTCTCCTTGTGGACGAGCACGCCGGACAGGATCACCGGCCGACCGGCCGTCTTGAGCGCTTCGACGGCCTTGAAGGCCTCGGTGCCGACGACGAAGACCGACTTTTCGAGCAGCTTCAACTCCTTCAGCCACTCGATGCCGTGCATGACGTCCATCGCCCGATCGCAGTGCACGAAGAGCGGAATCTCGCCCTTGCTCGCGCGCCAGAGCGTCCGCCAGCGGGCGTCGAGATCGTCGATCGTGACCAACGCCATGCCCTGCTTCACCGCCTCTTCAGGCAGGATCAGGACCTTCTCGTCCTTCTTCTTCTTCTCTTCCTCGAAGCGCCGCTCGGCCACCGACTCGATGTGGTTGGCGAGGTTCGCGAATGCAGCGCGCAGTTCGGCCATCTGCGTCATGCGGTTGAAGCCGCCGCGCGGGGTGATCGAAAGCTTGAGCGCGTAGTCCGGGCGCACCGTCATGTAGTCGACCATGTCGCCGGCCGGTCGCACGATCCGCGACAGTCCGCCGATCACGGTGTTGTGGCCCTGGATCACGTGCACGGTGCCAATCGCGCCGCGCAGGCAATCCTCGAACTCGGCGGAGTTGGGCTCGATCGCGTCGTAGACGTTCACGAACGGAGCGACCGGCACGTTCTCGTTGGCGACGTCGAGGCTGATCTGGGTGTGCGCCAGGACCATGCCCGGGAAGACGATCTTGCCGTCGGCTTCGTGGACGACCGCGTCGGGCGGAATCGCCGTCTCGGGCCCGCCGACTGCGGTGATCTTGCCGCCCTGGATGACGACGACGCCCTTGTCGATGCGCGTGCCGTCCGGATTCACGATCGTGCCGCCACGAATGGCGGCGCTGTCGCCAAGCGCGGCGACCGCCGCCAGCAAGGCGGACGCGAGGTGCGACGAAAGGACCATCACGGGTTCTCCTTGCGGAAGCGGCCCTGCACGTCGACGACGGGGCGGCCAGAGATGAGGACGAGCACAGGCTTGCTGGCGTCGTCGAACGGCTTGCCGTTCCAGACGACGAGATCGGCATCGAGTCCGGGAGCGAGGCGGCCGACGCGCTGATCGAGGCCGGCGATGGCCGCGGCATCGACGGTCACCGCGCGCAGGGCTTTGGCGCGGTCGAGACCGAAGCGAATCGCGAGTCCGGTCTGCCTGGCGAGACCGCCGTCGCCGCTGCCATCGGAGGCCGTGAGACAGAACACGATGCCGTGCTCGGCGAGGAGCTTCGGCGTCTCGAGCGCCGGGGTCGCAGACTCGAAGCTCTCGAACGTCGAGTCGCTCTGGCGCACCGGGCCGAAGATCACCGGGATCTTGCGCGCCGCGATCACGTCAAGCCGCTGCGCGGCCTCGGTCGCGTACTCGAACACGAACTGGAGGCCGAACTCGTCGGCGAGTCGCACCGACGTGTCGAAGTCGAGCGCCTCGCGAACCTGCATGCGCAGCGACGTCGCGCCGGAGAGCACATCACCGAGCGCGCGCATCGCGGCCGGATCGAGGCCGTCCGAACTGGCGCGCCCGGCATCGCGGAAGGCGATCGAATCGTGGAGCGCCTTGCGGAAGACCCAGGCCGAGCCCATGCGCGTGGTGGGACGGCGGATCGCATAGGAGGGACCGCCGCCGAAGCGGCTCGGGCTGCGGTTGAAGGCACCGCGCCCCGAAGTTTCGGCACCGAGCGTCGCCTTGACGCAGGGCTTCGTCGGCGCAAGGCGGCGTTCCGCGATCGGCCCGGCCGTCTTCACCGCGACGCCTTTCGCCGAGATCACGGCCGACGCCTCGCCGGTCACGAACACCGTCGTCACGCCATCGGCGGCGAGTTGCTCGAATTCGAGCGAGAAGTAGTCGAGGACATCGCCAGTGTCCAGCTGCGGGATCACCTCGGATCCCTGCTCCGCCGAGCCGAACAGCGCATTCGTCCCGAGCTGGCACGCAGCGTCGACGAGTCCCGGCGTCAGGAATGCGGCGCCGCAGTCGATCACCTGTCCGCCAGCCGGGATCGGCAATCCCGCGCCGACCGCGACGATGCGGCCGTCCTGCACGATCACGACGCCGGGCTTGTAGACGGTGCCGTCGCCGACGTGCACTTCGGCAGCCTGCAAGACCACCGCGTCGGCCAACGACCGCGGCAGAGCAGGTGTTGCGGCGGACGCCGTTTCAGGCGCCGTTCCTGGCGTCGCCGTCAGCGCCGCCGCGAGCAGCGTCGCGATCATGGGCTCTCCTTCGCTGCTTCGACGGGAGCGCCGCCGACCAGCACCAGCTTCACCTTGGCCGCGAGATCGAGCGGATCGCCATCGAGCACGACCAGGTCGGCGCGCTTGCCGGCCTCGATCGTCCCCGCTTCGCTCTCGATTCCGAGCAGTCGCGCGCCGGCCAACGACAGGCCGGTGCGCGCCGCCTTCGCATCGAATCCGGAACGGGTCGCCACCGCCGCGGTGAGTCGCAGCGAGCCGCCATCACCACCACCGCTGAAGGCGACCGCGACGCCGCCGTCGGCCAGCAGCTTCGCCACACGCACGTCGCGTTCGCCGGTGTCGAGGTCGAAGGGGCCGATGACCGCCGCCGTTGGCCTGCCGGACACGCTGCCGCGCACGAGTTCGATCGCATCGTCGGCGCGCGTCGGGTGGAGCAGCGCGAACGAGCGTCCGGCGCCGCCGAACGTGTCGATCACGATGCGGATCTCGTCCGCTGTGTCCGCGGCGACCAAGCTGGTGCCGGAGGACGGTGCAGGGCTCTTGGCCAGCATCTCGCGCAGTTGGGGCAGCGCGCCCATCCGCGACGTCGGCACGCGACTGCCATCGAACGCCTGCGCGCTGAGCGTGTAGCGGAGCGGGCCGTGGCCGCAGAGTTGGGCGCCGCGGCCGTCGTCATCAGCGGTCCGCACGATCGCGACGCGGCCGTCGATGATGTTGCGACCGCCCGGCATCAGCCCGACCGTCGTCACGCCGGAGCGAGCTGCGGCGAGGAAGCTCGAATGGTCAGGCTCGAGGGCGTCGCCCGTCGCGACCTCGGGCGTGAACGGACGCGCCGGCTCGGAGAGCTGGCCGGCAGCGCCAAGCGACGTGTCGACATCGACGAAGCCGGGCGCCGCGACGCCGCCCGCGAATTCGAGGCGAGCACAGCCGACCGGAGGTTCAGCGGGACCGATCGACTCGATGCGGCCATTGCGGAGGACGATCCAGCCGCCGGGTCCGATCGCGCCATCGGGCTGGATGATCGCGTCGACATGCAGCGCCAACGGCGGTGGCTGCAACGACGGCACACCCGGCGTCAGCACGGCGAGCGCCAAGAAGAAGAGCGGTTCCAGCATGGGTTCCTTCCGTTCGGCCCAAATCGGGCGGGCGGCGGGTGACGCTCAACGCTCGCGGACGTTCCTGCCATCGATGAAGACGTGCTCGATCACGGCCGTGGAGGAGAAGAGCTCCCCTTGGGTGATGACGACGTCCGCGTCCCTGCCTACCGCGAGCGTGCCGACGCGATCCGCGACACCGAGTACCGCGGCGGCGCGCGACGTGATCGCCGCGAGCGCGCGCTCCTTGTCGAGGCCTCCCGCCACAGCGGCAGCGGCAGAGAGCGACAACCAGCGCGTTGCGGCCGGGGTGTGACCCGCGGTCGTCAGCGCGATGGACACGCCGGCCGCGTCGAGCTTGGCGGCGGTCGAGACCGCGTCGTCGCCGAGTTGATGCGACTGCACGACGACCACTGAAACGCCGGCCGCAGCGAGCTCGTCGGCGACTTGCGCCAACTCACCGGCACCGGTGATGGTCGCCTTGAGCGGATAGGTGCGCAGCAGTTCGAGGAGGTTCACGATGTCGGCGGCGGCGCTGACGTAGACGTTCACGCCCGACTTGCCTTCGAGCGCGCGCTTCAGCGCCTCGCGTTGCAGGTCCTTGGCGGGACGCGCCGGTTTCTTCGGCTCATCGGCCTTGGCGCCGTCCTTTGCCGTCTCGCCCTCGGGCTTCGCCGGCTCCTCCGCGAAGGAGACGCCATCGACGAGCGTCAGCTTCGAGGGCTCGTGGTCGTGGCCCGGATTCTCACGCGAAGGCAATCCGCAGTCGCAGACCCAACCGAGCGTGTCCTGCAGCCAACGCATGAACGGCGTGTCGTGATCGTGATGCCCGCGGGGATTCGGACGCGGCCCGCGACGGCGCTCGCCCTGTCCGCGCGGAGTGCCGTCGCCGGGAGCCGGCGCCTCGGGCTTCGGCGTGGCCTCTTCCTTCTCTTTCTTGTCACCGGGCGCGACTTTTTCGCCCTCCTTGGCCGACTTCTCGAGCGCTTTCTTGTACTCCTCGAGCTTCTCGGCGTACTCGTCCCACGACTCGATGTACTTCTTGGTGGCGTCGAGCTGCTCGAACAGCGTCTTCCACTCGCGCAACCGCATCGACGGCCGGATGCCGTTCAGGCCGAAGGTGACGCCGAGATCGCCGTCTTTGCGCAGGATTGCGTCGTCGCCGCGCGCGCGGCGCATCTTGACCACGGCGCGCGGGCCATCGACGAGCGCCCGACGGCTGGCGATGCCGATGGTCGTGACGCCTCCCGCCCATGCCTGCTCGTAGGCGTGACGATCGAACCAGTCGAGCGCATCGGTGATGGCGCTGGCGGCGTTGCCTTCGCCGTTCACTCGGCTGGCGTCGTCGAGCAACAGCGTCGACTCGACGTCGATCAATCCCGGATAGACGTGCCGCCCGACCGCGTCGATGACGTTCGCACCTTCGGGAACCGTCAGGCCGACGCCAACGGCCTCGATCTCGCGGCCGCGCAGGATGACGGTCCCGTTTTGGATCACGTCACCGTCGCCGATGTGCACCGTCCCACCGCGGATGACGATCGGTGGGCGCTGCGCCGGACCGAATTGCGCCACAGCGCTCGGGCTGAACGCCGCGAGAGCGGTCACGGCGCCGGCGAGCGCGCGCAGCCGCCGCGGCCGAGCTTCCTTCTTCATTCGGTGGCCTCGGCGACTCGTTTTCGCTTTGCACGTGGCGCGCACGCGTTGCGCGCCGCGGCGAAGCGGGCACTCACAAGGGGCGGGCATTGTACGGGGGTCGCACGAGTCAACAAGGAAGCTCGATCGCTGTCAGCCGGACATGGGGAGTCGAGCATCGGGAGTCGAGCAAGGTGAGTCGAAAACCATGAGTCGATCGTGGCCGAGATGGATCGTGCCGCTCGTCTGCGCCGTCGCGGCGTCGACGCGGCAGGCGTGGTACTACGACAGCGGTGGAGAATCGGTGCGAGTCGAGCTCCTCGCGCCGCGCGGCTCCTTCGTCGAGCTTCCGAGCACCGTCGTCTGGCGCGCAAACCAGACGATCGCCGTGCTGCAGTTCGAGTGTCACGGTCGTGACGGATCTCGCCTCACCCACCGCCGAGTGGCGGTCGATGCGATGGCCGGTGCGTTCGCGCTGACGAACGACGAACGATCGGCAATCGCCACGTCCGATTGGGCCTGGTGCCAGGTGATCGCCATCGACGCTTCCGGCGAGTGGCGCGGAGAGAGCGCCCCCCCGGCTCGGTCACGTCGTGACTCCGCAACGCCGCGCGGGTAAGGCCACGCATCGCCCCATTCGTCGCAGCACTGCTCGGCGGCTCCGGCTCGCCCCATTCGTCCCGAGGCAGTTTCGAACCGGAGGTCCTGATGCGACACCACTTGATGCGACCCCATCAACTCCGGAGCTTCGTCAACGTCAGCGGCGCGCTCGTGCTCCTCGGCGGCATCGCTCAAGCTCAGGGATCGACGATCACCAACGGCAACTACTCGGTCACGATCGACTCGATGGGCTTGATCATCGGGCCTCCGCCGGAAGGGCTCGTCTCCACCTACGGGCCTCGATACGAGCTCGAGCGCGGCGCGACCGAGTGGTACGGGGTCGGGTTCGACAGCGTCAGCGGGCATGTCAGCGCCGTCGGCGAGGGGCGCGATCGCGACTACGCCCATCGCACGCCGACGCAATACGTCTCGAGCAACTTCACCAGCTCGGGCGGCGTGACGATTGCCCGTGTCGGCGTGCTCGAAGTCGAGCACACCTTCTCCTTCTGCGCCGTCACCAACTGCCTGGTGATCGGGGTGACTCTGCGCAACACCGGCAAGACCCAGCTGCGCAACATCATGTACTCGCGCGAATGGCGCGATTCGACGCTGCCAAGCGGCACCTTCCCCGAAGAGTGGGAGATGGGCTTGCCGCCGGGCGCCGACAACGTCTGGCGCATGGCCTGGATGCCGAACAACCTTCTGCCCGGCCGCACACAGGGCGTCGCCTTCGCCGTGCTGCCGCCACCGCCGGTGGCACCGCCCGGACTCGTCGATGACGTTCCGCTCCGACTCTGGACCAACAGCACCTGGCCGACCGGCGTCACCTTCGGCGCCACCTACGGCATCAGCTTCGGCGACTACGACCACGATGGCTGGATCGACGTGGTGAACGCCGACGGCGAATCGCTCTGGCGCAACCTCGACGGCAGCGACTGGGTGAAGCAGATCGACCTGTCGACCTGGATGACCAAGAAGCTGCGCTACGGCTGCGCGATGGCGGACTACGACGGCGACCAGCTGCTCGACATCTGCGACGAGCCGCGTTCGGGCGGCGTGTACTTCCTCCATGCGCTCGGCGGCGACATCTTCGAGGAGGTCGGCGCGAATCCTGCGATCGTCGACGTCCGGCCGCAGTCGCCGATGGAGACCAACTCGGTCGCCGACATCGACGGCGACACCTACCTCGACTGGTTCTTCCCGGTCTATCCGGCGTGGATCAGCGGACCGGGGAACTACTTCCTCTACAACAACGGCCCCGACGTGAACGGCGTGCACAGCTTCACCGAGATGGTCGGCCCGGCCGGCCTCGACAACCCGCCGGCCCCGGTGAATCGCCCGGAAGGCGCCGAATGGGTCGATGTCGACGCGGACGGCGACCTCGACCTCTACTCGAACAACACGATCTACCGCAACCTCTCGACGCTCGGGAACCCGCTGTTCGAGGCGATGACGGAGAACGGATCGGG
>SIAN01000031.1 GCA_009691715.1 Planctomycetota bacterium
TCGGAGAAATGCATCAGCAGCAACGCGCCGATCGCGAAGTTCGGAGCGACGACGCCGCCCAACCTGCTGGCGGCACAGCGCCGCGCAAGCTCTTCGCGCTGCGCTGGCATCAAGCCGCTCGTGCCGATGATCGGCCGCGCACCTGCAGCGACCATCGCAAGTGCATTCGACCCCGCGACCTCCGGCAGCGTGAAGTCGACAGCGACATCAACTCGCTCAGAGCGGATCCGCGCGACCAGATCGTCGCCGCGGCCGCAACGCGCGACCAACTCCAGATCACCTGCGTTCCCGATCGCCGTGCAGGCGAGTTGCCCCATCCGGCCCGCCGCGCCGTTGACGAGAACACGGATCATCGCGCCGCCTTCGCCCGCGCGCGCGAGCCGTGCATCGCGTCCTCGACCAGCCGCCGGAACAGCGCCGGCAGTTCGAGCCCGGCCGCACGGACCGCACGCGGAAACAGCGACTCACGGGTAAGCCCTGGAAGCGTGTTGAGCTCGAGGAACCACGGCACGCCATCCGCGAGGATGAAATCGACGCGAGCAAACCCCCGACACCCGATCGCGCGGTAGGCGGCCTTCGCGGCGGCCTCGATTCGCGCGAGCGTGCTCGGCGGCAGCGGCGCCGGGCAGATTTCGTCTGTGGCTCCGTGGGTGTACTTCGCCTCGAGGTCGAACATCCCTCCGTGGTGCGGTCGGATCAAGATCGGCGGCAGGGATTCGATCCCGCGCGCCGCATCGCCGATGACGGCGCAAGTCACCTCATCGCCCACGACCTGCTCCTCGACCAGCGCGCCGGTCGAGCCTTCGACGCCAAGCGCAAGCCGGATCGCCACCGGAAGTCCCGCGCGCTCGGTGACTCGCGAGAGTCCGTAGCTTGAACCGCCATCGACCGGCTTGATGATCAGAGGCAGCGCCAACCGAGCGAGACGCGCGATCAACCCGACTTCATCCGCCGCCTCATGCGGCGCGATCGTCTCACCACGCGGCATCCGCAGTTCGGTCGTCGCCATCAGCAGCGACTTGGTCTTCTGCTTGTCCATCGCAAGCGCTGAAGCGAGCACGTCACAGCCGACGCAGGGCAATTCGATGGTGGCAAGGAACCCCTGCAGCGAGCCGTCCTCGCCGAGAGTGCCGTGGACGATCGGGAATCCGGCGTCGAACTTCCCGCCGGCCAGTGATTCGAGAGCGCCCCCCCACGAGTGCGTCGAAGCCGGTCGCGCCCGGGAGAGCGCGGTCGCCTCTCCGTCGCCAGCCGTCAGCGGAGCGAACGTCGCCGTACCGACGCGACCATCCCGTCGCAGGTGGAACGCCCCCACCGCGAGTCCGCCTGCCGACAGCCAGCCGATCAAGCTGTCGGCGCTGCGAATCGAGATCTCGTGCTCGGCGGAAGGCCCACCGAAGAACACCGCCACGCTCGTTGCCGCCATGGTCGCGCGATCGTAGCAACGTCGGCACAACTCGAACGCCGTCGCGACGACGAGCTTCCGCCGACCGGCGTTGCTCGCTCGATCGTTCTGCCTCGGCAAGCGGGCGTATTGCCCCGCTCAGGACCCGTCGACGTAGAGGCGGCCGACCGTCCCGCTCGCCATTCTGGCAGCGAGTTCCTCGGCGTCGAGCGCCAGCAATGGGCCGACCTCCGCCGGCGTACCGACTGGCAAGCTGATTCCGGCTGACGCAAGCCAACCGCGGTGCAGGCTCGACCACGCCGCGCGCGCCGTGTCTGGCGAGTCCTCGCCGCTGCGATTCTTCACCGGAGCGAATTCCTCGCTGCGCAGCACCTCCATCGCGATCGTCCGCTGTGCCAGCGCGAGACCATCGAACACAAAGCTCTCGAACTTGACGCCGTTCGGCTCAGCAGGCGTGACGACATCGCCGGAGTCGTCGACGTACGGCACCTTCTTGCGCGCGACGTGGTAGGGCAGTTCGAGCGTTCCCCGACCGAGGCGCTCGAAGAACGCGAGGCTGAAGGCGTGGATGGCGATGCTGCCGGCGCCGAACTGGAGGTTCCCCGCCGCGTCGCGCGCCGCACGCTGCGGCTCCGGCAGGTCGGAGTATTCGACAATGCCCGGTCGACCATCGATGGTCGCGAACACGCCCACCTTCTCGGCCGCGTCCCGCTTGGCGACCACCTTGAGCGAGAACTCTGCGTCGCGGAGCAGGTGGTGCCCGAGAAAGACCGGATCGGCGACCTTCACCAGCGGATTGTCGACCTGGAAGTAGAACAGCGTGTCGATGCCGCGACGCTTGAGTTGATCGACGGCGCCAGACGCCGTCAGCGCGCGGAAGACGCCGCCATGTCCGTCGGGGCTGAGGAAGATTCGCCCGCGCTCGGCGAGCAGCAGTCGACCGTCGCGATCGAGCGCAGGAAGCATCCCTTGCTCGAGGAAGGTCACGTCCTTTGGATTGAGCCCGAAGTAGCGGTGCTGCTCGAAGAAGGACCTCGTGACCGCGTGATTGTCGGGGCTCACGAGCAGCAGGAGCGGGATCGCCTTCGCGTAGCGACGCCCCAGCGCGAGGACCTTCTCCGCGTGCACCTGAAACAGCGACTTCGCCGAGACCGGCCCGATCGGAAAGAACCCCTTCGGTGCGTCGTAGCCGAGGCGGCTCGCCTGCCCGCCGGCGACGATGATCACGCCGACGCGACCTGCCTGGAGCGCCGCTTCGCCGGCCGTGCGACTCGCCGCCTCTCCTGCGCGTGCGCCGCTGTCAGTCGCGATTCCGATCACGTTCGCGGGTTCGAGTCGCGGCACATGGTGCGTCGGTTCGCCGACCAGGTGCGCCTCGATCAGTCGCTTCACCAGCGCGAGATCAACCGAGCGCAACTGCGCGAGCAACGTCGCGCGCTGCTCCGCTCCGAGGTCATCGAAGAAGCGGAAGACGTGCCCCTGCTCCGCCTCGCAGAATCGGGCCCGCAAGGCAGCGTTTTTGGCGCTCAATTCAACCTCGTGTGGCGCGCGCGCTCATCCGGCGAATGCGCGGAAGGCGAGGCACACGTTGTGACCGCCGAATCCCAGCGCGTTGCAGATCGCGGCGCGAACGCGCATCTCCCGCGCAGCGCCTGGCAGATAGTCAAGGTCGCAGAGGGGGTCAGCCGTCGTGAGATTGCGCGTCGGGTGGACCACGCCACGCGCCACCGACAACGTCGACACCATCGCCCCGATTGCTCCGGCGGCGCCGAGCAAGTGGCCGATCATCGACTTGCTCGACGAGATGGCGAGCCGACGGGCGTGATCGCCGAAGACCGCCTTCAACGCGCGCGTCTCGACGACATCGTTGTATTCGGTCGAAGTGCCGTGAGCGTTGACGTAGTCAATCGACATCGGGTCGATGGACCCGTCGCGGAGCGCGATCTGCATCGCGCGCGCCGGTCCGATTCCGTCTTCTTTCGGCGCCGTGATGTGATGCGCATCGGCGGTCGTGCCGTAGCCGCAAAGCTCCGCGAGGATGCGAGCGCCGCGCTTCTGCGCGCGTCCGGCCTCCTCGAGCACGAGGATCGCCGCGCCTTCGCCCATGACGAATCCGTCGCGGTCCTTGTCGAACGGCCGGCTCGCCCCCGCCGGATCGTCGTTTCGGCGCGACATCGCCCGCAACGCGCAGAAGCCACCGATGGCAAGCGGCGTGACCGTCGCCTCGGAGCCGCCGGCGACCATGACATCGGCTTCGTCGTGCTGGATCGCGCGAAGCGCCATTCCGATCGCATGCGACGCGGAAGCGCAGGCCGAAGCCGTCGCGAAGTTCGGTCCTTCCAAGCCGTGGTAGATCGAAATCTGGCCCGCGGCAGCGTTCATCATCATCTTCGGAATGAAGAACGGCGAGACGCGGTCCGGCCCACGCTCGCCGAGGATCTTGTCCTGCGCCTCAAGCTCGCCGATGCCGCCGATTCCGGATCCAATCACGACGCCGGCCCGAGTCGGGTCGAAGACGCCATCCTTGACGCCCGACGCTGCGAGGGCCTCTTTTGCGGCCACCAGCGCGAACTGCGTGAAACGGTCGAGTTTTTTCGACTCGATCTTGGGGAAATGCTGCTCGGGAACGTATTCCCGGCACTCCCCCGCGATCCTAGTCGCGAAGTTCGCCGCGTCGAAGGCCGTGATCGGAGCGACCCCCGAGTCGCCCTTCAGCAGGCGCTCGAAGCTGATCTCGGCGCCGACACCTAACGGAGTGACGGCACCGACCCCGGTGATGACGACGCGACGAGTTCCCATCCGAGCGCTTACTCCACGCGCTCCTTGATGTACTTGATGGCGTCGCCGACCGTCTGGATCTTCTCAGCTTCGTCGTCCGGGATGTTCACGTCGAACTCGTCCTCGAACTCCATCACGAGCTCGACCGTGTCGAGCGAGTCCGCGCCGAGGTCGTTCACGAACGAGGTCGCCATCGTGATCTTGTCTTTGCTCGCACCCATCTGCTCGCAGATGATGTTGATCACGCGCTCTTCGATGCTCTGAGACACCCTCGTTCCTCCGTCTGGCCTCGTTCATCGCATGCCCGGCGGAGCGTCGCACGCGGATGCGGCGGGCTCGCCGAAGCGGGCGGGATGATAACGCGAATTGGTCTCCGCAAGTCGCTCCGTGAAGCCGTTCGGCGCCCCGGGGAGACTGAAAGCTCAGCCGCCGAAACCTCCGATCGCGAGCCCGCCGTCCACCGGGATCACGGTCCCAGTCAGATAGCCCGCGGCATCGCTGCACAGAAACGCCACCACTCCGGCGATGTCTTCACCAGCACCGAACCGCCGAAGCGGAATCTGCCCGAGCGATTGCTGCTTCATCGCTTCCGGCAGTCCGCTGGTCATGTCAGTCTCAATGAACCCGGGGCAGATCACGTTGGCCGTCACCCTGCGCCCGGCCAACTCCTTGGCGAGCGACCGGGTGAAGCCGAACAGTCCGGCTTTGGCCGCCGCGTAGTTCGACTGCCCAGCATTGCCGATCATGCCGACGATCGACGAAATGTTAACGATTCGACCAGCCGGGCTCTTCGCCAGTGCCCGCGACGCGGCCCGGCAGACGTGGAAGACGCCCTTCAGGTCGATGTCGAGGACCGAGTTCCAATCGTCGTCGCTCATTCGCATCAGGAGGCCGTCGCGCGTCACCCCGGCGTTGTTGACGACGATGTCGAGGCGACCGGCCTCCTCCACGACGCGCTTCACCGCCTCGGTCACCGCCGCCCCGTCCGCGACATCGAGCGCCACCGCGAAGCAGCGACGGCCCCTCGCCTCGATGTCCGCCTTGGTCGCCGCGAGCGCGTCTGCGCTGCGCGCGATTGCGATCACATCGGCGCCGTCGGCGGCGAGTCGTGCGGCGATCGCCCGACCGATCCCGCGCGACGCGCCCGTGACGAGGGCGACCCGTCCTGCCAGTGTCCCGGTTGCGCTCATCCCCCCGCTCCCTCGGTCGCGGCTGCGCCCGACGATCCGCGCACATCCTCGATTTTCTGCACGTTGCGGCAGCGGACAGCGCCGTCAATCTTGCCGAGCAATCCGGTGAGGACCGCGCCCGGCCCCGGCTCGAAGAAGTCGGTGGCCCCGTTCGCGATGAGTGCCCGCATCGAACGCTCCCACAGGACCGGCGACGTGACCTGGCGCAGCAGCGTCGGCGCGATCGTCGCGACATCGCCGTGCGGCGCCGCCGTCACGTTGGAGAACACCGGAATGCGCGGCGCCGCGAGCTTCACCCGGTCGAGCGCTCGCGTGAGTTGCGGGACGCCGGGCGCCATGAGCGCCGAGTGGAACGCGCCCGCCACCTTGAGCGGGATCGCCCTGCGGACACCGTCCGCGCGCGCGTTGGCAGTGACTCGCTCAAGCGCCGCCTTCGCTCCCGAGATCGCGATGTTGCCGGGACAGAGGAAGTTCGCCGGATTGAGGACCTCGCCCTCGCTGCGCTTGTCGCAAACCGTTCGCGCCAGTTCCTCGGTCGCGCCAAGGAGCGCGAGCATGCCGCTCGGCGCCGCCTCGGACGCGGCCTGCATCCCGCGCCCGCGCTCACGAACCACCGCCACGCAATCCTCGAAGCCGATCGCTTCGGCGAACCAGAGCGCCGTGTACTCGCCGAGCGAGAGGCCGGCGGTGCACGCAAAGTCCTTCCGATCAAGCTCGCCGCACTCCTCGAGGGCGACGACGATCGCGGCGCTGCAAACAAAGATCGCCGGTTGGCACAGGTCGGTCTTCTCCAGTTCGCTGTCGGGCCCCTCGAAGCAAACCTTCGCGAGGTCGAAACCCATGACGGCGCTCGCGCGTGCGAACAGGTCGCGCGCCGCCGCAGAGGCCGTGTGGAAGCTCAAGCCCATGCCCAGGTGCTGGGCGCCCTGACCGGGAAAGACGATCGCGCGCATCGCGACACGACTCCAGAATCGCGGCCGAACGGCCGCTCACCAGCGCAACGCGCCCGAGGCCCATGTGAGACCGGCGCCGAACGCGCAGAAGATGACCAGCTTGCCGCGAGCTACCTCGATCGCCCCCGAGCGGACGGCCTCATCGAGCGCGATGGCGATCGATGCGGCCGATGTGTTGCCGTACCGCTCGATGTTGCAGTAAACCTGCTCGGCCGGGATGTCGAGCTTCTCCCGAGCGCTTTCGATGATCCGCAAGTTGACCTGATGCGGGATGACCAGGCCGAGCTCGATGCCTGGGTTCGACTCGCGCTGCTCGTTCACCAGTTCGACGAAACGGCCGACCGCGAACTTGTAGACCTCGCGCCCGCGGATGCGCAGGAAGTGCTGACCTGCCGCCATCGCCTCCGGGGTGAGTCGCTCGGCCGAGCCTCCCGCCTGGAGCCACATGATGTCGTAGCCGCTGCCGTCGGCGTAGATGCGGTGCGGCAGGATCTCGCCCCGCTCGAATTCGTTCGACACGATGGCAGCGCCGGCACCGTCGCCGAAGAGGATGCACGACGAACGCTCGCTGTAGTCGACGATGCGCGAGAGCGTCTCGGCGCCGATGACCAACACGTGGCGCGCCGCACCGGCCACGATCATCGAGCGGGCGATGTGCAGCGCGTAGAGGAACCCCGAGCACGCCGCACCGATGTCGAACGCGCCCGCGCGCGTCGCGCCGATCAGAGCTTGGACCTTGCACGCGGTCGACGGAAATTGGTTGTCGGGCGTCACGGTCGCGACGACGATCGCGTCGAGCTCGTCGGCCCGCATTCCAGCGGCGGCGAGCGCTCGCCGTGCCGCCTCGGCGGCGAGCGTCGCCGTCGTCTCGCCCTCGCTGACGACTCGACGCTCCTTGATCCCGGTGCGGCCGATGATCCAGTCGTCGGTGGTGTCGACCATCCGCTCGAAGTCGCTGTTCTTCAGCGTCTTGGCCGGCACGCAGGAGCCGGTCCCGCGGATCCCGACGCGGATCGCACCCGCGCCACCGCTCACGAAGCTGCCCCATCGGCCCGGCCATCGGCGTCAAGTGCGGCGCGGATCTGACGATTGACGTCAGCCTTCACGAACTGCGCGGAGACGCGCAGCGCATTCGCCATCGCCCGCCGATCGGAGCGACCGTGCATGATCATCACCAGTCCATCGACGCCCAGGAGCGGGGCGCCGCCGTACTCGGCGTAGTCGAGCTTCTGCGTGACCTTGCGCACGACCTGACCGAGCGGCGACTGCTGCGACGCCGGGTCCTGCATCGGCCCCTTCACCGCGTCATGGAAGTAGTGGCCAACGCCCTCGAAGACCTTCAGCACGACATTGCCGACAAAACCTTCGCAGACGACGACGTCGGCTTTGCCCACCAGCAGTTGATTGCCCTCGACGTTGCCGACGAATGCAAACTTTGCGGTCTCGAACAGCTCGCGCGTGCTCTTGACCAGCTTGTTGCCCTTTTCTTCTTCCTCGCCGATGTTCAGCAGGGCGACGCGCGGCTTTTCGATGCCGAGGACGTTCCGGCTGAACAGCTCGCCCATGACGCCATATTGCAGCAGATGCTCTGGCGTCGCATGGATGTTGGCCCCGACATCGAGGATCGTGATCGGACCTTTCGCACCCTCGAAAGTGATTGCGATCCCCGGCCGATCGACTCTTGCGAGCGGGCCGAGGACGCGCCATGCCGCGGCGACGCAGGAGCCGGTGCTACCTGCCGAGATGAATGCGCCGGCGACACCGCTCTTGACTGCGGCCATCGCCACCATGATCGATGACAGCGGCTTGCGCAGTACCTTGACCGGCGAGTCCCCCATCGCGACATCTTCAGTCGCCGCACGGAACTCACACTCGCGGAGCACCGGTACCTTGGCGTACCAAGGCTCGAGTCGCTCCGGATGACCGACGAGCAGAACTTCGTCCGGCCGGACGAACCCTTTGTCGAAGGCCCGGGCGACGCCGAACAGAATCTCTTCTGGGGCGTGATCGCCGCCCATGGCGTCCACGGCGATCTTCATGCGCTCCTCCCTCGCGAAGACTCGCTGCGATCGTTCGAAACGCGATCGCCGCGACCGCCGTCAGCTCGATTTGGGCTCAGCGCCCGCATCCGCGAACACTTGCAGCTTCCCGTAGTAGCCGCAGCGATCGCAAACGGTGTGCGGCATCGTGGCGCCACCACAGCGGCCGCACCGCGACATCGGTGGTGCGGCGAGACGGTGGTGGGAGCGGCGCATCCCCTTGCGGGATTGCGAGGTTTTCTTCTTCGGGACAGCCATCAGTTCGCCTCTCGAGTCGGAGACCGCCGCGCGGGCGATCGTCCCGCGGACGACCCCGCGCCGCGCAGTCTGGCAGCGGCCGCCTTCGGGGGCGGCTCGCACGCCGGGCGGCGGCTCGGGCGGAAGCGGGGAAGGTTACGGCGCCTTTCGTGGGCAATCAATGGCACCACCGGTCGTCAGCTGCCGAGCAGCGCTCGTGCGGCTGCCAACGCCGGAGCCGTCGGCCGATCCGACCGCCCCTGGCCGCGCCCGAGCGCGGGATTGCCGCCGCCGCCGCCGCCCAGCTCAGCAGCCAGCCGCTTGCAGAGATCGCCAGCCTTCAGCCCCTTCAATTGCGCTTCCTTGTCGACGCTCACCACGATCGGCGCCTTCTCCCCTTCTCTGCCGACGAGCACGATCACCGCCCCCGGGCCGAGTTTCGCCTTGAGTTGATCGACAAGCGCCATGAGCGGGTCGCCGGCGAGTTCCACCGCCGCGACGATCGCCCTCAGTCCGCCGAGTCGTTCCTCCTGCGCGAGCAGCCCGTCGAGCGCACCGCTCGACTGTGCCTTCGCCGCCTTCTCCGCCTCTTTTCGCAGCTGCTTCAGCTCGTCCTGCAGTGCCGCCACTCGCGTCGGCAGCTCTTCCACCGTCGCCTTGAGTTGCGCCGCAACGCCGCGCAACACATCGTCGCGGCCTTGGAGCCAATCGACGGCTCGAAGTCCAGTCAGCGCCTCGATCCGACGCACGCCCGCGGCCACTCCGCCCTCGCTCACGACCTTGAACGCACCGATGTCGCCGGAGCGCTCCACGTGGGTGCCGCCGCACAATTCGACCGAATCGCGCCCCGCCGAGCCGTCGCGATCGCGTAGGGCGATGACCCGGACGCGGTCGCCGTATTTCTCGCCGAAGAGCGCCATCGCGCCTTCCGCCACGGCCTCGTCGTACGTGCACTCCTGCGTGCCGACCGAGACGTTTGCCACGATCTGCTCGTTCACCAGCCGCTCGACCTCGCGCAGCTTTTCCGGCGCCACCGCGCCCTGCCATGAGAAGTCGAAGCGCAGGCGCTCCGGGTCGACCAGCGAACCGCGCTGCTCGACCGAGTTGCCGAGAACACGCCGCAACGCCCAGTGCAGCAGATGGGTCGCGGTGTGGTTGCGCCGCGTCGGCGCCCGGTGTGCCGGCAGATCGACCGCGAGCGTTCCATCCTGTCCCTCGGACACGCTTCCGCTCATCACCGTGCCATGGTGGAGGTGGTAGCCGTCTTGACGAGTCGTGTCGCGAATGCGCACGCGGAACGAGTCGGAGCTGAACTCGCCGCGGTCGCCGACTTGGCCGCCACCCTCGGCGTAGAAAGGCGTCGACGCGAACACCAGCGCGACATCCTGCCCCTCGGTCGCGGAGGCGCTGCGCAACCCGTCGCGAAGCACGACCTTCACCCGTGTACGGCAGCGATCATCGTGGTAACCGGTGAACGCCGTCGCCGGCAGTTCCCGCTTGAGCTCCTTCAACGGCCCCCCGGCGAAGATGTCGCCCTTCATCGTCGAGCCGGCGCGCGAGCGCGCGCGCTGTTCGTCCATCGCGGCGTCGAACCCCGCGTGATCGAGCGCCAATCCGTGGTCCTCGAGGATGCGCGAGGTCAGATCGACCGGGAATCCGGCGGTGTCCCAAAGGAAGAAGGCGACGCTGCCAGAGAGCGACTTTGCACCGGAGGCCTTGAGCTTGGCCACTTCTTCGCCGAGTCTCTCGCGCCCCTTCGAATAGGTTTCGAGGAACTTCCGTTCCTCTTCCCCGATCACTTGCACGATTTTCGCTTCGTGCCGACGGATCTCAGGGAAGCACTCTGCCATCCCGCGCACGCCGATCACCGTCGGCGCGAGATCGGCCAGGAACGGGCCGCGGATCGCCAGCGAGTCGAGACCGTCGGCCAGCGCTCGTCGCATGATCTTGCGGACCACGTAGCCCTGTCGTTCGTTGCTCGGAACGACTCCATCCGCGATCGCGAAGACCGCAGTCCGCACGTGGTCGGCGATCCGCCGCATCGGCCGGTCGAGCTCCGCCGACTCTCCGTACGGCCGCCCCGCCAACTGAGACAAGCGGGCCAGGATCGGCATGAACAGGTCGGTCTCAAAGTTGGTCTTCTTGCCTTGGAGCACGCGCACGACGCGCTCGAGCCCCATTCCGGTGTCGATGTTCCGCTGCGGCAACGGCTCGAGCACGCCACCGTCGCGCCGATCAAACTGGGTGAAAACGAGGTTCCAGATCTCGAGGTAGCGCCGGCAATCGCAAGCGGGGTCGCAGTTCGCGCCCGCCGTGCATCCCCGCTGTGGTCCCCAGTCGAAGTAGATTTCGGAACAAGGCCCGCACGGCCCGTTCGGCCCCTTCGATGGGGCCTCCGACGGCCAGTAGTTGTCCTTCTCGCCGAGCCGCCAGATGCGCTCGTAACCGAGCTTGCGCCAGATCGCCGCGGCATCGTCGTCATCACGGTAGACGGTGATCGCGAGGAGCTCCCGCGGCAGTCCGTAGACGCTCCGCAACAACTCATCGGCGAACCCGATCGCCTCCGCTTTGAAGTAGTCGCCGAAGCTGAAGTTCCCGAGCATCTCGAAGAACGTGTGGTGGCTCGGTGTCCGGCCGACGTTGTCGAGATCAGGAAGCCGGACGCACTTCTGGGTCGTGGTCGCGCGCTTGAACGGCAGGCTGCCACGTCCAAGGAACATGTCCTTGAACTGGTTCATCCCGGCACCGGTGAACAGGAGCGTCGGGTCGTCGTCGGGAACCAGCGACGCCGACGGGAAGACCGTGTGTCCGCGCGCGCGGAAGAACTCAAGATAGGTCGATCGGATCGCCGCGGAGTCCATTGCGAAGCTCGAACGAGACGTTGGGGCATTGCGAAACGGGCGCGCCATTCAACCAAAGCGCCGCCCGATCGGTGCCTGACGCACGGCGGCGCACGATGGGCTGAGCACTCGGCAGCGCAGGCCGCCACGCACTCCGACAGGTCGTGGCGCTCCGCCGACGACAACATGGGCTCGCGAGCGCGAACGCTCGCGAGCCCATGCCGTTCGATGGCGCGCGCTGCAGCACGCCGGCATGCGCCGGACCAAACTGCAGCGCGAGAGGAGGACTACTTCCTTGGAGCGGTTGCGGTGGGCTTGCGCGCGTCGCCCTCCCGCACGGCAGCGTCCCGCGTTGAAGCGTCCCTGGCTGAATCGTGGTGTGCCGCCGCCCCACCGCCTGGCAGTCGCGAAACGCTGCCGTTCGCAGCGGCGGATGTCGCAACGGACGCGGCCACGGGCGCCGCCGGTGCAGTCCCCGCAGATGTCGTTGCAGGCGTCGCGCCCGTGGCCGCGGCCGCACTCGGAGTCACGCTCGGAGACACCGTGGCCGCAAGCTTTTCGCGCACCAAGGCGTCGACCTTCGCCGCGACGTCCTTGTTGGCACGCATGAACTCGACCGCCTTGTCGCGCCCTTGACCGAGCCGGAGGGCTCCGAACGAGTACCACGTCCCCGACTTCTCGAGCACGTTGTGCGTCGACGCCAGGTCGACCAGGTCCCCGAAATACGAGATGCCCTCGTTGAAGAGGATGTCGAACTCGGTCTTGCGGAACGGCGGCGCGATCTTGTTCTTCACCACCGTCGCCTTGGTCCGGTTGCCGATCGTCTCTTCGCCGACCTTCAGCGCACCGACGCGCCGGATGTCGATGCGGACCGAGGCGTAGAACTTGAGCGCGCGGCCACCCGTCGTCGTCTCGGGATTGCCGAACATCACGCCGATCTTCTCGCGGATCTGGTTGATGAAGATCACCGCGCAGTGCGATTTCGAGATCGCGCCGGTGAGCTTGCGCAGCGCCTGCGACATCAGGCGCGCATGCAGGCCGACATGCGAATCGCCCATCTCGCCCTCGATCTCGGCTTTCGGAACCAGTGCAGCGACCGAGTCGATGACGACCAGGTCGACGCCGCCGCTGCGGATCAGCATCTCGCAGATCTCGAGTGCCTGCTCGCCGGTGTCCGGCTGCGAGACCAGCAACTGATCGAGGTCGACCCCGAGCTTCTTTGCGTAAGTTGGATCGAGTGCGTGCTCGGCGTCGATGAAGGCCGCAATTCCGCCCTGCTTCTGCACGGTCGCGATGCAATGCAGCGTGAGCGTCGTCTTGCCCGAGCTTTCCGGCCCGAAGATTTCGGTGACGCGATCGCGCGGGATGCCGACGCCGCCGAGCGCCATGTCGAGCGACAGACAGCCGGTCGAGATGCCGGTGATCTGCAGCACACGCCCGTCGCCGAGGCGCATGATCGAGCCCTTGCCAAACTGCTTCTCGATCTGGCCGACGACGTCGGCGACGGCCTGTTTGCGGTTCTGTTCGGGATTGGTTGCGGACGACACTTGCTTCCCTCCTCTTGGTACCCCTCGGAAGAGTGCCTCTTTCACTCCACCTCCGGGCGCTGACCGCCATCTACGAACGAAAGTAGAACGGATCCTAGAACCCGCCTCAGCTCGCTGCAAGCCGCATTTTCCGCGACCCGCACAGCTCAAGACCGAGTTCTATGGAGCGCGGCGCACCCGCTGGCGGACGGATCCGGGTGAACCGCGCGGCGAAGACTCCTCCGGTCGGGGACGGTGACCGCGCCGGCGAACGGCGACAGCTGTACCTGCAGCTCAGAGCGACAGGAACTGCCGGAACTCGCCCATGCGCCGCTCGAACGCCGCGACGTCGAGCGTCCGCAGCCGGTCCAGAGAGAAGTCCTCGACGCAGTAGGACGCCGTGATCGTGCCCGCCAGCATCGCCAGTTTCAGCGCCTTCCAGTCGGTCGCTTCATGGTGTGCGAGGAACCCCATCAACCCGCCGGCGAAGGAGTCCCCCGCACCGGTCGGATCGACCACCTCGGCGACCGGATAGGCAGGCAACGCGAACCCCTGACCTTCGACCGAGAGGAAGGCGCCGTGCTCGCCCTTCTTGATGATCGCGATCCGGCTGCCTTGCTGATGGAGCTTGTGCGCGGCGCGGATCAAGTTGCGCTCGCCGGTGAGCTGCCGCGCCTCGCCGTCATTCAGGACGATCCCGTCCGTGCGCCGCATCACTTGCTCGAGGCCGGCGCGATCCTGATCGATCCAGAGGTCGCGCGTGTCGCACAGCACCAACCTCGGCTTCGTCATCTGGTCGAGCGCCGCCAACTGGTTCTGCGGCGCATCGTTGGCGAGGAAGACGAACGAGTGCGAGCGCCAGGCCGGCGGCACCTGCGGCTTCCACTTCCCGAGCACGTTCAGCTTGACCCAGTTGGTCTGGGCGACGTTCAGGTCATCGCCGTAACGACCGCTCCAGTGGAACGTGTCGGCGTCCGTCATCTTCACCAGTCCGTCGAGTCCGATGCCGCGCCCGCGCAGCAACGCCATGAACTCGTCCGGGAAGTCGCGTCCCACCGCCGCGATCAGGTCGGTCTGCACCAGCGTCGCGGCGGCCCACGCGAAGTATGTGGCGGAGCCGCCGAGCACGCGTTCGCGGAACCCCGCCGGCGTGCGGACGTCATCGAACGCGACCGAACCGAGAACCAGCAGCGCCATCGGCGTCTCCCGTCGAAAAGGGCGGCGAGTGTAGCAGCGCGGCCGCGCCGGGTGGCCCCCATGCGAGCGCACCCGCTCACGTGTTCAGTGACTCGACGGCGGCTCGTCAAGCTGCGACGGTTCACCCCGCTCTTGATCGCTGACCCGCGGTTCGTGACGCACCAGCAGCAGCACGCCGCCGATCAACGACACCACCAATTGGACGAATCGATACGAGACCGCGAGTGCGAGCGCCGCCGCGCGGGCGACTCCGGCGGGCGCCAGGAAGTAGATGAACATCGCCTCGCCGACGCCCACTCCGCCCGGCGTGAGCGGCAACGACTGCGCGATCAACGCCAGCGGCACCAACGAGAAGTAATCGAGCACGCCGAGCCGGACGCCGAGCGCCCCGCCGAGCACGGTGAACGCCAGCAGGATCATCGCGTGCACCGCAAAGCTCACGATCACCGAATAGACCACCTGCCAGCCCGCTTCCCGGTAGAGAAGCGCCGCGCGATCGAGCTTCTTCAGGATCTCGGCAAAGGGCAGGGCGGCCAGCAGCTTGTCGAGCCGGATCGCGCGCCGCAGTCGGCGCGACATCACGACACACGCGCCGAGCACGATCGCACCAAGGATGACGTTCAGCTTCAGCTCGGTCTCAGGAAAACGGCCGTGCTGGAACGCGAGCGCAACGGACGCGACCACGGCGAGGCCGAGCAGGCCGATCGCCCGATCGACGATCACCGACAGCACGGCCGCCGGTTTCTGCTCAGGATGGTCGCGCGCCACCATGATCGCCTTCACGAGGTCGCCGCCGGTCATTCCGGGGATGATGTTGCTGAAGAACAGACCGAGGAAGCCGAGTTTCTGGACCCGCCAGAACCGCGCCTCGACGCCCACGGCTCGCAGCAGCACCTGCCAGCGCTGGAACGAGAGCATCGCGCCGACGATGTAGAGCAGGAACGCCTGGATCAGCGCGAGCGGCGAATTTGCGAGTCGCGTGAGCGACGTACGAAGGCCTGCCGCCGGCTGATTGTCGAGGTCGATTTGCGCCGCATCCGTCAAGTCGATGCGGCGCGACTCTGTGCCAACCCGAGTCACGATCACGGCCTGCCACATCGCGCCCGCGGCAGCGTCGGCGGCGATGAACTCGATTCGGGTACCTGCAAGGTCGCCGTCCTCGACGGTGAAGCTCGTTGCGCCGCTCGACCCGTCGATCGCGATCCGACCGCTCAATGACTCATCACCGAACTCGGACAGCCACTCGACGCGATCGTTCCACGGCACGATCTTGAACAGCAGCGCGATCAGCGCCAGCGCGACGATGATGCGAACCGCCCCCTTCCACCGGGCCGGCTTCGCGCTCGCGTTCGATTTCACCGCGTCATGGCTCAACGGACCGCTCACCGAACCCCTCGGACCTTGGCTGCCGCACGGTGGATATCGACGATCTCGGCGGCGTACCTTCCGAGCAGGTCGCGGGCGAATCTTTCCGGTCCGATGGCCGCCTCAGCGAGCCCGAACGTCGGGATCGGCGTGCCGTCGGTCCGGATGTTGATCGCGAAGTGGATCAGCGCCGACGTGGGCGACAGCGTCGCGACCGAGACGCTCGCCTTCCTGCCGGCGGCGAACAGATCATTGCCGCGCACGGACACTTCGGGGGCGCGAGCTTCGCGGAGCAAGTCGCCGGCGAGGCGCGCCAGCAACCGTTGGCGCAGGACCGCCTCGACCAGCGCGACGCCGAAATGCTCGACGATCAGGTGCACCATGGACGGGCTGGCGATGAACGCTCCCGCGCGCGCGTCGACCAGGTCCACCAGTTCGCTCACCTCGACCCGGCACGGCCCGATCCAGGCGACCGCCGAATCGCCCACCAGCGCGAATTCGTCGAAGGCGAAGTGCGAACGTAGTTCGCGACCGGTGTAGGGTCGTTCGACCGGGCTCCAATGCGTCTCGATGGTTGCCACGCGTCGCGCCGCTCCAACGTGCCGTTGCTTCAGGCGCCGACGCGCGCGGGCTGCCACTCGCCGAGCGCGAGCCATGCCGCCTTGAGCTCGACCAGCGGAGTGGACGCCGGGTCGCGCGCCAGCAGGTGGGCCAACGCCTCGCGCGCCCACCACGCGACGGAGGCATCCTCCGCCAGCAGCTCCTGGGCGAGGTGGCTGCGCAGCGTGGGGTGGACGTTCGCGCCGACGATCGGGGCATCCGCGAGCGCACGCAGCCAGTCGATCCGCACCAGAGTCACGATGCCCGGCGCGATCGCGCGATTCAACTCGAGCACCCAGGTGCGCCCGAGGTCCATCGTCCCTCCAATCGGGTCGGTCGCGAGCAGCAGGCGCCCCGCCGCCGCGCGGACGCCGTCGGCCGGATCGAGCACGCCGCGGGGCAGCGACGGGTCGGCGTGAGCGAGCAGATGGGCCACCTGTTGCCCGTGGCCGATGGCCGCCTGCTCCAGCACAGCGCACGTCGCCTCCGCGAGAGCGCTCGACTCCGCGCGCCGAAACGCCTTCGCCGAGAGCAGCGCCAGCTTCTTCGCCAGCGCAAGCCGATCGGGCACGCACGCCGCCAATGCCGACGCCGCAGGCCCCATCTCCGCCACTCGAGAGCGTGCAAACTCGGGAACGCCCTCTTCCGGCGCCTCGCAGAGCGCGATCAACGGCTCGATCTCGCGCAGCAGCGCCTCCTCGTCGACGGGACTCGCGCCATGCACCCGTTGAATCGCGCCGAGCGCCGAGAACTGTGCGTGCAGCACCTCGAAGGCGCGCTGTCGGACGATGCGAGAGCGATCGAGCGCCGCGATCTCGGACAGCACCACGATCGCGACCACCCGTTCGCAGGGGTCGAGTTCCTCGACCGCTCGACCGGGCACGCCAGACCCATCGTCGGGTCGACCGCCATCGTCGAGGACGAAGAGGTTGTCGAGCGCGAACTCGACCGGGTCGTCGAGCGGTTCGCGCTCGACGAATGGAGGGGGGGCGTCCCACGGCCAGTGCCACAGCCGTCCGAGCCGCGCGAAGAAGCCGCGATCGGCGACGTCTGCCGCGTAGGTGGCTCGGTCGCTGTCGGTCGTCGCATCCGGCTTCGCATCGGGCTTCGCCGGATGGGAACTCGGCGGTGCGGGCTTCGGCGCGTAGATCTCGGTGAGGTTTGCGACCGCGTCGCGCGGCGTGGCGCAGCCCGCGGCAAGTGCGGAGACGAAGGCGGCGGCGATGCCGGAAGGCAACGGCGAAGCGGCGCGAAGCCAGTTCACGCAAGCTCCAAGTGGTGGAGGCGGCGGGAGTCGAACCCGCGTCCCAGGGTGCCGAAACGAAGACCTCTACGCTCGTAGTCGATCGATGGACAGCGTCATCTGGCGGGCACCGGTCGACAGGTTCGATCGCCAGATCAGCCCCGTAATCTCACCGGCGCACCTGGGACCAGGGAACGCCGGCCAGCCTGCTATGTGACGACACAGGCGCCCCCGCAGACGAGGGACGCCGGTCGTGACTACCTGTTTTTGTTAGGCAGCCAGTGCGAGGTTGTTGTTCGCATGTGAACGTTTTTTCAGGGGTTTCACGAGGCGCCTGAAACCTCGGAGCGCCATCTCCGCCGCGGGGTTCACCCGGTCGAAACCGTGACGCCCCCACACCGAAGCGGGTGGGAGCATAGCGGGCGCCGCGCCAGTTCGGCGCGACCGATCACGGCGTCGCGACGCGGACGAGGGCGCCACCGTCGGCGGTCGGCAAGACGGTAAAGCCGTTGCCACGGAGGTACTCGATCAGCTGAAGTGTCGCCGTCCGATTGTGCTCGAACAGGGAACGGCGCAAGACCACGTAGCGGACCCCGTATCGGGCGAGCACCTCGCGGTTCTCCGCATATTCGGCTTCGAGCTGCCCCTGCTTGGCCAGCGCCGGGTCGAGGGGCCGCATGCAGCGGCAGACGAACGGCTCGTCGTCGAAGAACCCAAAACTCTCGGGCGGCACGCGGGTGAGCGGACCGGCCATCAACGGCCGGTGATGGACAACCTGTCCGAAGGCCATCCGGCGCAGCATGATCTCGCTGCGCGCGGGGATCTCGAGGACCGCTCCCGGCGTCGGGTCGTCGAGCATTCGTTGATGCGCGTCATCGACGACGAACGGCGTGAAGGCGAATGGACGCGACGCAGCAGCCGCCAGGAACGCGACCGCCGCGACCGCCGACATCACGTATCGCCAGCGCCCAAAACGGCACGCGCCAAGCGCCGCAGCCACCGTGAGCCCGAGCTCGAACAGTCGCAGGTGAGCGCAGGGGTACCGACCGGCCGCCATCCCCGGCACGACGCGCGCGAGCCAGCCGTACGGCATATCGACTGGCGCACCGAACATCGTCCGCTGCGGTCCGAGCGCCAGAACGAAACCGAGCAAGGCCAACGCGCCGAACGCGAAAGATCCGGGCACGCGCCACGCCGCGACCAATGCGAGCAAGACGGCCACGACCACAGCCGCTCCGACAGCGGCGCCCGCCGCGCGGACGGCCGTCGATCCCGGCGGGCGAAACGGTTCGTAAATATCGGCGCTGAGCCGCGCAGCGCTGCGCGACCCCCACGGTTTGTCAGCCTCGCCGGCCGCCATCAGGGTCGCCTCGTGCAACGCGGGTGCTGTGAACCAAAGCAGTCCATCGAGGTCGGGCGACAGGATGCGCTGCACGACGCTCGGATCGTCTTCGTAGGTCAATCGGCTGGCAACGTCGAGGCCCCGGTTCGAGCGCGACTCGACCAGGAAGCGCACGAGCAACGGCGACAACAACGCCACGCCGACCAGGCCGGCGGCCACCAGTCGTACTGCCGTCCGTCGAAATGGGGCTCCCTGCCGCCATTCGAACCAGAGCAGCGCACCGGTCGCGAAGAACAACTCCGGTAGCGAGGACGCATCGATCGCCGCGGTCAGAGCCAGCCAGGTTCCGGCGAGCACGTACCACCAGCGCCGCCGTCCACGCGCTGCCTGCAAGGCTGCATGCAGGAACAGCGGGGCAAGCGCGCCCGCGAGGTAGTGGATCCGTCCAAGCTGCACCATCCGGAACGGCGTGAAGGAAAACAGCATTCCTGCGAACAGGCTCGCCAGCAGCGGCACGCCAAGCGCGCGCGTGAACAGCGACATCGACCAGACACCAAGCGCCATCAGCAGGAAGCCGAACAGCTTCACCGCAACCACGACTCCCGACAGCGTTCCGAGCCACTCCTGAAGCGGAATCGACAGCACGCCGAGCGGGAACGCGAACGGCGAGGCGACCAGGCTTGCGCCGTGCGGCACGAAGATGTCAGGACAGAAGAACGGGTCGACGCCGCGCACGACCAGCGCTTCATGCGTCCACCAGAAGTTCCACCAATAGACGTGGTCGTCGAGCGTCTTGTCGGCAAGCCGGTCGATCGGCCCGAGATGCAGCACCAACGGCCAGGTTGCGGCCGCCGTCAGCGCGATCGCGAGCAGGAACAGCAGCGCCTCGCGCCCGAAGCGGCGTCCGTTCATCATCGTCCGCGGGCCGACCGGTCGATCTCGCGCTTCGCCTCGCGCGCCTTGATCGATTGCCGCTTGTCCCCCTTCGACTTGCCCTTGCCCAACCCGATCAGCACCTTCGCCCACTGCCCGTCGAAGAAGAGCTCGAGTGGGACGATGGTCGTCCCTTCCGTCTTCAACGACTGGCGCAGCTTTTCGATCTCGCGCGCGTGCAGCAGAAGCTTGCGCTTGCGCAGAGGTTCGTGGTTGGAGCAGGTGCCGTGCGAGTAGATCGGGATCTGGCAGCCGACCAGCCACGCCGCGAGCCGTCCGTCGTCGATGCGGATGTAGGAGCCGACCAAGGTCGCTTCGGCACCGCGCAGCGACTTCACCTCGGTGCCAGTGAGCACCAGGCCGGCTTCGATGCGCTCGATGATCGCGTAGTCATGAGTCGCGCGGCGATTGCGCGCGACCACGCGGCGTTGCTTCTCGGGCTGCGTCGCCATCGCCGGTGCGTGCGTCCTGCTGGCATGCCGCGTCGGATCGGTCGCGGCCCGCTTGACTCTGAATCGAGGCCGACTACAGTACCGCGCTCCATTTCGTGCCGGAGTGGCGGAACTGGCAGACGCGCTAGATTCAGGGTCTAGTTCCCGCAAGGGAGTGGAGGTTCAAGTCCTCTCTTCGGCACCAGTCGCGCCCTCGCGCGGCGCGCGCCGGGGTGGCCACACGGGCCTCCGGGTACCTAGAAGTCGCGGTATTTAGAACTCGCGTTACCTGGAATTCGCGTCATGGCGCGCCGGTTTCGCCTCGCGGTCGCGGTTCCTCTTGCTGCATTCGCGCTCGTGCGCTGCGACGACGGCGCGCACCTTGCAACCAACGCCGGCAATTCGGCGACGCAGGTCTCGACACCGCTCTCCACCAGCGCCATCGACGCGTTGCCGTTCGGCCTGTCTCTATTCGGCAGCGATCTGCTCACCGCGCTGCCTGGCGACCGACCCGACGCCCGAGTGCGCGCGACGCTGCAACTGCGCTTCGCGGAAGAGCTGCCAGTCGGCGGCAGCCTCGTGATCGACCAGGCCTGCTTCGACGGTGAACGGGTGTTTCGCGGTCCCGAGCTGCGTTACGCCATCCCGGAACTCGACCCGTCCGCAGTGATCGCAATCGGGGAGCTGCGCGCCGATGGCGGCCGCCCGCCGCCTTCTCCCGGTGGCACCGTGGCGACCGCGCGTCCACTGCCGCGAGCGCTCGGCTGGTTCGCGCTCGACTTCGTGCGGGCATGGCCCGCGAATCGACCGCTCGCCATCTGGCTCGATGTCACCTCAAATCCGTTGCCAGTCGAGGTCGAACTCACCGCTTCGCTCGACCTCGAAGGTGAGCCCCCCCACCCGATCGCCGGTCGCATCCCGGTGCGGATCGTCGATCCTCACGTCGATTGGCTGCGCGTGCTCGTCCCCGCGCAGGCGCGTCCGGACGAAGCGGTGCGTGCCAGTGTGGTGTTCATGAGTGGGCTGTCGGGCCCGATCGCATCGAGCCTCGACAGCTTGGTCCCGACCGGCACGCTTGAACTGCGCGGCCCATTCGAAGACCTCGATCTCGTGCTCCCCGGCGAACCCGATCGCCGACTCCCCCACGCCTTTTCCTTCGAGCTGCCGCCGCTCCCGACCGGGACGCAACGCATCCGTGCGCGCTGGCGCGAGGGCGGCGCCGTCGGCCTGTCGCCGCCGATCCGCGTCGGCAGCGACGTCGCGCCGGCCTGGTTTGGCTCGCTCCATTCGCACACCACCGTCGGCGGCCATGCCACCGGCGTCCCGTCCAACGCGTTGCGTTACGCCCGCGACCTCGCGCGACTCGACTTCGTCACTCTCTCCGAACATCGCGAGTCGGCCATGTGGGATGGCGAGTGGCTGCGACAACTCGCCGAGTCCTTCACGGTGCCAGCGCGCTTCGTGGTGCTGAACGGCTACGAATGGACGAATCCAGACTGGGGCCACCGCCACATCGTCTTCCGCGAGCCGACGGCACCCGGCCCGGCGCCGAATGGACTCGCGGCCCTCGCCGAATCGCTCGGGCGCGACTCCGACGCGCTGCTCGTGGCGCATCATTCGATCTGGAACGGCCAGAACGCACAGCGCCGCTTCGTCTGGGGCGATCCTGGCGACCTGCCGCGTCAACGCCTCGCCGAGGTCTTCTCCTGGCACGGCTCGTCGCTCGAGCACGACTCGTCGTTCCCGATGCATGCCAATCACGAGCAGGAGCTGCCGCGCGAGTGGCAGACTGACGTGCTCTCCGCGCTGCGCGCCGGCCATCGCCTGTTCTTGGTCGCCGACAGCGACAGCCACCTCGGCAAGCCAGGCAACCTGGTCGGCATCGAATGGCCGAAGGGGCGCCGCTACGCCTTTCAGGGCCTGACTGCCATCACCACGCCGACGCTCGATCGCGAGTCGATCTTCCGCGCACTCGATCGCGGCGATTGCTGGGGAACGACGGGCGCGCGCATCGTCGTCGAAGCCTCACGCGAGGGTCTCACGGCCCGTCTGCGCATCGCCGCGACTGCACCTCTCGCACGAGTCGCGATCCGGACCCTCGACACCGGCCACGGCGCGATCGTCGCCGAGCGCCGCTTTGCGGCACCGCCGCCGACTGCCGAGTCGCAAGGCGCACGCCTCTTCGCCGACCCGACCGTCGGCACCTTCGATCTCGACGCAACCTTCGAGCTGCAAGCCGGCACCGCCGAACAGCCGTGGATCATCGAGATCGCGCAGCACGATCACCACGCCGCGTGGCGGTTGCTTGCGCCTCCCGCCTGGTCGCACTGAGTCGCGCTGACTTCAGAGCGCGGACGCCTACGGCCAGCGCTCGAGCAGCGTGAAGTTGCCGATCTGCTCGATCGGCCGGTAGTGCTCCGCCAGCCACTTCGCCACCAGCGGTGCCGCCGTCTCGAAGCGGTAGTTCGCCGGCTCCCCGCCGTCGACGACCAGCAGCGGAGCGCGCGCCTGCTCGAACGCCGCGATCGCCTCGCGCTGGAAGCGCGGATCGCCGTAGTAGTACGACGGCTCGGCGTAGGGCAGCGCGAGTCGTCTCTGCGAAAGGAAGCCAAGCAACGGCGAACCGGGACTCGTCGCGAGCGGCTCATCGGGCCCGACCCGGCGTTGGATCGAGGCGACGACACGCTCCAGCGCATGTGCGAATGCGGGCCGCAATCGGATCCGGCCAGTCGCCAGCGCGAGCTCGACGCCGCCGTCGATGGGTCGCCGGATGGTCCCCGAATAGACGCCGATGCGGCCCATCGCTGCCCAGACCATCACGGCCAAGACCACCAACGCCAGCACCGTGTGCGATCGCACTCCGCGACCGCGACGGGCGAGCAAGTCCCCCGCCGCGAATGCGATCGGTGCCAGCGACTGGAACAGCCGATGGGTCGACGGCACGAGCCGCGCCTGGTTCAAGAGCAGGAGTCCGAACAGCGCAGCGGCCACGCGCATCCGATCGAATGGCAGCGCTGCCCCGCGGGCGAGACGCCGCCACGCCGCCACGCCCCACCCGAGCAGCAGCAGCGGCGCCGCGATGAACGCACTCCACAACGCCGCCCGCCCTCCGTGCAACTCGCCGCCCCGCTCGCCGAACGGTTCGCCGACCGTCGCGCCGATTTCGAGCGGCATGCCGATCGCGACATCGATCCGTTCCTGCACCGTGATGCGCTGCCATTCGTGCGCCCACCATTGCGGGAGATCGAGTCCAGCGACCACCAACGCCAGGGTCACCGGAACCAGCACCGCCAGGAATCCGGACGACAGCACCAAGGCGGATCGACAGCGATCACGAAACCGGAGCGATCCATCGAGCAGCAATGCGATGCCGCACGCAGCCGCCGCGAAGCCACCGACATCGTGGCGGAACAGAAACGCGACGGCGGCGAGGAGCCCAGCTTGAAAGGCGCCTGTCGCTCTGCTGGTGTGCGCGAGTTGATCCGCGGAGTGGCGCGCAAGCTGGCGCGCGGCAAGGAGCGCGACGGCGACCGCGAGCGCCAGTGTCGCCTTGTGCAGCGCGCCGGGCGCAATCACCACGAGCGCGGTCGCCAGCAGCGCGCCGGGCACGCTCGCCGTCCCGAGGAGCAACCAGCAGAGCGCGCCTGCGGACAGCGCTTCCATGCCCACCAGCACCGCGCGCACGGTCACCAGACTCTCCCCGCACCAAGCGAGGAACGGCGCGATCACCCAATAGCCGGCCGGTCCATACGGCATCCAGCCGTCGATTCCCGGGATCGCTCCGTGCCGCACTCGCCACGCGCCGTCGACCAGCACCCCTTCGTCGAAGAACGCGACGCCATCAAACGCGTAGCTCGAATGCAGGACAGCGGCCGTGATCGCGACGACCGCGGCGAGGAGCAGGCGCCGCGACGGATCGATCGCCAGTCGCGCGGTCGTCACGGCGGGTTGCCTTGCGCCGAGAGCTCGCGCAGCAGTGCCTTCCACCGCTCCGCGGCATCGGGGTGGCCGAGTCGCTCGTGGAGACTCGCCAACCGCTTCACCACGCTCGGCTGGCGCGGATACCGGGCGAACAGCGCTTCCGCTGCGGCCAGCGCCTGCGGCAATTCACCGGCCAACGTGAAGGTGTCGATGTAGGCCTCCTGGGCCGGCAGCTCCTCCGGGGCGATCGCTGCAAGGCGCGCGGCGAGCGTCCGCGCGGCCTCGTAGCGCCGATCGGCCAGCGCATCGCGCAGGTCGCGATAAACCGCGTCGAGCAGGCGCATCGCGCTCGCACGAACCTGCGGCGTTGGCGATGCCGCGACCGCCGCACGCATCCAGCGCAACGCCGACAACTTGTCGCCCGCGATCGCCTCGACCTCGGCGCGCGCGGCGCGAGCACGCCAATCGTCGGGATACGCGGCCAGCAGCATGTCGCTCCGGCTACGCGCCTCCTCGATCCGCGCCAGCAGCGCCAGCGCCATCACTTCGAGCGTTCGCGCCGCCGGGTCGCCCGGACGCGCTGCGAGCGCTCGTTCGACCTGACGTAGCGCCGACTCGGCGAAGTGCCGCGACTCGCCAGCCGGCGCGGCGCTGCCTTGCGCCAGCCATATCTGGCCCCGAAGGACCTGCAGTTCGACACACTCCGGAGACACTTCAAGAGTGGCATCGATCAGTCGCAGTGGCGGGTCGAATCGTCGGCCGTGCACCAGCGCGCCACCGCATGCGAATGCGACGAAGATCGCGATCGGAATCCTCGTCCACGATCCACGCTGCGCAAGCAGGGCACAGACGGCGCCGACCAGCAGGAGCAGCGGCAGCCACGACTCGGGAGTCGCTCCGCGACCCAGATATTCGAGACCGGTGCGTGCCGGCCGAAAACCAGGCGCAGCGGCCCATGCCACGACCGCGACGCAACCAAGCAACGCGGCCAGCGTGTCACGCCGCTTCGACGCCGTTGCCATTACCACCAACAAGGCCCCCGCGCCGCAACCAGCAAGAAGCCAATTGGCGCGCACATGCTCAAGACCAGTGTCCCACGGACGAACCAGCAGGTCGAGCGCGCACCACGCCGAGGCGCTGGTGCTTGCAACGGGTGAAGCGGACGCACCGAGGACGACCCCGAGGAGGGCGCCGGCCACCACCGCCACCGCTCGCCAACGCTGCGACGCGGGTGCCGCGACCAGCAGCGGCAGCGCCAGGAAGCACAAACCCGGCGCGGCGCTGGTCGCCGCAATCGTGGCGATCGTCGCGACGAATGCGCAGGCGTGCGAGCGGTGCATCAGGCACCAGGCCGCGATCAGCGCGAACGCCTCGCCGAGAAGAACGCCTCGCGAGCCGAGGCGGACGAAGCTCTCGGTGCGCCACGGATGGACCAGGTAGGCCGCGAACGCGATGACCGCCAGATTCGCTCGCGGCAGCGGGCGCACCATCGCTGCGATCGCGATCAGCGCGCCGAACTCGAGGACGAACGCGAACCAGTGATGTGCGGTGAGGCTTTGCCCGAGCAGCGCCGCCTCGATCGGCAGCCAGCGCATCGCGAGCGCGGCACCGACGCTCTCCGCGGCACCGGCGAGGAACGGCCCTTCGTCGAACCACGACGGCAGCGCGAGCAGCGGGCCGTGCAGCGCCACCAGCAGCAGCGCGCCGAGGGCGGTTCCGGGCAGCGGAAACGCCGCGTTCGAGCGCGCCGCCACCGCTCCGCCTTCAGCCATGCATCGCCTCCGTCCGCTGCGCCTGACACGGGCGTCAACCGCCTGTTCGTGGAGCGGCAGACGATAGTCGGCCGGCGGGCTGCACCCACGCGGCGTAACCTGCAGCGCCATCACTTCTTGATTTCGCGCGTGCGCGGCCCATCCTGCGCGGCGATCACGCGATGGAGAATCGAATGGTCCGATCGATCTGCGGTCCACTGGCGCTCGCCGCGGTGATGGCGGCCGGAGGGAAGGGGCAAGAACCGGCCGCGCCAGTGCCGCCCGCACCGATGCCATCCGCGCCAGTTGCCGGCAAGCCATTCGACGACCCAGCGGCCCGCGCTCTCCTCCGCGCCGCGGCGCACGCGCAGTTCACCGGTACTCCGGCGACCGACGTCGCGACGGCACCGCTCGCGCTTCGGGTGAAGGTGGCCCTGCAGTTGCGGACTGCAAAAGGCGACTCGATCTCGATCGCGGCCGAGCGCCGATTCCTGGCACCTGATCACATCTGGACCCGTGCGATCGAAACCTACAACAAGACCGAGACGATCAGTGGCTACGACGGCGAGGGCTCGCGGCCATGGCTCCACAGCGCCGCTGCTGGCCTACGGTGGCTCGATGAGCCGGGCACCGACGCCGACCTGAAGCAACTGCGCGACGATCTCGAGCTCACTTCGCTGCTCACGGAAGCTTTCCAGATCGCCCGCCTCGAGCCGCGCATCGAGGGGCTGACTAGGCTCCCCGACCAGAGCGCCTACGACCTCACGACGAGTGTGATCGAGGGCGACGTCGCGGTCGCGCGATCGGGCGCCACCAAGCGCGCCCGACTGCGACTCTGGATCGAGCAGAAGCAGCACCGGCTGATGGGCGCGCGGCTGATGGCGCCGGATGAGCCACCGCTGCAGATCTGCTTCACGAAGCACGAGCGCGTCGACGGTCTCGACATGCCAAGAGAGGTCAAGATCTACGTCAACGATGAGGCGAAGCCGTCGAAGTCGCTTTGGATCGAACTGCTGCAATTGGCCCCGGCGTTCGCGGACGGCGATTTCTCGCCGCCGCGGTGAGCGTGGAGCGACTCCGCTTCGCGACCGAACTTGAGGCTAGACCGCCTGCGGGCGTGCTGACCGTCGAAACCACGCTCGAGCACTTCTCGATCGTCACCTACGGGATTGACCCGCTTGCATTGCAGCGCCAGTTCCATCCGCGCTTTGTGCCCGACCTCGTCGCCGATTCCGAAGGCACCCCGCGCGCACTGATCTCGGCCGTCACGTTTCTCGATCGTGACTTCCGCTCGGTGCTCGCGCCGTGGTGGAAGCAACGGTTCGGCCAGACCAACTACCGCTCCTACGTGACCGACACTGCGACCGGTGAGCACGTCGCCTGGTTCTTCGGCACGTGCCTCGACTCGGCCCTGGTCGTCGTGCCCCGGCACCTCTGGCAGTTGCCGTGGCACCGCGCGCGCTTCGAGTTCGACTGCGTGCGCGCGGCAGGCGGCGATCGCTATGCGACCTACCGCGTCGCCACTCGCTCCGCTTGGGCGCCGGCCGAACTCGATCTCGAGGACGCTGGCGCGCCGCCAACGACACTCGACGGATTCCCCGACCTCGAGACCGGTCTCGTGCTCCTGACCCAGCCGACGCGCGGCTTCTACTTCCGCCGCGACGGAGCGCTCGGCAGCTACTCGATCTGGCATGACCGCATGCAGCCCACGATCGGCGCGGTCAAGCACGCCCGCTTCCCGCTGTTCGAACGGCTCGGGCTGCTCGCGCCATCGGGCGCCGCCTCACCGCACAGCGTCCTGCTCGCACCCACGATCGACTTCACGATCTACCTGCCGCCACGCCGAGTCGATGTGCCGCCGGTCAGAAACCGCGGCGCTTGAAAAGGTTCTCGAGCTCGGCGAGCGGGATGACCACTCGCGTCGGACGACCGTGCGGGCAGGTGTGCGCGTGCTCGATGCGGTCGGCCTCGAGCAGGAGTCCGGCGATCTGCTCCTCGCCGAGCGCGTCGCCGGCGCGGACGGCGCGATGGCACGCCATCGTGAACAGCATCCGATCCGCAAAATCGTCGAGCCGCCCTTCCGGCCGCTCGCCGCGCACCAACGCCACCAGACGGACCAGCAGTCCGGCGACGTCATGCGGCGCCGCGACTGCCGGCAGCGACGAGACGCCGACCGAAGTGCGCCCGAGCGGAGCGACACGGACACCGACCGTCTCCAGCAGATCGGTCTGTTCCTCGAGCGCGAGCACGTCGGCAGCCGGAAGCTCGACGGTGAGCGGGACCAGAAGCTCCTGTCGACGGATCGCCTTCGCCTGCCACTGCTCGCGCAGGTGGCGGTAGAGGACGCGCTCGTGCAGCGCATGCTGGTCGAACAGGAGCAACCCCTCCGCGCAGGCGGTCGCGACATAGGTCTTCAGCACCTGGACGAACCGGCCCGGTAGCACGCGCGGCGCCGCCGGGACCGTGAGCAGCGACGGTTGCAGGGAGCGCGGAGCTTCGCCGGCTCCGACCGCCGCGATGCGCACGACCGGAGCACCGGGCTGCTGCTCGGCAAGAACCTCGAACACGCTGCCGGCTGCCGCCGCGGGGTCGTGCAGAACCACCGCCTCGGCACTCGCGGCCTCCGCCGGCGCGAGTGGCATTGCGGGCATTGCGGGCATTGCGGGCGCAGTGGGCCAGACCGTTGGCCGCAGTCCCATGCGGAATCGCGGGGCGAGGTCGGCTCCGCGCAGCGTGCGCTCGACCGCGGCGACGACCGCCTTGTAGACGATGTCGCTGCGACGCAGGCGTACCTCGACCTTGGTCGGATGGACGTTGCAGTCGACGTCGCCGGGCGGCAGTTCGAGAAACAGGAACCAGACCGGGACGAGGCTCTCCGCCAGGAAGTCGCGATAGGCGCTGCGCACGGCACCCTGCACGGTGCGGTCGCGGACGAAGCGGCCATTGATCCAGAGGTGCTGCAGCGACGTGCGCGCACGCGCCTGATCGGGCGGCGCGAGAAGCCCGCGGAGCTTCAGGTCGGGAAGCGTGAGCGAGACCTCGATCAGCGAATCAGCGAGCTCGCGTCCAAACCCCGCAGCGACGCGCGCGACCAGCGTCTGCCCGGCGTCAAGCACGAGCGACCTGCGGCCATGCGACCAAAGCTCGAAGCCGACGTCGAGGCGCGCGAGCGCGAGGCGAAGCACGGTCTCGGTCACGTGCGCGAGTTCGGTCGACTCGGCCTTCATGAATTTGCGGCGCGCCGGCGTGTTGAAGAAGAGGTCGCGCACCTCGATCGTCGTGCCGGGCGCCCGCGCGAGCGGTCGCAGCGGTTCGAGCACGCCGCCACGCGCGACGAGGAGTGCGCCGATGTCGCCACCGCGCGGTTGCGATGCGATCGACAGGTGCGCGATCGCCGCGATGCTGGCGAGCGCCTCGCCGCGAAAACCGTAGCTCCGCACCGCGACCAGGTCTTCCGCCCCGCTGATCTTCGACGTCGCGTGCGCCGCGACCGCGAGCGGCAGCTCCTCCGGTGCGATGCCATCGCCGTCGTCGAGGATGGCGAGCCGGACCAGGCCCCCGCCCTCGACTTCGACGCGAACGTGGCGCGCGCCGGCATCGAGGGAGTTCTCGACCAGCTCTTTCACCACCGAGGACGGCCGCTCGACCACCTCGCCGGCGGCGATCTGGTCGACGACATGCTGTGACAGGCGCTTGATGGCCATCGTCGGCTCCCTCACCGCCTCGCGAGCTGCAGCAGGAGGTGCTCGAGCAGTTCGTCGTCCTCGCGTGCGCCACCCCGCTTCTGCTGCACTTCGGCGCCGATCGCCGCGGATTGCCAGCGCGACAGGCGCGCGCCGAGCGCTTGCGCGTCCTTCTGCAAGTAGTGCACGTAGCCCGGTTTCATGCCGAGGGCGCTGCCGACCGCCGCGACCAGCTTCTCGTTGCTGGTCGCCACCGCTGCGACGCGCCGGATTCGTGCGAGCAGCATCGGCAGCAGCGCGTTCGCGACTGCCGACGGACCGAAGACGCGCCCGCCGCCGAACAACACCAGACCCTCGGCCGCCATCGCCTCGACCAAGCCGAGTGCTTCACCGAGCCGGCCGGCGACCAGCGACTGCCACAGGCGATCGAAGTCGCGCCCGGCGGTATGGCCGCACAGCGCCTCGACGTCGGCCGCCTCGATCGTCGCGCCCAGTTTGTAGAGCGAAAGCTTCTCGAGCTCGGCGTCAAGCGCGTCGAGCGAGGCGCCCGCCTGCTCGATCAGGGCGTCGAAGGCGTCGCGAGTCGCCTTCGCGCCGCGCAACGCAAGGCGCCGCTCGAGGAAGCGCGTCAGCTCGGAAGGCGACTGCGGCCCGAGCTCCCAGCAGACCGCGACCGGCAGACCGGCCGGCACGGCGTACGGCCCGTCCTTGGCCGGGCGGGTCGCCGCGATCACGAGGTGCGTGCGTGAAGTCGGCCGCTCGATCCACGCCTTCGATTGCTTGTCGCGCAGCAACTCCTGCCCGCCAATCACGACCACGACGCGACGCGCGCCAAACAGCGACGCGCTGCCGAGTCGCCGCAACACAAACGTCGCGAGACCGCCCTCCTCCTTCTCCTTCTGCAGCGCTGCCGCTGGCATCCGTTCGATCTCGGCGTCCTTCCCGAGCGGCGCGAGGCAGCGCGCGAGGAGCTCCTCCTGCAGACAACGCGCCGACCCGCCGACCAGCAGCGCCGGCGGAAGTGGAGAGCCGGGAGTGAACGGCGTGCCGCTCACGCGAAGAGCTCGCACAGGACGCCGGCGAAGAGCAGGGGGCCGATCGCGGCGTTCAGGCGAAAGAAGGCGAGCTCGAGACGTTTCGGTTCGGCCGGGTCGGCGACACGGTGCTGGACGAACAGCAACACTGCGACCAGCGCGACGGCGATGCCCCACCAAACGCGGAAGTCCGCGAGCCAGCCGGCAAGCGCCAGCGCCGTCACGGTGGCGGAGTGGAACAGGGCGGCGAGCCGCAGCGCGCGCGCCGGTCCGAGTCGTGCCGGCAGGCTGAAGAGTTGGTGGCCGCGATCGAATTCCACGTCCTGGCAGGCATAGATGAGGTCGAAGCCGGCGACCCAAAACAAGACTGCCACCGCCAAGGCGCCGGGAATCCAGGTCGACGCGTCGACGACTCCGCGCACGGCACACCACGCGGCGAGCGGAGCGATCCCGAGCGCGACGCCGAGCCAGAGGTGGCAGAGCGACGTGAAGCGCTTGGCGTAGGAGTATCCGAGCGTCACCGCCAGCGCGACCGGCGACAGCGCGAAACAGAGCCGGTTCAACGCTGCGCTGCACGCGACGAACACGGCCGCACAGACGATCACGAACCCAAGCGCGAACCGCCGCGTGAGCAATCCCGCCGGCAGCGCGCGCCGGAGCGTGCGCGGGTTCTTCGCGTCGAAGTCGGCGTCGACCAGCCGATTGAACGCCATCGCGCCCGCCCGCGCGGACAGCATCGCGCCGACGACCAGCGCCAGCAGCCGCGTGTCCGGCCATCCATCCGCCGCCAAGAACAGCGCGGCGAGGGCGAACGGCAGCGCGAAGATCGTGTGGGCGACCTTGACCATCTCGAGAGTGATCGCAGTCTTCGCGACCCATCCGCTCGACGCTGCCACGTCGGCGGATCTCATCGCGCCACATCCCCGCGCCACTCGACTGAGCGCGCGATGGTCAGTCCGGCGGCGGCGATGGCCCGCTCGGCGACAAAGCGCAGGAGATCGTCGATCGACTGCGGCCGGGCGTAGAAACCCGGCGCTGCAGGAAGCACGGTCGCCCCCGCGCGCGCCAGGCGAAGCAGGTTCTCGAGGTGGATCGTGGAGAGCGGCGTCTCACGCACCACCAGGACCAGTGGCCGGCGCTCCTTCAACTGCACGTCCGCGGCGCGCTCGATCAGCGTCTCCGACAGACCCGCCGCGATTCGGCCGGCGGTCCCCATCGAGCACGGCACGACGATCATCCCGGCCACCGGACACGAGCCCGACGCGATCGCGGCACCGATGTCGTCGGGAGGGTGAATGGTGATCTGACCCGCTCGCGCGCCGAACTGGCGAGTGATCTCCGACGGCGTCCAAGCGCCGTCGATCTCGTCCTTCGCGACGCGTTGCGCGGGCGCGCTCGCAACCAGGTCGACGGTCATGTCCGCGGCGAGAAGACGCTCGAGCACCGAATGCGCGTATCGCGCGCCGGAGGCGCCAGTGACGGCAACGATGATGCGCTTCACGCGGTTCCGCTCCTGACGCTGAGATCGCAGAGAATGTCATAGAACGCGTGAAGGTACGCGCACAAGGCGAGACCACGCCAGGTGAAGAGCAGTCCGAGGGCAAGTCCCGCCGCCGTCCGAAACGCGAACACCGAGCCGACGAACGGCTCGCCACCCACTCCCATGTGGTGGTAGCCGCTGAAAAGCAGCGCCGAGATCGCCAACGCGACGGCGAGCGACAGCCGCCGACCGACGCCAAGTCCGCGATGGAGGAAGGCGAAGCCACCAGCCAGGAGCAGGAATCGGAACACGAGCTCTTCGTAGACGCCTGCGCCGATCGAGAGCAGGATTCGCTCCGTCGTCCCGATACCGCCGGGCGGCAGGATTCCGACGCGGTGATTGAGACCCACGCCGTCCACCAACGCGCCGACCGCCGGACCAAGCAGCATGGCAAGCAGGATCGACTCGAGCAGGAAGATCGGATACAGCCTCAGTGCCGGCACGTTGCGCCGTGCGAGGCGGATCGCGACGAACAGAGAACCAAGCAGGACGGCCCGCTGGATCCAGGGCCCGAAACTGCCGAACATTCCGGCCACGACCTTGAGCGAGAGCTCGGCGGAGTTGCGCAGGTCGCTGCCGGTCCGTTGCACCCCGATTTCATAGGCCGCGAGCAGCGGCAGCAGATACGCGATCGACACGGTGACCCCGCGCGTGAGGCGCAGGTAGCTCTTCAGGTCGAGCGCCGCTGCAGGGCTTGGTTGGTGAGCCCGTCGCGCCGCCATCGCCGATCCCGCCTCCGCAGCTGCGCCCGATCGCTCCCGCATCCCGCCGCGACCGACAACTCCGCAGAGACGGGACACTAACACAGCGTTCGAGCGACAAGCGCAAGGGAGAAAGGACGCGGGCCGCGGCGACTGCTCGTCGCCGCGGCCCGCACGAAGGTCTCACAAGATCGGTGTCTCAATCATTGGCTGTCGTAGTAACTGATGAGCCGACGAACTCCGTAGCCAGTGCCCTCCTTCAGCTCGCCGATCGCGACGCCGATGCGAACCGGGTCGAAGACCTGGATGCGGTCGGTGTCCTCGAACGACACGTACATCCGATCCGGTTCGACGGTGGCCGTGTGCGGGGCTCGCGGATCGGTCGGCGGGAGGAACTGGATCGGGTGTCGCGAATTCAGGCCGCCGAAACCGGAGGTTCCGCGCCCGTCCTGGCTCGCCGCGCCGGTCGGCGTGGCCGAGTAATCCTCGTAACGGAAGTCGCTCAAGACGACCGAACTCGGCTTGCTGCCGATCAATTCGCTGTCGGAATTTAAGCCCCACTGGCCAGTGATTGCGAACTCACGGACGTTGAAGCCCGGCGGAATGAAGAACTGGCCTGGCGGCAGGACGCACGGCAACGGGCCGGAGAACGCTTGGTGAGTGAACTGGATGTGGCTCACGAGACCGCGACCGGCGTTGTCGCGGTGGGCTAGGAAGACGCCGCCCGCGTAGAGGCCCTGGTCATTCGTGTACGGCGTGTAGCACATCCCGCGCGGCTCGAAGATCTGGACATCGGAGTCCTCGGTCGGGAGCGAGCCGAGCACATTGTTGCAGCCGATGCCGAGCGGGCCATCGGGGCCGGATTCGTAGACGACGACGTTGTTCCCGGTGAAGTTGGCGATGTAGGCGAAGTAGACGCCGCAGTTCCAGCCGTAGCCGTTCTGGCGCGCGGTCACGACCATCTCACGCGGACCATCGATGAGCGCATCGAGCGTCTTGCGGACCGTCAACGTGCCGAGCTCGATGATGCTGACGGTGTCGTCGATCGAGTTGACCACCAGCACATCTTCGCCGCTGAGCTGGCACGAGATCGCCTTCGGACCGCGCCCCACCGGGATGCGGGCGAGCTCCTGGTGGAAGTCCACCTGCGTCGGATCGGCGCCGATCATCGAGACCGTGTCATCGCCGGCATTCGCCGTGAAAACGTAGCGATTGTCGCCACGGACGGCGACGCCCGCAGGTTCGGGCAGGTCAAGCGTGGAGATCACCTGAAACGTGTTCGAGTTGACCACCTGAAGGGTCCCGGACGTGGCATCCGCGACGTAGAGGTAGTTGCCGATCTGCTGGCGCGCCACGTAGCCGGTCGGCGCCGAAGCCGACTGCGCGGCCGGACCGTTGTTGGCCGTTCCGACCGGCGCGTCATCTGGATCGATCGGACTGATCTTGTCGGTGACGAGGGAAGTGAACGTTCCGTTCCAGACCTCTTCGCCTTCGATCAGGCGCGCCTTTGCCAACGGGTTGTTCTGGTCGATCAGGATGTCGATCGGATTGAGTCCGACCCAGTAACGCAGCGGCGGAGGATTGGGCACCGGCGGAAAGCGCAACAGGTTGCGTGAGCTGCCGCGGAACCCGGTCGCGTTCCACACGCTCTGCGTGTCGTAGATGCCGGCGTCGAGAAAGTCGCCTATGACCAGGTCATTCACGACGCCAAGGGTGCCACCCTCCGCGCCGCTAAGGATCACGTCGCCCTCGGCGTTGCGGACGAGCGTCTCGAAACCCGACGACATCTCGTTGACGCCAGGGATCGGTGTTCCAGGGTTTCCCTGATCGCCCGGAGCGTTCCCGACCCAAGTCTGTCCGTCGATCGAGAAGCCGGGACCATAGACGAAGCTGCCCGTTCCGACCGGCCAGTCGTATCGGTTGCCGATGCCAAGAATCGCGACGGATGTGAACGTGTTGGCGTTGCGGCTGATGATCGCGGCGCGCTCGACGTTGGCGGCATTCGCACCAGGCGTGTTGGTGTTGAAGCCCATCCCGTTCAGGTCGACGACACCGATCCCGTTCGCCGCCACCGGCAGCCAGTAGATTGCCTCAGGCGAGACCGGCGCGTTGGCGGGCACGCGCCCGCGGCCAGCAGTGAAGTCCTGGCGCACGTCGGCGCCGGGCGTGTGGAGGTTGCCGACCAGATCGAGCGCGCCGAAAGCGGTCTGCGTCGGATCCTTGTTTGCGTTCGAGTCGACGACGACGATCGTCACGTCGCGCAACGACGGCAAGTCGATCAACGGCGTCACGACATAGGCTGCGAGGTTGTTCGAGTTGAGCGGCCGAACATCGCACGGCAGGAACAGTTGCGAGTTGTTCGAGTTGAGAGTCGCTGAGATGTGCGTGTTCGGGAGCGGCTTGGGCGGCGGCTGGCCTGGAAGCGTCAAGAGCGGCATGTTGCCGACGAAAGGCGTGCCGTCGAGCTCAGCCGACTTGCCGACCGAAGTCGGAATGCATGGCTCAGAGAAGCGGACGATGAAGCGCGCGGTGCTGGCGCACTTCCTGCTGTTCAGCGGATCCGCGGGATCCGGTTGATCGGCGACGATCGACAGGACGCGCGGACCGATGATGTCGCCGGCGATGCCGTCGGCCACCGTCACCGTGTAGAAGGCATCGATCGAGCGGCCGTAGAGGGCGCCGAGCGAAATTCGGATCTGCGTGATGTCGGTCGTCAGCGGGTTCAAGTCAGAATCGTTGCTCTGGCCACCGAAGGCGGCGATCGTCGATAGGTCGCCGTCGCCGTCGTCCGCGATGTAGACGATGACCCCCTCACCGAGGTTGCGGTCCAGACTGGCACCGCTCAGGTCCTTCGGGAAGCCGGGATCATTGCCGCGGAACTCGCCGAAGGCGTCGATGCCATTCACCACGACGATGCCCGGAACGTGGGCGCCGGTTTCGTCGGTGACCGTCATGTTGCCGGTCAACTGCGAGAAGACGCGGAAGATCGAGTCGTCCGAAGCGATCTCCTTGCGCAGCACCTTGAAGGGGACCTCGAGTCGGACGAACTGGTTAGCGGAATTGGTACCGGTCGGCATCGCCGGCGGCTTCAGCTGACCACCTGACGCGTTCGCCTCGGTCGGAGTCTGCGAGTACTTCCCGGTCGTGCCGGACAGCGCGATCACCGGATCGGAAAGGTTGAAGCCGCTGCCTCCACCCGCGCCGCCGCCACCCCCGCATGCCGACACCCCGAGCATCGCCAGAGCTGAAGCTCCGGTCACCCAGCCCTTGTGCGCGAAAACGCGACTCATGGGTTCTTCGAACACGCTCGTTCTCCAAGGATCGGCAGGCACACCTCGCGGCGCGCCATATTGTCGAATCGCTTCAGTTCCGTTCGCTTCAGTTCCGTTCGCTTCAGTTCCGTCGAATCCCCGCGCGGGCGTCAGGCGACGCAGCGCTCGAGCTCCCGAGCTGGCGTCCGCGCGGCGGACGCCTGCCGCACACCGGTCAACATCGCAACCGAACCGAACAACATCCGCTCCGTCGCGACCGACTCAAGTCCAGCGGCAGTAAACCATCGCGTGACCTCGTCGACCGAAGCGAACGCCTCGACCGACTCGGGAAGGTACCGGTACGCGTCGATGGCCTCGCCACTCCCGCCTCCGATCCAGCGCCCGAGGCGCGGCAGCAGATGGCGAAAGTAGGCGCGAAACAGCGCACCACCCGCTCCAGACTTCGGCGCGAAGAACTCAAGCACCAACAGCCGCCCGCCAGGACGGAGCAGCCGACTCATCTCGCGAATCCCGGCAGCCGGATCGACCAGATTCCGCAATCCGAAAGCCACCGTGACCACATCGAATCGTTCGCTCTGCGCCGGCAACCGCAGCGCGTCGCCGACCGCGAAGCGCGTTCGCGCATCCCGCCCAGCCTTCCGCACCGCTCGGCGGACCATCTCCGCTGCGAAGTCGAATCCGACCACTCGAAGCGCTCGTGGATCGCGCGCGAGTTCGAGCGTGAGATCTCCTGTTCCGCAGCAGGCATCGGCAACCACCGCTCGCGACTGTCCATCGAGAGCTCGAGCCACCGCCCGTCGTCGCCAACGGACATCGCTGCCCGCCGACAACAGCCGGTTCAGCAAGTCGTAGCGCGGCGCGATCGCGTCGAACATTCGACGCACGTCCTCGCTCGACTTCTGCCTCGGATCGAGTCGTTCCATGACCTCAGTCCGCCACTTCACTCGCGCCAGAAGGTGCCGAGCCGCTTGGTGCCGATCGCGCCGTGCCCTTCGATCGTCTTCAGGATGAGCCCTGGCTGAGCCGGCGACACCACCTGGATCTGGTCCGAATCCTCAAACCCGATGTACAGGCGATCCGGAATCAGCGCGACCGAGGCCGATTGCGGACCGATGCGCAGGAAGTTCTTCGAGTTCACGCTGCCGGTCTGCTGGTACTGCGGCGCGTCGCCAAGTCCGCCGAAGTTCGGCGCACCGGCCGGCTTGCTCTGGTAGCTCGCCGTGTTCATGTCGGCGAGCGACACGTCGCTTGGGATGTGACCCGCCAAGCGGGAGGTGGCGGTGTTGCCCCACGTTCCGACGATCTCGAACACACGGTCGGTGAAGCCCGGCGGGATGAAAAAACCCGGAGGGACCTGAACCACGAGCGGGCCGAAGATCGCCTGCTGCGTGAACTGGATGTGGGACACGCGGCCATTGCCCGTTTCGTCCTGGTGCGCGACGAACACGCCACCCGCGAACAGTCCGGAGGGATTGGCGAACGGCGAGTAGCAGAGGCCACGCGGCGCGATCAACTCCACGCCCGAGTCATCGATTGGGAGCGACCCACGGATGTTGTTGATGCCGATTCCGCGTGGGCCATCCGGACCCGACTCGTAGACGACGACGCTGTTGCCGGTGAGGTTCGAGATGTAGGAGAAGTAGAGCCCGCACTGCCAACCCGACGGGTGGGGCGAAGTCGGCTGTTCCTGGCGCGGGGAGACCTCGACATCCCACGGCCCGCTGATCAAAGAGTCGATCGTCTTGCGGATCGACAGAGACGCCGGATCGACGATGCTGACCGTGTTCCCGAGGTAGTTGCAGACGAAGATGTCCTCATTCTCCTGCTGTACCGCGATCCCGCGTGGCCCGACGCCGCAAGGGATGCGAGCGACCTCGCGATGGAAGTCGGATCCCGTGGGATCGCAGCCAATCACCGACAGCGAGTCGTCGGAGGAGTTGGTCACGTAGAGATAGGACATGTCCGGCGCCATCCCGAGCCCGGTTGGATCGGGCAGCGAGATGCTGGAGATCACGCGCATCGTGTTGGAGTTGACCGCGTGCACCAAGCGCGACGAGGCGTCCGTCACGTAGAGGAAGTTGCCGATCTGCTGGCGCGATGCGTAGGTGAAGACGGCGGTCGACGACTGCGCGCCAGGCCCATTCCCGAAGGCCAATCCGTTCGGTCCCCACTGATGCGGGAACAGCGTCTGATCAACCCCGTTCCCCGGGTTGAGCGTGTTGCTGAGCAGATGCACGTAGCCAGCGGAGTAGGCCGCGCCGTTGCCGGCGCCGATCACTCCAGATAAGGCGAACGGCCCGTTCGGGCGGTGACCCGTCCAAACCTCATCGCCCTCGAGGAGCACGCCGGGCGCACCCTCCGAATTGACATCGAAGTTGACGTCGATCTGCGGCAGGCCGCTCCAGTAGCGGGTGGGCGGCGGGTTCGGGACTGGCGGCTCCGAGATCAGGTTGCGCGACGTGCCAGCTCCACCAGCAAAGAACGCGATGTGCACCGATGCGGACGCCCGCAAATTGAACTTGTCGAAATAAACGCGATCAAGGAAGTCGCCGACGATCATGTCCTGGATCGTGCCAAGTTCGGTGAAGCCGCGCCCGGTGAGGATCGCGTCGCCGTCACTGTTGCGACAAAGGGTCTCGAAGCCGCTCGATCCCTCGTTCACACCGGGAACCAAGGTGCCGGCGTTGCCGGCGCTCAAAGCCGAGTCCCACTTGTCAGGGAACTCGCCGTTTCGCGCGCGCTCGGCATTCTGGGTGGGTCCGTACGGGAAGGAGCCGAGGCCGAGCGGGAAGTAGAAGGAGTTGCAGGCGAACTCCAACATCGGCAGCCCAGTGAACGGATCAATTGGGGTTGCAGCCTTGCCCGGATAGGTGAGGAGCCCGATTCCGTTGGCAAGGTTGAGCCCGCCCGGGTTCGTTTCGATGCCACCGGTGTCGAGCCAACTCTTCGTGACGAGCGGCGCGATTTCGAACCGACCGGCGTTCGCGCCAGGCGCGTTCGTTCCGAAGCCCCAGCCGTTCAAGTCGATCGCGCCGATTCCCGGCCCGACTGACGGAAGGAAGTAAACGACTTCCGGCGACACCGGGATGTTGACCACCGCGCGACCCAAGCCGACTTTGAATGTGGCGAGGTGGTCGACTTGATCGCCGACGCCGTCGCCGGTCGAGTCCTGGCCGTCGAACGAGTTGCCGGCGAGATCGATCGCGGCAATCGCGTTGGTGGTGAGCGCGAGGATCACCACGTCGATCGAAACATTCGACGGCAGGGAGATCAACGGCTTCAGCCGATAGGACGTGAGGTTATTGACGTTCAGCGGATTGCAATCGAACGGCACCAGCAGAGTTCCGTTCCCGAGGACCACCGTGGCGACGATCGCCGTCGTCGGTTGGTTCATGCCAGTGAAAATGTTCGGCATGTTGCCGGTGAAGGGCGCGCCGTCGAGGACGGCGGAGCGACCGACGGTGCGCGGCACCATCGGCTCGGAGAACGTCACGACGAGCGACCCCGAAGCCGAAGTCGAATTCGGGTTCAGCGGATCATTCGGGTCGCGTTCTTCGGCGCCAATCGACGTGACGAACGGTTGCTGGGTGTCGGCGATGCCGATCGTGAAAGCCCACGCACCGCTCACGTTCTGGCCGTTGACGGCGAACAGGTTGGCCCGCATTTTCGTGATCGTCGAGGTCGTGTCTTCGATGATCGCGTTGGGGTTGCCTGGATCAGGCAGGTAGCCGCCGAAGGGCGCTGGCGTCGAAAGATCGCCGTCGGCGTCGGCGACGAACAGGAAGACATGCTTGCCAAGGTTCTGATCGACGCCGTTCGGCAGCAGATCGTGCGGGAAGCCAATGTCGTTGCCGTGGTTGACGCCCGCTGCATCGCGGCCATCGATCAACGCGAGTCCTGGGACATGCGCGCCGTTCTCGTCGACGATGGTCAAGTTGCCGTTCAGTTGCGAGAACGGCGCGTAGAGCGGATCGGTGCTGAGGAGCGACGACGGCACGAGCTTGAATGGAAACTCGAGGCGGAACCAGTGGTTTTCGGTGGTGACCGAGGGAGTGAATGTCGGCAGAGGCGCGGTGCCGTTCGATGCGTTCGCCTCAGTCGGAGTCAGCGACAACCTGCCGGGGCTGCCCATCACGAGGATCGGCACGTCTAGCAAGTCGTTCGGTGACGCGCCGCCACTGCCACCACCCCCGCCGCACCCCGGCAGCAGGGAAGTGAACAGCAGCGCAGTCGACGTGATCCCGAGCACAGCCTTCGTGAGGCGGACTGGCTTGGCTCGCATTGCTCTCGCTCTCCTAGATCGCTCGGACGCAAGTCGCACGTTCGACACCGGCAACACCCTCCGCCGCATCTCGATCGTGAGCGGGAAAAGGCGGGTTATAGGCGGCCCAAGGAGATCGGTCAAAGATCTCCCCGGGAGTGCCCGGGGACCCTGATTGCTTTTCAGGCAAAAGAGCATTCAGCGTGCCGTACGGTCGGCCAACCTCCGTCGCCACGCTCGGCCGCGGTCGACGCTCCGGTCGAGCGTTTTCGCGCACCGTCCTCACCGGCGACGGAGAGCCTCCCAAGATTCCGTGGGACATAGCCTCGGACGAAGACCGTGGTCACGGGCGCACCCGAAGCCGCCGGCGCCAGGAACGCCCGTGGCCTGCCTCGATCGACTCGAGGCAGGCCACGATTCATCAAAAGATCATTTGAACGATCGTTGGCTCACTGCCGCCAATAACTGCCCAGCTTGCGAATGCCCTGCACCGTTGGCTCCGTGATCGTGTTCAGGATCAGTCCCGGCTGCAGCGGGTTCAGCACCTGGATCGCCCCGATGTCGTCGAACGAGACATACAGCCGATCCGGCACCACGGCGGCGTAGCAGGCCGGCACGCTCAATCGCATCGGATGCTTGGAGTTGATGAATCCAGTCTTCTCGACTTCCGGTGGCGTCGACGTGCAGGCCACGTTCGGCGCGACCGAACCAGTCCCCTGCGTCGGGTTTCCATGCCAACCAGCGACGTTCAGGTCGCTAAGCGCGACATCGCTCGGCGACTCACCGATCAGGCGCCCGACGTCGGTGTTGCCCCACGTCCGGACGATCTCGAACACGCGACCGAGGAAGCCAGGAGGCGTCTGCAGTCCAGGCGGAGCATTGACCGGAAGCGGTCCGAACTGCGCCTGCTGGGTGAACTGGATCTCCGTCACGCGGCCGCGCCCTTCGCTGTCGCGGTGCGCGATAAAGCAACCGCCGGCATAGAGGCCAGCAGGATCGGGGAACGGGTCGTAGCAGAGGCCGCGCGGTTCGAAGATCTCGTTCACCGTGTCGTCATCGGTCGGCAGCGATCCGCGAACGCCGTCGATGCCGATCCCTTGCGGGCCATCCGGACCCGACTCGTAGACGATCACGCTGTTGCCAGTGAAGTTCGACACGTACGCGAAGTAGAGCCCGCAAGCCCAACCGATGGTCGTCGGCGCGAGCGGCGACGGCGAGAACGGTTGGATCTGCCGCGGCGACGCCTCGATGTCGTAGGGCCCGCTGATCAGCGCGTCGATGGTCTTGCGCACGCTCAGGTCGATCTCGCTGATGAGCGAGACGGTGTTCCCGAGATAGTTGCAGACCAAGATCTCCTCATTCTCCGGCTGCACGCAGATCGCCCGCGGCCCGTTGCCGACGTTGATCTGAGCGATCTCCTGGTGGAAATCGGGCGCCAACGGATTGGCGCCGATGATCGACACCGAGTTGAAGCCGAAATTGGAGACGTAGAGCTTCGACATGTCCGGCGCGATCGCGAGGCCCGTCGGGTCGGGAGTCGAGATGCTGGCGATGACCCGCATCGTGTTGCTGTTGATGGCGTGCACGACTCCCACAGTGGCGTCAGCGGCATACAGGAAGTTGCCGATCTGCTGGCGCGAGGAGTAGGTCACGCTAACGGTGGCCGACTGCGGGTTTGGGCCGTGGCCGATTTGCGGGAACACGGGCACGTCGTGAGCGTCCGGGCGGACTGAGTTCGGCTCAATCGAGAAATACCCCATCGCGCTGCGCGGACCGGTGAAGACCTCTTCACCTTCGATGAGGATCGCCGGGTTTTCGGGGTTGATGTAGTCCGTCACCGTCCCGACCTCGGGCATGCCGAGCCAGTAGCGCAGCGGCGGCGGGTTGGGCGTCGGCGGATCGCAGATCGTGTTGCCGCGACCGGTCAGCGAGTGCGGGCCGGGCGAGTTCCAGATTGTGACATGCAGCTGAGTGCTGGTCTTCGTTGGCGACATCTGGTCGAAGTAGACCAAGTCCAGGAAGTCGCCAACGACCATGTCCTCGATCGTCCCGACCGAGCCGAACTGCCTGCCGGTGAGGACCACATCGCCGTTGCTGTCGCGACAGAGCGTCTCGAAACCGCTCGAACCTTCGTTGACGCCCGGAATCGGCGTGCCCGGGTTGCCTGGGTCGAGATTGGCGTGCCACTGACGATCTTCGCCGCTGTAGTTCTGGTTGGCGATCGGACCGTAAGGGCGACTCCCGAGTCCGAACGGGTAGTAGAAGCGGTTGTGGCCGAATTCGATCATCGGCAGCAAGGTGCAAGGGTCGGTCGGCGTCGGATCGTTGCCGGGATACCCCCACAAGGCGATGCCGTTGGCGAGGTTCAGGCCGCCGGGGTTGATCTCGCAACCGTTCGGATCAAGCCACGCCTTGGTGACCATCACCGACTTGAAGCGATCGTCGAGGTTGGCGCCAGGCGTGTTGGTCGTCAGGCCGCGTCCGTTCAGGTCGAGCGCGCCGATGCCGTCAACTCCTGACGGCAGCCAATACAGCACCTCCGGCGAAACGGGAATATTGACCAGTCCAGGCCCCGGTCCAGTCGTGAACGTCCTGCTGAAGTCAACCTGATCGGGAGCGCCATCGTTGTTTGCGTCCTGACCGTCGAATCCGTTCCCGGACAAGTCGATGACGGACGAAGCTACGCCGTTGAACAAATTCGTATTGACGGTAAGCGACCGGACGACGACATCGATCGGCGTATTCGCCGGCAAGCTGATGAGCGGTCGCATGCGATAGGTCGCGAGGTTGTTCTCGCTGACAGGTTGGCAATCGAACGGGACGTAGATACTGCCGACCGCCACGCTGACGAGGGTGGTAAGTGCGACGTTCGGGTACGGATAGTTCGGCACAGTAAACGGATTGCCCAGAGCGTCGGTGCCGGAGAGGAACCGCGGCGTGCCGGGAACGTTGCCCCCGAAACCGAGCGCGTTGAACGCGGGCGACTCCCCCACGCTCAACGGCACGACCGGCTCCGAGAACTCGACGAGGAAGCTCGACGTGACCGCCGCGCTGCTCTTGTTGCCGAGATCGAGCGGGCTCTGCACCTCGGCAGATGCGCGAACGACGAACGGTCGGCGCAAATCGACGGTGTCGCCGACGGTGACGCTGAAGACGCCGTTGTAGTTGATGCCCCCGATGGTCGCGACCGTCACGCGCACCGCGTCGAGCGCGCCGTTCTCATGGTTGCTAGCCGACGAGATCTCCTGGTACGAGTTGTTCGGTGAGACAAACCGAAAGCCGAACGTCGCGAACGTCGAGAGATTGCGATCGACGTCGGCCACGTACAGAAAGACGTTCTCGCCGAGGTTGAGGTCGACGCCGCCCTGCACGTCGTGCGGGAAGTTGGCGTCGTTCGAGCGATTGACGCCGAACGCGTCGACGCCATTCACCATCGCGACGCCTGGCAAGTGAGCGCCGTCGAGATCGTTGATGGTGATGCTGCCGTTCAGGTAGGAAAACGGCGCCGTCAACGGGCTGTTCTCCAACACGTCGCTGCGGCGAATGGTGGTCGGAAACTCGAGCCGGATCCAGTGATTCGTCGTCGTGACCGACGAGGGCAACGTCGGCAGCGGCGTCGCACCGTTGTCGTCGTTGGCTTCGTCGATCAACCGTGACAGGCGGCCGGTCGGCCCTTGCAGCGTGATGATCGGATCACCGCTGGAACTTGGCGCGCCGCCACCACCACCGCCACCACAAGCACCAAGGACCCACCACGCGCTGGCGCCGATCAGAACTCGGGCGCCCGCATGCCAAGCGTTTGCACGCATCGTCGAAGCTCTCCTCGGAGGCTCACCGGCCCAAGCCGATGGGCGGCGCCGTCGCGGTTGCCGTAGTCTGTTCCGAAAGTTCATGCCGCGCGAGTTGCCGCGGTCGATGCCGATGTCTGATCCACCGTCGTCTGCGCCGGGATTCGCTCTATCCGCCCCGGCACGCGACCCAGCGAACCGCGCTTTTGTAAGCCCTTCCCCCGGGCGGGTCAAAGCCAAGCACTTTGCTGGTCGCTGGAGTGGGACTCCCGAACGAAGTGAGTCTCACACCTCGCGTGCCAGTGTCTAGTCGCTCGTCCGTCGCTCCGTGACGGAGTCGAACTCGGACGCGACCAAGAGCGATTCCGCACGATCGACGGCGATCCGAGCCGCGAGCGTCGCTGCCTTGCCGCTCCGCAGACCCACCGTAAGCTGCCGCCTCGTCTGGCGCCGCAGCGACGCTTCGCGATCGCGCCGTCCCGGGGGAGGGAGGGCCGCGCCGACACCCAAGATGGCGGGGTGTGCGATGGTTTCGAGCACGTTTGCGCAGCTCAATCGGCCCGATGGCGGCCCTGATGAAACTGAACTGCGCCCGCAGAGTCTCGACGAATTCATCGGCCAAGAACGAGTGGTCGAGAACTTCCGCATCGCCGTCCAAGCCGCGCGAATGCGTGGGGAACCGCTCGACCACGTGCTGCTGTCGGGGTTGCCCGGGCTTGGAAAAACCACGCTCTGCATGCTGCTCGCACGCGAGTGCTCGGCCCGACTCCATGTCACTTCGGGTCCGGCCTTGGCGCGGCCAGCCGATCTTGCCGGGCTGCTCACGAGCCTCGAACGCGGCGACCTGCTCTTCATCGACGAAGTGCATCGGCTCCCGGTCGCCGTCGAGGAGTACCTCTACGGCGCGATGGAAGACTTCGTCGTCGATGTGCCGATCGATCAGGGCCTCGCCGCGCGCACCGTGCGACTGCCGCTGCAGCCGTTCACGCTGGTTGGAGCGACGACGCGCGAAGGCCGCTTGACTGCGGCGTTCCGCGGCCGCTTCGGCATCCATGAAAAACTCGAACCGTACCCGCCGTCGCACCTCGTGCAGATCCTCCGACGCACCGCGCGAATCCTCCGCATCGAACTCACTGCTGCCGCTGCCGAGCAGCTTGCCGAGCGCGCGCGAGGGACGCCGCGGATCGCCAATCGATTGTTGCGGAGACTTCGGGACCTCGCACAGGTCCGCGGCGCACCGAGCATCGACGCAGCCATCGCGCACGAGGGATTGGCGCGACTCGGCATCGACGACCTCGGCCTCGAGGAAACCGATCGCCGCATCCTCGCGCTGCTGAATCGCGCGCTGCCCGGAACTCTCGGACTGAAGACGATCGGCGCCGGGATCGGTGAGGCGGAAGAGACAATCGAGGAGGTCTACGAGCCGCATCTATTGCGCCTCGAGCTGATCCGCAAAACGGCGCGAGGGCGCGAGTTGACGCAGCGCGGACACGAGTGGTGCGTGGCGCACGACGCGATCGCGGAGGCGACCGATGAGAGCTAGCGAACTGCGTCGTCGACTGTCGGCCCTGGTCTGCCGCGCCCTCGCGTGGTTCGCAGTTCCGCGGCGAAGTGCCGCACTCGGCGCACTCGCAGCCGCTGTGTCGCTCACGGTCGTTCGTTGCAGCAGTCCGCGCACCACCTCGATGCCCGAGGTGCAAGTGCTGCTGGACCGCGACGTCAGCACGGTCGACCTCGCGCTCGATGGCGCCTACCGCGTCGTCGACGAAGGCGGCGGCACGGTTGCGGAAGGCCGGCGACTTGCGGCGGGCCGACTGCGCGCGGCCGGCTCCGGACTCGATCTCAACGGTGTTGTGCTGCGTCAGGACGAGGTGCTGCTGCAACCGCTCGACGACGACCGGTTCCAATACAAAGGCAAGAGCTACGCCGGCGACCTGCGCGTGCGTCGCGACCGCACGGGCCGCCTCGAGGTCACCAACGTCGTCGATATCGAGGAGTACCTCGCGGGCGTCCTCTACTCGGAGATGCCGGCGAGCTTCCCTGACGAGGCGTTGAAGGCGCAGGCCGTCGCCGCGCGCACCTATGCCCGTTGGCGCCTCGGCCACGGTGATCCACTTCTACGCGCGACCGATGCCGATCAGGTCTACGGCGGCGCGAGCAGTCGCCATGAACGCGCGCGGGAGATCGTCGCCGCAACGAGCGGGCTCGTGCTGGAAGCGGCGGGGCAGCCACTGTGCGCGTACTTCATGTCCACTTGCGGCGGCGCGACCGTCGATGCGCCGCTGATCTTCACCGGAACGCCGATCGCAGGACTCGCGGGCGTGCCCTGCGAATGGTGCCGCGAGTCGCCCAAATACCGCTGGACCAAGACGCTGACACCCGGCGAACTCGCGCGCCGCGTCGGCCTCAAGGACGTCATCGCCGTTGACGTGGAACGCGATCGGGCCGGCCACACGATCCGCTTCGACGTACGTTCATCTGGCGCCAGCAGAAGCTTCGCTAGCCAGGAGTTCCGCCGCGCGTGGAACGCCGGCGCTACGAGCGAGGCGGAAAAGCTGCCAAGCGCATGGGCTCGCGCCCTCGACGTGACGCGTGGCGAGATCCGCTTCGAAGGCGCCGGTTTCGGCCACGGTGTCGGCCTTTGCCAATACGGCGCCGCCGGGCTCGCCAAGGCCGGAAAGGAGTGGCGCGAAATCATCGCGCACTACTACCGCGGCGCTCAGTTGGTGAAGCGGTGGTGAGTCCACGGCGAATCGCGTTCGCGATCACGGCCCGATCGGGTGCGGCGCGGCGCGGGACACTCACGGTCCGCGGACGCGTGACGCCGACGCCGGCGTTCATGCCGGTCGCGACCCAGGGATCGCTGAAGGGCATCGCGGGCGGACGGCTGCCCGACCTTGGATTCCATGCGCTGCTCGCCAACACCTATCACCTCGCGCTGCGACCGGGCGAGGAGACGGTGCGCGCGCTCGGCGGGCTCCACCGGTTCATGGACTACCCGGGAATCCTGCTGACCGACAGCGGCGGCTTCCAGGTCTTCAGCCTCGCGACGCGGCGCGCGGTCGACGACGACGGCGTGACCTTCCGCTCCCACCTCGACGGCGCTGAAGTCCGCCTCACCCCCGAACGCGCGATGGCGATCCAACACGCGCTCGATTCCGACATCGCGATGGTGCTCGACGAGTGTCCCCCCGCCGACGCACCGCGCGAGCAGATCGCACGCGCCTGCGACCGCAGCCTCGCCTGGGCGCGCCGCTCGCTCCACGCGCACCGCGCGCTCGGAGAACATCGCGCCTGTTTCGCGATCGTGCAGGGCGGCCGCGACTTCGAACTGCGTGCGGCGATGTCCGGCGAACTGGCGAAGGAGCCGTTCGACGGCTTCGCGCTCGGCGGCATCGCGGTCGGCGAGGATGCGGCGACCATCCGCGACGAAGTCGTCCGTTTCGCGCCGCTGCTGCCCGAAGCGACGCCCCGCTACCTGATGGGTGTCGGCAGTCCGCGCGAGGTCGTGACCGCGGTGCGCGCCGGGATCGACCTGTTCGACTGCGTGCTGCCGACTCGCAATGCGCGCAACGGATTCCTTTTCACGCGCGCCGGCACGGTCAAGATCCGCAATGCCGACCACGCGCGCGCCGACGCGCCGATCGAGACCGGATGCCCCTGCACTGCCTGCACTCGCTCGACTCGCGCCTACCTTCGCCATCTGTTCCAGGCCGACGAGATGCTTGGGCCCATCCTCGCCACCGAGCACAACCTGGTCTTCTTCCGGCGCCTGATGGAAGACCTGCGGCGCGATGTCGAACAACCCGGCACCATCGACTGGAGCTGGCTCGAAGCGGGTGCGGCCGGCTAACTCGCCGCCGCGCCTAGCCGCCGAGCTCGCTCGCGAGTCGCCGGCGCACTTCGGCGAGCGGCAGCGCATGCTCGCGCGCTAGCCGGTCGATCTCGGCGAACTCAGGTGCGATCCGGCGACTGCCGTCGGGAAGGGTCGCCGCCTTTGCCCGGACCGCACCGAACGAGGTGGTCAAGGTGAGCGCCTCGCGTGCCAGGATCCGCCGGCTCGCCCGCGTCCTGCGCACGCCGAGCGCGGTCGAGTCGATCAGCAGCAGTTCCTCGATCGTCGCCGCCTCCGCCGGACCGGCCAGCACTTCGATGACCTGGCCGGGACGCCCCTTCTTCATCGTCACTGGATACGCCACGACGTCGAACGCGCCCGCCGCGAGGCAGCGCTCGATCAGCCGCCCCACTTCCTGACCCGTCACGTCGTCGAGATTGGTCTCGAGCACCACGATCGGCTCGCCCACCAAGTCGACCATCTCGCACGCCACCACCCGCACCGCGTTCGGCGGGCTCTCCCGCACCCGCGTGCCGAGTCCGTAGCCGACTTGGCGCGGCACGTAAGTGAAGTCGCGGCCGAATCCCTCGCACAGCGTCGACAACAGCGCCGCGC
>SIAN01000058.1 GCA_009691715.1 Planctomycetota bacterium
GTTGGAGAAGTCGCCGCGAGTCCGGCGAGTGGATTTCGAGTCGGGACGAGGAGGAGGTTCGAAGCCAACTCCCCGGAGAGTTGTCGAGAAGCTCCGACGAAATCACGGCTTGAAAGACGCCGCCGGGCGACACGGAGAGTTCTCCAACGGGCTGCTAGGAGACAGGCTTGCCCGCCAAGACCTTCACGTTTGCGCTGATGGACCCGCCGTACGAATCGGAAAACACGACGACGGCGTTCCGGATCCTGGCCGTCGCAGCGCGGCGAGGACACCATCTCAAGGTGTTCGCCTACGAGGGTGCCGCCGCGCTCGCCTTCGCCAAGCAGACGCCCCACCCCAATCCGGTTCACGGCAAGACCCTGGCCGAAGAGAACCACCCGACCACGAAGGACCAGATCGCGGCCCTGCTGGCGCTTGCGGCAAGCAGCGGCGGATCGGCGGAGTGGGTGAACTGCGGCATGTGCGTGAACGAACGCGGTGTCGGCGAGTTCGTCGCCGGTCGACGCGGCTCGCCCGCCGACTTCCACGCCTTCTCCGAGGCTTCCGACAACGTCCTGGTCATCCCGACCAAGTGAGGCAGGCATGGCCAAGAAAACGCTGAACATCGTCGAGTCGGCCTACCGCGCCGTCATCGAACAGCAGGACGACACGATCCTTTGGCTGCTCGCGGCGATGCAGGGCGCCGGCGCCGAGCACACCGTGGTGCTGCGCGGCAACGCCGTGAACTACGCCGTGAACGGTCAGGGGGCGCCTGGCCTCGCCGTCGGTGATTGGAAGCAGACGCAGCCGCCGCGGATGGACCGTGACCTCGTCGATCTCATGGAGAAGCGCAAGATGACCGTCTTCGCCATCCAAGAGGATCTCGCCGCGCACGACATCGACGCTGGCGAACTGCTGCCCGCGATCAAGTTGATCAGCGCGAAGACCTTGCCCAAATTGATGGCGGAGCACGCGATCGTCTCGCACTGGTGAGTCGCGCCGGCGTGCCCTGCCGGCGTGCGGACTCGCGCCGCGCGCGCCGTCTCATCGGGCGTCTTCAGGATTCTCCGCAGCCTTCGATCGCTGATAGAGGAACGACGCGCAGAGCAGCAAGGCCCCGAGCACGAGGAAGCTGCCGATCCGGTAGACGACATCGAGCTGCGCCATGTCGGCGAGGAACACCTTGCCGACGGTCAGGCCGAAGACGGAGAGTCCGAGCCAGCGGAGCGCCGGCCGCGTGCGCCAGAAGCCGATCGCGACGAGCGCGGTGGCAAAGCCGGCCCAGGCGATCGAGATCCAGACGCTGGCACGGAATCGCGCTTCGTCGCGCGTGCGGTCGAGGAGGGGGCAGGTGGCGCCCCACGCATGGATCTCAGCCGTGATCAGCCCGAACAGGTAGACGAGCGCCAGCGTGCGCAGTACCAGAAGTTGCGCGGCGCTCCCGGACGCCGGGGAGAGTCCCGCACCGAAGGCGATGGCGAGCCCCGCCGCGAACGTCAGGTTGAAGCCGGGCACGAACGCCTCGCGGTGGCCGCCGAGGAACAGCGAGACGCCGAAGCAACCGGCGACGACGATCGGAAGCAATGCGATGTGCCGTCCGATCGGAAACAGCCGGCCGAAGGCGCGCGCGGAGCAGACTCCGTAGACGGCGAGCGCGAACGACGGCGCGACCAGACGAAGTTCGCGATGAAAGTCATCCACCGCCGCGATGCCGAACCGGATGTCGATCGCGAGCACGGCCGGGAGGAGGAGCAAGCCGACCGCGGCGACGGCGGTTCCGGCGATGGCGGGGAGCGTCTTCACGCGGGAGATGAGCCAGCCGGCAATCAAGAGCGCGACGCAGGGACAGGCGAAAACGACGAATCGCTCGCTCAAGAACGGGGTCGCGATGCCGCGGAACATCGGCAGACGGTGCGTGAGGAGGTCGCAGAACGCCACCGCGACGGTCGCAACTCCGCCCGCGAGCAGGATTGGGTGCTGCGTGCGCGCTCCGGCAAAGACCAGGGCCAGTCCGGTGATCGAGAGCGCGGGAGCGACGACGCTGCCGCTCGTCGTGATGGCGACCGTGAGCGCGACGGCGGCGACCGAAAAGCCGAGGAGGCTCTCCACCGCAGGTCCTGCACCGGGAGCCCGCTTCGCCAGGAGCACCGATGCGCAGAAATAGGCGCCGGCAAGCTCCAACGCTCCAAAGCCGAGTGCGAGACGGTGTGCCGGGAAAAGGATGGCGTGACCGGCGATGGCTCCGAGCAATCCAGCGGCGGCGACACCGACCATCGACTCCCACTCGGGTGCGAAGCGGCGCGCGATGGCGGGCGCCAGACCCATCGCCAGGGACGCCAAGACGAGCGCGGCGAGACAGATCGAGCTCGTGCCGATGTCGCGAGCTGCCGTGTCCCGCACGAACCAGGCGCCGACGTAGGCCGTGGTGAACAGGAGCGCGAGCAGATCGAGCCCGCGCCACGAACGGCGCAGGAGCACCGCGAGAACCCCCGCGTCGATCAGCAGGAGCCAGCGGGTGATGGAGACCAGGTCACGCCCGTGAGGCGCGAGCAACGCTGGCGCGAGGAAGCCACCGCAGAAGCCGAGGTAGGCGAGGAAGGGCGCTCGACGCAGCAGCGCGAGTCCGCCGCCGAGTGACGTGATGCAGGCCGTGAGGATGAACGCCGTTTCCGTCCCGATGAACGCGTACCTCATGCAGGCGAAGTAGTCGGAGAGGTACAGGGCGCCAAGCCCGCAGCCCATCAGCGCCTGCCCGAACACGTTGAACTGGCGCCGGCGCAGCTGCTCGCCGCCGACGAGGAGAACGACACCCAGAACGACACCCATGACGATCCGCTCACCAGCCGCGATCCAGCTGTGGTCGATCGCATACTTCAGGAAGAACGCGATCCCGAACAGCAGGACGATCACGCCGGCGACGAGCATCACCCTGCTGCCGAGGAACGTCTCGAGGGAGGTCTTCTGTGGCCGCCGAGGCGAGGCGCCCGGCTTCGGCAGCGGGCGCGCCTCGTGCACCGGATGCGCCGAGTGCGTTGCGGCGAGCGGCGCTGGTTCTGGTGCCGGTTCCGGTGCGGATGGAGCGACCGGCGCGAGTGCCGGTTCGTTGCCCACAGCCACCGGTGCGACGCGCCCGGACTCCATCGCGTCCATGCGCCGCGACAGCATGCGCAACTGGCTTTCGAGCGCGTCAACGCGTGCGGGCCGTTCCGCGGTCAGCGCCCGGACCACTACGAACATCGTGAACGTCAGGAAGCCGATGAGGAGGACGACGGCGACTTCCTCCATGACCAGCTCCGGTGCAACCCGGTGGCGTTGCGTGCCAATGGTTGCCGTATCACCTGGTGAACCGGGAGCAGGCGCTCGCGATCACCAAGGCGATGCACGAGGTGTTCGCGTGCGTGCAAGTCTGGGAACATCGCCAGACCGGGATCCTACTCGGCAGGTTGGCTCCGCTCGTGATCGACCCGGCTCGCGTGCGGCGGGCACTGACGAACGAGGAGGCGATGCGCGACTGCGTCGCTGCCGGGCTGGTCGCGCCGACCGAGCTGGCCGATGCGTTCCTGTGCAGCTCGACCGATCTCGAGGCGGCCTTCGCGTCCGTGCGCGCGGTACGTGACGATCGTCCCGACCTCGAATACGCGGATGTCGGCTACGGGCTCTCGCGGCAGACCCCGGCGCAAGGCGCGAACGTCCGCGAGCCGTTCTTCGCGGCGCAACTCCGTTCCAGGCTGCCGCTCGCGGGATTCACGCCGGCCGACGAGGTGTCGCTGCGGCACGGATGGCGGGCACGCTCGATCGCCCGTTACGCCTCCTACCTCCATGCGAGCGGTCGACGTGATGTCGAGTCCTGGATCGCCGATCGAACTCGGGACGACCCGAGCCTGCTCGAGACTCCGGTGCTGCGCGGCACCCTCGAGCTCATTCGCACCCGCTGAGGCCCCGGCGTCAGCGCCCTGCGCATGTGGAATGCCTTCTGGACCGAGGTGCGCGACCGGCTCGCCCCGGCGTGCGACCGCTGAGACGCGCCGGAGCCGAGCCGCGTCACCCGGTCGGTGGCGCCAGCGCACGCGCGCGCAACCGATCCGAGCCATGCAAACTCTTCACGCGGTGCTCGACTCGCAGCGCCTCACTGCGCGACTCGTACGGCCCCAACTGCGCCGCGATCCGCCACGGCCGCCCCGCCCGGGTCGAGCTCGCTCCACCGCGCCGTTCGCCGTTGTGTTGTTGCAGCCGGCGCGCGAGGTCGGTGGTGATCCCGACATAGGTGCGCGACGACGACGCGAGCACGTAGACGATCCAGCTCATCGGGATCACGCTAGCGGGAGTCATCGCGTACTCGACCCCTACACTGCGCGCAGCACCTCACGCCAATGCCGCACCGATGCGAAGGGATCTGCACATGACGCTCCTCGATCTGCTGATCCTCGGTTCATTCGAAGCGTTCCAACTGACCGAAGCTCCGCCTGCAGCGCCGCCGCTGTTCGTCGAGAATCGCGGCCAACTGCCGGCCGATGTCCGGCTCTTCGCCTCGCTTCGCCACGAAACGCTGCTCGTGCATGACGATGGCTTCACGCTGCGCGCGCTCGCGGAAACCGCCGCCGCCGAGGACCACGACGGGGTGCGCGGGATCAACGTCTCGATCCGCGCACGCGACGCGGCGGCACAGCGCGCGGTCGGGGGCCGCGATCGCAGCGCTGCGCTGCATCACTTCCTGCGCGGACGCGACCCCGCGCGCTGGGTCACGCAAGTGCCTTCGTTCCTCGGCGCCGTCGTGAAGTCGCTTCACCCCGGCATCGACCTCATCCTGCGTGACGGCGGCGGCCAATTCGAATACGACCTCGAGCTGGCGCCCGGCGCCGACCTCGCAGCGCTTGTCTTCGACGTCGACGGCGCGACCGGCATCGATCTCGCGGAAGACGGCTCGTTGATCATCTCGACGGCGTTGGGGGAGCTGCACCAATCCCCGCCACAGAGCTTCGCCATCGACCGCGACGGGGCCCGCCGCGCGGTCACGACGCCGGTGCGACTCGTCGGTCCGCTCGCCTTCGGTTTCGATCTGCGCGAGACGCTCGCCGACGAAACTCTGCTGATCGACCCCGGCCTCGCGTTCGTCAGCTACTTCGGCGGCACCCTCGCCGACCGCGCCTACGACGTGGTCACTGCCGAGGATGGCGTGGTCACGATTGCCGGACGCGGCCTGTCGCTCGATCTGCCGACGACACCCGGCGCGTTCGATACCGCCTACAACGGCGACTCACCGTCGCCAGAGCCAATCGGAGACTGCTGGGTGGCGCGGTTCGCTGCCGATGGCACGACCCTCCTGTGGAGCACTTACCTAGGCGGCGCGCTGAATGACCACGCCCAGGAGCTCGCCATCGCCGCAAACGGCGACGTGGTCGTGAGCGGCTGGACCATCTCGACCGACTTCCCGACCACGCCCGGGTGCTACGACGACAGCTACAACGGCGGCGGCGGCGGCCTCTATCTGGGTGGCGACGTCTATGCCACGCGGATCGCGAGCAGCGGCGCGGCGCTGGTCGCCTCGACGTTGATCGGCGGGAGCGATCTCGAATACGCCATCGGCCTCGCGCTTGCAGCGGATGAGTCGGTGCTGGTCACGGGACATGTGCATTCGAACGACTTCCCGACGACGCCCGGCTGCTGGCAACCGACGACGACCGACCACGCCGAGATCTTCGTCAGCAAGCTTTCCTCGGACTTGACGACGCTGGTGGCGTCGACCTACTTCGGCGGGAACGCCGAGGAGTATTCCGACGTGATCCTGATCGCCCCGGACGGCACGATCACCATCGCCGGCAGCACCAACTCATCCAACTTGCCGACGACTCCCGGCGTCATCGATTCGACCTACGACGGCGGCGACACGTCGAGCCACCGGCTCGAGGGCTTCGTCGCTTCGTTCGATGCTCTGCTGACCACGCGGCTCGCCTGCACCTATCTCGGCCGATCCGGTACCGACTCGATCTACGGCGGCGCACGGCATCCGGACGGGTCGCTCCTCGTCTGCGGGGAGACCCGCTCGACCAACTTCCCGGTGACGACCGGCGCCTACGACACGACCCACGGCGGGGCCTTCGACGGTTTCATCGCCAAGCTGTCGGCCGACCTCACGACGCTGCACTGGTCGACCTTCCTCGGCGGCGACGCCGACGAGCGCATCTCCTCCGTCGTTCCACATCGCTCCGGCCACGTCGTCTTCGCCGGCCGCTCCTACTCGACCACCTGGCCGACGACGCCGGGCTGCTACGACGCCACCCTTTCCGCCGCGCCCGATGGCGTGTTCGGTCGTCTCGACCGGGACGGCTCGCAGCTCCATTATTCGAGCTACATCGGCGGCAGCAGCTACGACGTCGTACACGACATCGTCGTCGATGGCCGGGCGGCCGCGCTGTTGGCGGGCGAGACGAGTTCGAGCAACTTCCCCGCCACGCCGGGCGCGTTCGACACCAGCTACAACACCAAGGTCGATGGCTGGGTCGGCCGCTGCGACCTGCTGCCGACCGGCGCGGAGCGCTTCGGCGCTTCGACGCCGGGATGCGAAGGAATGATCACGATCACCATCGATGGGATGGCGCAAGGCGGCGGCGACACGGTCGTCGGTTGCGAGAACGGCCTGGCTTCGACCACCGGCTGGCTCGGCGTCTCGTTCGGCGCGCTCGACACGCCGATCAGCATCGCCGGCATCGATCTCTGGATCGACCCGAACTCTTCGCTCTTCATCCTGCTGCCGGTCACGACCGAACCGACCGGCTACAGCGAACTCGAGTTGCACGCCGGCAACGGCCTCGTCGGCGTGCTCGTCGCCCTGCAGTGGTTCTGGATCGATCCGTGCGGTCCGCAAGGCATCACCGCCAGCGACGCGCTCGCCGTCACCGTGCAGCCCTGAGCGGGACGCTCACTCAGACGCCACGCCGGATCACCCCGCGCCGCCGGCCGCCTGACCCCGTCCTTCAGCGCTGTTGCAAGACACCCAGTTCCGCGGACTCCTGCAGCCAGAGCGCGCGCTCGGCAAAGATCGGTGCGATGTAGTAGGCGCGCTGCTCGCCGGTGAGCGACACTTCCTTGCTGGTCGGCTCGCACCACTTGCCCATCGAGACGAAGGCCAACGTCATCGTCGACGCCGCTTCGGTGAATTCCTTCTTCCCCGACCCACCGGCGCGCGCCTTCTGCATCCCCTGCTCCTTCAACCCTCGCGCCTTTTCGGCCAACGCGCGCGCCTTGGCCAAGTCGGTCTCGAGCGCCAGTTTGACCGCGGGGTCGATCGGGGGCGGCGGCACCTCGACCTTGGGGGCGACCGAAGGAGCGACCTTTGGCGGCGGAGCCGAGTCACCGCATGCGGCAAGTCCGCCGACCAGCACCAGCAGAACCGAGCAGGGGCGCAGGATCCGGGACACGATGGGACTCCTTCGCGTGAGGACGCCGAACGAGTCGGCAAGCCAGCAATGGTACGAGGACGGTCAACGCGTCACGACCGACGAGACCGAGAGGGAAGGGTTCTCGCTGCCAACAGCGCCACTGCCGCCACGGCGAGTTGCGCGAGCGCGTGCGACCAGACGAAGGTGCCGAGGTGGAGTTCGAGCGCAATGCCGAGCACGATCGTCACCGGCGCACCGATCGCGATGGCGCGCGACACCCACGGGCCGCCGATCACGAAACCCAACCCGATCAACTCGACGAAGAGGATTCGTCCGCCGAGGAAGAGCGTGGCGAGGATGTGCACGGCTCTCGATTCCAACACGGGAGCGCCGTCCTGCAGCAACCGATAACTGAGTCCGACCGATCCCGCGATCAGCAACCAGCCCAGCCACTGCGACTCGCGCCCTGCCGTGAGCGGCACGCCGGAATTCCGGCGCAGCGCGCTGTTCCGGTAACCGAAGCCGGCGTAAACCACGAGCCCAAGCTGCAGCCAGAAAACCAATCGCAGCCAGTTCGTGACTTCGAGTCCGCAGACCAGCGCCAAGCACGCCAACGCCGAGACGATCGGCGTGAACGGATAACCCGGCACTCGGAAGGGCCGCGGCCGGTCGGGCTCGCGTCGGCGCAGCACGATGACCCCGATCGAGACCAGGATGAACGCGAACAGCGTCCCGATGTTGCACAGCCCGATCGCCTGTCCCGGCGTGAGCAGGTTGCAGCAGAGCGCGACCACCAAGCCCATGACCCAGGTGTTGACGTGGGGTGTGCGGTAGCGCGGGTGGATCTTGGCGAAAGTCTTCGGCAACAGACCGTCGCGCGCCATCACCATGAAGATGCGCGTCTGCCCAAGCTGGAAGACCAGCAGGACGGCGGTCATCGCGATCACGGCGCCGAACGCGAACGCCGTCTTGCCGCCGGTGTACCCCATCACTTCGAACGCCTGGGCGAGCGGGTCGTGAGTCGTGATCGTCTCGTAGGGCACGACGCCGGTCAGGACCGCGGCGGTCGCGATGTAGAGGAGCGTGCAGATCGCCAGCGACCAGATCAGCCCGCGCGGCAGATCGCGCTGCGGGTTCTTCGTCTCCTCGGCCGCCGTCGAGACCGCGTCGAAGCCGATGTAGGCGAAGAACCCGATCGCGGCGGCTTGCCAGATCCCGTTGAAGCCGTTCGGCGCGAACTGACGCCCGTGCGCCGGATCGGACCAGTTCAATGGATCGATGTGGAAGATGCCGATCCCGAGGAACGCGAGGATCAGCGCCACCTTCAGCACGACCATCGCCGCGTTGGCGCGCGCGCTCTCGCTCACGCCGACGAACAGGAGCACGGTGAGCGCGAGGGTGATCGCCGTTGCCGGCAGGTTGCAGGAGAAGATGAACGAACCGAGCCCCGGCAAGCTGAAGGTCGGCTGGCCGCCGAGCGCTGCGACGACCGCCTGCGCGTCGATCAGCGCCTGGCTCGGCTCGACGCTGCCGACGGCCGCCGCGATCGTCGCGTTCGCGTCGGCGAGCAGCGTCGTCGCCGACTGAAAATCACGCACGAGCCACAGGGGCAGCTTTGACCCCGAGATGCCCTCGAGGAACGTCTGGAAGTGGTCGGTCCAGCTCTGCGCGACGTAGACGTTGCCGATCGCGTATTCGACCATCAGGTCCCAGCCGATGATCCAGGCGATGAGTTCGCCGAAGGCAGCGTAGGAGTAGGAGTAGGCGCTGCCGGAGACCGGCATCATCGCCGCGATCTCGGCGTAGCAGAGCGCCGCGAAGCCGCAGGCGATCGCGGTGAGCAGGAACGAGATCATCACCGCGGGACCGGCGCCCTGCAGCGCGCTCGTGCCGGTGATCATGTCCTTGATGCTGCCGAACAGCCCGGCGCCGATGATCGCACCGATCCCGAGCATGGTCAGGTCGAGCGCGCCGAGCGTCCGCTTCAATCCGGGACCTTGGCCGGCGCCGTGCGCCCCTGTTTCAGCCGGATCGGAGACAACCTTGCGGAGAAACAGTGAGCGTGGGTCCATGGGACGCGGATGGTAATGCCGCGCGCCGATCAGAACCATGCTCCCGCCCGCGGAACCGGCCTCAGGAGGCGATCGGCGACTGCTCCGTCGTGAGCGACTCGCCCGTCAGGCGTCCGGTCGAAGCGCCGACCACCGGACCGAGCAGTGCACCGAAGAGGCGTTCCAGCGTGTCGACGAGTTCGGCGCGCGGGACGATCCGATCGATCTGACCGTGCTGCTGCAGGAACTCGGCGCGCTGGAAGTCCTTCGGCAGCTTCTGCTTGATCGTCTGCTCGATGACGCGGGGGCCAGCGAAGCCGATCAGAGCGCGCGGTTCGGCCAGGACGAGGTCGGCGACCGTCGCATAGCTCGCGGTCACGCCGCCGGTCGTCGGATCGGCGAGCAGCGTCACGTAGAGCCCGCCCGCCGCGGCGAGCCGGGCCAGCGCCGCACACGCCTTCGCCATCTGCATCAGCGACAGCGCGCCTTCATGCATGCGCGCGCCACCCGACGAGCAGACCAGCAGGAACGGCAGCTTCCGCTCCAGCGCGAGCTCGGCCGCGAGCAGCACCTTGTGCCCGACCACCACCCCCATGGAGCCGCCGAGGAACTCGAACTCCATCACGCCGAAGACGATCTCGCGTCCGCGCAGCCGGCCGATGCCCATCACCAGCGCGTCCTTGCGACCGGTCTTCTTCTGCTCTTCCGCGAGCTTCTTCGGGTAGGCGACGCCCTTCGACACGAACTTGAGCGCATCGATCGCTTCGATGTCGGCGGCGAACTCGGTGAAGCTGTCAGGGTCGAGGATTGTGGCGATGCGTTCAGCGGCGCTCATCCGGAAGTGGTGCCCGCACTTCTTGCAGACCTTCTTCGCCTCGTCGAGCTCCTTCTGGAAGTGCATCTCCTCGCAGACGTCACACTTGCTCCAGAGACCCTCCGGCATCTCCTTCTTGCGGAAACGCATCCACGCCATCGAATCGGCTCCTCATGCTGGCTTCGGGTGCTGGCTTCGGGTGCTGGCTTCCGGACGCGCCGTCAGCGCGCCGCCGAAGCATTAGCCGCCGCGGCGGCGTGGATTGCCTGCTGACGCAGCTCGCTGATCCGGCCGCCTAGATCCGGCGCGCCGAAGATGGCGCTGCC
>SIAN01000059.1 GCA_009691715.1 Planctomycetota bacterium
CTCGGTGGTCGCCAGCATGTCGAGCGCGACTTCGTGCCGCGCCGCGACCTCGAAGATGCGCGCCATGTAGCCATGCGCGCCGAGCATGCGCGGCGTGACAATGTTCACCAGACAGATGCCGCGCTTCTGCACCACGGTGCGCACGACCGGACGCGACGGCGGCACCTCGCGACAGATCACCGTGTTCGGGCCGGTCGGGTTGCGCGTGTCGAGCACGCGCACTGGAATGTCGGCCTCGACGGCGGGCTGCAGCGTCGCCGGATGGAGCACCTTGCCGCCGCAGAAGGCGATCTCGGCCGCCTCGTCGTAGGTCATGCACTCGATCGGGCGGGCGTCGGGCACCAGGCGCGGATCGGCGGTCATCACACCCGGCACGTCGGTCCAGATCTCGATCTCGCGGGCCTTCAGCGCGCGGCCAAACAGCGACGCGCTGTAGTCGGAGCCGTTGCGGCCAATGGTGGTGATCGAGCCGGCGTCGTCCTTGGCGATGAAGCCGGTCACGACGCAGACGCCGTCGCGCGACGCGAGGCTGGCGGCGATAGCGTCGAAGCTCTCCGGCAGCGGGCGCGCGCGCTGGTAGCGCGAATCGGTCTTCAAGCCGGCGTCGTAGGCCATCACCGCATTTGCCGTGATGCCGGCTTGCCGCAACGCCGCCGCGACCGTGTGCACGGAGAGGCGTTCGCCGAAGCTCGCCACGTGGTCAAGCAGACGCGGCGTCGACTCGGCCACCAGCGAAATGCCGCGCAGGAGGTCGGAGAGCTCCTGAAACAGCACCTCGTGCTCCGGCACCTCGACGCCGAGTTCGGACCTGATCTTGTCGTGGCGCTCGCGCAGCGCCGTCACGTCGTGCTTGCCCGCGACCGCCTTGTGCGCCAGATCGAGGAGCGCGTCGGTCACGCCGGAATGAGCTGAGACGACCACGCACGGACGATCGGGAAGGCGCGCTCGCACCAGCTCGACGACGCGACGAATGTGCGCGGCATCGCCGACCGAGGTGCCTCCGAACTTCATCACGATCATGCGCGGTGCCGCTCCCGATACGGCGGAAGTGTAGCCGGGGCGCACCTCCCGCGCCGGTCGCGGCGTAGCCAGCGTGCCGGCCCGCGCCGGAAAGGAATGCCGGGCCGCGCGGAACGGGACCTCGGGAGATCGATCGATGCTGCACCTCGCCGCGCGCTTGTCGCTGCCGCTCGTGCTCGCCGCGCTTGCTACCGAGTCGCAGCTCGTGCTGAAGGGCTTCGACCCGATCGAGCTGATCGACGGGCGCGAGGTCGAGGGCCACGCGAAGCTCGACGTCGAGCACGGCGCCTTCCGCTACCGCTTCGTCTCCGAGGACAACCGCGACCTCTTCCTCGCCGAGCCGGAGCAGTGGGGAGTCCAGTGGGATGGCGCATGCGGCCGGATGGGACCGCTGTCGGGAACCGGATCACCCGATCGCTTCGCGGTCTGGGACAGCAGGATCTGGGTCTTCGCGTCGGACCCGTGCCGCGCGGGATTCCTGAAGGCGCCGGAGAAGCTGCAACCGATCGATCAAGACCCGCCGGGCGCGGATGACGCGGCGAAAGCAGCCGGGCAGGCGTTGCTGGAGAAGGCGGCGGCGGCGTGCGGCGACGTCGCGGCGCTCGATGCGCTGAAGAGCGTGCACGTGCGCAGCGAGCTGAAGACCACGTCGGGCGGCGCGGAGTTCCTCGGCACGCGCGATCTCTGGTTCGCATTCCCGGGCAGCTACCGCTTCGAGGCGGCGTGGGACGGCAAGGGCTACGGCCATGCGCTCGCCGCCGGCGTCGCGACACGCTTCGAGCCCGGCGAGACGCAACCGCTCGGCACGGTGTCGACCACCGCGGTCGAGCGCGAGGCACTGCGCCACCCGCTCTGGATCCTGCGCGAGCGCGAGAACCTGCTCGCGGTTCCGGCGGGAACCGACACCGTGCTGGGCCGGCCGGTCGAATTGGTCACGGTGCACGCTGCGAGGCAGAACGTGACACTCGCGCTCGACGTGAGGTCCGGCCACATCCTCGAGCTGCGCCACACTGGGCTCACCCCCCGCGGCATCGCGCCGGTGGTGCGTCGGATCACGAGATGGAAACCCGCGGGCAAGCTCACGCTGCCGGTCCGGATCCAGGCGGTCGGTGTCGACGGACTCGCCGACGACAATGTGAGCGGCGAACCGACGATCGAGGTCGACGGGGTGGTTGCGGACGGCCATTTCTGTGGCGGAGTGAAGAAGGGTTGACGATCGAGGCGGGCGCAACGGCTCGGTGGTATGCGACATAAACTATTGTCAATAAATACGTTATGGATGTAGTTCGGGTGCTTCACCATGCCGGACTCTTGCAGTGTCGTACAAGTCGTCGATAATCATGATTAATGACTGATGACCCGTCGCGCCCCGTCGCGCACCTTCCTCGAGCCGCTCCGCTGCGAGCTTGGCTCGAACAGAAGTCGCACTTCCTGTTCGGCCCGCGCCAGACCGGCAAGTCGTCGTGGATCCGCCGTTCGCTCCCTGAAGTGCGCCTCTACGACCTGCTCGACAGCCGCGTTTTCGGCGAGCTCAGCCACCGTCCCGCCCGCATCGGCGAAGAGCTGACCGCCGCCGACTCGATGGTGGTGATCGACGAGATCCAGCGCCTGCCGGTCTTGCTGAACGAAGTGCACCGGTTGATCGAGGCGCGCGGCACGCGCTTCCTGCTCACCGGATCGAGCGCGCGCACGCTGCGCCGCGGCGGTTTGAACCTGCTCGGTGGCCGTGCGCGCACCAAATACCTCCATCCACTGACGACGCAGGAGCTCGGCGAATCGTTCGACCTCTCGCGCGCGGTGCGCCGCGGGACGCTGCCCTCGATCTGGTTCTCGGACGACCCGAAGGCCGATTTGGACGCCTACGCCGGCACGTACCTACAGCAGGAGATCGTCGCCGAGGGGGCGACTCGCAACGCGTCGGCCTTCAGCCGGTTCCTCCACGTCGCCGCTCACTGCAACGCGACCATGATCAACTTCACCAAGATCGGCAACGACGCGCAGGTGCCGCGCACCACCGTCTACGAGTACTTCGAGATCCTGAAGGACACGCTGTTGATCCACGAAGTGCCAGCGTTCGGTGCAACCAAGAAGCGCAAGCCGATCGCCACCTCGAAGTACTACTTCTTCGACGTCGGCGTGGTCTCGGCGCTGCAGGGCCGTCTGGTCGAGCCCGGCACGCCAGAATTCGGGTCTGCGTTCGAGACCTGGTTCGCGCATGAACTGCTCGCTCATCGTGACTACATTTCGGGCGAGCCGATCCGCTACTGGCGTTCGACCTCCGGCTACGAAGTCGACTTCATCGTCGGCGACCACACCGCAATCGAGGTGAAGGCGAAGGAAAACGTCTCGGCCGCCGACCTGCGCTCGCTCGAAGCGTTGGCGGAGGAGAAGTTGCTGAAGCGCTACGTCTGCGTCTCACTCGAGGCGCGCCGGCGCAGGGTCGGCCAAGTCGAGATGGTGCCGTACCGCGAGTTCCTGGCGGAGATGTGGGGATGAACGGACTCGCGCTTGCGCTGGCGTACGTGGCGCTTCAGGGAACGCCGGCGCCGCAGGGCACCGAGATCACCGACACCTTGTTCGGCTGGCCGTTGCGCGAGAAGACCCTCGTCGCCTGGGTCCGGCTCGCCGATCTCGACCAGCGCGGCGGCAGCGTGCTGACGATCCAGGACAACGTGGAACGGTTCGACGCGCTCGTGTTCGGCGAGTGCTCGCCCAAGCGGTGGATGACGGGAAGCGACTTCTTCCGACGCTCGGTGCCGGCCGAGCAGCAGACTTGGGAGGTTGAGAACGCCGGTCCGGGCGAGGTCGTGCAGATCGCCGCGCGGTGGTTCCTGCACGAGGTCGACCTCTGGCGCAACGGTGAACGGATCGCGCATCAAGCGACCGCCGAGCCGACGCCCGCGTTCGAGGACGACGCGCGCGTGGTGATGGGGCTGCGCCATCTCGCAGCAGCCGGCGGCGATTCATTTCGCGGCGCGATCCTCGATGCGCGCATCTACTCCGGCGTGCTCGAACCCGAGCAGATCCGCGCGCTCCAGCCGGACACGCTCGAGTCGAAGGGCGACGTGATCGTCCGTTCGCCATTCGCGTGGTGGCGGTTCGAGGGCGACGACCCCGGCGACGAGATGGCGCGCCTGCCGGCGTTCGAGCTGATCGGTGGCGCGCGCGTCGTCGATGGCGAGCTCGTGCTTCCGGGCAACGGCGCGGCGTTCAGCGCCGGCCGCACGATGTTGCCGACGCGCGCGAATGAATCGCGCCCGAAGTGGCACCTGACCGCATGGCCCGATGAAGGCGTCGCGCTGCCCTACGACACCAACGGCTGCATCTGGTGGAAAGGTCGCTACCACCTGATGTACATCTTCCAGGACGCGCGCGGCCACTGCTGGGGCCATGCGTCGAGTGCGAACCTGGTCGATTGGACCTTTCATCCGGCCGCACTGGCGCCCGAGCCCGGCGACACCGATCACGGCACGTTCAGCGGCAACGCTTTCCTCGGCGCCGACGGCCGGCCGATGCTCTGCTGGTTTGGCATCGACGCCGGAGTCTGCGTGGCGACGGCGGAGATGCCAACCACCGCCACGCCCTTGAAGACCGGCGCTGGATCCGGCGGTGGCGGCGACGCCGGCAACGAGGACCTCCTGATCCGGTGGCGCAAGCATCCCGACAATCCCGTCGTTCCCATTCCGAAGCCGGGTGAGCCAGGCCACGGCGAATACACCGTGTGGGACCCCTACCTCTGGCGCGAGGGCGACGATTACGTCTGCCTGCTCGGCGGCAATTCGCGTGATGGCAAGGACACTTTGTGGGCCGGACGCGCGAAAGACCTGCTCGCGTGGGAGTGGCGCGGCGCGTTCTATTCGCAGCCTGACCCGAGCTGGACGGTGGCCGGCGAAGACTGCTCCTGCCCCGACTTCTTCGCGCTCGGCGATCGCCACGTCCTGCTCTGCATCAGCCACAAGGTCGGCGCGCGCGCGTACGTCGGCCGCTTCGACGCCGCGACGCTGCGTTTTGAGCCTGAGCGCCACGTGCGCATGAACTGGCCCGGCGGCCACTTCTTCGCGCCGGAGAGCCTGCTCGCTCCTGACGGTCGCCGCATCTTCTGGGCGTGGATCACCGACCCGCGCTCGATGGCGACGCAGCGGCGCACCGGCTCGGGCGCGCAAAGCCTGCCGCGCGTGCTCGATGTCGCGCCGGACGGAACGCTCGCGATCACGCCGGCGCGCGAGCTCGAGGCGCTTCGCGGCGAGCCGATCGAGTTCTCGGCGAACCGCCTCGACGACGGCATCCCGCTGCTGCTCGACTCGCGGCGCGGCGATTCGCTCGAGCTCGATGTCGCGATCGAGGTCGGCACCGCGACCGAGGTTGCGCTGATCGTGCGCGCGGACTTCGTCAGCGGCGAGCAGACGGCGATCGTCTGGCGGCCCGCGACGGAGACGCTCTCGATCGACCTCGCGCACTCGACCCTGCGCAAGGACGTCCACTACTCCGCCGGCCCGATCGATGTCTACGGCGGCCACGTCGACCCGCGCACCTCGATCGACGCCCCGCTCGAGCTCGCCGCCGGCGAGCCGCTCCTGCTGCGCGTCTTCCTCGACGGTCCGTTGATCGAGGTCTTCGCGAACGACCGGCAGTGCCTCACAACGCAGCTCTTCCCGCAGAGCCCTGAGGCGCTCGACGTGCGGCTGCTCGCCCGCGGCGGCGACGCGCGATTGCTGCGGGCGATCGCGTGGCCGATGCGCGCGGCGGAGTTCATCGACCGGAGGAGGTGACGGCTCGCGGCAGGCCACCGCCAAACCGCATCCACTCGGCCTGAGCGGCGGCCCGGCCCTGCGCCGGCCGCGCCACCTGCAGCCTCGAGCTCGGCGGGCGCTTCGTGAAGCAGCAGTTCGAGTCCGACTTCACGGGCATGCCGTTCCAGGGCCTGAGCGACCTGGGCTACGACAACCTCTCGCAGACCTGCCAGAACCTCTGGATCGACTCGATGGCCACCGGAATGATGCCGATCAGCTCCGGCACCTCCGACGCGACGAGAATCGTGCTCACCCTGCGACGCGCCTTCGTCGACCCGATGATGCGCCAGCCCGCCTTCTCCCGCGAAGTGATCACCATCCACGGCCCCGACCATCACACCTTCGAATGGCACCAGGGCCCGAAGGCGGGCGCCGAGGGGCTGATGATGCGGCTCGACGACACGCGGGCGAAGTGACGCAGGTCGTCAGAGTGATCACACCTAGACGCTGCTCCGGCACGGACTAGCGTCCGTTTCCGCTTTCCCGGTGCATCCTCGGGGTTCCGGTATCCTCGAACACCGGCCGCGACATCGTTCGATGTGCCCACACCTTGGGAGAAGAAGAACATGGTCCGGAACATTGCAGCTTGTCTCGCCTTGGCCGCGCTCGGCGGCACCGCCGCGGCGCAGAGCCACGGTGAATTCCGCGCCGGTGAAGTCCTCGTCAAGTTCCGGCCCGAGGCGCACGCCGCCGCCGAGGAGACGATCGAGCAGTTGCGCGCCACCGTGATCGGCGACCTCGCGCAGATCGGCGTGCGCCACCTGCGGCTGCCGGAAGCGCTGCCGGTCGAGTTCGTGGTGCTCTGGCTCTCCGGCCTTCCGCACGTCGAGTTCGCCGAGCCGAACTTCCTGGTCGAGGCGTTCCACGTGCCGAACGACCCGAGCTACGGCAGCCAATGGGGCCCGCCGAAGATCGCCTGCGAAGCGGCGTGGGACTTGGAGACCGGCGCGGCCTCGACCGTGATCGCGATCGTCGACACCGGCGTCGACAAGAATCACGGCGACCTCGCGGCCAAGCTGCTGCCGGGCTACGACTTCGTCAACAACGACTCCGACCCCGATGACGACAACGGCCACGGCACCCACTGCGCCGGGATCGCAGCCGCTCGCACCAACAACGGCGTCGGCATCGCGGGCGTCGGCTACGACTGCTCGGTCATGCCGGTCAAGGTGTTGAACTCGGGGGGGTCGGGCGCCTGGGACGGTGTCGCGAACGGGATCAACTGGGCGGCCGACAACGGCGCCGACGTCATCAGCATGAGCCTCGGCGGTTCATCGGGATCGAGCACGGTCGAGGCCGCCGTCAATTACGCCTGGGGACTGAATGTCCTGGTCGTCGCCGCCGCCGGCAACAGCGGCTCGACGGCGCCCTCCTATCCGGCGTGGTACGCGAACTGCATCGCGGTCGCTTCCACCGACAGCAATGACACGCGCTCGAGCTTCAGCAACTACGGCAGCTGGGTCGACGTCGCCGCTCCTGGCCGCGACATCTACGCCACCTACGACGGCAACTCCTACGCGACGCTCTCCGGAACGTCGATGGCGTGCCCGCACGTGGCCGGCGAGGCCGGCCTGCTCTGGAGCAACCTCGGGACGGCGACCGCCGTCGCCGTGATCCGCGCGCGCATCGAGGACAACTGTGACAACGTTGGCACGTTCGTCACGCACGGCCGCGTCAACTGCAACCTCGCGCTGCTCGATGGCGGTGGTGGCGGCGGCTCGCGGACCGACTGGGCGCCGACCAGCTACACGATCCTGCAGGGCAGCAACTACTCCGGCGGCCTCTCGAACCTCGCCACCAGCGACGACGGCCGGCTCGAGATCGCGGCCGCGAAGGCCAGCAAGGACTACTACTGCGACTGGTACGGCAGCACGGTCGCGACCTACTCCGGGACCCTTTCGAGCGTCGAGGTGAAGCTCGAGAGCAACTACACCAGCAGCTCGACCTGCACCGTCTACCTCTGGAACTGGACGTCCAGCACCTGGGTCTCGATCGGCTCCACCTCGCTCGGCACGACCGACACAACGACGACGTTCACGGTTGCCTCTCCCGCCGCCTACGTCTCCGGAACCGGCGAGATTCGCGCGCGCAGCTACGGCACCCGGCGCGGCAAGACCTTCCGCCATCGGACGGACCAGCTTCTGTTCACCGTCGTCACGCTGTGAGTGGTTTGCGCTGATCGAGAACTGATCGAGAACTGATCCAGAACCGTCCACGCCGGGCCGCCGCCATCGTGGCGGCGGCCCGGCAATCCGTCACGGGCGCGATCTGCCGGACAGCGAGTCGTACGGACTCGTCTCCGGGATGGGCAAGCCGCCGCCGAAACCCGACCTCGGCCGGCGATGCTCGAATCGGCCGGAACGACGGCACGACTGGGCGGTGAACCTCGCCCCCCTTCCGTCCGTTTGGACTGCGGGCATTCGTCGAGACTTCGTCCTGGAGTTGCCATGAATCGCCAGCGCTCGTCCCTCAACGTGGTCAGACTCGTCGCCTTCGCCACGCTCGCCGCAGTCACCCCCGCGCTCGCTCCCGCCCTCTCCGCGCAGGGCCTCCCGCAAGGCTTCGAGGAGAGCTACGCCCTCGCCCCCGACCGCGCCAAGGTCGTGGCGACGCTGATCCCGGGCAGCGCGGAGTGGTACTACTTCAGCTGCCGCGAGCGCCTCGATGCCGGCGACTTCGCGAGCGTCCGCAAGTTGCTACCTGCGTGGATCGAGCGCCACGGCAACTCCACCCGCGTCGCCGAGATCGAGAACCGCGAGGCGCTGCTTTCGTTCGGCGCCGACGCGGAGCGCACGTTCAACTTCCTGCGCGAGCGGCTAGGCCTGCAGTGGAACCACCAGCGCGTGGTGCCCGGCGAGCGCTCCGACCTGCCGACCCGCCTCGATCCGCAGGCGCTCGCCGCGGCGACGTTGACGGCGCAGGCGTTTGCGCGCCACCCGGGAACCGTCGACGGCTTCACCGACCGCGCGCTGCCGGCCCTCGCCGCGACCAGCCTGCGCGAAGACCAACTCCGCAGCCTCCTCACGCGCCTCGCGCGTCCCGACGTCGTGAACCTCGCTGCGTTGGTCGTGCAAGACCTCGGCTCGCGCACGAGCGGCGGCTTCGGCTCATTGAAGATCCACGCTGCGCTGCGCCGCGAGCAACTCGAAGAGTGCGTGCGGCTGCGCCCGCAGCTGCTGAACGAGCCGCCCTTCGTGAACGCCTATCTCGCGCGCCTGCAGCCGGGCGCCGACACGGTTTGGCAGCACGATCCGGTCGCGCGCGCGGCGCAGTACGCGCGACTTTGGGAGTTTGCGCAGCGGCTCGCGCCGGCGCACAACTCGCTGAAGGCTCACGTGCTGTTCCACTGGCTGCAGCACGATCTCACGCAGGGCGAGCCCGATCGCGCGCGCTTCCTCGCTTACATCCGGCTGCCGCGCCGCAACGGCCATCCGTCGCCCGCGTACGTGCGCCGCTTCCAAGACGGCAGCGAGTTCGTGAACACGGGCGGCGCCTACCCGACCGGGCTCGCGCCGATCGGCGACGACGAGGCGCTGGTGCGCGCCTGCCTCGAGCGGCTCTTCGCCCGCGAGGACGGCTTTGAGCCGTACGCCGAGTTCCTCGATTCCGGCTGGCTGAAGGGGGTTCTCGCCGAAACCAAGCTGCTCCTTGGCCAAGGCGACCTCGAGCGCTGGTTCACGCTCTTGAACGACCCGTCGCGCCTCGAACAACTCCAGAAGCGCGTCGAAATCAACTTCCCGTCGACGCAGCGCACCACCTACGCGGCCGGCGATGCGGTGAGCCTCGCGGTCGACCTGAAGAACGTGCCAACGCTGCTGCTGAAGGTGTTCGCGATCGACAGCGCGCGCTACCACATCGAGAAGCAGCGCGAGGTCGACGCCTCGATCGAGCTCGACGGCATCGTCGCCAACTCCGAGCAGACCTTCACCTACCCGGAGCCGCCGCTGCGCCGCGTCCGGCGCACGTTCGACCTGCCGATGCTCGCGGCGCCGGGCACCTACGTCGTCGAGCTGGTCGGCAACGGCATGAGCAGCCGCGCCGTCATCCACAAGGGCGGCCTGCGCCACGTCGAGCGCACCGCGGCCGCCGGCCAGCTGTTCCGCATCTACGACGAGGCCGGCGTACATCTGAAGGACGCCACGCTGTGGTTCGGCGGCCGCGAGTACGTCGTCGACAAGAACGGCGAGATCCTGCTGCCGTTCTCGACCGAGCCGGGCAACAAGAAGGTCGTGCTGCGCCACGGCAATCGTTCGACCCT
>SIAN01000032.1 GCA_009691715.1 Planctomycetota bacterium
TCCAGATAGATCCGTTCGACTCCCGCTTCGAGCGCGGCCTCGACCTGCGCGTCGCTGCGCACCAGCACGGAGAGCTCGAAGTCGTCATCACGACCGCGGCCAGAGGGTGAGGTCCGAGTCGGCGTCGCCGCGACCCGCGCCAGCGCACCCTCCGCCGCAATCTGCCACGGCACGTTCTCGCCACGCCGCTTCACCAGCGCCTCGCACAGCTCGCGGCGCATTCGCGACAGCTCCGACAACGGCGCGATGACCTCGCCCTCGAGTTCGACGCGCACGCCGCGGGTTCCCTTCGCCAGCGCGAAGATCGAATCACCGAGCCGGCCGAGCTGCTCGACCAGCAACTGGCGCGTCAGCGGCCGGTTGCGCGCGGCGACCAGCGCCATGGTCGACTCGACCGTCGCGCTCTTGCCCTCCTCGTCGAGCGCCTCGATCTCGAGCTTCGTGCCGACCCGCCCGCGCACGGTGAACTCGATCGGCACGCGCTTGCGCGGCGGCCCGGTGAAGGTCTCGCGCAGTCGCCGCTCGAGCTCGGGATCCTTGGTCTTGAAGACGCGCGTGCCGACCTCGACCTGCGTCAGATCGGGGCCGTGCTCGCGCAGGAAGCAGAGCTCGACCAGGAACGGCGATCCGCCCTGATCGACCTGGTCGTTCTCGAAACCGACCGCCGGCGCCGCGTTGCCCGTGATCAACTGCCCGTCAAGACGGACCTCGACGATCGTGCCGCCCTGTTCGCCGGCTTCGGGATCGGGCCCCTCGAAAACGACTCCGTCGCCGGCCTTGAGCGGCGCTTGGAGCGCCACCGTCGCGCGCCGCCCACCCGGCGCCACGTCGGCGACCCAGCCGAGGAAGACGCCGCGCTTCTTGGGATTGCGGCCTTCGACAAGTTGCTGGTGGTTCACGCCGCCGAGGAATCCCGGCGCGAGCCCGCGCGAGAACGTCTGCTCCAGATCGCGCAGTTCCGCGGCCGGCAACCAAACCTGTCCCGACTTCCACGCCTGATCGATCGCCTTGCGGTAGGTCGCGCTGACCTGCGCCACGTACTCGGGCGTCTTCAACCGTCCCTCGATCTTGAACGAGCGCACGCCCGCCTCGATCAACTCCGGCAGTTGCTGCAGCGCCGACAGGTCCTTCGGCGACAGCAGGTAGCGCACCGCGCCAAGGTCCCGCTCCTCTCCGTCGACGTCGAGCGTGTAGGGCATGCGGCACGCCTGCGCGCACTCGCCGCGGTTGGCCGAGCGCCCGCCCCACACCTCGCTGGTCAGGCACTGCCCGCTCCAACTCACGCACAGCGCGCCATGCACGAAGACTTCGAGCTCGAGATCGGTCGCGGCGTGGATCTTCGCGATGTCGGCGACGGAGAGCTCGCGCGCCAGGATCGCGCGTGAGACGCCGCAGCGCCGTGCGAAGTCGCAGCCCTCAGCGGTCGAGATCGTCATCTGGGTCGAAGCGTGCAACGGGAGATCTGGCGAGACCGCGCGCGCGAGGCGGGCGATGCCCAGATCCTGCACGATCAACGCGTCGACGCCGGCTTCAGCGAGTTTGCGGATGCGCTCCTCGGCGGCGGCCAGTTCATGCTCGAACACCAGCGTGTTGAAGGCGCAGTAGCCCTTCACGCCACGTTGGTGCAGCTCGGACATCAGCTCCGGCAGCGTCTCGATCGCGAAGTTGGTCGCGCGCGCTCGCGCATTCCAGCCGCCCTGCAAGCCGAAATAGACGGCGTCGGCGCCGTTCTCGATGGCGGCGCGGACGCAGTCATGGTCGCCCGCGGGAGCGAGCAATTCGGGTTTGACGGCGGAAGCGGGGTGGAAGCGCGGCACGGTGAGATTCCGATCGGAGCGCGGGGCATGCGGGGCCGAGAGACTACGCGCGCCGCCGTATCATCCCGGCCCCTTTCCTGCCCCAGGTGCCAGCGTAGTGGTCGCCCCGATGCCGTCGCCGCGCGCGCCCTTCCCCCGCCACCACCGCCGTCGTTCGCTCTTCCTCGCCGTGCCCGAGGGGATGCTCTACGCGGGGATGGTCGGCTTCGCCGAGCAGTGGTTCGTGGTCGACGCGATTCGGCTCGGAGCGAGCGCGTTCGAGCAGGGGCTCATCGTCGGCGTGCCGCTCTTCGTCGGGGCACTCGGGCCGATGCTCGCGGTGCGGTTGCTGCGGTTCGTGCGCTCGCGCAGGGCGCTGGTGGCCAGCTTCTGCGCGGCGCAGGCGGCTGCGCTGCTGCTGATCGCCCTGCTCGACGCGCTCGGCCGCCAAACGCCGCATCTGCTGATCGCGGGCGCGGTGCTCTACCAGATCGCGGGACAGGGCGGCTCGCCCGCGTGGACCTCTTGGTACGGCGACCTCGTGCCGGAACGGATGCGCGGCAACTACTTCGCCCATCGCACACGCGCCGTTCAGTACACCATCTGCGCCACGATGGTGGTGGCGGGTCTGCTGCTCCAGTCGCTCGAGCCGCACCTCTGTTTTGGCGTGACCACGACCGCGTGGTGGCCGGAGTGGGCGTCGCCCGGCCGCGGTTTCGCGCTGATCTTCGCCATCGCCGGCCTGTCGCGCCTCGCGTCGACCGTGCTGCTGCTCCTGTCGCCGGAGCCGAAGTTCAACGGCCTCGCGAGCAGCGGCAAGGTGGTGCAGTTCCTCCGCACCGCGCGCGGCGGCAACGCCTGGCGGATCGTGGTCGGCAACGCCGCCTACTACGCCGCCGTCTACCTCGCCAGCCCGTTCTTCCTGCCGTTCATGGCGCAGGAACTGCACTTCTCCTACGTGATGCTGATGGCCGCTCTCGCCGCGCAGATCGGGCTGAAGGCCGTGCTGCAGCGCCGCTACGGCGAGCTGATCGATCGCCACGGCGCGCGCCCGGTCTTCCTGATCGGCGTGCTCGGCGTCGCAATCGCGCCACTCCCGTTCCTCTGGGCCACCGGCTGGCCTTCCGTCTTCGCCTCGCAGATCGCGTCGGGCGTCGCGTGGGGCTGCCTCGAACTCGGCCTGTTCGTCCTGCTGCTGCAGACGACCTTCCGCACCACCCGCGTCCACGCGATCGCCGCGCAGAGCGGCATGAACGGCTTCGGCCAACTCGCCGGCAGCCTCGCGGGCGGGGCGCTGTTGGCGGCGACCGATCGCTCGTTCCGCATCGTGATCGCGGTCAGCATCGTCGCGCGACTGCTGCTCGCGCTGCTGGCGGCGAAGCTGGTGCGGCCGCGCGAGGATGGCGCGGACACGGGGGTGAAGGAGTTGCTGCTCAAAGGACTCAGGCGAACTAGCCCGAATGAAGCTCGCCCGTAGAGTGCTCGGAAGGGGTGTCACATGCTCTTCGCCGCCGCGTTCATGGCCGCGCTCGCGCTGTCGCAAGCCGCGCCGCCGGAGCCAGTAGCGCCGCTCGACGCGGCCTACGCCACCCAGCGCGATGCGCTGATCGAGAAGCTGAAGGTCCATCCCTATCTTCCAGCGGATCGAGCTCGTGCCGTGCTCCGAGTTTCCGCCGGTGTTGTGGCTGGTGCAGCGGCGGACCGGCCGCGCCTTCGACGCGATCGTGGTGCTGGCGAGCGCGGGCGACCTCGATAACTACTGGAAGCTCTGCGGCGGGCCCGACTCGATCGGCTTCAACCACTGGAACGGCGAGCTCGAGCTCGGCGTGGTCCGGCGCGACCTGTACGAGAAGCAGGACGACGAACGCGACCGCGGCGACGCGCTCTGGGTGATGGCGCGCTCGCTGCTCGATGCGGGAGCGCCGCATGACGCCTGGGTGCGCGACGGTCTCGCCTTCGCGCTCTCGTGCCACACCGGCGATGCCGCCGCGCCGAAGTTCGGCAACCTCCGCGCGCGGACGTTGTCGTGGTGGGCCAAGCGTTTGCGCGATCCTGCCACGCTCGACGGATCGTTCCTGCCGATCGACGAACTGCCGCGGATCGGCGATGCGTATGGCCTGCTCACGCTCCTGTCGCGGCGCGTGGGCGGCGGCCTTCCTACCGACAGCCGCGAGGCGAGCGACGCGCGCTACGCCTTCATGGTCGAGGCCTACCTCTTCACGCTCTACCTCTGGCGCGAGGAGGGCGGTGAGAACAAGCCGCTGCTGGTCGAACGGCTCGCCTCGCTGCTCGGCACGAAGTCCGCGACGGCGAGCCCGCAAAAGTTCGACGCCGTGGCGCTGCAGTCCGGCTTCGTCAACTTCGTCGCCACCGAGCTCGCGAAAATGAAGCAGCCGGAGAGCGCGTTGCCGCCCGAGCTGGTGGAAGGGCTGAGGAAGGCGATGCCCGGCAAGAAGCCGAGCGACGCCGCGACCGGCAAGGCCGCTCCGGCTGGCAAGACGATCGCGAGCAACGTCCTCGATCTCACCTTCGAGCCGAAGGATCTGCTCGAACTGCCGTTGCCACCCGAAGCGCGACTCGGCGCCGCGCTGCTGCAGGCCGGCGAGGGGGCGCTCGACGCGGCGGCCGCGACGATCGAGACGCTCGCGAACGGGCTGCCCGCAGGCGATCCGCTCACCGCGCGCGCACTCCGCGATGTCAGCCGTCTGCGCGCGCTCGCTGTGGCGCGACGGGAGTTCCTGGTCGCGGCGTGCGGCAATCCGAAGAAGCTGCGCTTCGACCATGAGGGCGCGACCAAACAGGGCACGGTGCAGGAGCTCGACGGCGAGGTGCTGCTGTTGTCGGGCGCGAAGGGCGAGGTGCAGCGCGTCGCGCTCGACACCATCGGTTGCGAGGAACTGCTGCGGTCGATGACCGAGCACAAGCGCGAGGACGGCAGCAAGGCCGTGCGCAGCTACGCGGCCGTGCTGGCTGGTCGCAAGGGTGTGGCGAAAGAGGTCACGCTGCGCGCCGATGTCGACGAGACGGCGCTGCTGTTCGCGACCGGCAGTTCCGGCCGGATCATCGAAGAACTCGCCGCCGCACCGCTGCCCGACACGGCCGCTGCCGGCGAGAGCGCGCTCGAACGCATCACCAAGCTGCTGTCGAGCCATCGCGACGAGCCGCTCGTCGTCGCACGGCTGCCGCTCACGGCGCGCGTCGAGAACCTCGGCGAAGGGCGGGTGCGCCTGACCTGCGACTGGAAGGATCCGAAGCATGCGGGCGACTTCGCGCCGGTCGCGTTCCGCAGCAAGATGCGCAACGAGCAGCCGCTCAAATTCGACGAAAAGGCGTCCTACATGAAGCAGGACGCCGGCGAGCTCAAGATGCGCGGCGTCGCCTTCTGGCAGTCGAAGCTCGCGTTCGAGGCACCGCTCACCTGTCGTTACCGCTTCCGCTACCACCACGAGCGCAGCGAGCCATCGGTCGATGGGATCATCTGCAACATCAACATCCTCGTGTGCGACGACGGCAGCAAGAACTGGATCGGCGCCAATGACATGTCGGGCATCCAGTGTTTGGACGGCATCAAGAACGACTACGACAAACCGAGACCGAGTACGCGCGCGACTACGACGTGACCGTCACGCACGATGGCAAGCGGGCGAGCCTCGCCTGCGACGGCTTTTCGCCGCGTTCGGTGCTGGTCTACAACCGGCGGTCGGGTTTCGTCGGCATCGCATGCGAAAGCGATGTCATCGTCCACCTCGACGAGTTGGTCCTCGAAGCGAAGCTCGCGCCCGAATCGCTGGTACCGGCGCGCGACGCGTGGCTCGAACAGGAGCTCGCGGCGCGGTTCGAGCCGAAGGACGACGCGGCGAAGAAGGGCAAGCCGAAGCGCTGACCGGCGCGCCGTGCGGATCTTGCTCTCGGGGAAGGTGTAGGTGTCGAACCCCTGGCCCTTCGAGTAGTGGACGTAGCCGTCCTGGTTGTTGCCGCGATGGGAGAGCACGTCAGTCTTGCCGTCGCCGTCGAAGTCGCCGACCAGCACGTGGCCGGGCGACAGGTCGAGGTCGTACCACGGGTTGTAGAAGTGGTCGTCACGGTAGTAATTGACGTAGGCGCCCTTCTTGCCGATGGAGTCCGCGAACGAGAAGACGTCCGCCTTCGAGTCGCCATCGAAGTCGACGACGATCAGGGTGTTCGAATCGTCGATCAGCTTGAGGTCGTCGGTATGGACCCGCGCGAACGTCCCGTCGCGCTCGAAAAAGCAGATCTGGGCCGTGCCTTTCGACGCGTCGGTGATCGCGACGAAGTCCGTGCAACCGTTGCCGTCGACGTCGCCGCGCTTGTTCCAGCCGCCGGGTCTGCGGATGTTCATCGCGGTGAGGTAGCTCGTGCTGAAGCCGGGCTTTCCCGCCGGATGCGAGAAGAGCGGGGCCGGCAGCGAACTGCCGCCGGTCACGACGCCGCTCGCATTGACGCTGGCATCGCTGCCGTACTGGACGACGCTCGTCAGCCGCGACGCGTTCGCCGCGCCCTGGTCGTAGCGCAGCGAGTACGCCCGCGCGATGGACCCGTCGACCTTCACCGTCACGGTCGTGAGCCGGGCGTCCGTGTCGGTGAGCGCCGCCGCATCCGCCGCTGCCGTCAGTCGGTCGATCCGCGTGCGATCCCAGAAGTACCGAACCTCGGCGCCGTTCCAGGTCACGCAATCCGCATAGACGTCGCCGCCGAGCGTCTGCCACGTGTAGTCGACGCGATTGCCGTGGAGGTCGACCACCGAGCTGATCGCGAAGCGGCAGGTCTTCGAGCCGGAGCCGATGTTCGGGACGTAGGTGGTCTTGGTGCCGTTCTTCTCGGTCACGATCCAGTGATTGTTGACCGTGTCCTGCGTGATCCTGCGGAAGCCCTGCACGCGCGTCGAGTGCGTGCCTCCGAGGCTCTTGTCCGCGACCAGATCCTCGCCGTCGAGCAGGTAGGTGTCCTTCGAATCGAACTTCGGCGCGCCGTGGCCCGGCGCCACGCGCGTGACGAAGGAGAAGCCGGAGCAGCTCCAGCCGACGCCGACCTGGCCGTTGCCGCCGCCGGAGTGGTAGGAGAGCCCGAGCGATGGCGTGAGCGAGCGGTACGCCGGCAACTCGAACGGGATCTGGTAGGTGAACGCGCCAGACAGCGCGTCCATGTTCTGGAACGGGATCGGCCCGTCGTCGCCGGACGACGCCTGGTACGCGAGCGCTGGAGCGGCGAGGACAACAAGGGACATCACCAGGGCGAAGCCGCAACGCATGACCATCCTCCCGTTCGGCCGCGCGCGCCCCGGAAGCCCCGGTGCTGCATCGCGGCACATGAACGAGAGGCGTCTCTGCGCTTCCGGCGTTACGGCGGACCTGAGGCGTCAGCCGCCCGCCAGGAAACCGCGGATCGCGACGACGGCGCTTTGCGGAACGCTGCTGCCACCGCGCGGCCAGTGGCTGGTGAGCTGCTCGCGCGACGAGCTCTCTTCGCCTGGGTGCTGGACCGACAGGAAGAGCGTCGTGCCATCGGGCGTGAAGCACGGGCCAGTCAGCTCGCAGTCGACCGGGCCCGACGCGGCCTGGAATGCCACACCCTTCATCGGCCCGCGGGTGCGGAAGAAGAAAAGGCCGTTGTTGCCACGCGCAGCGTAGTCGGGCTTCGCAAGTCTGCCGACCGTGGCTTCCGCCGACGTGATATCGGAAGTGACCCAGAGGTCGCCGTTCGCGTCGAAGGCGAGGTTGTCGGGGCAGGAGAAGCCGCCGCTTTGCCCGCCCTCGGCGAAGATGCTCCAGCTGAAGGCGAGTGACGCGGGGTCGCCGCCGTCCTCTTCGAGGCGCGCGATGCGGCCGTGCAGGTCGGCCGGCACGCGCATCTTCTGATTGGTGAGTGCGACGTAGAGGCTGCCGTCGTGCGGGTGGATCTCGGCGTCCTCGGGCCGCTCGAGCGGCGTGCCGCCGAGGAGTTGCGCCGCGGTGAGCACGTCGGCGAGGACCTCGGCCTGTGACGCAAACTGCGGCGTGCCGTCGGGCTTCTTCGCGGCGGAGAGTGACTGCTGACTCGCGAGGTCGAGCAGCAGCCAGCGGCCGCGGGTCGCGCGCGTTGAAACGCGCGACGGATCCTTGGCGGCGCCACTCGATCCTGAAACCGTCTCACCTGAAGCCGTTGCGCGTGATGCTCGCTCGCCTGAAGCGGGCTCAGCGGTTGCCACCGGATCTTCGAGTTGTGCTACGTAGAGCCGTCCCGATTCGAGCAGTGCCATGTCCCTCGCGCGGTCGCCCGTGACCTTGCCGGCCGCGACGAACTTGTAGAGGCACGAGTCGTTCTTGTCGTCGCCCATGTAGGCGACCAGCGTCCCATCGGCGCCCACGCGGATCGCGACGTTCTCGTGCCGGAAGCGGCCGAGCGCGGTGTGTTTGCGCGGAGTGCTGTTCGGATCGAACGGATCGACCTCGACCACCCAGCCCCAGTGGCGCTTCGTCGCGTAGGGCTCCTTCGGCCAGCGATAAACGAACTCCGGCAACTCCGAGGCGAACTCGTGGAAGTTCTCCTCGCACGACAGCACCGTCCCCCACGGCGTGATCCCGCCCGAGCAGTTCGCGAGCGTGCCGCGCGCGGTCGGACCGCCGTCGAGGTTGGCCGCAGGCCCCGTGAGCTGGTGTGGGGTGTTTGCGTCGAGGCGGCGCGAGAAGCGCGAGCCAGCGACGACGCGCCAGCCGCCGCCAGTTCCGCCAACTGCGCGTTCGTCACGCTCGTCGCGGCGGACATGCAGCACGGAGAGGCCGACCGCGCGCTGCTCGGCGAGGATCTGCGCGTCGCTCTTCGCCGGGGCATTCGCTCCCGGCTGCCAGTCGGCGTGGAAGAGCTGGAGCGTGAGCCCCTCGTGGTTGACGACGAGCAGCCCCTCGCGGCTCGACGCCGCCTTCGCGACGAAACCGCGATGCGGCGCCGCAAGGTCGGGCGCATGGTCGCGGACGTCGATCGGCAGGAAGGCGGTGAAGTCGCAGCCGCCGCCGACTCGCGCGACGATCTGGCCGGCGGCGTCACGCGCGAGTGCGTCGCCTTCGCTCGCCAGCAGCTCGACGCGCAGCTCCGGCGCGACGACGAAGTCATCAACCGTCGTCGGCGCGATCGGGGTGAAGGGGGCGCCGGTCGCGCGGCGCTCAGCGGCGGCATCCGCCGGCGCGAGACGCCACTGCAGGCACGCCGGAATCAGCGCGCCAAGAGCCGATCCGGCGGCGACTTTCAGCACGTCGCGGCGGGAGGGCGAAGGATCGGACGGGGCAACGGCGGGTTTCGTCGGCTGCATCGATTTCACCGGACTCAACGGGATCTGCGCACGCCTCGAATTCGGCAACCCCGGCGGGCACGACAGGCTTAATCGCATGGTCGGTCAAGAGCCACCTCGAACCGTTGGAGCGGCGTGAAGTTTCGATGAAGCCGGGGCGCGACGCTCCGGTTCGACGCAGGGCTTCGACGAACCGCTGCTTCAGCGGCGGCTCGAAACGGCAGCCGGCAACTTCCACGCGGCAAGAGCGATAGAGCCGATGACGCAGGCCGGCACGATCAGGGGCGCGTCCCGCAGATCACTCAAGGTCGTGCTCCGAAGCTTGCGCCCGCGAATCGCCGCGTCGAGCCAACGATCGGCCGCGTGCTCACTCTCCGGACCCAAGCTCCTGCAGCGTGTACCACCCGGTCGGATGGAGCAGCGCGGATCCGCCGGCGGATCGGACTCCCGGCGCGCTCACCTCGACGACGGTGCGCGGTTCGAGGCCGGTCACGTGCAGCAGAACGGCGCGCTCGCTGATCCGTTCGATCCGATCGACGGCGAGCGGCGTCGTGCCGACCTCGGGGGAGCCGTAGTCGGGGTGGTAGGAGTAGCCCCAGCGGGTGAGCGACCAGCTCCGCGGATCGGTCGCGCTCGCCACATCGATCGGAGCGGTGAACTCGACTGCGAAGCCGCCCGGCGTCGCGCGGATCGTCGCGATCTCGAACGGCGCGGCACCGGTGAACAGCACGCGTTCGAGGCCGTCGCGCCAGCCGCCGCGCGAGCCCCAGCCGCGGTCGGTGAGGCCGCACCAGAGCGAGCCGTCCGCAGCGAAACGGAGGCGATGGACGCCCGACTTGAAGCCGGCCAGGAACGGGAAGCAGGCGCCCTGCGTGACGCGCGCGCCATCGGTCGTCGTGATCGTGTCGAACGCGACTCGCATCACGATCGCCTGCATCTGGTCGCCGACGAAGAGCTGGCCGGTGAAGGGACCGAATTTGCCGCCGGTGTCGTCGACGACGAAGTCCGCGACGCTCTGGCCGAGCTTGCCGTACGGGAACCAGATCGCCGGCTCCTGTCGCGGCGGGACGGGATCGCCCTTCTTCCACGCGCGGCCGTCGTGCTGGCGGGTGAAGGGCAGCATCGACTGGTGGCCGTGGAACGAGCCGGGCGGCACGAGCGAGAGCTTGTTGGTCGCGACGTAGTCGCCCTGGTTGTCGGTGTAGGCCAAGCCGAGGCCGGGCAACCAATTGAGCGCATCGGGCGAACGCAGGCCGTCGGCGACGATCGTCATCGCGCCGGCCGCGTCGATCTTCACCGCGGTGCCGCGCGACGGGACCGTCGTCCCCATCGTCGTGTCGCCGCCGGTGTGGCCGAGGTTGAGCGTGACCCAGGCGTTGCCGTCGGGGTCGTAGCGCGGGCCGAAGGCGTACTCGTGGTAGTTGCCGCTGATCGACCAGGCGTCGCAGACGGTCTCGTGAAGATCGGCCGCGAGGTCGCCGTCGAGATCGACGAGGCGGGTGAGCTCGCAGCGCTGCGCGACGACGACGCACCAGCCGAGCTTCGCGCGCGGGTCGGGGCGGACCGCGAGACCGAGCGGCTCGTGCAGGCCGGTGGCGAAGCGGGTGAGCGTCGGCGGGCGCGGAGGAAGTTCGTCGGCGCCGTCGATCAGGAAGACGTCGCCGCGGCGGGTGCAGACCAGCGGGCGGCCGTCGGGAAGGAGATCGAGGCCACCGACTTCGAGCGCGACATCGGCGGGGATCGGCAAGGAGGCGATCGCGTAGTGCGCCGACTCGCCTTCGGGAAAGTCGTGCTGGAGCTGCCAGTCGAGCGCAACCTGCGCGGCGCGCGGCAGATCGAGGTCGCAGCTCAGCGCGAATTCGAAGCCGCCATTGTCCTGCGAGACCTTGGCGAGCAGATGGTTCACGCCGCGCTCGAGCGCGAGCGTCAGTACGTGCGCGGCGGGATCGAGCCCGCGAACCACAGCGGCGTCGATGACGAGTGCGCGATTGCACCAGAGGCGGAGCCCGTCGTCGCTGCCGACGCGGATCGCGAGCTTGCGCGGCGCGGTGCAAGTGATCGTGCGATGGAGGTAGCGGCAGGCGAAGTCGTGCTGCTCGGCGGGGAGGCCTTGCTTGAGGTCGATCGTGCCGAAGCTGTCGCGGCCGCCGGAGCCGGGCGCGGCCGGAAGCTCGGCCCAGCGCACGAGGCGGCCGCTCTTGTCGGTGTGATCGCGGGCGCGATCGGGGCCGGGGCCGTTGGCGGCGAAGCGGGCGAGCTCGTCTTCCGGCGAGCGCGGCTCGGCGATGCGTGCGGTGGTCAGCTCGAACGCGCCGACGCTCGCCCACGGCCCCCACTCGACGCCGACGCCGAGCAGCTGCTCGCGGACGGCCGCATCGGTCGCCGCGCGCGTCGCGAGCTTCGTGTAGCGGAGATCGGCGAGATCCTGCGATGGGCTTGCGGTCGGTGACGGTGCCGGTGACGGCGCCTGCGCGCGTGCGTCACCAGCGGCGGTAACCAGGGCGATGAAGGCCGTCATCGAGGTGCAGAGCGGCGCGATTGCCCAGGAGGCCAGCTCGCGGATGTGCGCTCCATCGCGCGGAATCGCTCGAGATGCGGCGGCGCTGTTCCCGGATCGGAGACGCATCAGCGGACCTCGATGAAGAGGGTGATCGGTTGACCGGGTTCGGTCGGGGTCAGTGGGAGCGCTTCTTTTTGGCCGAGGTCGAGTCGGACACCGGACGGCATCTGACTCTGGAAGTCGGCGATGGGCAGCGCGACGGTGGCGTTGGCGTAGATCCGGCCGCGCTCGCCGATCGGGGTGAGCCAGACTGGCCGTTCCTTACTGGCGCCACGGATCTCCAGCTTTCGCAGGAAGAGCACACCGGTGCTCGGGTGGGGAATGAATCGTTCCTCGACCTTGACGGCGTCGTCTTGCGGTGGAGCGTCGGCGGGGACGCTGCGCGCTCGGACTTCCCACTGGAAGACCGGTGTGCCATCGGGTTCGAGTCGGTAGCCGAGGAACTTGAGGCCCTGCGCGCGACCGTTGTCGGAAAGCGCTGGTTCGAGCGTGAGCAGCGGTCCCGGCGGCGCACTCCACACGATCGGCCCGAGCTGCACAGCGATGCCACCGCCGCGCCCCTCCCACACCGGCGCGACGTCGAGGAAGTCACCGCTCCACGCCTCGCACAGCCGGATCTGCTCGGCATCGAACGCGAAGTGCAGTCCGCTCGGCGTGCCGACGGCGATACCGCGATTGCCGGCGCGCGCGAGGAAGGTCCGGAAGACGACGGGGCGATCGCCGACGGGTAGCAGCCGTCGTTCGCCGGTCGGAACGCCCGACGGAGTCGGCATCGAATCGGCGCGCTCGAACCAGCACCAGAGCGCGTCGATCTGCGCTGCCGCGTCGCCGCCGAGCACGGTCGCGATCGTACTTCTGCCCGCCTCGAAGTAGCTCGGCATGCGCGTCCCAGGCTTGAAGCGCAGGGGATTCTGCGCGTAGGTCGCGAACCAGTCGCGCCGCACCCGCGTCGCGAACTGCAGGAAGTCGAGCCCCGGCGTGCCCGCCAACGGCCGCGCGCCGAACGCGTGGCAGCTGATGCAGTTCATCCCACCACTGCCAGCGAGCTGGCGGCCGAAGACGGCGCGCGCTTCGACACTTGGGCCACCGAGCGGCGCGGCGCCGTCCTGCAGGGCGCCGCTCGAAACGGCAACGGGATCGTCGCTGCGCCAGACGCCTTCCGCGGAAGCGAACCCGTGTGCGAACTCGGTCGCCGCCGCGGCGCCGAATTGCGGCATGCGTGTCGCGAGGTAGGGACGCGCGCGCGCACCGGTCGCGACGACTTGCTCGATCCACGGCGACTGCAACTTCGTGCCGACCCCGTCGAGCCGCGGTGGCAGACGCCCCTCTTCACCGAGGTCGGCTTCGCTGCGACTGCGGAAATAGGCGCCCCACCCATCGGGGTCGCCGGTGCCGCCGACGCCACCGACATCACCGCGCTCGTGGCAGGCGCCGCAGTGGAGCGCCGCAAATCGGTCGTCCGTGCGTGTTCGGGGGCTCATCGCGCCGCCCGCCGCGACGATCGCGGAGACGCTCGCCAGCCCCGCTCGCAACTCGGCGCGACGAGCTGCCGTCAGCTCGTAGCGCGGCGCAGCGCCTCGTGCCGCCGCGCTCTCGGCCAGGCAGCCGCGCGTCGCGTCGAGCGTCGACAGTGACTTCACGCCTTCGGGCCGTCGCACTTGCGCGTCGCTGCTCACCACATGGCACGCAGCGCAGCCGAGCTCATTGAAACGCTGCTTGCCGCGCTCGATCAAATCGGGCGGAGCGACGGGCGCGGCCGCTGCAGGCGCAGTCGCTGCCGCTGCCGACCGCGGCGCCGGCCCGAACTGCTCCGCCAGATAGTGCGCGAGCGCGATTGATTCCGGCTCCGACAGACCGAACGACGGCATCCGTCCGTGCTTGCGCACCGCGAGCGGATCGCACAGGAAGGCCGCCAACTCGCCGATCCGCCACTTCCCGGCGAGATCGCCGAACGGCGCGGCCACTCGGCCGATCGCCAGCTCCTGCGACAAGGTCTCGTCGCCGAATGCGGCCGCCGGCGACGCCAGCGCGCCGTGGCACGCAACACAACCGAGCGAGTGGTAGAGCTCACGCCCGTGCGCTGTCTGCGTCGGGTCGACCGCGGGATTCAGCTCTCCCGCGGGCGCGACCGTCGCCCGCAGCAGCGCCAGCAGCGCCTCGACATCGCTCGTCTTCTGCGCCGACCCGATCAGCTCCGGCATCCCGCCGCCCGGCTGCGCCGACTGTGGCGCCGCGATCCAGCGTCGCAGCCACGCCTCATCCGCGCGCGCCGCGACGCGCGTCAGATCGATCGGCTCGCGCGCTGGCAGCGCCATCGCGGCCGCGCCCGCGTCGTGACAGTTCACGCAACCAAGCTCGACCAACGCCACGCGACCGGCGTCGACTCCCTCGGCGGCGCGGCAGGAGTCCCGCAACTCCGGCGGCGGCGTGACGAAACGCGTCGGCAGCGGCTCGCGCGCGAAGTTCGCGGAGTCAGCCTTCGCGAGCGACCACGACAACTGCAACCGCGCGCGCTCTTCGCCTCGCCGCTCGAACCCAACGATCACGCGCACCGTGGCGGGACGCGCGCAGCCGACCGTCGTCACGAGCTGTCCGACTGCGCCCGGCGGCGGCTCCGTCGCGCCACTCACGCCGCCGTGCCCTTCGGGATCGATTGTCTCGATCGTCGCAGCGCCGCCCTCGAACTCGACATGGAAGGTGTAAACGCCAGCCTTTGCCAGCCGGATATCGCCGACGAAGCGCGCCTTGAAATCGCGCGCGGGCCAGGCCGGGTCGAGCGACTCGCCGGCTTGCAGTGCGAACGCCGCGTGCTCCACACAGCAGGAAGAGCCGGTGGATTCCGGCGCGTCTCCGCGCTGCAACGCGAAGCCGTTCATGGTCTGCGCCGGTCGCGCCGATCGCCCTGCTTGCGTCGCTGGTAGCAAGGTGCACCAGGCGGAAAGCAGGAGAACTGCGGCACTCACGGCACCGGCTCGACCAACCGCGGCGCTGCATCGGGTCACTTGGCTGCTCCTCGAATCGCGTCGCGGCGCCGCAGCGCCACCATCCATCGATCCCGCTGGATACCGACGAGTCCACCGCGAGGCAACTTGCCAAGCCCGGCGGCGGAGCGCGGCTAATCTGCCGCGCCGGCTTGGAATCGACGCGAACGAATCTCGCGCGACCCAGTGCGCAGACGCAGGACCACTGCACCGTCGCAGGCGAACGCGCAGGCACCGGCGAGAGGACACGATGAAAGTCGCAGTGATCGGACTGGGGACGATGGGCGCGCCGATGGCGGCAAACCTGCGCAAGGGCGGCTGCGAGGTCGTCGTGCACAACCGGACGCGCGGGCGCGAGGAGGCGCTGGTGCTCCAGGGGGCGACGCGGGCGGCGTCGCCGCGCGAGGCGGCCGCCGGCGCCGATGTCGTGCTGAGCTGCGTTTCCGACACGCCCGATGCCGAGGCGGTGCTCCTCGATCCGAAGGACGGCGTCATCGCCGGCGCTGCGGCGGGGACGCTAGTGATCGACTGCTCGACGATCTCGCCGGCCGGCGCGCGGCGGATCGCGGCGGCGCTGGCGGCGAGGCGGATCGGTTTCGTGGACGCGCCGGTTTCGGGCGGCAGCGAGGGCGCGCAGAAGGCGACGCTCGCGATCATGTGCGGCGGCACGGAGGACGATTTCGCGCGCGCGAAGCCGGTGCTGGAGAAGATCGGCAAGTCGATCGTCCACGTCGGGCCGGTCGGCTGCGGGCAGATCGCGAAGGCGGTGAACCAGGTCGTGATCGCCGGCACCTACCAGGCGGTCGCTGAGGGGCTCTGCCTGGCGAAGAAGGCGGGCGCCGACCCGGCGCGGGTCGTCGCCGCCATCGAGAACGGCGCCGCCGCCTCGTGGGTGATGGCCAACCGCTCGAAGAACATGCGCGACGACCGCTACCCGCTCGGCTTCCGCGTGCGGCTCCATCGGAAGGACCTCGCCATCGCGCTCGACACCGCGCGCCAGGTCGGACTGCCGATGCCGAGCGCGAGCTACGTCGCCACGATCGAAGACGGGCTGATCGCGCAGGGCCACGGCGATGAGGACATGTCGGCGATCGCGCGAGCGGTGAGGAGGAACGGGAACGTCGCCGATGGGCCGATGTGATCCGCGATCGCGCAGGGCGCTGCGGCTCGGCACCGCAGTGAAACTCACGCCGGCACTGACGCGCCCACTCACGCTGGTGCTGGCGCTGGCATGCGCCGCGACCGGCTGCGTCGGCAGTGATCCGACCGCCGAGCGCACGCGAGTCGCAGTCGATTCGCTCGCGGGTTGGCTCGACGCGCACTCGGTAGCGACCGCGAGCGGACGCAAGACTCCCTGCGACCTCTATTCCGGGACCGCCGGCGTCGCGCTCTTCTTCGCCGAAGCCGCGTTGCGGAGTGATGACGAGCTGCTCCGGCTCTTCCACGCCATTTCCCGCGATGCCGCGCTCGGCGAACTCGGCGCCGCGCTCTTCGCGGCGGAGTCGATCGCTCCTGATTCGGCGCTCGACGCCGGGCTCTACACCGGCCTCGCCGGCATCGGCGCGACCTTCCTCGAGATTGGGCGGCTCCGCGGCGACGCCGCCTTGATCGAGAACGCGCGGCGTTGCGCGCGCGTGCTGCAGCGTAAAGCACAGGTCGCCGGCCACGGCGTCGAGTGGAGCGATACGACCGATGTCATCGGCGGCGGCGCCGGCATCGGGCTGTTCCTCATTGCGTTGCACGAGCAGACCGGCGATCGCACCGCGCTCGATCTCGCCAGGAGCGCCGGCCGCCGACTCGTTGAGCTGTCAATTCGCGAACCGGTCGGCCGCTCGTGGCGGATGAATCCCGACTTCCCGCGCGTGATGCCGAACTTCTCCCACGGAACCGCGGGCATCGCCCTCTTCCTCGCCCGCCTCGCACAAGTGAGCTGCGCGGCAGGCTTCAGTGAGGCGTTTTTCCTCGACGCGGCGAGCGACGGCGCCGATCACTTGCTGTCGATCGCCGATCGGAGCGAAGGCGGCTTGCGGATCCACCACCACACTCCCGACGGCACCGATCTCTGGTACCTCGGCTGGTGCCACGGACCGCCGGGCACCGCGCGCCTCTTCGCGCAGCTCGCCATGCAGACCGGCGACGCGCGGTACGCCGGTGCGGCGCGGGACGCGACGACGACGCTGCTCACCGCCAACCTGCCAGCGCCGCAGCCCGGTTTCTGGAGCAACGTCGGCCAGTGCTGCGGATCGGCGGGCGTGATCGAGCACCTCGTCGACACGGCGCGCGAAGCTCGCGGCGGCGACGCTGCGCGCGCTTCGGCCTGCCTCGCGCTCGCACGGAAGCTCGCCGACGATCTGCTGGCGCGCGCCATCGCCGCCGAGGGCGGCCTCTCCTTCCCCCACGCCGAGCACCGCACCCGACCCGATCTCGTCGTCGCGCAGTCGGGCTACATGCAGGGCGCCGCCGGAATCGGGCTCGCGTTGCTGCACCTCGCTGCTGCCGAAGAGGATGGCGCCGCGCCGGAAGCCGATCCGCTCGCGGTCCGACTGCCCGACGCGCTGCCGTTGGCAACGCTGCTCGGCGCATCGGGTGACTCCGGTCGCGTCCGTGGCGCAGGCGGCTTCGACCGCGCGAGCGGCCAGCGATGAACCGCCCGTTCGCGGGGCAAATCACTACGGCGCTGGAACGTCGCGCGGCACTGCTCACGCTGCGAAACCTCGATGCCGCGCGCTGGTTGAACGGCGCCGGTGATGGCGTTCCGGGCCTCTACGTCGATCAACTCGGCGACCAGTTGGTCGTGCACGATGAGTCGGACGCGCCGAAACGCGGCGTCGTCGTGGCACTGCTCGACTCGGCACGCGCCGCGGGCCGCGCCGCGCCGCGCGCGATCTGGTGGAAGACGCTGCGCCGCGATGTCCGCTCGCGCACCAAGGAGGAGCTGGCACCGCAGTTCGTGTACGGCGCGGCAAGCAGCGGCGACACCGCCGCGGCCGGTGCTGCTGCCGTCTCTCCGACACCGACCGATCCAATGCTCCTAGTGCGCGAGGGTGCCTGGCGCTTCGTCGTGCGCCCGCACGAGGGCTACTCGCACGGCCTCTTCCTCGACCAGCGCGACAACCGGCGCCGGTTGCATGAATGGCTGGCGCGGCGCGCAGCGGCTGGTGGAGCAAAACCGGGCGGAACGGCGCCAACGCTGCTCAACACCTTCGCCTACACCTGCAGCTTCTCCGTTGCAGCAGCTTGCGCCGGCTCGATCACCACCAGCGTCGACCTCTCGGCTCGCTACCTCGACTGGGGCCGGCGGAACTTCGCTGCGAACGCGATCGACGTCGAGGCCCACGAGTTTGCGCGCGGCGACGCGCTCACCTTCCTCGAGATCGCGGTCAAGCGCGGGCGCCGTTTCGACGCGATCGTGCTCGACCCGCCGACGTTTTCCACGAGCAAGCAGCGCGGTGTCTTCCAGGTCGAACGCGACTACGGAGCTCTCGCCGAGCTCGCGCTGCGCGTTGCGGCGCCGGGCGCCATGCTGCTCTGCTCGCACAATCAGCGCACGTTCCGCGACGCGGCGCTCGAAGAAAAGCTGCGCAGCGCAGCGCGTGCCGCCGGCCGCACCATCGAACAGCTCGAGCCCTTCACGCCGCCCGCCGACTTCCCCGGCCCGCCGGCCGAGAATCCCGCCGCGCGCGGCTGCTGGCTCACCGTCGGCAGCTGATCGGCAACTGCTCTTCAGCCGAGTCGAAAGTTCCGCTCACGCTCAGTGCTCGCCCGCGCGCACCTCGATCATCTTCACCACGCCGCTGTCGAGGTCGTAGACGCCGCCGCGCACATCGAGCGTGCCAGCCTCGACCAGCTCATGCAGGATCGGCGTGCAGTGCTTGAGCGCGGTGACGGTGGCGCGCACGTTCTCCGCCACGCAGCGATCGGAGGCGTCGCTGCCGGCCGGCACCGCCACGATCGCCGGACGGATCGCGGTGGCGAGCGACTCGATGTGGCCAGGGAGCTCGCCGGTGCTCATCGCCGCCGCGACGGCGTCGCACCGCTCGTGGCCGACGACCAGGATCGCGTGCGCGCCGAGGTGTTCGGCGGCGTACTCGATGCTGCCGAGCGCGTGGTCATCGAGCACATGGCCGGCGGTGCGCACGACGAAGAGATCGCCGAGCCCGGCATCGAACAGGAGCTCAGGAGCCACGCGCGAATCGGAGCAGGTGACTACGATCGCGTAAGGATGCTGCCCCTTCGCCACTTCGGTGCGGCGCGTCTCGCCGCGTCCCATCGCCAGCGGCGCGTCGCAGGCGAAGCGCCGGTTGCCGGCCGCCAACCGCTCGAACGGCGGCGGCGACTGCACGACCGTCGTCGACTCGTCGGGAAACGAGGCGCAAGCGCCCAGCAGCGCCAGTGAAACGAGCGCGGTCGCACGCAGCATCGACATGGGAGGTTCCGCCGGCGAGGAAGGAGGATCGAACGACCCCACGATCGTCCTTCCCCGCTGCGCGGCTTGAACGGTTCTGCGCTCAACCGAGAGCGGCGATGCACTCCCACCGACGTCGTGTGGTGGCTCCGTTCACGGTCGCTCGCCGGCCGCGCTCGGGACGATCCGCCGATCATCAATCTCGACCTCGGCCGCGCGGGTGTCGCCGTCGATGACGGCGAAGAGCTTCGCGCCACGGCGAACCAGCGTCGCGCCGAGTCGGCCGCTCGCCTTCTTCGCCGCCGCCAACTTGACTGGCAGCTCCACCGGATCAGGCGCCAGCGCGAGCGCCGCCAGCTCCTCCTGCTTCGCCTTCAGCGCTGCCTCGCCGCGCTCCACCACCTGACGCATGCGCGGCGAAGTCGATGAACCCGCACGCGCCTTCGCCGTGGCCAACTCGGCATCGAGGCGCGCGATCTTCGCGACCGCCTTCGCCTTGTCGCGATTCTGGAACCGCAACGTCGCCGTCTCGCCATCGAGCTTGAGGTCGACATCGAAGGAACCATCAAGCTCGCCGACATAGAAGTTGGAGACGCGCCCCACCCGCATCCAACTGCCCGCAACCGGCGCGTCGGCCGCGGCGCGCGAGATAAAGCGCGCGCCCCCCTGCTCGCCCGCAATCGCCAGATCACCCTCGCTCACCTCGAGCGCGACAACCGGCGCCGCGATCTCCAGCGGACCGAAACGCACGACGAGCGACTTCTTGCCCGCGGCATCGGCGAAGACGACTGACAACTGCGGCGGCGGCGCATCGCTCTTCTCCGCCGTGGCCGCCGCGATCTGCCACTCATTGTCATCGGGCAACACCATCGTGTCGGAACCGTCGAAGACGACGAACGCCCACGCCTTCTCGCCGACGCGACGAACATTCAAACCGTAGCCGCCCGACTCGATCAGCTGGTCGCCGATCGCCACGTCGCCGCCCTCGACCACAAAGGTCGTGCGCGTGTCGGCACCGAGTCGCCAGACGCCGCCCACGGCGACACCCGTCTCGATCTGCCCCTTGCGCGCCTCGCTCCACGGCGGCGCGCCGTACTCGATCGACAGCGTCGCGGCGCCGACCGTGGCGTTCGCGGTGCCGCGCGCGGCCTGCGCGGACGCAACCGTCGCCAGCACCACCAACACCGCCGCACCATGGAAGAAGGGCTTCGACACCATCGCCGGCTCCTAGAAATGGGGCGCGCGATGATACGGCGGCGCGAACACCTCCCGCTCAGATGTCGACGTTCACCCGCTCCGAGATCACGACCGGGCCGGTCGGGCTCAGCTTCAGGGCGCGGACCCCGACGTTGAGGCCGAACAGCGGATTTTCGGCGTCGATGTCGAGCTCGAAGCGGTGATTGGCGCCGAACGTCGAGTAGATCAGCTCGATCCACACCGGCACGTCATCGATCTCGTCGACCACCAGCAGGATCGGATCATTCGCCAGACCGTCGTAGGCCACGAGGCTCATCGTCTCGCCGGGGTTCGGCTGGGTCGGCGTGATCGCGAGGTTGATCTCGTCGGAGTCGAAGAGATAGATCCCGCCGTGGTCCTGCAGGAACGGCAGGTCGATCCCGAAGGCGCTGACCAGCAGTTGCCCGTTGCCGATGGCGAGTGCGGTGCCGAAGCCATCCTCGAACGCGGCGTTGCTGGCGCTGAGTTCCTGGTCGAAGAACCAGCCCTTGTTGAACTTGCCCTTGCGGTACGAGGCGGCCTGGTTGTCGCTGCTGGCGCCGGCGAGGGCGATCTTCCCCTTCAGCGCGACGGAACTGCCGTAGGCCTCCAACACCCACGGGTCGGGGTTCTCATGGGTGCCGCTCGGCTGCCAGATGCCGTTGCGCAGCGTGAAGAAGTGAATGCCACCGCAGAACGCCTTCCCGGAGCTGCCGGACCACCCCGGCGAGCCGACGATCATGTCGACGCCGTCGAGCGCCACCGCGAATCCGAACTGTTCGCCATTGAGCGGAGACGGCGACAGCAGATCGCGCGTGTGGGTCCACGTCGAAGCGCCCATCGTCCAAATCGAGACGGTGCCGCGGTTCCCGAGGCCCGACCCATCAGCCTCGCCGGGCGTCCCAATGAGCGCGGTGGTGCCGTCGAAGGCGACGCATTTGCCGGCGTAGTCGTAGTTCGACCCGTCGGGGTCGAGCAGCGGCGCCGACTCGTTCCAGACCTGGCCGACGCCGTCGTACTCGAAGACGTGAACCTGTCCCGAGTCGTATCCCTTGACCGTGTTCGCGAGCGGCACGCCGACCAGCAGCACGTCGTCGTGCAGCGCCAGCGAGAAGCCGAACTCTTCGTTGAACGTCGCAGTCGTCGAGGTCAGCCGCTGCTGATGGGTCCAGGTCCCGCCGATCGCGCGCCCGCCGCGGAAGAGGTGGACCGCGCCGCTATCAACGGCGTTCGTCGAATCCTCGTAGCGCGCGGTGATGGCGATGACGTCGCCGTGGATCGCGACCGCGCTGCCGAACGCGCCGTTGGCCTCGGGCGCCGACGAGGCGAGCGTCGTCTCGAACTGCCACTCCGTCGCGACCGGGTCCCACCGATAGACCCAAGCGAGCCCTTCGCTGCCGGAGTAGCCGTTGTCGCCCTTGCCGCCGACCACGAGGAGATCGTCATCGACGGCGATCGCGTCGCCGAAGCGCTGGTGCGGGGTGGGGACGGCCGCCTTGAGTACCGCCTGCTCGATCGCCTGGGCCTGCGCGGCATCGCCGAGAGCAGCCGACGCCGCGAGGACCACCGACGCACGAGACCACGGCGACGAGGCACGATTCTGTGGCGAACGCGTCATGACGAACTCCCGGGGGGCGTCGCGCGAAGGCGACTGCGCTGAGGTGAAACGGGCGGCGCGCAGCTACACCCCCAAGCGCGCCGTTTCGTTACGGCCCCGGCCGGAAATTCGTCTCCCGGTCAAAGCGACCACGGTACGCCCGGTCGCCCCGGGCCACCTCTCACAGATCGATGTCGATCAACTGCGACCCCACCAGCGGCCCGCCCGCGCCGATCTTCCAGGCGCGCACCGAGACCGTGATCCCGAACGCCGGGTCGGGCGCGTCGAGCTGGAGGCTCCACGACAGGTTCGAGCCGAACACGTCGTAGAGGATCGGGAGGAAGAGCGGCATGCCGTCGATCGCCTCGGCCGCGATCAGGATCGGCGAGCCGGCGGCGCCACGGTGCGCTTCCATGTCGATCGGCGCGCCCGGTGCCGGCTGCGTCGGCGTGATCGACAGCGTGAATTCCGGAGCGTCGTAGAAGAAGAGCGCGCCGGTGTCGCGGCCGCTGTTGGTGTTCGCCCAGCGCGAGGCGACGACGATGTCAGCAGTGTCGATCAGGACGCCGCACCCGAAGTTCTCCTCGGCGATCGCCGGCCCCGCCTGCAGCTCGCTCTCGGAATGCCACGGGCCGTTCTTCTTCTTGCCGAGCCGCCACGACCAGACGCTGCCGACGTGGCCGCCGCCGGTCACCTCGTTTGGCGCGCCGACGACAAGGAGCCCATCCTTCACGTCGACCGCCGTCCCGAAGCCGCTGTTGTAGGCGAGCGTCGGCGAGTCGAAGCGCTGCTCGAGGCTGAAGAGCCCGGTGGCCTGATCCTTCACGAAGACGTAGGCGCGGCCGGCCGTGGAGTTCGAGCCGATCCACTCCGTCGGTGCGCCGACGGCGATCCGATCGCCTGCGAGCGCGAGGGAGCTGCCGAAGTTGGCGCTCTGCTGCGGAACGTTGGAGCTGAGCTCCTGTCCCTGCGTCCAGGTCGTACCGCTGACCGAGAAGAGCTCGACCGTTCCGGCGTAGTTCACGCCGCCTGCGCTCCCGTTCGGCGCGCCGATCAGCACCGTGGTCCCGTCGAAGTCGATCGTCCGGCCGAAGAAGGAGGAGCCGCTGCCGTTGGCATCGATCAGCTACGCCTCGAAGTTGAACAGTCCAGTGACGGCATCGCGGCGGAACACCTGCACCGAACCGAGCCCGGCGCCAGGCGCGCCGACCAGCAGCAGATCGCCCTTCAACGCCAACCCGTAGCCGAAGCCCTCGCCGGTGAGTGGCGCGATCGAGTCGAGCTTCTGCACCTCGACGAAGAGACCGGTGATGGCGTCGCGCTCGAGGAGATAGACCGAGCCGGCATCGCCGAGGCTGTTCACCGCGTTGCGCGGCGCGGCGACGGCGAGGCGATCGCCATCGACGGCGACCGACCCGCCGAAGGCCTCGAAGCTCGCGTAGTCGCTGGCGAACAGCTTCTGGTGGTAGGTCCAGCCACCGGTCAACGGATCGCGCTCGTGCACCGTCGCGGCGCCGTGCCCGCCAATCGGAGAGTAGGAGCTGTCGTTGGGAGCACCGACCACCATGAGGTCGCCGTCGATCGCGAAGGCGGAACTCCAGTAGTTGCTGTCGGAGACGTAGGGGGAGATCAGCGACGACTGCTCAATCGCCTGCGCTTGCAACTCGCCGGCCGCGGCGAGCGCGAGGAAGGCTGTGGGCAAAGCTCGGTGGAAGGCTCGAAGGAAGGATCGATCGGAGCCGTGCGCGCGAGTCGACATTGGGACGCTCCAGGGGTGGGTGAGTGGCGGAGGGAGCGACCGCAGACTTCGCGGTGTCCCAAGTCCGGACCTGCAGCCACACCCGACGCGCGTGCGAGTCGTTACTGCCACGCAGCAAGAAAACGGATCGCGATCGGAAACGCCAGCCACGGTCACACGATTCGATCGAAGAAAACCCGGGGTACGCAGAATGCGAGCCATTCCACTGAAGCCCGCCAGGAGACCGCGATGGAATCGCACCGACGACCGATCGGCCTCGAACCAACGCTGCTCGGCTTGGCCTTGCTGAGCGGGGTCGCGTCAGCGCAGCACACCACGCGCGTCAGCGTGGACTCGGCGGGCGTGGAGGGGGACAGCCACAGCAGCACTCCCGCGATCTCCGCGGACGGGCAGATCGTCGTGTTCCATAGTGATGCGACCAATCTCGTTTCTGGCGACACGAACGCGGAAACCGACATCTTCGTCCGCGACTCCTGCGCAACCGTCGCCACCTGGTCGAACTACGGCACCGGCTTCCCCGGCACGCTTGGGATCCCCGGCCTCACCGCGCAGGCGGCATCGGTGATCGGCTCGACGCTCGATGTCGACGTCGGCAACTCGGCCGGGACGACCACACTCGCGATCCTCCTCGTCGGCATCCAGGACGCGACCATCCCGTTGCGCAACGGCGGCGATCTGCTGGTGATCCCAGTGATCGCGATCGCCCTCAACCTCCCAGCGGGCGGGATGACTTTGTCGGAAGACTTGGCGAACGATCCGACGTTGTGCGGACTCGAGGTCTTCGCGCAGGCCTTGCTGGTCGACCCGGCCGCGGCGAAGGGACAGTCGGCGAGCGCGGGTCTCAAGCTCGTGATCGGCTACTGACGCGAGGATCGTCGGCGACCGTCACTCGCCGAGGTGCGCGTCGCGGCCCAGCACCGGCGCGACGAGCTGGACGGGAGCGACCGAGTTCGGCCCGATCGGCCCGCGAAACCAGAGCAGTCGGCCCAGCCCGTCGCCCGCGGTGAGATTGGCGAGCGACGCAGCGGCGACGAGGTCGAGGGCGCCGTCGCCGTCGACGTCTCCGAACACGAGTTCGCGCGAGTCGAGCCGCGAGTCGGGCAGCGCGCCTGGGATCTCGAGCCGCCGCATCGCCTGCAACTTGCCGCGCATCCGCGAGCCCCCGGCGAATAGGTAGATCGCGCCGGCATGGTGAGTGAACCCGACGTCGGTCCCCGCAGCGCCGACGAGCATGTCGAGCACGCCGTCACCCGACAGGTCGGCACAGTCGATTCCGTTGCCGCCGCTCGCGAATTCATCGCCGGCCACGGGCGAGGTGCCCCATGCGTCGGGCGAGCGCGTCCCGACAAGCGCGGCGCCACCGATCCAGACGAGGACACGGCCAACGTCGGTCGCGACGTTGTTCTGCGGCAACGGGCGGTGGACCAGCTCGGAGAATCCGATCAGGTCGCGGATCCCGTCGCCGTCGATGTCGGCGCAGCGGACCGCCGCGCTACCCGCGCCGGCCAGGTAGGAGCTCCGCTGACCGACATGGCCAAAGGGCGCGTCATCGACGAGGGTCGCCGTTGGCGCGAGCGTTCCGCCGCCAGCGAGCGCGCCGCCGCCGCTCCAGACGTAGATCGCTCCAGCCTCTTCGCGGCCGTTGATCCGGGCGAACGGCGTCGACGCGATCACGTCGCGCACTCCGTCGCCGGTCACGTCGACGATCGTGAGCGCGGTCGAATCGCCGCCCGAACTGCTGATGCCGAGCGTGTCGGTAGACGCGTTTGGCACCTCGAGCGACGCGGAGGGGAAGACATCGCCGGAGAGCGACGCGCTCGCGGCCCAGACGTGGACGGCGCCGGCGTACGGGGACGCGGCCGTCGTGGTGAGGTAACTGCACTCGACGATGTCGACCTCGCCATCTCCGGTCACGTCGACGAGCTGCAGCCCGGTGTGGGAGGCGGCGAGGTAGTCCTCCTGCGTCGGGCTGGCGAGGCGCAGTCGCGCCGTTTCAGTGGCGCTGCCGGAAAGGCTGCCACCGGCGAAGACGTAGATCGCGCCGGCGCCAAACAGGCCGGCGACGGTCGCCTTCGAGGCGGCCGCGACGATGTCGGTCACGCCATCCTTCGTCACGTCGGCGAACTGGATGCCCTGCGCGAGTTCCCACGCCGTCTCGCCGAGGTTGTCGAGACGCGAGGCGCCCGCGATCGAGAGGCGCGCCGTCGCGTCGAGCGGCCCAACCAGCGCCGCGCCGCCATTCCACACCCAGATCGCGCCGCCGGTCGACGTCTGACTCGAGCCGGCGACGACATCCAGGATTCCGTCCCCCGAGACATCAACGAGATGGAGCCCCTGGACGTCGCGCACGTAGCCGAGCTGCTTTGACTTCGAGCTGCCGAAGGTCGCCAAAGTCGCGAGCGGTGCCGGTGTCCCGGCGAGTGCCGCGCCGCCGCCGAAGACGAGGACCTTGCCGGCATCGGTCGTCGCGCCGACGTTGGCGTACGCGGCGACGATGACGATGTCGGGGATCCCGTCGCCGGAGACGTCGCCGACGCGCAGCGGCGTCGTGCTCAGGTAGCTGCCGTCGAAGCCGAGCATGTCGAAGGCGACCGGGGATGGAACGCGGAGAGTCGCGGTCGGCGCAACCGTCCCGACCAGCGCAGTCCCGCCCGCGAAGACGAGCACCTCGCCCGCATCCGTCACGCTCGTGTTGGCGAACGGGAAGGCGACGATGAGGTCGAGGATCCCGTCCTGGGTCACGTCGTCGATCAGCACTTCATGGAGGCTCGGCAACGCGTTCGGGTCGCTCGAAAGCAGGAGCGCGTCGCTTTGCCTCGGACTGCCCGCGCCGCCGCCATGCCACACTTCGAGGTTGCCGTCGTGGATCCCGATCACGTCGACGATGCCGTCGCCGGTCACGTCGGCGTAGGTCGGGTCGAGATCATCGAAGCGGTAGTTCGCTTTCGGAGTCGCCGCCGTGAAGACGTCGGGCCGGGTCGCTAGCCAGGGCGGTGGAGCAGACGCCTCGAACAGGGCGAGCGCACCGCAGTCGGCCACGCCGCCGGAGTCGCCGCGGCTCGAGCGGGCGAGGATCTCCGCGTCACCGTCGCCGTCGGCGTCGAGTACCGCGAGCGTCCGGCGGTCGTAGCAGCCGCCGACATGGAAGGCGAACTCGCGGCGCACCGTGGTTCCGGCCTTGCTCGGCGTCCACGCCTCGACGACGATCGTCCGGCGTCCGCCGTCGTCGCGCCAGCTCGGGTACATCAGCAGTTCCCGCGTCGCACCGCTTGGCGCGTCGGTGATCGGCTCGAAGAACATCTCGCGCGGCCCATCGATCAGCCGCGCGGCGACGTGCTCTCCATCGGCGTCGGTGATGGTGATCACGACGCGAATCGCATCGTTGCGATTGAAGCACGCGTGTTCGGGAAGATCGCTCGAGATCGCCGGCAACTGATCGGCAGCCGACGCCGCGGCGCTCGCGCCGAGAATCGCCGCGACGAGCGCGCCGCCTGCCATGGAGCTCGAGAGAAAGGATCGCATGCCGGGACTCCAGCGACCGATGGGCGAGCGAGTAGCACACGGACGATCGGGCGTCAAGGTCGTTGCCGGTCGCGATGACGATGGCTGCGCTCCGCCATCACGAACGGGCCACGCCGCCACCGAACAACCCACGTTGCTGCGGCCCCGGTCGCCGGAAGGCTGCCGTCGAGCAGCCCGCCGCGCGCATTCCCGAAAGCCCCGCGCGAGCGAGTGCGAGCTTGAAGAGCTGCTCGAGCTGGCGCGCCCATTCGCCCTCGCCACGGAAGCGCGTGACGAAGGTCGAGTCGTTCAACGCGCCGCCGCGCAGTTCGCGGACGCGATCGAGCACCTTGTCGCGGCGCAGCGGTCGGTGGAGCGCGAGCCAATCGTCGAAGAGTTGCTTCACGCCGTGCGGCAGGCGGAGCAGCTGCCACGACGCCATCGTCGCGCCCGCCTCCTTGGCCGCGGCGACGATCGAAGGCATCTCGTGGTCGGTGAGGCCGGGGATCACCGGCGCGACCAGCACCCCGACCGGGATCCCCGCGCGCGCGAGCTCTGCGATTGCTTCGAGGCGCTTCCTCGGTCGCGACGCGCGCGGTTCGAGTTCGCCGGCAAGGTCGGCGTCCAGCGTCGTGACGCTGACGAAGACCTGCACCGCGTCGTGCTCGGCAAGCCGCGCCAACACGTCCGCGTCACGCGTCACGAGCGCGTTCTTCGTGACGATGCCAACCGGATTCCTGAACTCCGCCAGCACTTCGAGGCAGCCACGCGTGATCCGCAGCACGCGTTCGACCGGCTGGTAGCAGTCGGTCACTCCCGACAGCGCCAGCAGCCGCGGCCGCCAGCTCCGCTTCATCAGTTCGGCGCGCAACAGCGCCGGCGCCTCGCGCTTGACGATGATCTGCGTCTCGAAATCGAGCCCCGCCGACAGCCCGAGGTACTCATGCGTCGGCCGCGCGTAGCAGTAGCTGCAGCCATGCTCGCAACCGCGGTAGGGATTGACGCTCACGTCGAACGGCAGGTCGGGACTGTCGTTCTCCGACAGGATCGTGCGCGACGCGTCCTCGAAGAAGCGTGTGCGCGGCGCCGGGATCGCGTCGTCGCCGGCCGCAAGCGCCGCGGCGGCGAGCCCCTCGAGGTCGACCTCGATCTCGCGGTCGGTGAAGCGATTGGCGGGGTTCGAGGGCGTGCCGCGTTGGCCGGTCATCGCTCGATTCGTGACGCCGCGAAGGTGTCACGGCTCCCGGTCGGGGACGAGTTCGATGTTCACGTCGGTGAAGTCGCCGGCACGGACGTCGACTTCGATCGAATCGACCGGCTTGAAGCCGGGGAAGCGACGGAAGACGAGGCGGTAGCGGCCGGGCTCGTCGAGGATCACCGTGTACTGGCCGCCGCCGAAGCGGCAGGCGGAAAAGGGCTTGCCGTCGAGTGTGGTCACCTGGACATCGAACGAGTCTTCATCCCAGCCGATCGAGCGCCCGCCGCTCGACAGCTTCATGTTGCAACCGCAATCGCGGCGCAGTCGCAGGGTGAACTCGTTGTGGCCGGCGACGACGGTCACGTGCTCTTCGAGGATCTGGTACGGCTCGTGCCAGACATGCAGCGCGACCGCGCCCTGCGTGGCGCGGAACGACCAAGTCGACAGCGGATCGGAAGCGCTGACAACCGCATGGGCGCGCATCGATCCGCCCGCCTCGGTCACGCTCCACCACCGGAGGACGTCGATCACCACCGGCATTCCCGTCGCGTCGTCGACCAGGTGCACGACGACATCACCAGGGGGCGCGATCTCGATCCGCAGGTCCGGCGCGCCCTCCGGTCCGACCTCGATCCGCCGCTCGAAGCCGAAGTCGGGGATGGCCAGTATGTACTCGCCCGGAAGCTGATCGCCCGCATCGAAGCTGTAGAGGCCGGGCGTCTCCTTCACTGGACGCAGATTCGGTCCGCTAACACCGATCCAGCGGTCGTCCTGCAGGAACGGCACCCTCTCCGGACGCAGCGAGACGTCGAGGTCGACCTCGCCCCATTCCGGCGGCACGTACACGGTGCCGGCGACCGGGACGCGATCGGGAATGACCTGCTGCCCCACTTCGAGGCGCACCGTTTCCTCGCCGCCGGCAGTCGCATCGACCGCGACCCGCACGAACGGTTGCGGCTGACGGAACCACTCGCCGAGTTCGCAGCTCACGATCAGCGGTTTCCGCGGCAGCCCCTCGATGAGCTGCGGCTCGGCTGGATCGATCGAGAGCTCGGCGATCCGTCGGCCAACGGTCTCCAGGGCGTCGCCTTCGTGCCCCGCGCTGACCTCGCTCGTCTGCGCCCGCACCAGCTCCCAGAATTCCGCCTTCGTTGCCACACCCTCTGGGAGATCGGCCTCGTCCATCGCATCGATTGCCGCCTCGCATTCCGCGGCGAGGCGCTGCAGGTCGGGCGCTTCGTAGATCCTCACCACCGACCCGGCCGGCGGATCGCCCACCACCTCGATCCGCAGTGACGCCGCACGATCGAGCGGCACGACCCGGCCGCCGCTGTCTGCGCTCGAGAGCTCGCAACGTACCCACGCGTAGCCATCGGCGCCGATCCAGCAGACGTGCGTGCCATCGCCGCCCACCGGAAACGGCACCGCCACCGGCGAAGCGCCCTCCTTGACCAGGATCCGGTCGGCCGTGATCGCGCCGGGATGGGCGAAGCCGTCCGTCTGCAATTCGCCACCCGACACGACGCTCACGTGCGACAACTGCGCCTTCGACTCGGCGTCCACCACGTGGATCTCGAGCGGCAGCGTCGGGAACCCGGCGCTGGCGCCAGGGACCGCGATCTCGAACGGCTCGGTGGCGGTGTCGTGGTAGAGGCCCTCCCAGTCGAGTTCGTATTTCTGGCCAGCGAGCTCGAGCGACTCGATCGCGAGCCAGCAACCGTAGGGGACGCGCAGCGCGACTTGGCCGCCGCGGATGTCGGCGCGGTAGATGCGATTTATGTCGTAGCCGTCGGGAGTCTGCTCGGAGAGCGTGTCCCATCCTTCGGAACCGGTCGCGCTTTCGTCGCGCTCGTAGCGGCGCACGTGCTGGTACTCGATCGCGCCATCGCCGACGAAACGCTCACGCTCCGTGCCGTCCGGCAGCGTCACGAACCCGGTGCGATCGACCGTGCCGTCGTCGTGCAGGCCCGGAGGCGGCGGGCCGACGGTGAACTCGGCGCGGGCCGGCACGGTCGGCGCGAGCGGGACGGTCGCCGATCCGAGCGCCACGGTGTGCCAGAACCACGGCTGCATGTGGAAGTCGAGGAACGCCATGACGTGGACGCGGCCGGGCGGGAGCGAGTCGATCTCGTAGCGACCGTCCGCCACCGGCGCGAGCGTGAGCCAAGCCGCTCCGCCGTTGCTCGGCTCGATGCGGACCTGAGCGGCGCCGGCCGGATTGAGGCCGTTGGCGACGATCGAGAGGCGGCACGCGGCCGGCAGCTCGAGCCGCGACTCCTGCTCTTCATGACCGATGTAGTGGAACTTCTGCCATGCGTGGCCCGTCGCGCGGATGAACCAGCCGTCGTAGCGGGTGAGGCGCAGGGGCGAGCGCTGCCCCGCGCTTGGCACATCGCCCGCGCTCCGAATCCCGGGATGGCAGGCGTCGCCGTCAATGGGCGGCATGACGACCAGCTCGATGCCGTCGAGCGCTTCGCCCGATTCCGCGTCCACGACATCGAGCAGGAAGTCCTCGATCCAGCGACCGGAAAGGGCGATCGACTCGGGATAGGGCGGCTGCACGACCAACCGCTCGATCGCGATCGAACGCTCCTTCAACGTCACGGAGTTGATCCCGACCGGTGCGGCGCTCGAGACCCACGTCTCCCACTTGCCGTCGCGGATCGGCACGTCGATCCGTCCGTCCTCCTTGTGCCACAGCCGAAGTTCGCCGTCCTCGCCGGCGTGCTGGCGCTGCTCGCCGTCGGTGGCGACCGCGGTGCCGGCGATCCGCACCGTCCCGCGCCGCGGCGGCTCCTCGACCCGAACCGGCGCGGGAGTCTCCTGCGCGATCGCCGTGATCGCGACGGCGCTTTGCGTCGCTGCGATCGCCAGCAACAAACCATGACGGATCGCGCGAACGGCAACGTGGCGCATGGCGTTCTCCAAGGTCGGGATCCTGCGGGCATGCCGGCACAACGACGAGGCGGGGGGGTAGCGCGGCACGAAGGTGAAGAACGCGAGGAGGTCGGTCGGGCTGGCCGTAACGATGCGCGACTCGCCCTCGCGCCGCTCCTTCGCGCCGATCCGCACGAGGTCATCTGCTGCGTCGGGACGCTCTGGCGAAGCGACGTGGCGTTGCCAGGCATCGGCGAGGCCGTTCGCGCGGCACCAGCCTTCAAGCGTCGCGAGTTCGTAGCGCAAGGCGTGCTCCGCGGCGAAGTTGTGGAAGAGCTGCAGCAGGCCGGGCCGACCGGCGAGGCGCAGCTCGACATCGAGGTGGAACGCGAGCAGCGCGCCACCGCGATAGGCGACCGCCTCGTGGTCGGGCTCGCGCCAGCCGATCGCGCGATCGGCGAAAGCGACCTTCCCCCCACGCCGGGCTGCCCAGTCCGATCATTTCGATCGGTCGCAGCTGATCAGCGAACTGCTGCGCGGTGATCGCGCCGACGCTCGCCAGATGCCACAGCGAGAAGTAGTCGGTGAAGCCCTCGAAGAACCACTCGAGGCCGGCGCCGTTCACGCCATCCGCCGGGCGCAGCACGCCGGGCAGCCAGGCGTGGAAGCTCTCGTGCGCGATGAAGTGGGCGGTGCCGGTCTCGAAGCGGCCGTCGGCGCCGAGCTCGGGCCAGCCCATCGAGATCGCGCCCTCGGTGTGGGTGCCTCCCATGCCCGGTTCGAGCAGGAAGACGTTCTCGGCGGACGGCGGTGGCGAGCCGGTGTTGGCGCGATACACGGCGCGCAGCTTCAAGAGCAGGTCGCGCACCGCCACGGTGCGATCGGGGGCAGAAGAGCCGCTCGCCACGCTCCAGCCGTCGGGCGCGACGAGTTCGAGCGCGCGCGCCGCGTCCTGCCGCGCGTCGCCGACCAGCAGCCGCATCAGCGTATTCGCGCTGTAACCATTGACGTAGTCGCCGCAGCGCCACGGCAAGAGGCCGTGCGAATCGTGCGCGACGCTGCGGACCGCGACGATCGGCAACTCGTAGTGGACCGCGAGCGTCTGATCCCATGCCGTCGGCAGCTGCGGCCGCCAGAAGAAGCGGTTCGCAAGGTCATGTACGACCGGCGGCGTCCCGCTGACGCGGCGCACGTAGTACTCGTCGAGCTCGAGCCACTCGCCCCACAGCGGCAGCTCGAACGCGAGGTCGCGCTGCGCCGGATCGAGGCCGGTGACGCGCAGGTCGACCACGAGACGATCGTCGACGCCGTCGGCGATGCACTCGACCCGGTAGGCGAGGCGGGCGGGAGCGTCCGGCGGACCCGCGACCGGAAGCCCCACGGCGCAACCGACCGCGCCGATCACCAGCAGCGCGAAACCGCTTCCCGAACACCTCATCGCAAGCTCCCGGAGCCTACAGCGCGCGACGTCAGACGGTGCTCGCGGCGCGCTGTCTACCTCCCTAGTTCCCGTAAAGTTACGGGACGCGATCGGGGAGATGTTCGACGGCGACGTCGGTGAGTTCGGCTTGCCGTACCTCGACATCGATCGGCGCGACCGGCTTGAAACCGGGTACGTCTCGGAGTCGGACTCGGTAACGACCCGGTTCGATCCCGGTCAGGCGCCATTCGCACCGTTGAAGGCGTGCGTCGCAAATGACTCGGGTGCCATCGAGACGCTCGACGACGGGGCGTCCGAAACTGAGTTCCGTCGGCTCCCCGACGAAGACGAGACGCACGCGCACTCCCGATTCGCGCTTCATCCTCAACGTGAAGCCATTGTGGCCAGCGGCGATCGTCACCTCTTGCTCGCAATCGTCGTAGCCGTCGGCCGACGCAGAGAGCAGAACCGCACCCTGCACTGCGAGGAATGTGAACTCGCTCGCCGATTCATCGCCCACCACGTTTTGCGTCATGGGCCACCAGTCGCGCCACTCGGACTCGTCGTCCGGCACGATCGCGTCGCGTCCCCAACTCAGCGCACCCGATGCGACGATCTCGCCGCTCGTGTCGTCGACGAGTCGCACGGTGCACTCGACCGGCGACGGAATCACGATCGCGATGTCGGTCGCGCCGGTCGCATCGAGTTCGAGGAACTGGGCATGGCAGAACGCCAACATGTGCAGCTCGTAGCGCCCTGGTAGCAATCGCCCGGCGTCGAAGCGGTACAGGCCCGGGGTCGCCTTCACCGGCTTCAGCGCGGATCCGGCGACCTGGATCCACTCGTGGTCGACGAGGAATGGAACCTCGCACGGCTGGATCCGGAGCCTTTCGCGGAAGGCCCCCCAGACCGGTGGCACGAAGAGCGTGCCAGAGAGCGCGACCGATTCCGGCATCGTCTGCGGAGCGAGCTCGATCACGACCCGATGGTCTCCATCCGCCGAAGTGTCGACCACCACGCCGGCGAACCGGCGCTCGAAGAGGCCCACTTCGGGGAGGTCGCAGCTCACGCCAATCACACCGCACGGCACTCCGGTGAGGCGCAGGTGCCGTGAGCCGTCGAACGCGATCGTGACCAGGCGCGCGCCCCATACGAGCGGGTGGAGCGGCGCGCCCGCTTCGAGCTCGGCGAGGTTCGCTTCTGCGTAGCGGCGGAGCTCCGCATCGGTGGAAGCAGCGACGAACTCGCGCTCCTGCGCGATGCGGACGGCTCGATCGGGCTCGGTCCAGAGTTGCACGATGGAACCAGCCAGCGGCTCGGCGCCGACGAGCTCAATCTCGAGGTCAGCGCCGAGGTCGAGTTCGACGACCTGCTCGCCCTCCGCGGCGGACGGAGCGGCGAGCTCGCGCCCGTGACGAGCAAGCGATGGCTCGGCACGACGCCAGGATGGCGTTCGATCCTCCTCGCGAACTCGGGCGCGACGACGATCCGAACCCGCGACAGCTCGGTCTGGGTTGCCGCATCGACGACGTGAAACCATATCGGCAGCCGATTGCCGTCCTCCGTCGCTTCGCCCGAAAGCGCTAATTCCAGCGGTTCAGGCGTTGTGTCGACGTCGCGGGCATCACGCGCCATCGACGCGAGGTCGCCGTCGAGATACGAGTTCCCAGAGCCAGATCCTGCAGCCGTATGGGACGCGCAGCGAGAAGACTCCGGCATGGATCGCGCAGTCGTAGCGGTGGTCGAAGCCGGCGGACGCGTCGAAGAGCGGCGCCGACGTGACGGCGAAGGAGGTGTCGTCGGAATCGCCGTCCGCGATCTGCTCGTTGTCAGTCCGGCCCGCCTGGTGGCTGTAGCGGAACGAGCCCTCGCCGCGGACGTCAGCGTCGCGCGCGCTTCGCCGAGCGTGACGTAGTAACCGACCTACGGCTTGCCGTCGAAGTCGAGCAGCGCCGTCACCCGAACAACTTCCGGTGGCAGCGAGTCGACTTCGAGCCGACCGTCCGGCGGCAGATCGACGAGCAGCAGCTCATCTCCCGAGGACGGCACGTCGAGTCGCACGCGAACCGGCAGCGTCGGGTCCACGCCCTTCGCGACGATCGTCAGCGCGCATGCCTCCGCCAGCTCGAGGACGGCGGGAGCGTCGGCCACGCGGCGGAAGTCGAAGAGACCCCACGCGTGGCCCGGCGCGCAGACGTACCAGGAGCCGAAGTGGGCAAGCCGCAGTGGCGGCGGACCTGCGGCCACCACCGTCTCCGCCGCCGAGATCCTGCCAGGATGCGAGCAAAGACCGCTGTCGCGCCGTCTGACGATCCACTCGAGGTCGGTCAGCGCCGCGCCGCTCTTTGCATCGACGACGTGCAGCTCGATCGGCTTGATCCACGGACCCGTGATCGTGACATCGTCCGCGAAGGGCGGCTCGAACTGGAGATCGCCGAACTCGCCGACGTCGAGCGAGCGACCGTCCAGCTCGACCGCGACGACGCGAACTGCTGCCTCCGACAAGAGCCATCCCTCGAACCGGCCCGCGCGCACCGCGACATCGAACGCGCTCGCGCCCTCCTGCCACAGCCACAGCGTCCCGTCCTGCGCCGCGTGCGCCGCCCCCTCCGCATCGAGCGCCACTGCCTTACCGGCGAAGCGCACCGTGCCGCGAAGCGGCGGCTCCTCGACGCGGACTGGCTTCGGCGCTTCCTGCGCGATCGCGGCGGCAGCGATCGTGACGGACGCTCTCAACATTGCATGGAGCATGGATGCACCTCATCGAGGGCTGCTCGTCACTGCTTCCACGCCCGATCGAGCATCGCGCACGCCTGCGGCAGCCGGTCGTACAGCCGCATCGGCTTCCGTCGCAGCGTCGTGTCCGACAGCAGTGCTTGCGTCACGATCGGCAGCGCGACGGTCACGTCGGTGCGGAGGTAGACGCTCTTGCTCTCGACGCACTCGATCGAGGTCTTGCCCCAGGTGTGGCCTTCGCCGGCGCTGCAGGAGGAGAGCGCGCCGTTGTCGGCGACGTCGACGCAGATCTGCACGTCGATGTCGAAGCCGCGGGCGTCGACGCCGAGGATCTGCGACAGGAGCGGCTCGCCCTGCAGCGTGTAGTTCTTCGGGACGCCACCGCCGAAGATCCAGACGCTCGCCTGACCAGCCGCGCCGCGCCCGCCCTTGGCGCGCGACCAATGCTGCAGCGCGGCCATCGAATAGACATCGCGCGCGACGTCGAGGCGGAACTTGAAGCCCTTGCTGCCCTCGCGCTCCAGCTTCACGACGTTCAGGTAGATCGAGCCGTCCTGCGGCGCGCCGACGAAGATCGGCACGCCGTGGCGGTAGCAGCTCGCCAGCAGCGACGGGCGCGCGATCTTCCTCTCGTCCTCGATCTGGGCGACGGCGCGACCAAGCTCGAAGTGCAGCTCCGGCGTCGTCATTGGGCGCTGGAACGGCTTGGTCTTCAGCAGCTCGCAAAAGAAGCGGTCGGTGTCGAGCAGCACGTCCTCGTCGAAGCCGAGGTCGTAGATGCGGATCACTCGCGCCTTGCGATAGGCGCCGTCGTCGCCAGCCGGGTTCACCTCATGAATGAGATGGCCGAGCGTGCGATGGAGGTCGTGGTAGAGGTTCGCGCCGGTCGTCGTGAGGCAGCTGATCCAACCCGCCTCGATCATCGGGATCAGCGCCGTCTGGTGCATGCCGGCCGGCGTCATCGCGCCCGACACGGTGGCGAAGACCGCGTGGTCCTGCTCGATCGAAAGACGCATAAGGCGATGCGCCTCGCGCAGCCCGCGGCCGGCGAAGGCGGGGAAGCAGTTCTCGAGCAGCTCGCGCGGCGTCTCGCGGCCGGTCAACGGCGCAGGATCGACGGAGCGGGCACGCGGCTTCGCGGGCTTCACGGGCTTCACGGGCTTCGTGGGCTTCACGGGCTTCGTGGTCGGTCGGGCGGGAGTCGTGGCGTGCTTCGGGTCCATGGGGGCGACGGTCATAGCGCTGGCTGACTTCGACGGAAAGGCGCGGAGCGTGGCCCAGCCGCATGCGCGCCTGCCGTTCGAGTTCCACGGTCTTTGCGCTCGTCGTCGGCGACGGCTACCTGCAGCGTGAGGTCCACAAGAAGTTCGCCGTCGACCTCAACCGCTACGCCAAGCGACTGCTCGAGGAAGAGCCATTCGTGCGGTTCAAGAAGCGGTTCAACATCCGCGGACTGGTGGTGCCCTCGCGCGATCGCGGCTGCGATGCGGCCGGGAACGAGGACTTGGTCGACACCGTCCTCGACTGCCGATTCGACACCAAGGACGGCCGGCTGCTGACGGTCCACGACGACGGCGACTGCTCGAACTGGTGAAGGGCGCCGGCGCGGTCGACATCGCCTTCGTGATGGTGAACACGGAACGGTACGGCGGCGCCGGCTCGGTGCTCTCGGGTCGCGAGGGACGCGAGCGACCGCTCCCCGCCCCGGTCTTCTCCGCGCAAGACACCACGTCGTTCCTGATCGCCATCCACGAACTCGGCCACAGCTTCGCCGATCCCGCCGACGAGGACGTCGACGCCGGCTCCCACCGCACCATTTCGCTGCCAAGCAACGACATCGACCTCGACGAGGCGGACGTCACGCTGCCCAACCACGTCGACCGCGCGTCGTTCGAGTCGATCGCGGCGACGGTGAAATGGGGCCACTTCCTCGCGCTACCCGGCGCGAAGAAGCACGAGTGGCTCCACGATGGCGGCTACTACCGCGCGAGCGGCGTGCTGCGCCCGCGGGAGCGCTGCGGCATGCGCGACCACACCGATCCTCGCGTTCACGATCGAGACGGTGTCGGATCTCGATTGGCGGTCCAGACGAAGCGGCCGTCGGGCGTGACGTCGATCCCCTCGCAACGGGCACCGGTCGCGACGTTGCCGAGCGACGCCTCGCCGAGCCACGCGAGCCCGTGCGGGCGCTGGTTCGGCGCCGGGTCGATCAGCGACGCTGACCCTTCGGACTTGTTGAGCACGATCAGCGTGCCGGTGGCGGCCGACTCGGTGGTTGCGACGGCTGGAGTTGCAGGCACCTCGTCGCGCGACTTCGCGCTTTGCGCGACCTGCAGTCCGCATCCCGCCACCGAGATTCACAGCTCGAGCGGGACGAGAGTCATCGCGGGCTCCGACGGATGGAGGATCGAAGGCCGGCCGAGCTACGAGCGGCGGTGACGGCGGTTGCTCGTCGTCTCGACGGATCGCCGAAACTCGTCCCGCCATCGCCTAAGTTCGGAATCAGATCGTATGGTTCATCGATGTCCACAAGTTGTTGGTTAAACTATAAGACTGCGAATTAGTGTTCAAAAGCTCACTACCAAGCCTTAAGTCATTGACAGCTGTGCTATGACTCCGCGACCGCCGTCGCTCTGCCGACGCATCGCGGTCACCCGGAAAAGTGGTTCTCGCCGCCCCCGCCCCACCAAGGAGCCTCGCTGATGGATGCCAACAAGAAGGACAAGGCCGCCGCCTCCGCGACTGGCCTCCGCGACTTTCTCGAAATCCCGTACGACCAACTCGAGGAGCTGAACCTCGCGGCGAAGCAGCAGCGGATCGATCGGGTCGACCCGGCAAAGGTGAAGGCCGAGCGGGTCAAGTACCTGAACTCGGAGAAGCGGATCAAGGCCGTGACCGTCTGCTTCAGCGACCTCGAAGGTCGCCTGCACATGCTCGACTACGACAAGAAGTTCCTGCTGAAGAGCTTCGACAACCTCACCTTCGACGGCAGCTCGATCCGCGGCTTCTCGCAGCAGTCGGAGTCCGACTTGCGGCTCGGCATCGACTGGCCCGCGACCTACTGGCTGCCATCCGACGTGTTCGGAGCGGGCAAGGTGCTGGTCTTCGGCGAGGTGCTCGACCGCGAAGGCAAGCCGTACGCAGGTGACATGCGCGGCGTGCTGAAGCAGTTCCTCACCAAGATGTACGAGAAGGACGGCTCGACCTGCTACGCCGCCAATGAGATCGAAGGCTTCCTCTTCAAGGGCCGCGACGCCGAGCGCCACTTCCACGAGACCGGCAAGTTCGACTACGTCTCGACCGGCGGCTACTACCACTCGCTGCCGACCGATCCGCTGCGCACCTTCATCGACGCGGCGGCCGAGGCGCAGCGCGCGATGGGCTTCGAGAACGAGAAGGACCATCCGGAAGTCGCGCCCTCGCAGTTCGAGATGAACTTCTCCTACGCCGAGGCGTTGATCGCAGCCGACCAGTTCCAGCTCTACAAGCTGCTCTGCCGCCAGATCGCCCAGCGCATGGACATGACTGCCAGCTTCCTGCCGAAGCCGGTCACGGGCATCAACGGCAGCGGCGCGCACACCAACATCTCGGTCGGCCGCAAGGGGAAGAACGTCTTCCACGAGAAGGGCGGCCAGGACGGTGTCAGCAAGCTCGCGTGGGACTTCATCGACCGCATCCTGAACGCGGCGAGCGACCTCTGCCTGATCCTGAACCCGAGCGTGAACGCCTACCGCCGACTCGACCCGCATTTCGAGGCGCCGAACCAGATCAAGGTCTCGCCGATCGATCGCGGCTCGATGATCCGCATCCCTCTCGGCAACGAGCGCAGCGCCCGCATCGAAGTGCGCAGCGTCGGTCCCGACACCAACATCTACCAGGCGCTCTACGCACTCTTCCGCACCGGATTCGAGGGACCCGCGTCCGACGCGAAGGACGACGCGAAGCGCTCACGGACGCGCTTCCTGCCCGACAACATCCTCGACTCGATCCGGCTGTTCAAGCAGAGCAAGTGGACGCTCGAACTGTTCGGCGAGTCGGTCCACGGCAAGTTCGCCGAAGTGAAGATGTCCGCCGCCGAACGCTGCGCGAAGCTGCTCGGCACGACCGTCAAGGCCGGCGAGGTGCAGTTCCATCACGAGGTGACCAACCAGTACCTCTGGAACCGCTTCTGATCGGGATTGGTCGAGCAGCGGCGACGCAACGCCGCTGCTCGACGATCCGCTTCGGGAGTGAACCGCCGCTCATCAGTTGCATCGCCGTCGCAGACACTCCCTTCCGCTGCAGCGCCCCGTCGCGTTCACGATCCGCGCCGTGCGCGAGGGCACAGAAGCACGGTCTTCGAGCGACGTTCTCGATCTGGCACGCGCTTCGATGAGGCGTCATGTACCTGAATCGAGTGAGTCGTCCATCGCGAAAGACCGATGACCGTCCGCCTCCTGAACCTGGGATCGCTGCTCCTGACCGCGCTCGCCGCTGCTGGCGGCGATCACGGCCAGGGAGCAGTTCACTTCATCCACCTCGAACCGCGCGCAATGGCGCGGGTCGTCCACTTCAACTCGAGCGGGCCTGCGAACGGCAACCCGATCGCCGGTGAGTACGCGATCGAGTACGGCAAGTCGGCGTGGCAGAGCGAGTTACGACTCGAAGTTCGCCGAGATGACCCGCGGCAAGCGACTGCGGCTCGGCAAGGACGGGTGGACGACGCTCAACACCGTCTGCCCGCTGAGTTTCGGCGCGAACAGTCGCTCGAGATCCGCTTCAGCAAGCACCGGCTGACCACGGTGGTGCAACCGAAGATCTGAGAAACAAGAAAGGCCCTCCAGCAACCCCGAGCGCTGGAGTGCGCACCCCGGAGCGGGGCGGCGTGCCAACACGTCGCCCCGCTCTTTTTCGTCCGATCAGCTCAGTTGCCGCCGCCTTCGGGCTTCGCCGGCCGCTTGATCGACTGGAACTCCTTCAGCAGTTCCTTCACCGTCTTCTTGCCGACGATCTTCCGGAGCGGCGCCACCTCGGGCTTCTCCGCCGCCGGATCGAGGACCAGCAGCACCGGCTGCTCGTAAGAGGCGACCGCGAAGCGCTTCGCTTCGGCGTCATCGCGCTTGATCACCGTCCGCGCGATGACGAACTTCCCCAGCGCCTCGGCCAAGGCGTCGTCGGAGAGAGCCTCTTCGAGCGCCATGCTGTCCTTGCCCTTGGTCGCGAAGATGAAGAGGACGAGCTTCTCCTCTTTCTTGGCCGCCTCGGCCACTTCGGCGAAGGTCGCTGGAAACGCCTTGCCGTACTTCTTCGCGATCGCCTCGATCTGCTTCTTCGCGCCCTCGGGGCTGCGGTCGCCGAGCTCCTCGATCTGGTTGCCCTTCGAGTCGACGAAGATCACCGTCGGGTAGCCGCGCACGCCGAACTTGGCCGACAGGTCGGCGTTCTTCTTGCCCCAGTCGCAATCGACGAAGACGTTGATGATGGACTTGCTGGCTTCAACCACCGTCGCGTCGCTGAACGCACCTGCGCTCAGAGTCTTGCACGGTCCTCAGCCAAGCGACGTGAAGAACATCATCATCGGTTTCCCGCTGGTCTTGGCGGCCTTCATCGCCGCTGCGGGATCGTGGTTCCACGGGATCTTGCCGCCGTCCTGTGCGAGCGCACCGCCCGCCAACACGACGCCGGCGATCATCGCCAGCAACGCCTGCTTCATCGCAATCGCCTCCGCAAGGCACGACCGAGCCGTTCTTCGCGGCGGCCGCGCGACAAAAAAGTCTGCGGCGAGGATATCGCCACGTGAGTGAACACGACTCCAGCCGCTGTCGAACAGGGCGCACGGCTTCCGACCACGGCTACGATCGCCCGCCGATGGATCTCTTCGCCAAGTCGCAGGCTGAACTCGCCCGAAGCGCGCCGCTTTCTGACCGGATGCGCCCGCGCTCCCTCGCGGAAGTCGTCGGTCAGGAAGACGTCATCGGGCCCGGCCGACCGCTGCGCCGCATCCTCGAGGCGAAGCAACTGCCGCCGTCGATGATCTTCTGGGGGCCGCCCGGAACGGGAAAGACGACGCTGGCGCGCCTCGTCGCGAAGGAGGCGGAGCTGCCGTTCCTGCCCTTCAGCGCCGTGACCAGCGGCATCAAGGAGGTGCGCGAGGCGATCGAGCAGGCGCGCGCGCGGCGCCGCGAGGACGGCAAGCCGGCGCTGGTCTTCGTCGACGAGATCCACCGCTTCAATCGCGCGCAGCAGGACGCGTTCCTGCCCCACGTCGAGGACGGCACGATCGTGCTGATCGGCGCGACGACGGAGAACCCGAGCTTCGAGGTGAACGCCGCGCTGCTCTCACGCGCGCGCGTGTTCGTGCTGAAGGGGTTGGCCGACGCGGAGGTGCTGGAACTGCTGCGACGTGCGCTCGCCGACAAGGAGCGTGGACTCGGCGAAGTCGCGGTCGACCTCGAGGAGGGGACGCTCGAACGCCTCGCCAACCTCGCGAACGGCGACGCGCGCCAGTCGCTCGACCTGCTCGAACTCGCGGTGCGCGCGACGCCGGCGGACGACGGTCGCAAGCGAGTGACTCTCGCGACCGTTCATGACGTGACGCAGCGGCGGAATTCCAACTACGACGCGAGCGGCGACCAACACTACGACGTCGCCTCGGCGCTGATCAAGTCGCTGCGCGGCAGCGATCCCGACGCCGCGCTCTACTGGCTGGCGCGCATGCTCGAGAACGGCGAGGACCCGCTCTTTGTCGCGCGCCGCCTCGTGATCTTCGCCAGCGAAGACGTCGGCAACGCCGATCCGCGCGGGCTCATGGTCGCCGTCGCCGCGATGCAGGCGACCCACTTCGTCGGCATGCCGGAGGCTCACTACGCGCTGGCGCAGGCGACGACCTATCTCGCCACGACGCAAAAAAGCAACGCCGCCGGCGCCGGTTACGCGAAGGCCGCGCACGACGTCGAGGCGACCCGCAACGACCCGGTGCCGCTCCATCTGCGCAATGCCGCCACCAGCCTGATGAAGGGTCTCGGCTACGGCAAGGGCTACCAGTACGCGCACAACCAGCACGACGCGATCGTCACCCACGACCACTTGCCCGAGTCGCTCGTCGGCCGGCGCTACTACGAGCCGAAGGATGTCGGCCACGAAGCCGCGATCCGCCGCTGGCTCGCGGAACGCGAGGCGAAGCGGCGCGCGCGCTGACGCCAGCCGCCGGGCCGCGCCGCTATCCTCCGCCGCCCGCCTCGCGCGACACCTCCGCGATACCCGCACGAACAGACTTCGAGGATCCTCCCGATGCCGCACCCCTTCCCGCACCGCTACGTCTGCGAACTCGAGGTCAAGGACGCTGCATCGAGCTGGCTCAAGGCCGGCCCGCGCCCCCCGCTGCTCGGCGGGAATCCGCCCGAGTTCGACGGCAGCGACGCATGGTGGAGCCCGGAGCACCTGCTGCTCTCCGCGCTGCAGATCTGCTTCCGCGGCACCTTCACCGCGCTCTGCGCCAAGCCCGGCATCAAGCCGACCAGCTTCGCGACGCGCGCCGAGGCGGTGCTCGAAAAGGGCCCCACCGGAATCGTCTTCACCTCGATCCAGATCACCGCAATGGCGACCGTCCCCGCATCCCAGGTCGAAGCGACGCGCGAGCTCCTCGCCAAGGCCAAGAAGTACTGCATCGTCTCGAACCAGCTGCAGACCGAACCGACCCTCGTCGCCGAGGTCACGGCCGGCTGACGTCCCGATCCGGATGCCGGCGCCGCGCACCGATCAAGCCGGTGCCGAGCTGGCCGCAGCCGGCGCACCGATCACGGCCACCGCTGAAGCGCAGCTTTACGGGCAAGCCGAACGGCCGCAAACGGCTCGTCCACGCGCGAACCTCGGCCATCGTCGGCGCCTCGAACTCGTCGCCGACCGGGTTGAACGGGATCACGTTCAGCAGGAAACGGAAGCCACGGCGCGCCAAAGCGGCGAGTGCGGCAATGTCGTCGTCGCCCATGGTGAAGTTGCGGATCGCGACGTACTCGAGCGTGACGTGCTGGTGGCCGCGGTGCGCTTCGTAGCGCGCGATGGCGGCGATGAACTCCTCGAAGCCATGTCGCTCCTGGATCGGCATCAGGCGACGGCGCTTCGCCGGATCGGCGCAGCCGAGGCTGAAGACCAGGCGGAACGGCTGCGCGTCGTCGATGAAACGGTGGATCGCGGGGACGACGCCGGCCGTCGAGATCGTGATCCGCCGCGCTCCGATCTGCAGCCCGTGCGACTGCGTCATCACTCGCGCCGCCCGATAGACGGCCACCTCGTTCGCGAGCGGTTCGCCCATGCCCATGAACACGATGTCGCTGGCGCGGACGCGCGCGTGCGCCGCGACCTGCACCACCTGGTCGACGATCTCCCACGCCTCCAAATCGCGCGTCAACCCGAGCCGCCCGGTCGCACAGAAACGGCACACCTGCGCACAGCCCGCTTGGCTCGAGACGCAAACGGTGTGGCGGTCGCTGCCGGCGTGGTGCGGCAGCAGGACCGACTCGATCCGCGCGCCGTCGCGCAGCCGGAACGCGAATCGAGTGCTGCCATCCGCGGCGGGTTCAACGGCCTCGCACGCGAGCCGCGGGAACGCCACCGCTCGCGCGAGCAGCGCCCGTCGCGCCGCGCCGATCGACGCCATCGCCTCGATCGATCCGGTCGCCCTGACGTACACCTCGCGCATCACCGCTTCCGCGAGAGTCGAGCGCGCACCTTCGTCGCCCGCCGCACGCAACGTCGTCGCGAGCTCGGCGTGCGTCAGCTCCTGGAGCGGCGGGAGAGGCGCTAGCGGCGAAAGAGGTGAGTCCATCGGCGTGCGTGGCCGAACTATCGGCCGCCGCTCGCCGGCTCGCACGCGGCGCGGTGCTTCGCAATCGCCTCGAGCGCCGGATCGCGTCCCTCCTTCCATTGAGCGAAGGAACCGGGTGTTTCGATGTCCGGCAGCACCGACAGCGCGTCGTCGGGCGCGAGTTCGAAGAACTTGGTCGAGTAGCTCGCCTGCAACTTGCTGTTCGCGAGTTCGAGGAACTTGATCTCGCCGTAGCTGCGCGGCTTGCCGCCGTTGTTTCGCAGGTCGATCAGGAAGGTTGCGATCTCCTGTCCCTCGATGGCGATCCCCTCGATTGCATCCTCCATCTCGGCGACCCATTGCGCGAACGGCTTCTGCGGATCGTCCGCGCACCGGTTGTACTGCAGGTAGACCATCTGTTGCTCCGGCACGTGGGCGAACCAGTAGTTCTCGCCGCGCCGTTGCCGCCAGAGCGGCAGCGCCTTCGGTTCGTCGCCGAGGGAGCCGAGCGACATGCCGCCATCTGGGCCGAGTTCGAGTGCCTTCTGTTCGCCCGCATCGGTCACGACCGTGAAGGTGGCCCGATCGCGGCTGTCGCCGAAGCCGAGCGCATGCGGGATCCCCGTGGTCTCGAGCACCTGCGGCGCATTCGCCATCGCCGCCGCGTCGTTGTCGTGCGAGATGACCTCGCAGAGTCGCGTCCACACCTCGTCGATCAGCAGTTTGCCGACCGCAGTCACGCGCACGCCGAGCGACCATGCCAGCTCGGTCGCGATCTGTGCGAGGTCGGCGTGCCAGCCTTCGTCCCGATCATCGCCGTCTCCTCGGTCCGCGCACCGCTTGCGCCGTCCACGGGTCGTCAGGCCACGAATGGCGAGGGTAACGCGCGCGCAGTTCGCCGCGGATCTTGGGATAGGCGCCGTTCCAGAAGCTCGCGAGGTCCTGCGTGACCTGCTCGGGTCGGTGGTTGGGCGCCAGCAGGTGGAGCACGACGGCGACGCGACCGGCGGCGATGCGCGGTGTCGCGGCCCAACCGAACAGTTCCTGCATCCGCGCGGCGAGGATCGGCGGACCCTCCGCTGGATAGTCGAGTCGGATCGCGCTGCCGCTCGGCACGACCAGCCGTTCAGGCGCGTGCTGGTCGAGGGCGCGCGCGAGCGGAACCCCGAGTCGCGCCCGCAGCCGCTCGATGAGCGGCAGTCGCTGCAGGTCGGCGAAGCTCTTCGCGCCGAGGCAGAGTTCCGGCAGCCAGTCGCGCCACCACGCGTCATCGAGCTGCGGCAGCCCGAGATCCGGCATCCACTCGTTGAGCCGGCGCACCCGCATGAGGAACGCCGCCGCCTCCTCGCGCGCCAATCCGAGAGCGCGCGCGACGTCGCCCCCCGCCGCGCTCACCAGCACCTCCGCCGCCGCTTCGTTCGGCTCGACCGCGAGCGGCTTCTCCTCGATCACGAGGTCACCGAACCGCGTCACCCGCCGCGCGACGAGCGCCTCGCGCTCGCGATCGAATCGCACCTCGTCGTCCGTCACGAGCCCGCTTTCGTCGAGCCACTCGCGCTCGACCGCGCTGGCGAGCCGCACGCGCGCCTCCTCGCCGCCGCCAGCCAGATCGACCGCGATGAAGAGCTCCGCGCGCCGCACCGCGCTCTCCTCGCCGAGCGTGAGACCGCGTCCGCCGACCATCACCGCGCGCGGTGAGCCGGGTTCGCGCCGCCGCGCCAACCGATCGGGATAGGCGGCGAAGAGCGCGCGCCGCAGCCGCGTCTCCGAGTCATCGCCCGCCGGCGCCGTGCTCGCAGCGGAGTGGGTCGTGCGCGGCCCACGGTGGAGCGCCTGCAACAACTGGCGTGCGCTGCGCTGCAGGTAGTCGGCGCGTCCGCGATGGAGCTCGCCGCACTCGAAGTGCACGACGCCCCGCTCCGAATAGTCCATCAATGCAGCGAC